>JBCCOK010000074.1:0-21249 GCA_039025395.1 Pseudomonadota bacterium
ATGGTGTTTTCAGACGATGTCGTGAGCTTGGACTGTCAGTTCCACAGGATGTGCGCATCTACGGCTTCGACGATAATCCGCTCAATGAGTGGCTGGCACCGTGGCTCGACACAGTGCGTGTCCCGCATATCGGTTTTGCAAGATCCTCCATACAGCAGATGCGCAACCTCAACGACGGCGGCACCCAGAAGGATGTCATTCTGCCTTATGAGTTGATCATCCGCTCATAAGTCCTTACCGCCGACGAAACAGGGCGGCGCGTTTTTGCTTGAACGCGAGACGTCCTTCCGCAGCATCCTCTGTTGCAAAGCAGATTGTTTGCAAATCGCGTTCATATTCAATCGCTTTTTCCATCGGCATGTTGAACGTCGCTTTCAGGTTCAGCTTTGCCGTTTCCGCGGCTATGGGCGCTCTGCTGGCGATGATGGCGGCAATTTCATTGGCGCGCTGAACAAGGTCGCCGGGTTCGGTCTTTTCTGTCACAATTCCCCAACGCAATGCCGTATCGCAGTCGATCATCTCTCCGGTCATGGTCATGAACGCGGCATTAGAAGCACCGATGGAGTGCGCCAGAAAGGTGGTCATTCCACCGCCGCCGATCCAGCCCAACTTGATTTCAGGAGCCGCGAATTTGGCATTCTTTGATGCAATCCTGATGTCGCATGACATCGCGGTCTCAAGACCGCCGCCCAGGCAAAAGCCGTTGACTGCCGCGATTGAAGGTTTCAGCAAATCTCGAATAGCATCGCAGTAGTCAGGGCGATTCCTGAATTGCCAAGCTGTCTCGTAGTCATCGAGTTCGGCGATGTCCGATCCGGCGCAAAAAGCCCTTTCGCCGGAACCGGTAACGATGACGCAGCGGATTTGATCCGAGTGGTTGCATTCTTCAACCGCCTCGACAATCAATCGGGCCATGTCCGGAGTCACGGCGTTGAGTTTTTGCGGCCTGTTGAGCTCTATCTTGGCAATATGATTTTCGATTGAAAAACTGACATCCGACATATCGGCTCCTTTATTGGCCAGAACGGTATGACTGAACAAACAGATTCCGCAGCCGCGTCAGGATCTTTACTGGCTCTCCTCCTCCGGCCAGTTCGTCGCGCAGCACCTGCGAAGCCTGGGTCTGGAATGATATGTAGCCCGAGTAGCGCGGACGGATGAAAGCGCTCTCGATGCTCTTGGCTGTCTCGCGGTAAAAACCGCCCCAAAACTGGTTGACGGATGGATCAAACCAAGCCGACCGCCGACTGGGTTGGCCTTGATTCGAGGGGATCAGGCCGTGCTGGACGTTCTCACTCATCAGCCACAGCAGATGTTCGATCAGTTGCGGTGTGACCTTGCAGCGCCTGGTGATTGCAATGCCGGTACCACCGAGGGTTGAGCCTGGCCGCTGTCCATTACCCCACGCTGGCGCATCGAAAAAGCGGACGGGTTTTGCTGAACGCGGATCGCTGTAATTGACGTATCCAAACACCAAAGGACAGAGCACAAAGTCATCTGTTTCAGACATTGCAGTCAGGATTTCGATCGGATTCCATTCATATGACTGCGGTGCCCCAAATCGTGCCAATTCTAACAGCATTTCGATTGCCGGGACAGCAATGGATTGATCGAAAAGCACTGATGCATTGTCATCGGTACGCAGGTTACGCTGCGCGGCACACAGTGAAAAATAGGTCAGAACAGCGTGCGGTCCGGCCAGCGAAAGCAGGAGTTTTCCGTGCTGCCGCCCGTATTCTAGAACCTGCTGCCATGATTTGGGCAAATTGCCAGAGAGAAGATCGATACGTGCCGCCATCACCTGCGTCGCTGAATCCAGCGGCAGTGCCCAGTGTTGACCCGAAAAGAAGTAGCTTTCAAAACTCGGGCCGATCGTATTCTGCTTGACCTGCTCGATCGCGCTTGCTGGAAGTACGTCTTCCAGAGGTGTCAGGCAGCCGCCCTCAACGGCCTCTCCGACATGCGGATGATCAATGATGACGATATCGTAGCGAGAGCAAAGATCGCCGATGGGATGCGACTCGAAGCCTTCCAGTGGCTGCTTTTCCCAATCGATCGCTATCCCATGTCTGGCCTCGTCGAGATTTTCAGCCGCCGCAACCAGCGCATTCAATCCGCGCGGATGGTCCCAGGTCAGTGCCTTGTAACGCATGGCTAGATTGAACCAAGTGCTATCGCACCGTCCTTGGCCAGCGCAGACAACCGGTCTTCGTCGTAACCAAGCTCAGACAGGATCTCGGCTGTGTGCTGGCCGGTAATCGGTGCACCGCGCTCTACACGCGAAGGGGTCTTGGAAAAATGTATCGGGAACCCCGGTGTCTTCACTCGGCCCTCGGTGGGGTGTTCATACTCCACGAAGGTTCCGTTGTGGGCACACTGGGGATCATTCACCAGATCGGCAAATCCGTAGATCGGACCGGCCCAGATATCTGCCTTTTCAAACTGCCTGATCCAGTAATCGCTGGTGTTGGTTTTGAGCTTTTTTCGGGTTTTTGCATATATTTCGTCCCGCCGCGTCCACCCATCCTTCTCTTCGTCCATCGAAAGAAACGACGTCTCGCCGATAACTTCCCCAAGTCTCTTCAATGGCGGGAAGGCCAACACGATGTAACCGTCGCTCGTCTCAAAGGCACCATATGGCGCCCGGATGTAGACATGAGCATGCGGTTCGGCAGAACGGTTTTGTGGCTTGTCCCCTACGGTGAAAACTGACAGTTCCTGCATCTGGATAGTGGTGATTGCGTCGAGCATGTTGACCTGGACGAGCTGCCCTTCGCCCGTCCGTTCCCGGTGAAACAGCGCCGCAAGTGCCCCTTCGAAAGCGGTATAGGCAGCGATTGCGTCCACCAGATATTGGCCAGCAGGTGTTGGCGGTTCCCCATCGCGACCGGCCGAAAGCATCGCGCCAGACATAGCCTGCAACAAAAGGTCCTGACCGGGTCTGTTTACGTAGGGACCGCCTTCGCCATAGCCGGAAAGGGAGACATAGACGAGGCTCGGATTGATGGCTGAAAGCGTGTGGTAGTCCACACCAAGCCGCTTGGCGACACCAGGACGGTAGTTCTGCAGGAAGACATCGCTCGTGCGGACCAGGTCGATGAGTATGGCTCTGCCCTCTTCCGACTTGAGGTTGACGGCCAGCGAACGTTTGTTGCGATTGAGCGACAAGAAAGAGACATTCACGCGGTTGCCCTGTGCACCGCCCGCTGCCGTGTGACGCTGCCACTCTCCGCTTGTCGGCTCGACCTTGATAACGTCAGCGCCCAGATCGCCCAACCTCTGGGCCGCGAAGGGACCGGCCATTGCAATTGAACAATCGAGTACCCGTACACCTTTCAGAATTTCCATCTTACTGTTGCCGTCCGTGCGCTAGTGCATGACCCAGCCGCCATCTATATTGATGGTCTGACCGGTGATGAAACCCGCCTGCTCACTTGCCAGGAACATGAGAAGATTGCTCATGTCGCCGGGTGTGCCACGGCGTTTGACCGCCTGATGATCCAGGACAAATTGCTGGTAACCCTCGGGATCCGGATGAATTTTTTCCGCATCAGTAGGAAAAGCACCCGGTGAGACGGCATTTACTGTAATCGCGTATTCACCAAACTCGCGTGCCCAGGCCCGTGTCAGACCGACCAGCGCTCCCTTCGATTGAACATAGGGAGACAGATTGGCCCATCCGCCGTAGAACGTCACCGAAGCGATGTTGATGATTCTGCCCCACTGGTTGGCGCGCATATGGGGCAACGCCGCCTGAACGCACACGATCGCCGCATCAACATTGACTCGCTGCACTTGTTGATGCTCCTCGAGCGAATAGGCTTCAAAGGGCTTGGATGGATAAATAGCGGCGTTGTTGATGACGATGTCGAAACCGCCCTCTTCCGCAGCAATCTCGGCAAGCCGTTGGCCGAAACCATCAAGATCCGCCATGTCTGTCCGGGCCAGCGTCAACCCTTCGAGTCCGTATTCGGTGGCACGATCCGTCAAAAGTTCCACCTTTGCTGCGTCATTGTCGACCGCCACGACACGAGCCCCAGCTTTAAGAAAGTGCAAGGTCGCATCAAGGCCAAGACCGCCGGCAGCACCAGTGTAGAGGACCGTTTTCCCCGAAAGGGCATAGTCTGGCCCAATCTTCATTTCCGGTCTCCCAGAGGCAGGTGATTGCCGGATGGTTTAGGATATTCCTCCTCGGGTTGCTGTGCGATATCGGCAATCTTCTTCTCGCTGGCGTCAATTTCATCCTGTCCGACGAGTATTCTCAGCCGACTCGTGTATTCACGCTCCTGCCCATGTTCCAGCCAGATCAGTTCGTTGTTGTCGCGCGCATAGCCATGCCCCAGCACGTGGTTGGTTGAGGGTTCAATGCCAAGAGCATACTGGCCGGCCTGCAGGTTTTGCCACTCATACTGGCAGGGGAATTGATCCTTGCGGGTCGTGACTTCGAAACCGATTTCCAGGGCATCGTTTACCACCGCGACAGGCACCTCACCGTCTGCATCGGCAGCCATTTCGTGCTGCCAGACCTGCTCATGAAAATCGATACGCGGTTGGCTTATCGTTCGGTAACCTACCTCCTGCTTTCGATAGTCATCGCCATCATGCGCCGCCCAGACCACATCGGAGACTGGCGCCAGGTAACGTGATCCTGCCGCCAGCACAGGGTAGCCCACATTGATGTGGTAGCAGAACATGTGCGGTGTCCGGTAGAAGCCACGATTGACCACCCGGTCATGCAGGCGGATCTCGTTTGTTCCGACCACCGCCTCAATGCGTCTTATCAGTTGCAGGTCTTCGCCGAATACGGTTCCCTGGCTGACGATCCCCTCACACCACAGCACACAGTCATCACCCTCCCATCGCTCACCGTAACCAGTCAGGCGCGCAGGCAGCGTTCCGATACGGCCGTGGATCGAGTGACTCACCTTTTGCCGTGGGCCGTATATATAGTGCTCGGCCGGCTCGTCATACATGAAAAGAACATGATCCAGTCCACACGTGACGATCAGTCCCGAAAAGCTCCGCAGCCAGGCCAAACCGCCCTCACCTTCGTATTCGGTCAGGCCAGGATGCTTGAATCCGGCCGGTGAATGCCAGCCCACTGCCATACCGCGATACTCGCAGTCGGCGATATCGAGGGCGCGATCAACCAGTACCGTGAAACGCAAACCTGTGCCGGTGCGGAATTCGAGCATGCGGATGCCCCGCTCGACACCGTCGCCGAAGGTCATAAGGCGCACACCGGCAAACTGCGATAACGCACCGGCGCTTGCCTCCACGTCTCGGCGGCTCATGCTGCGCCCGAAGAGATTGACCATCGTTCAGATCCGTTTCCAGTTGATCAAGTCGGGATTGGCGGTGGCAACATTGCCCCACCACTACTGCTCCGGCAGGTTACAGGCCGTGTTCGCGCAGTTTCTCGTCGAGGAACTTCTTGGCCCTGGGCACATCCGATTCATCCAGATGCTCGATGATCATAGGAATGTTGGGATGTTTTTGCGCAAGGCGCTCGAGGTATAGATCGTAATTCAACTCGCCCAGCCCCGGTGCAGGCAGTTCGATTTCGCCTACGCCTCTGAACGTATGGCTTTCCAAGGCATCCTCGTCACCGATATCGGCATGTTTTTCAGTCTTGTTTTCGCCGGACCGCTTGCAATCCTTGGCGTGGCCGATTTTGATCTGGTCCGAGAGTGCGTCAAACACATAATTCAGCGTCTCGTCCATCCTGTCGATATTGTGAGCCTCGAAATAGTTGGTCGGATCCATCAGTAGACCAAGGCCCGGATGGTCGACCTCGGCAAACATGCGCAATGTTTCCTCGACCGAGCCGACGACGTTGTTGACATAGGTCTCCAGCAGGAACACCGCCCCATGATCGTAGGCGTGCTGGGACAACTCAGAGATAACGGCTCGACAGTCATCCCAACCCTCTTCGGTCTTGTTTTTGGGGTGATGCACCCAGTCGCTTTCGGTGTCGAACGTACCCGTTTCCGAAATCACATAGGGCGATCCCAGATACTGCGCGTGGGCGATGATCTCCTTGAGCAGATCGTTGCGTTTCCTGCGCTCAGACTGATCGGGATGGACGATGTTTGTGTAGCCGGAAATACAACAGACTGGAAGATTGTGGTCGCGAAACGTTTCCCGGATCTGCACGCATTTGTCCTTGGTGATGTTGCCCAGGGAAAGATCCATGTCCTTGAAATGCATGTCGAGCTGAACGGTGTTGAAATCGAGATCCCTGATCTTCCTGGCCGACTCCTCCAGCGAATAGGGGAAATAGCCCGTGAAAATACCAACCTGCATCATGATGTGTGCCCTCCCTTTGGGTCTCAGCGAGTGGAGATTTCTGAAAGTATAACTGTCCGGCCCTCATCGATCGAGCGGTAGCCGGCCTCAACCAGCGCCATCGTCTTGACATTGTCCTCGATGGAAAGGGCCGGCGGAGTGCCGGATTGCAGCGCATATTGGAGCTGCTCCATCACGCCAATAAAGGCATGCGGAAACCACATTGTATTCCACTGCGGCGTTTCCCACTTGCCGCCGGTCGACTTCATGGATGCATAGCTCAGGGTCGATGGTGCACCGGTCGGCCAACCAATCGTACCCTTGGCCACACCGCTGGTGCCTTCGACCCGCCACCGGATGTGCTGGTCGTCCTCATAACCGTCTTCGCGAGGTCCGGACCACACGTCCTCCAGCGACAGCGCGGTCACACCATCGGCGAAGTTGAGGATGGATATGCAAATCCCGTCCGCGTGATCGAACTCCGTCCGCGGGTCCCTGCGGGTTTTGGTGGTGATATCGATCGGATCGCCAAAGAGGAAGCGCAGCGCGTCGAGATGGTGGACGCTCATGTTCGAAAGCGTCAGCCGGTCATAATCTTCCAGAAACCCCTGCCAGTGCGGAATGGCATGCATGTCAATCTGCGCAAACACGATCTCTCCCAGCTCTCCGGCATCGAGAAGCTGTTTGAGAGCGCGCATCGATTGATCGTATCGCATGTTCTGGTTGACTGAGAGAAGCTTGCCGGAAGCGATCGCCTCGTCGCGTAGATTTACGGCCTCTTCCAGCGAAAGCGCCAGCGGTTTTTGCGCCAGGATGGCTTTGATGTGCGGTTGCTTCAGCGCTTGCCTGATCAACGCTGGCTGCTGGTCAGGGGGAAAAGCAAGGTCGATGACCTCGATATCGGCATCCTCGACCAGTTCCGCCGGACTTTTATGGACCTTTTTGATCCCGTATCGGGCGGCAACCTTCTCGGCATTCGCCATCGTTCTTGATGCTATAGACCGAACATCGAAGCCGGCCTGCTGGTAGGCGGCCAAATGGCAATCTGCCATGATCATGCCTGCCCCTATGCAGCCAACCCGCGCGCCCTTAGCCCTGATCTTCGGATCGGGCTCGAATGAAAAGCTGGTCAATCTTTCCTCCCAAAACCGGTCGCTTCAAACCAGAGGCTTGCGGGTGAATTCCGGCATTCTGATTGATATTGACGGCTCAAGTTAACCATGTCAACATCATATTAACTCAAAAAACATCATTCAGCTGATTGATTTTGGTGGAGCGCACTTTTGCGGTAATGGGTTATAGAGTGGAAACCAGATCAGGGAAATCAGAAGCCGAATGCGATCCAAATTGAAAGATATCGCGCGCGAAGCCGGTGTGTCGACGGCTACCGTGGACCGGGTACTGAACAATCGCGGCGGTGTTCGCGAACGTACCCGTGAGATCGTCGACGAAGCTGCAAAAAGACTGAAATATGTCCCTGAAGGAACTGCCGGATCCTACGTGGCTGCAACCAGCCGCGTGGATTTTGTCATCCCTTTGGGTACCAACGCCTTCATGAAGGAACTCATTCAGCGAATACACGAGATGGCCGAAACCAAGATCGGTCTTGAGGTCTTTGTTCACACCATTGAAGGCATCAACCCGGATCTCCTCGCAAAGACGCTGATGGACCTGCAGGGTCAGACGAGGGGCGTGGGCGTGATCGCCATCGATCACCCCGCTGTCCGTGAGGCGATTCGGTTGCTGTCGACCAGCGGCGTCAAGGTGGTGACGATTGCTTCTGACATCCTGCATGTGCCGCGCGTCGCCTATATTGGCATCGACAATCGCCAGGCGGGCCGCCTCGCAGGATTCATCGTCGGAAAGTTTCTGGCCCGCGAACGCCCACAAAAGGTTGCCTTGATTGCCGGTTCACTCTCCTACCGCGGGCACGAGGAACGTGAGATGGGCTTCCGGCACATCCTTGCCGAGGATTTTCCGAACTTGCAGATTGTCGAAACACGCGAGATGCTCGACGATCGCGAGAAGGCATTTCACGAGGCGTCTGCCATCTTGAAACGGCATCGGGACATCGCCGCCATTTACAACATTGGGGCAGGAACTCAGGGAATTGCCCGGGCCCTGAAGGATCAGGGTCGCTCTGAAGGCACGGTCTTCGTTGGTCATGACGCGACGGAAACCAACAAGGCGCTGCTGCTCGATGGAACCCTCGACGCCGTCATCGAACAGAACCCGCTAGTCCAGGCGCGTGAAGCACTGAACGTCCTCCAGAGCGCGATCAGCGAGCAGCCCTACACACCGCACATGCCCCGGGTTCAGGTGGTATTCAAGGAAAACATACCGGTGATGTAGGATTGGCAGACCGTGGCGTTAAAGCGAAGAGCGGACGCGATGAGCGTTGTAGTTTGACACCGGGTTCTGGCTTTTCCGGGAACTTGCGGGATTAAGTGGGATTCGGCGGGAAACGCAGGGAACGCAAGAGTTTAGACGCGGCCAGTCCAAAATCGGCGGGCGATCCTTTTGTCAGCGGGTTTTAGACCAATCAGCAGATGCGAGCCGTCATCGAGATATCCCCGACGAGGCTTCAATTGATCCTCGAAAATGTTGAATCAGAATGCTACCCGCGGTCCGCAATCCGTTGAAATGCAACCGCTATCGGAGTTGAAGACCGGCCCTCAAACGATCGAACGGCAGCGCGCGACCAACGCCCTAAAACCAAAATAAAGTCGGATAATGCATCCGACTTACCGAAAACGGCATTTGAAAGCGGTAAAAAGCGAAACGAAAACATAATGTTGCGTATTTGCAGATTGAGCGCGAGCATCGAAAACAAGTCGGATGCTCGCTGTTGGTCTTCGTTTAATCTGTTAGCGGCAATCTGGCTGGATAAGGACTACTGGTTGAGACGGCAACGAAGACTTCGTGGAGCCCTTGGTTGATGTGTGCGAAGGCACTGTGGGAAAATGCGTCTATAAAGCGTCTCCTGTTTTCTTTCCGTCGCCAGCTTTAACACTCAAACCGCTGATTGAAACCCAGCGCAACCGAGTCTCCTTGCGCAATTGAACGCCGCATGACAGTTTGAGATTACCATGCAGCATTCAAGGCAGAACTGTCGATTGACGCCTGGGCGATTTGCGCAGGAGGGTGAGGATTGAACTTCTTCAAGAGTTACAAAGACGAACTACAATCGATCGCATCAATCGTGTCAATCATCTCTGCTATCGTTCTGATTGTGTCGGTGATCATCGCAGCGAGGCAATTCTACCTGACTCGCCATGCAGTTCAGGCGCAAGCATTGAGCAATTCGCTTGCACATGGCAGAGAGCTCTATGATTCACTTACTGCGAACCCGGACCTTGCCCGGCGCCTATTCAATACAGAGCAAACGGAGTTGGAGGAAACGCTCTTCGTTCAGAAGACGTTAAGCTTTTTTTCCGAGCAATATGTACTTGCAGAAGCCGGCTTGATGGATAATGAAACTTGGACACTTGTCCGGCGCGACCTGTGTCTGAACTACCAATCACCGGGCTTTCGGAAATTTGCTGCTCCTTTGCTTCAACGTGGCCATTTTCCGAAAGGGTTCTCAGAAATTATGGAGGATTGTCCAGATGAGCCTTAGAATTCTAGGAGCGCTTGTTGGAATTATTCTGTGCACATTGCCTTCTAAGGCATGGTTCTTCCAACCTCCACCAGATTCGGTCTCACAAGAGACGCTGGCGAGCTTTGAAGAGGCGTCAGTAACAGCATTGTTTGGACTCCAGTCGATTTATGCAATGCTGCTTCAGATAGAGCAAAGCCGGACAAGCGTGAACAACGTCGAGGCGACGTCGGCGGCGTTTGAAAGCCTCTTCACCGCGGGAGAAATCTTTAGCGATCTCTCGACGGAGGAACTTCAGGCACTCGAAGTACCAATACAAGCCGTTGGGCAGATCGATGAGCAGGCAGTCAACCTTGTGGTTAATGCAGGGATCGAGACCCCAGCCGATCTCGCCCGCTATTCAAGTGAACAGATCCTAGTGATCAGGAACCTGTTGAAAGCGCTTCAGGATCAAAATTTCGGCCCCGATATAGCTGCAGATGCTGAGTCCCGAACCACGGTCAATAACCTCGTCTGGAATGTTGCCAGCATGATGGTGATCGTCAACTCTGTGTCTGGCGCACTTGCGCTGGCGGCCCAGTAATAGACACCCTGCAGTTTATGCGACTGGCCGCCGAGGCGGATCACCGGCGCATCAAGCCAGCTAGACAGGCAGCTTGAAGACATCACGGCGAGAACGCGTGAAAGCCTGGCCCAGATCGGCCAGGACCGCGCGGCGTCGATTGATGCGCTAATGGGCGGAGATCCGCTCGGCCAGTTTTTCGACGCAGTCCAGCAGAAGGCCGTCGCCAACGCGCTGGCTGACACGGAAGAAAATGCGGGCAAGGCAGGCTCCGCTTTGAAGAAAGCAGCAACGGACGCCAACGATCCCTGGAAACAGATCGGCGAGCGCATCCGCGAAGCGCGGCGGGGACTGGGCGAAGGGTTCGGATCTATACTGAACGGTCTGGTGAAAGGCACGCTCGACTGGCGCGATGCGCTTGCGCGAGGCAGCGACCAGCGGCGACCGCCTGGAATTCGACCGGCCGACCTGCCGCATGCGTCTGGCGAGCGACGACGCGATGGCAATGGACATTCGCCCGCCCGTGAAATCATTTCCGGCCGTTTCATTCGTGGAGGATCTCTAGATGTCATTCTTCACCGAAGACCAGATCGCCCGATTTTCTGCGACCACAGTGCGCGCGCCTCTGTTGCTAAAGCTCGATTTTGTCTCCGGCGCGAAATTCTATTGGAACGGCGACACCGACCTGGAGGCAGGCGGGAAACCTTAACCTCCACCGCTATATACCTCCGATAACAAGTTCATCGCGATCAGGTGGGGATGGACAAAAGAAAAGCCTTGGAAAATTCGCGCCAAAGACGAGGTGTGGATCATTGTAATGGAGCCATGCCACGTAGCCCACTGGTCGTGGGACAACCCCAATGGTGAAAACGTCACGTACAGGCCACGTAAGAACGACCCCGATTCTGGCTTCCTCACCATTACGCCGCAAGGAGTGATCGTCAATATGAGGCTCTGGCTTGAGCGAATCCCCGGTTGCGAAGTGCCCTTCTGGATGAAGAGTGCCGAGCGAGACTATAGGTACAGACAGGAACTGAAAAGAAAGAGAAGGGAGCGAAACCAGGGCCAGTAGGTTCAACTTACTTACCTTCAGATCAGTCGCAGCTGCTGGTCGCCTCGCTTGTATTCCAGTACTTCTTCGACATAGACCGTCTTTGTTAGACCGCCACTGCTGATCTCTTGTTCTTCTCTGATCCTGCACTTGAGCGCGTCGTTTGCACTCAGGTTGATGTCACCATTCAGTACTTGATTCAGAAAATCAGTATCTTCCATTTCAGCAGTGAATTTGCGTTCACCGCCGTCGGTAAAGCGCCACTTGTATTGTTCTTCAAATTGAACCGTTACCAGACGTAGCCATAGAGTGGTGTGGCTAACATTCGTTTCTGTATCATCCGGATCTTGCTCAGGAATTTTCAGGGCCGCTGCATCTTTGTTAGAGATGTAAAGTGGCGCCGCCTCATCACCTGTTCCAATCTGAATGTTGTCTAGGCCATTGATCTTCAATGCACTGTTGCCAAACTTCTCAATCTTCTCTCTCGTTGAAAGGTCTTCCAAAAGCTTGAAGGCTCTCGGGTCCATCACAAAGGCGATTACTTCTCTCGGCTCAGGTGTGTGTTTTTCAACCCATAAGCGTTGTACTCGCTGTCGTCAAAAACATCGTCCTCGCCTAAATCGATAACCCCGATTGGATCAAAATCATTCCAGTAAACCCGGTATTGCTCGATCAATCTGCTTCTGCTCTTCATTTTCATCGGCAAACCTAGGGCTGCGTTAACTACTTATCTGCAGATCTTATGGACCACAGCTAAACGATCAGCAATGTCCACCCTGACTCTGTCCGGCCGAATCCCGCATTACAGCAAAATCTCTTTTGCCGCCTTGGGTGAGCGTCAATCGCGGCCCGAAGCGGACATCATCGAAATTGCCGATATTGCATCGCACTGCTGAAAAGCGGACATGCGAGATTCTAGTTACATGCGATGCGCCAGATTACAGCAATGCGGACGCTAGACGCTCATCCCATAGGCGATCAAATTTTAGCCTTTTAATAGAATTATCAACGATTTTGTGTTAAAAATAGCGTTACATTACCTTTGGAGGTGCCGTTTGCTTTACAAACTTGAGGTCGAGAACTTCTTTTCTGTTCGCGATCGGCAGGTGCTTGACCTGTCAGTGGATGGAAAAGTACCTGACCCTGAAGGCCGTTATGCTCCGATCTTTGAGAACGCGGACGTTCGTGCGCCGAAAGTCGTCGCCCTCTACGGTGCGAACGCCTCCGGCAAAACGACGGTACTTCGTGCACTCGGGTTTATCATAACAATGGCCCGGGACAGCGTAGATCGTACAATTCCGGGCTTCGTAGGCGTCGAGCGTTTCAATGACGTAGAATCAGCTAATCGACCGATCCGGTTCGCGATCGAGCTTGGCGGTATCATGAACCTGACGTCGGAAATCTACCAGCGTGCCATGGATGGCGACAAGGTCGAGCAGGGCGTATACCGGTACGAGTTGGAAATTGAACTCCAGGACGGGATCGCGGTACGTATCGCGTACGAAGCACTTCGTCAGAAGCCAAACGGTCGAGGAAAGTGGCAGCGCGTTTATGAACGCGATGCTGACGGAGAGGTAAATGGTTCAAAGACCTTCAATCTCTCGGGCTTCCGGCATCTTGAGAAAACACTCGCCGCTAATCATTCTGTGCTGTCGTCCTTTGCGAAGTTTCGACATCCCACAGCACAGATTATCGTGGACACTGTACGCAGAGCATTACTGAAAATTGAGCCTGTGCACTCCTTCGCCGATCGCGATGTGATCGACTATCTGAAGAACCAACCGAACGTCGTATCGCAGCTGCAAAATGAGCTAAGCCGCATTGATGTGGGCGTGGAAGGAATTCGCGTTGATCAATCGGATCGAGGGCCGCTGCTGCTGTTTAAGCATGCAGGGCTCGCGAGCGAAATGCCCTGGCCGCTGGAAAGCCATGGCACGCGAGCATTTATCAAGATGTATCCGTTCATTATGACGGCGCTCGATCAGGGCGGCTTTGTTGCTATCGATGAAATGGACGCAGTCATTCACCCGAACATGCTACCGGAACTGGTGCGCTGGTTCTATACGGCTTCCGGGCGTAACAAGTTCAACGCACAGCTTTGGCTTTCCTGTCATTCGGCCTCGCTGCTCGATCACCTCAACAAGGAAGAAATCGTAATCTGTGAAAAGGACCGCCAGGGCCGCAGTCACATCTATAGCCTTATGGACGTGAAGGTGCGCCGAGATGAAAATCACTACAGAAAATACCTTAGCGGCGCATACGGAGGGGTTCCACGCTTCGGATGAGTCGTCGACGGCCGTATATCCCAATTCGTCGTCCGGTTTACGTGGGCTGTGAGGGCGCGTCGGAAGTCAGTTATGCCAGTCTTCTTCAAGACTTGATCCGGGAGTCAAATCTACCGGTGCACCTGCACGTTGATGAATTGGGACCGGGAACCGGCGATCCTCTGTCGCGTATCGAGATGGCGGTTCTGCGCATAAAGCGGCTTCGGAGGAAACGCAGCGCGCCAGCGGAGCGCTTCGCGCTCTTAGATTTCGACCAGGCTGAACGCGATCTTCAGCGCGCCGCGCAAACGCGTAAACTCGCCACCGAAAATGGAATAACAATAATCTGGCAATGGCCTTGCCTTGAGGCAATCCTATTTAGACATTTGCCAGGCAAGACGCACCACCGCCCGCTCGATACGCGTCGAGCAGTTCAGGCCCTCAAAAAGGAGTGGCCTGAATACGATAAACCCATGACGCGTGCCAACCTAGCACGCCGGATTGATAGGGATGCCATTGTGCGGGCAGCGGGTGTGGAAGCTGACCTGCAAGCCATGCTTCATAGTCTAGGGGTGCTTTGATAATCTGAGTCGCATGCTACGTCCGGTTGCTGCGTAGTCGCCAAACATCGGTAGTTACGGCTTGTTTGACAGAATCGTAGGCACAAGTCCTTAATCGGACATTCCGGTATTGGTGCCAAATTCAATCTCCTATCCACGTCATAGCGAACTGCCTCATTCGTGTGACCGTCAGCTTGCTAAACAGGCTGGACTCTTTGTCCATAGAGCCACCATTTTGCGCTCGCTCCGTGGGACGTCTGCTCGACTGAAATTGGTGCAAGCACTTCGCGCCCGCAGCGAAAGCCCACTCTCCCCCCAACAAAGACATTAGCTTCAGTGGAAAAACCACTGGACTTCCTTGTCAAAGGAAGCACTGCTGTCCATGTCTCCAGCCCGCCGGTAGCGGGCTCGTGTCGGTGACGGCGGCCGATGTCGCTGATCCTGAACAAACTGGAGACCGAAATGACGAACACGGCAACAAAGACGCAAGTGTCGCGGAATGCATCGAAGGCGCCCCGCAAACCCACCAAGGCCGACATAATCATCAAACTGCTCGGATCGAAGCAGGGTGCCACGATTGATGACATTCGAAAGGCGACCGGCTGGCAAGCCCATAGCGTCCGCGGGTTTTTGTCCGGCACGGTAAAGAAGCGCATGGGTCTGTCGATCGAAAACGAACCGGATAAGACTGGTGTGCGCCGTTACAAGATTGTCAAACAGGCCGAAGCATCGGTCAGTAAGTAAAAAATGTCCACGCAATCGAAGCTGGAAGAGGAGATCGGCCTACTGGCCGGTCTCCCGCGAGCAGAACTGGTCACACGATGGCACCGGATCTATCGAAGTCCGCCACCAAAAGGCGTCAAGCGCGGTCTGTTGGAACGTGCCATTGCCTGGCATCTACAGGCCAGGCACCTTGGTGGCCTCTCACCTTCTGTCAGGCGTCAACTAAGAGAGGCGGTAGCTCGCGATGGAGGCGGGTTGAATACTGACAATGCCAACACACGGGCCCGGCCTAAGGTTGCTTCGTCGCCTTTGACACCCGGCACACGTCTGATCCGCCAATGGCATGGAAGAAATCATAGCGTCGATGTTATCGAGGAGGGCTTTGTCTTCGAGGGACGAACCTATCGATCATTGTCGGCTATTGCCCGCGAGATTACCGGTGCCCGGTGGTCTGGGCCGAGGTTCTTCGGGCTGTGAGCGGCCGCAAGCAATTGCGTGTCGCGATCTACACGCGCAAGTCCACCGAGGAAGGGCTGGAACAGGACTTCAACTCGCTCGATGCCCAGCGCGAAGCCTGCGAGGCCTTCATCCTCTCGCAGAAGGAACTCGGGTGGAAACCGTTGCCGAAGCGCTTCGATGATGGTGGCCTTTCGGGCGGGTCGTTGGACCGCCCTGCCCTGCAGCGGCTTTTGAAAGACGTGAAAGAAAATCAGGTCGACATTGTGGTGGTCTACAAGATCGACCGGCTGACCCGATCGCTGATGGACTTTTCCCGCATTGTGGAGATCTTTGACGCAAACGATGTCTCCTTTGTCTCTGTTACCCAGCAGTTCAACACCTCAACCTCCATGGGACGGCTGACGTTGAACATGCTGCTGTCCTTTGCCCAGTTCGAACGCGAGGTCACAGCCGAACGCATCCGCGACAAGATCGCCGCCTCCAAGAAGAAGGGCATGTGGATGGGCGGCATGGTGCCTCTGGGATATGACAATGTCGACCGCAAGCTTGTAGTCAATGAAGTTGAAGCGGAAACCATAGGCTGGCTGTTCCGGACCTATCTGGAACTGGGATCAGTCCGTAAGCTGAAAGAAGCGGCAGATGCCAAGGGCATCCTCTCCAAGGCACGAAAACCAAACCGCTCCGTCCCGACCGGCGGTGTTTCACTCTCGCGCGGTCATCTGTATCGGATCCTGTCAAACCCGATCCACAGGGGCTGCATTCGTCATGGTGGTAACATCTATCCCGGACAGCACGAGGCGATCATCGACGAAGGTCTTTTCGACCGAGTCCAGATCATGCTCGATGGCAGAGCATCACACCGACGATCAAAGACCAACGTCACGCAGCCACATCTTTTGACCGGTCTGCTATTCGACGAAACCGGTGACCGGCTGTCGCCGACCCATGCAAACAAGAAAGGACGTCGCTACCGCTATTATATCTCGCACCGCCTGATGCAGGCGCATCGAAAGGAAAAGGATGGCTGGCGTCTGCCGGCATCTCAGATCGAGTCCATCGTTCTGAATGAGGTGACCAGCCTGTTGCGAAGTAAGGCAGGAATGCTTGATTTGTGCGGGATCGGCAATTGCGATCCGGAAACGGCGCGACACGCTACGGGATCTGCTGCGTCGCTGGCCGATGAACTTGAAACCGCCAATGCTGAGGACCTCAAGCCGCGTCTGCAGTCAATGATCAAACGGATCAGCCTTCGGCCCAACTCCATAACGCTGCAGATCAACAGCAAGGGTCTGGCGACCATGCTCGGCTTGGCAGATGACGGGCAGACTTGTACAGAAGGCGATGTTACCGAGATAAAGTTCCAGATCCAGCTTCGACGGCGCGGGGTGGAAGCCAGACTCGTCCTTGCGGACAAAACAAAATCCGCTTCAGCAATCGACCCGAACCTGATCCGCTTGCTCGGCCGGGCCTATTCCTATTCCGAAAAGCTCAGCAACGTAGAATGCAAGACCATCTCCGAACTCGCTACTGTGTCCGGATCAAATGCAGCCGAGATCAGCCGCGTCCTGCCTTTGGCTTTCCTCTCACCTGAAATCGTTCGCGGAATCGTCAACGGTCGGCAGCCGATCGAATTGACCGCTGAGTCGCTCAAGCGGCTGGATCACCTGCCCATTTCCTGGAAAGATCAGCGCTCGAAACTCGGGTTCTGCGCCTGATTGCCCTGCGAATTGCCGATCATGCCCGCAAACACTTGGCGGCGAAAATCGCCCTGCAGAGACGATCGGGCACATTCCTGCCGAAATCGCCTTCAAGGTCCGTCTCTCCGCTAGAACATCACGAAAGAGCTCCGCTAACCCATTAAAAAGGCGTCACTATTTCTCAGAGACTGAAAGTCGCCCTAAACGCGCGGACTGAATGGTGGGCCCGGAGGGACTCGAACCCCCAACCAAGCGGTTATGAGCCGCCGGCTCTAACCAATTGAGCTACAGGCCCCACCCGACGCGTTCTCCAACCGCCGTCTGCCGCGCTGAAGCGATCGCCACCGCGAGACGAACCCGATTAAACCAATTCGCCCGCTGCGACAAGACATTGCCGTAATGGCTTCATAATAAGCTTCGCCACACATGAAATTTCGGGGTTGCCCATGATCACTCGCCTTAATCTTGTCTTTGCTTTCGCCCTGGCGCTCTTGCCCGCCTCCGCCTTTGCCGACGATGCGCAGAAGCCCGGCATTGTTTCCGTGACCGGCGAAGGCTCAGCCTATCTCGCGCCGGACATGGCCGTTCTGACGCTGACCGTCATGCGCCAGGAGGAAACCGCGCGCGCAGCACTCGATGCAAACAATTCAGCCATGGCTGAAGTGCTGGCTTCACTGCGCGCCGATGACATCGAGGAGCGCGATCTGCAAACATCGGGATTTTCGATTGCCCCGCAGTATTTTTACCCGAGACAGGATGACAACCAGCCCGCCCAGCCGGTCATCACCGGTTATCGCGTGTCCAACACGCTGACGGTGCGCATCCGCGAAATCGACAAGCTCGGCCCCATCCTCGATAAGTCGGTCAACCTCGGCGTCAACCAGGGCGGACAGATCCTGTTTACCAATGACGATCCGTCAACAGCCGTTTCGCAAGCACGCACCGCGGCAGTAGAGGACGCCATGGCCAAGGCATCAACGCTGGCAGAAGCCGCCGGCGTTTCCCTTGGCAGAATCGCGGAAATCAACGAGCAGCACAGGGCACCGCGTCCGATGCCGATTGCAGAAGCAGCCGTCATGTCGAGACAGGCTGCCGATGCCTCCGTGCCGGTTGCGACCGGCGAGAATTCCTATCGCGTCAGCGTCAATGTGACATTCGAGATCGATCAATAGAAAAGAAGACCCCGGCACCGGCTGCAGGGGCTTGCCGGTACCGGGGTTGATCCGCTGATTTGTGTGGGTGGTTGTTCCAATCAGCGGAACCTGATGATCGGGCAGTTGCGCGTGTTGGCGAACACGACGCGGGTCTTGTAGCCCTTGCGCCAGCCGCGCACGACGACCCGGTTGGGGTTGCGGCCCACGACACGCGCCTTGCGGACGCCGAAATGGCGGGCTTTGTTGACGGCACGGCCGGACTTGCAGAAACCGCGCGGTTTGCCCCAGTAAGGACCGGCACCCCAATAGGGACCATAGCCGGGCGCTCCGAATGTGATGCCGAACTGAACGTTGCCGGCTGAAGCCTGGCTGGTGGTTGCGGCGGTGGCACCAACGGCGATCAAAGCCGCGAGTGTGGATGCTTTCAGGATTTTTGCGAACATCTGTCCTCTCCATGCTCTGGGTTTTCAATCGCTTTCGATGCGATAATGAAAAACTAGTCATGTTCGGCTGAACGCCGCCGGAACCCCGCATTCATGTTCGGTTCATGCGGCGGTATTTTTTTGAAACGTGAACAATTTCAGAAGTTTATGGAGAGAAAAAAGTTCTTCGGAACCGAAGAATTATCGTGCTAGGTGGCCGCGGCGGGATTTGCGGCGCGTCGGCCATAAACGGCCGTTGATCCAATCAGGCACAATATCCGTCAAAAAGCATGCAATGAGAAAGAGCCGCCGAACACGGCCTCAAGGTAAGCACCAATCAACCGCCATGTGCTTCCAACTGCCTGGAAAGGACCTTCAGATCGTAACAGGTCGAGACGCGGGAAATCAGCCCGTCATCGATATCGAAAAAGGTACCGGCAGAGAGGCTGAATGACTGACCACGCGCCGGTGGCAATCCTTCGACTGTCTTCAAATAGCTGCCACGCAGCGTGTATTCGGCTGCTGCCCGATGGGAGTCCTGCGATGTCATGACCGCAATGTCGGCAAAATGTTCGGCAAAATGTTTGGCCCGCTTTGCCAGGAACCAACGCAACCGCTCGCGGCCGATCTCGCGGCCGCCCTCGCCCGTATCGTGAACCACGTCTTCGGCCACCAGTTCAAGAACGGCCTCGCTATCGCGCGCGTTCAGGGCATCGAAAAATGCGCGGATGAGTGTTTCTGTCGGTGCCTGCGTCATTGGTCATCCTCAACACACGGATTGGAGTATCGGCCAAGGCCAACAATACTGGTCAAAAAGCATGAATTGAGTTTAAGCTTTAACGCGAGCCTCGGGTTCCATTCCATTTCCGAAAACCATCACGGGATCGCCCGCCTGCCATCGCTTGTATTTCTCCATGATTGCAGCGAATCGGGCCGATGTTACAAAGCTTTCCAGCCAGCGTTTCAGTATTGGCCAGTCTTGAGCGTCGAACCATGCGCGGTCCGCATTGGCGAACTGCCGGATGAAAGGCAGAACGGCCATGTCGGCGAGACTGGCCCTGCTGCCATACAGATACCCGGCGCGCGCCAGCCGATCCTCCAGGTCAAGCAGGATCCCCGCCGCTGCACTGCGCTCGGCCATCGGATCGCAATTCTCGTAACGCGTTGCATATTTGTAGCGATCGAGATGCGTTTTGAACGATCCGTCCATATGCGCAATCAGCGACAGCATATCTTTGAGCGAGCCGGCCTCGGGTACGAGCCAGCCTTCCGGATCATTTTTCTGCAGCGCCCACACCATGATATCGAGGCTTTCATCGATCACCCGGCCATCTGCAAGGACGAGGGTCGGCACCGTTGCCGATGGCGAGGCAGCGAGAAACTCGCGCGTCTTGTCGCGCAGGAGCACCTCGCGCAGTTCGACTGATGAAGCGCTGGAAAGCAACGCAAGCCGGGCGCGCATCGCATAGGGGCAACGGCGGAAGCTGTAGAAGACCGGCAACGTCATGGCGACAGATGCAGGACGATTTGGCGGCTATGCGGATGGTGGCGGTGTTCAAACAGGAAAATACCCTGCCAGGTGCCCAAAAGCATGGCCCTATCCTTGATCGGGATCGACAGGCTGACCTGTGTCATTGCTGCCTTGATGTGGGCCGGCATGTCGTCAGCGCCCTCGCTGGTATGGCGCAGCCATGTCATGCCTTCAGGAACCGTGCGGTCGAAAAACCCCTGAAGATCCCGCTGGACGTCGGGATCGGCGTTTTCCTGGATCAACAAGGAGCAAGAGGTGTGGCGGACGAAGACCGTCAGCAATCCCGAATCCACGCCGCAACGCGATACAAACCGGGCGGCGTCACCCGTAAACTCGTAGAGGCCTTGGCCCTGCGTCTTGATGATGATTTCGGTTTGCATCGGGGCGAAAGAAAAGGGCGGCTGTTGCGCCGCCCTTCGAACCGTTAGCTGTCAAGGAAACTGCGCAGTTTGCGCGAGCGGCTCGGATGTTTGAGCTTGCGCAGCGCCTTTGCCTCGATTTGGCGGATACGTTCGCGCGTCACGGAAAACTGTTGGCCGACTTCTTCCAGAGTGTGGTCGGTGTTCATACCTATGCCAAAGCGCATGCGCAGCACGCGCTCTTCGCGCGGGGTCAGCGATGCAAGAACACGCGTCGTCGTTTCCCGCAGATTGGCCTGGATTGCCGCATCGATCGGCAGGATCGCGTTCTTGTCCTCGATAAAGTCGCCGAGATGCGAGTCTTCTTCGTCACCCACCGGCGTCTCGAGGCTGATCGGCTCCTTGGCGATCTTCAGCACCTTGCGCACCTTTTCCAGCGGCATGGCAAGTTTCTCGGAGAGTTCCTCAGGTGTCGGCTCGCGGCCGATTTCGTGCAGCATTTGCCGCGACGTACGCACAATCTTGTTGATCGTTTCAATCATATGCACCGGAATGCGAATGGTCCGTGCCTGATCGGCAAT
>JBCCOK010000075.1:0-20425 GCA_039025395.1 Pseudomonadota bacterium
GCCGATCCACATGTTCAACAAGTTGAAACGGTCAGTGAAAAAGAGGTTGGGCCGGTCTCGCTGAAATTACCGGGTACCTTTCTTTGGCTCCGCATCTCAGATTGCCTGTTGTTTCAACGCTGCCGGCCGGCAATATGCCGGTCCGAATCAATGGTACCAATGACGGACTTGATGAGATCGTTCCCGCTCATGCTGTCGCGGAAACTCTCGGCGTATCGCGCTGCACCTTTCTTGTAGATTTCCAGATCCGTGGCCATTCGCACAATCGCGTTTGCGAATTCTTCATCGCTATCGGCAATCGCACCGGTGTCGTCGCCGACAAATTCTGTCAGCGTTTCGATCGGCGAACAAATGACCGGCACGGCGTTGATGACTGCGTCGATGAGAATCCCGGAACTGATCATCTGCGCTTTCTTTTCATCGGAATACGGAAACACGAGCATGTCGCAACTTGCCAGCAATGCAGAAAAATCGGCGAGATTCAGGTCACCGCTGACAATTTTCAATTGCGTTGGCTCAAGTCCGGGGATCGCTAGCAATCTCTGCTTCAGATTCCGGCCCCGCCGGTCATTCGAGATCTGCACCACAAACCGTGTTCGCTCGGCGAGCGCCGCGCTTTTGAGCTTTTGCAAGGCAGCGCCGAAGATTGCCGGCAATCTCTGATACCCCTTGTCCTTGCGCAGGCCGCCGCCGACATAGCCAACGCTTATGGTGCCATTTTCCACGGCGTAGCTTCGCCGAAGGTTCGGATCGGCCTTGGTCGGTTGCAAAATAGACTTTCCGATTTCTCTGAAACCGAAGCGGCTCATAAGGTAACGGCGCAGCGTTTCCGTTTCGGTGTAGAGATGGATCTGCGGACAGCTTGCCGCCAATCCAGACAGCTGTTCGAAGCTGCCGCGCGCGAGGTCGCGGTCGGGCTTCGGTGCATATTCGAGAAAACGCAGATGCAAATGCGGAATATTCTCCGTTCCGATATGCCTTATGACGGATATGAGGGACGCCAGGGTATCGGCTTTTGTCGTTGGAAAAATCAGATGATCTGCGCTGTCATAGCCGGAGATGATTTCAAGCAAGTCTTCCCGATAGCAATTGCCATCGAGAATATCGGGAGGATAACCCCGCGCCCGTCGCATCAGTTGCCACAACTGCCAGCGTCGCGGTTTGGATTTGCGTTTCCTGCGTTGGGGTGTTGGCCGCTCCGGATCTGTCGAGAACGAAAAGCGGACATCCGAAAGAACCTGAGCGATGTCGGGAGATGATGCACGATTGACATGGAAGGCAGGCACCTCCGGCCGGAGAGCTTTCTCCAACAGTTCAAGGCTTGTCAGATGGTGTCCGCCGACTTGCTGGCGTGCTGGATCAACGACCCCGATACGCCGTTGTACGTAAGCCTCCGACGCCGTTTCTGTCGAGCGCGGCTCCATGGAGATCCTTGTCTCGCGCGGCTAGCTTGCGTGAACCTGATCGTGAACCCATCGGTAGGTTGCTTCGATGCCCTTGGCGAGCCCGTATGATGGTTCCCAGTCCAGTTTTTCCTTGATCAGTCGATTGTCAGAATTGCGTCCACGCACGCCAAGCGGGCCCGGTATGTGATTGAGCGTAATCGTCTTGCCGGCGATCTCCGCAATCAGCAACGCAAGTTGGTTTATGGACACCATTTCCTCCGAACCGATATTGACCGGTCCCTGAAAATCAGAGTCCATCAGCCGCAGCGAGCCCTCGACACACTCGTCAACGTAAAGAAAAGATCTTGTCTGTTTGCCGTCGCCCCAGATTTCGATCGATCCGCCGTCCTGTGCCTCCGCAACCTTGCGGCAGAGGGCAGCCGGCGCTTTTTCTCGGCCGCCCTGCCAGGTTCCCTCGGGGCCGAAAATATTGTGATAGCGCGCTACGGAATTGTTCATGTCCGCATTGCGGTTGAAGGCGAAATAGAGTCGCTCGCTGAACAGCTTCTCCCATCCATATTCGCTGTCGGGATCGGCTGGATAGGCACTTTCCTCGTTGGTTACAGGCTTGTCCGGATCAAGCTGGTTGTGTTCCGGATAGACGCAGGCAGATGACGAATAGAAGATCTGCTTCGTGCCGCTTCTGCTCGCATATTCCAGAACGTTCAAATTGATGAGAATGGAATTGTGCATGACATTGGCGTCATTGTCGCCGGTGAAGATGTAACCGGCGCCGCCCATATCCGCGGCAAGCTGGTAGATCATACCAAAATCCTGGTCAAAGACGTCGGCACAGGCATCCTGACGGCTAAGATCCGCGATTTTGAAATCATCAGCCGATGTTTCGCTGAACTCCGGGTACTTAATGTCTACGCCCCGGACCCAATGACCCTCCTGTTTCAGGCGACGCACAAGATGAGATCCAATGAATCCTCCGGCACCACAAACAACAACCTTCGTTTGCGACATAAACTTACCTCTGAAAATACACGTTGAAACCCAAATTATCCGGACCTAGATGGTCCGACGCGCTGAAATACTACAACAGCGTTTGTTTGTACATCGCCGCATGGCGCAAGTGGAATTGACCATTACTGATCGATAACAAACCGTGAAACGATGCGCGGGCCTCGAAAGCTGAATATTTGCCCCCGCAATTGGCAATTTCCCACGCAAGCGCTAATGATGGGTCGAACTTTTCTACAAGAACACTGCGGAATTCCTGTCATGAACTCCGATCAACAATCTCCGGGTTTGGTGATTTTCGATTGCGACGGTGTTCTGATCGACAGTGAAATTATCAGCGCGACCATACTCATGGAGTTGCTGGCACATTATGGCCTGACCGTCGATCTCCAACATGTGCAGCGGCATTTTCTGGGTCGTAGCTTCCCAACGGTAGCCGCATCGATCAGAACCAGCTTTGATCTCGATCTGCCGGCTACCTTCGAGAGTGACTACCGAAGGATGTTGCTCCTTTGCTTTGAAAAGGAACTGCAGCCGTCAGCGGGGATATTGGATGTGCTGGAGACGCTTCAGACACCCTTTTGCGTGGCAACCAGCAGCAGTCCCGAGCGGGTAAAGCGATCCCTGAAGATTGTCGGGCTCGACCGGTTTTTCGAAGGTAACACCTACACCGCTTCACAGGTCGCGCGCGGCAAACCCGCGCCTGACCTGTTTCTGCATGTCGCCGAAACGGAGGGATGCGCCCCGCACCGGTGCCTGGTGATCGAGGACAGCCTGCCCGGAATCGAAGCCGCCCGTTCCGCAGGGATGCGAGTCCTGCAATATGTCGGCGGAAGCCATTTCAAAGACACACAACAAAGCATGGAACGGCCTTCGGGCGCCGACGGTGTTTTCGATTCATGGGACCGTTTTTGCGACTTGGCGCCCGGATTGGTTTGGCGGCAAACTCTGAGGCGCCAGCGTGGCCGGTAAAACCGACAATGACCCGAGCCGTCTTGATGATGCAGCCCGCGCGGGCTGGCTGTATTACGTGGTTGGCGACACCCAGGATGAGATTGCGCGCAAGCTTGGCGTTTCGCGGCAGTCCGCCCAACGGCTCGTTTCCCTTGCAGTCAGCGAACAACTGATCAAGTTCCGTCTCGATCATCCGATTGCCCGCTGCATGGAGCTTTCCGGGTCACTCCGGGAGGTTTTTGGCCTGCGCATGTGCGAAATCGTTCCCAGCGATCCGGCAGCACCGTTCTCGATTGCCGGAATTGCCCAGGCCGGCGCAACGGAAATGGAGAAATACCTCAGATCGGAGCAGCCACAGGTGATGGCGTTTGGTACGGGTCGCGCGCTGCGTGCGTGCGTTGAACAACTGCGTCCGATGGAGTGTCCCCACCACACGGCGATCTCACTGCTTGGCAACATGATGTTGGATGGCTCGGCGACCGCCTACAATGTGATCATTCGCTTTGCCGAACGCGTCAAATGCCGCCATTTTCCGATGCCACTGCCGCCTCTGGCTCGCACCGCACAGGAACGCGAACTGTTCCAGCGGCAGGAGCCGGTGCGAAACATCCTCGACATCGCAACCAAGGCCGATGTCACCTTTGTTGGTATTGGCGAAATCGGCGAGGCAGCACCCATGCTGGTCGATGGATTTATTACCCATGACGAGATGAGGGCACTAACGGCGGCCGGAGCTGTCGGCGAGATTACCAGCTGGGTTTTTGACGAAAAGGGCGACCTCCTACAGGGACTGACAAATGAGCGTGTGACCGGTGCACCGCTTCACCAGGATCCGGCACATTTAAGGTGCGGAATTGCCGCAGGACGCGCCAAGGTGCAGGCCATGAGGGCAGCGATGAAGGGGCGTTTGATCAACGGTCTTATCACCAACGAAGCCACAGCGGAACAACTGCTCAAATAATGCGCAAGTCATATTGCTTATTAAAGCATTGAAGCTGTTGAATAATTGTCATCTCGTGAACACTGGCCTCGTCGCTTTGTCCACCGATCGGGGTTGACTCATGCCTGTGATTTGGTGAGTATTTGCCCATTGTACAAGCAATTGCTCAATGAATTCTGGGAGGAGTTCCATGGAATACACAGCTCGCACGCTGTTGGGCGCGGCAGCATTGTCTCTGATTGCGTCGACCGCATTTGCAGACACGCTAACCATCGCCACCGTAAACAACGGTGACATGATCCGCATGCAGGGTCTGACCGACGATTTCACCGCAAAGACCGGCCATGAAGTCGAGTGGGTCACACTGGAAGAAAACGTACTGCGCCAGCGTGTCACAACGGACATCACCACAAAGGGCGGTGCCTTCGACCTCATGACGATTGGCATGTACGAAACGCCAATATGGGGAAAGAACGGCTGGCTCGTTGCGTTGGACGATTTGAGCGCCGACTACAATGTCGATGATCTGCTGCCAGCCATGCGCGCTGGGTTGAGCCATGATGGTACGCTTTATGCCGCGCCGTTCTACGGCGAAAGTTCCATGGTGATGTACCGCACCGATCTGATGGAGAAAGCGGGCCTCGATATGCCAGACGCCCCGACATGGCAGTTTATCCGCCAGGCCGCTGCCGCGATGACGGATCGCGACAACGATATCAACGGTATCTGCCTGCGTGGCAAGGCAGGCTGGGGTGAAGGCGGCGCCTTTATCACGGTGATGGGAAACTCTTTTGGCGCCCGCTGGTTCGACGAAAACTGGAACGCGCAGTTCGACCAGCCGGAATGGGCGGAAGCGGTCAATTTCTTCGTCGACATGATGAACGAATCCGGACCGGCGGGCTACGCCACCAACGGCTTCAACGAAAACCTGTCGCTGTTCCAGCAGGGCCGGTGCGGCATGTGGATCGACGCAACCGTTGCTGCGTCCTTCGTGACCAACCCGAACGATTCGACGGTGGCCGACAAGGTCGGTTTTACTCTGGCTCCGAACAGTGAAGGCGTAGACAAGAAGTCGAACTGGCTTTGGGCCTGGGCGTTGGCCATTCCTGCGGGCACGCAGAAAGCCGATGCCGCCAAAGAGTTCATCGAATGGGCAACCTCGAACGACTACATCGAGCTTGTTGCGTCGAAAGAAGGCTGGGCCAACGTTCCTCCCGGTGCTCGCACATCGCTCTATGAGAATCCGAACTATATCGACATTCCGTTCGCCAAGATGACGCTCGAATCCATCCTGGCCGCGGATCCGAACAACCCGACAGTCAAGCCGGTACCCTATGTCGGTATCCAGTTTGTCGCGATCCCGGAATTTGCAGGAATTGGCACTGAAGTCAGCCAGGAGTTCTCGGCGGCCTATGCTGGCCAGCAATCCGTGGAAGAAGCGTTGGCAAAGGCGCAGGCTCTGACCAACGACGCTATGGAAGCCGCGGGCTACCGTTAAGCCTCTCCTCCTGAGGCACAGCTGGAGGGCGACGCAGGCATTTTCTGCCCTCCGGCCCACAACACGCTACAATACTTTACTTTTTTCATGATCGTCTGACTTGGCGACACGGTACGCCGACAGAGGAGGTTTGTCATGGCTACTCAGCATTCCCGGTCCGCAGCCCGCTTCATGATGGCACCCGCCGTGTTCGTGCTTCTGGTCTGGATGTTGGTTCCGCTTTGCATGACACTTTTCTTTTCGTTCAAGCGGTATCTTCCGCTCAGAGGTGACTCACTGGCCAACGGTCTGGAATGGGTGGGGTTTGCCAACTATGTGCGTTTCGTCGGTTCCAGCTCCTTTTGGCCCAGCATCCAGGCAACCCTGATTATCGTCGGTGGCGTTTTGATCGTGACCGTTGTGCTTGGTGTCTTGCTGGCCATGTTGCTTGATCAGCCGATGTGGGGTCAGGGCATAGTCCGCATTCTCGTCATCGCGCCATTCTTTGTCATGCCAACCGTTTCTGCGCTGGTCTGGAAGAACATGTTCATGGATCCCAACAACGGGCTGCTGGCGTATCTATGGTCGGCATTCGGGGCCACGCCCGTCGAATGGCTAAGTCAGGCGGCACTGCCTTCACTGATCATGATTGTAAGCTGGCAATGGCTGCCCTTTGCGACGCTGATCCTTTTGACCGCCATCCAGTCTCTAGACAGCGAACAGCTCGAAGCTGCGGAGATGGACGGCGCGCCGGTGCTGAGCCGCTTCTGGTTCATTATCCTCCCGCATCTGAGCCGCGCCATCACCATCGTCATCCTGATCCAGACGATTTTTCTGCTGTCGATTTTCGCGGAGATCTTCGTCACGACGGGCGGTGCGTTCGGCACCAAGACGCTGACCTACCTGATTTTCCAGCGGGTGCTGGAAAGCCAGAATGTCGGCCTGGGCTCGGCCGGTGGCGTTTACGCCATCATCCTCGCCAACATCGTCGCGCTCTTCCTGATGCGCATTGTCGGCAAGAACCTGGACGCGTGAGGAGATAGACCATGGCCCGTGCTGTCACCAACAATCGCAAGGCACTAAATACCGCCGTAGCCTGGCTGGTGGGTCTGTTGATATTCTTTCCGATCCTCTGGACGGTGCTGACCAGCTTCAAGACGGAAGCCCAGGCGATCAACGACCCGCCGATCTTCCTGTTCTTTGACTGGACTCTTGAAAACTATGCCGTCGTGCAGGAGCGTTCGGACTACCTCCGCTTCTTGTGGAACTCGATTATTATTGCCGGCGGCTCAACGCTTTTGGGCATCATCATAGCCGTACCCGCTGCCTGGTCGATGGCTTTCGTGCCGTCCAGGCGGACCAAGGATATCCTGCTCTGGATGCTGTCGACAAAAATGCTGCCGGCGGTTGGCGTTCTTTATCCGATTTACCTGCTCTTTATTCAGTTAGGCCTGCTGGACACACGGATCGGGCTGACCATCGTCCTGATGCTCATCAATCTGCCGATCATCGTCTGGATGCTCTACACATACTTTAAGGAGATTCCCGCAGAAATACTGGAAGCCGCCCGTATGGACGGAGCGTCCCTGCGCGAGGAAATTCTCTATGTGCTGACGCCAATGGCGGTTCCCGGCATCGCCTCGACAATTCTGCTCAACATAATCCTTGCATGGAATGAAGCCTTCTGGACGCTCAATCTGACAGCGGTCGATGCTGCGCCCCTGACAGCCTTCATCGCCAGCTACTCAAGCCCCGAGGGCCTGTTTTACGCCAAGCTCAGCGCCGCATCGACCATGGCTATTGCACCGATCCTGATCCTCGGCTGGTTCAGCCAGAAGCAACTTGTGCGTGGCCTGACATTCGGCGCGGTGAAATAGGGAGACCGTCATGGGACGTATTGTACTTGAAAAGGTCAAGAAAGCTTTCGGCGAAACGCTGGTAATCCCGCCTCTCGATCTTGAAATCAACGATGGCGAGTTTGTCGTCTTCGTTGGCCCCTCCGGCTGTGGAAAGTCGACGTTGTTGCGCTTGATTGCCGGTCTGGAAGACGTCACCGATGGGACCATCCTGATCGACGGAAGCGATGCAACCGCCGTTCCACCGGCAAAACGCGGCCTTGCCATGGTGTTCCAATCCTATGCGCTCTATCCCCATATGAGCGTGCGCAAGAACATCGCCTTCCCGCTCCGCATGGCCAAGCTTGACCAGGCCGAACAGAATCGCCGTGTCGAACAGGCAGCCGAGGTTCTCAACCTGACCGACTATCTCGACCGCCGTCCCGGTCAACTATCGGGTGGTCAGCGGCAGCGCGTGGCCATCGGCCGTGCCATCGTGCGCGAACCGGCGGCATTCCTGTTTGACGAGCCACTGTCCAATCTCGACGCGGCTTTGCGGGTCGGCATGCGGCTGGAGATATCGGAGCTTCACGAGCGCCTGAGCACGACCATGATCTATGTCACTCACGACCAGGTCGAAGCCATGACAATGGCAGACAAGATCGTTGTTCTCCAATCCGGCGTTATAGAACAGGTCGGATCGCCGCTTGAGCTCTACCGTGCACCTCGAAACAGGTTTGTGGCCGGTTTCATCGGTTCGCCCAGGATGAACTTCCTTGAAGGGGACGAGGCAGCCAAGTTCAACGCCCAAGCCATCGGCGTCCGGCCGGAACATATCGAGGCGTCCGCAACACAGGGTAACTGGGCGGGCAAGGTCGGGGTTTCGGAACATCTTGGTTCCGATACGTTCTTCCATGTTCATGTCAAAAACTGGCCCGAGCCCATCACCGTTCGTGCAGGCGGCGAAGTTGACCTCCACCACGGAGACGACATCTATCTCACGCCTGATCCCGAGCGCATTCATCGCTTCGATGCTCAGGGACTGAGAATGGGATGATGCGGCTTTTTGGCAAAACCGCGCGGATCCTAAAGGCCGCTCTTGCAGGGGCGGGCAGTGTCATTGGCCGCACGCTCAGTATCGACGGCGGAAGCTGGACGTACTGATGGTGAAAAAGCTTGACCGTCATCTTCTCGCGGAACCGCCGAAAAACGTGTCCGTGCCCGCCTATGAGCCCCAGTCGCTGAAACCCGGCATCCTGCATATTGGCGTTGGTAACTTCCATCGCGCCCACCAGGCATTCTATCTCGACCGCCTGTTCAACATGGGTCTCGATCTCGACTGGGCGATCATCGGGTCGGGCGTCAAACCCCAGGATGCTGCCATGCGCGAAACCCTCAAGGCGCAGGATTGGCTGACGACCATTGTCGAACTTGACCCATCCGGCCTGAGCGCAATGGTTTGCGGTGCGATGATTGACTATATCGACGTCGATCCGGCATCGATCATCGCCACGTTGACACGGCCCGAAATCAGGATCGTTTCGCTGACCATCACGGAAGGGGGGTATTTCGTGGATCCGCAGACCGGCGGGTTCGACGTCGGCCACCCCGATATCGTCGCCGATATCGAAACGCCTTCGGCGCCCCGGACGGTCTTCGGAATTCTGATTGCAGGGCTGCGCCGCCGCCGCGAATTGGGGCACGCGCCCTTCACGGTCATGTCCTGTGACAATCTGCCGGAAAACGGTCATGCAACACGAAATGCCGTCATCGGCCTTGGCCGCGAAATGGATCCGGAACTGGCGCGTTGGATGAAGGAAAACGTTGCCTTTCCGAACGGGATGGTCGATTGCATTACACCGGCAACTTCGGAGCGCGAGCGCGATCTGGTGCGCTCGAAATTTGATCTTGACGATGCGGCGCCGGTGGTCTGCGAGCCGTTCCGCCAATGGGTTCTCGAGGATAACTTTCCCGCTGGCCGCCCTGCCTTGGAAAACGCCGGGGTGCAGTTTGTCGACGATGTCGCTCCCTATGAGCTTGTAAAGCTGCGCATTCTCAACGGCGGCCATGCGGCGATCGCCTATCCCGCCGCTCTGCTCGGCATCGAGTTCGCCCATGAAGCAATGGCAAACCCGCTTGTTCGTGGCTATCTGGACCGGCTCGTGCACGAGGAAATTATCCCCGTCATTCCGGCGTCTGAAAACATCGACCCGTTTGCCTACTACGAGCGCGCGGCTGAGCGTTTTTCCAATTCGGCAGTGCGCGACACCATCGCCCGCCTGTGCCTTGATGGATCCAATCGCCAGCCGAAATTCATCCTTCCATCGATTTCCGAGCGCCTGGCAAAAGGCCTGCCGGTCGAAGGGCTGGTTCTGGAGGTCGCGCTTTGGTGCCGCTACTGCACGGGCACCGATGAGGCGGGCAATCCGATCATCCTCGACGATGAGAATGCCGGCCTGCTTCGCCAAAAGGCAAAGCGGGCAAGAAAAGAGCCAGCCGCCTTTCTGGAAATGGACCAGGTCTTCGGCCCGCTGGCGCATCATTCGGGATTCCGGTCTGCCTTCGCAGATACGCTGCAACTGGTTTGGCAAAAGGGCGCGACCGCTGCGCTCGAAAACTATCTGCGAGACTGACCGCTCCCCGCCTTGCTCTAGTCGAGCGCCAGATGCGAAAGGATTTCGCCTCAGATGCGCTCAGGTCTTAGTGTGGTCGGCCGATTCCATGTTGGCGGGCAGGCAGTTGAGTGCCACTTGGCTCATCCCCTTGTCGGCCTTGCCGTCACAGTCGAGACCGTCTTCCACGCCCTCTGGCGGATCGATATTCATGACATAGTGCCCGGGATCGCTTTCAGGCTCGCTTACGCGGATGTTTGCTGTCCCGAAATCGCATGAAACCGTGCTGTTGTCCTCCAGTGCTGCCAACGGCACAACGAAGATATGCGCGGCGGATCGGTCGGCGCCGCAAAAGGCGGTTGTAAAAGATGCAAAGTCGGCGGAACTGGAAACCATGTCCTGTGCCAATGCCGCAGGCGCTGCAAATGATATGGATATCGCCGTCAGGGCGGCCATGCTGAGAGTTTTAATCTCGATCTCCGTTGTTGAACCAAGAAGAGGCTACGCCCGCGTCAGTATGACTGGACACTTGCATAATAGAGAGGTCGCTGGCGACAGCAATGGATTTGTTGCTGTAGTCTTTCTTGTTAATCTGCCGCGCTACAGCAAATAACCACCAAATATTAGGGTTATGTAGAGAATTCCGCGGCCTGAATGTGCTTCAGTCGGCACTGGGTCCGGTAGCGTCCGTTTCCTGATAGTATCGTTGCAGCCATTTTCCGTCACTCTTGATCCAGATCGCCGCGACGAGAACCCTGGCGGGCATGGGCTTGCCGTCGAAGGTTCCGTCGTAGAATTTCTCTTGCGTGATCAGAACCACATTGTCCGAAAGGGTGAACATCTGCCTGTTTTCCTGTCCGGTGAAGGCATAGGTGACGGCGGAAAGGCTGGCGATCTCGTCATCGATATCGGCCTCGATCGGCAGGTAAGGCAGGACGGCAACATGATCCGGCATCATCATCGCCCTGATCTTTGCGGTGTCCGCGGCCGCGAAGGCCTTGTCGAGCTCGGTCTGCGCGGCGGCAAGTTCGGCCTCGGTTTCCGGCGATACGGTCGATTGTGCATGGGCGAATGCGGCGGCTGAGAAAACAAAGCACGCGGCAAAAAGCGTCCGGGCGATGAACAGGATGTTTGCCATTTTTCACTCCGTATCGTTGCGGAATTGTCTGGTCCGATGCGACCGGCCGCTAGGGTGCAGCGTCCGGCATCACGGCGCAAGCGCTTTTTGGGCGGTGGGCAGGGCAGGTCCGCCATGGCGGCGATGAAGCGCGCTACCAGAAGCGCCTGATCAGCGCAAACGCACTGACCGCCAGCAAAAGCAGGCACAGCCAGACGATACGATCGGAATCGCGGTTCCGTCCGGTCTTTCTTGGATTGCCGTTCGAAATCTGCTTGCGCCGCTGTTTCAGTTCCGGCCGTAGCAGGACCAGGGAAATCGCGATCCCCAGGATCTCAAAGATCAACGACCATATGTCCCATACCGCGGCAAGAAATGCCATTGGTCTGCGTCTCCGAAGCTTTATCGGCTGAATGGACTCCAGCGTATCTAAGCGCATCAGAATTTTGCTCCGATTGACAGAAGATTTTTGAGCAGACCCCCTTTTTCCTTTGGCCGCGAGTCTAGCAGGAAAGGCCCGTTTGGGGACAAATCTGTCTGTTTTGGCGTGCTTGCAAGCGATATCCGGTGCTGCCGGAGGGCTTCGGACACACCCAGAAGCTGCACCGGGTTTCCGGGCAACCGAACCGTTACCCGTCCTTAGTTCCCGGGGTCGGTGTTTGACCAGAGAATCGTTTCGGCGTCTGCCTCATAGGCCATGCCGTTTGGGTAGGAGATCGCCTCCAACTGAAGGCCCCAGGGCGCGAAGAAGTAGATGATCGACTGCCCAGCCGCCGGACCTTCTTCCACGGGAAGAGGACCAAGGAGGGTTCTTACCCCTTTAGACTTCAGGTATTCCGCAGCCGCGTTGATATCATCGACGTAAAAAGCGATATGATGCCCGCCAATATCGCTGTTTTTCGGCAGTACCGTTTGCTGATCCGGTGCATCATAGTCAAAGAGCTCGATGTTGGCTCCGTTGCCGCAACGAATGAGCGTTATCTCATTGACGACAGACCTCGGATGAACGTTGAGCAGATCCTGAATAAACGTTCCATTGTCATCGCGAAACGGACCGAAACTCGTGGCTTTGCTACAGCCAAGCACGTCCTCAAAGAAGGCGACGGCTTCGGCCTTGTCTGGCACAGTCAGGCCAATGTGATTCACGCCGCGCATGCCGGGAAGCGAGTCAGCCGCGGCAGGAGCCGCGAAGAGCACCGCCAATGCTGCCAATAGGGTCCGTTTCATGTTTTTGGTTCTCCGCGTGGTTGGTCGGCAATTCCGTATTCGGATTTCGTTGCGCATCTTCTTCAGACGACCCGAGATTGGGTGAGTGTCTTTTTGGCCAGGAAATCAGCGTTCGGAGAGCGTGCGCCCGTTGCTGATAAATTTCAAGCCTGAAATTTTAAGCTTGAAGGACGCAGCGAAACGAGCCACTGCCACTTCCGTTTGCTGGACCACTGCCCACCGGATCGAAGCGAAATTCTGTGGGGTCTCGTGGTGCTGCCGGAGAGATTTGAACTCTCGACCTCTCCCTTACCAAGGGAGTGCTCTACCCCTGAGCTACGGCAGCCTTGCGGAACGCGCTGCCTATTGCCATAGAGTGCTGCCAAGCGCAAGAACCAAAACCGGCTGCTCCCACCGCCTTTTCACGCATTGCCCCGGCAACCGCCGTTAACCCTGCCGCAATTGCCCAATTTCAGCCATTCAAATGCCCTTTGCCTCGTTGCGGCGAATACGGTATGTCCCTGTGATGGCAGAAAAGGGCGACACGCCAGGGGCAAAAAATCCCGCAGAACGGCGCAAGGAAAGGCTGGCCGCGGAATTGCGCGCCAATCTGCAGCGTCGCAAGCAGCAGACGCGCGCGCGCCGACAGGGCGACATGGATGCAACATCCGGCCTGCCGGCCGCGAAAGGCGAAAAACCGGCCTGGCGCCTGATCTGACAGCGGCGCATGTCGGCAAAAAACAAAGAAGGCGGGCCGTGGCCCGAAATGTGCATGGACAGGATCAAAATCGTCGGCGGCGAACCACTCAACGGTGTCATCCCGATCTCGGGCGCCAAGAACGCTGCCCTGCCGCTGATGATCGCTTCATTGCTCACCGACGATACGCTGACACTTGAAAACGTGCCGCATCTCGCCGATGTCGAGCAGCTTATCCGCATCCTCGGCAATCATGGCGTCGACTATTCGGTCAACGGCAGGCGGCAGCGCCAGGACAGCAGCTATGCGCGCACGATCCATTTTACCGCCCGCGAGATTGTCGATACCACCGCGCCCTATAAGTTGGTTTCGCGGATGCGCGCCAGCTTCTGGGTCATCGGCCCGCTGCTGGCCCGTATGGGCGAAGCAACCGTATCGCTGCCGGGCGGCTGCGCCATCGGCACGCGACCGGTGGATTTGTTTATCGAGGGCCTTGAAGCGCTTGGTGTCGAAATCGACATTTCCGGCGGCTATGTGCTGGCCCGCGCCCCGAAAGGCATTCAGGGCGGCTTTTATGAATTTTCGAAGACATCCGTGGGCGCAACCCATGTGATGATGATGGCGGCAAGCCTCGCCAACGGCACCGTTGAAATCCGTAATGCGGCGCGCGAGCCGGAAGTGGTCAATCTCGCCGACTGCCTGAATGCCATGGGCGCGCGGATTTCCGGCGCCGGCACGCCGACGATCATCATCGAGGGCGTCAGCGCGCTCTCGGGCGCCCGTCACCGTGTGCTGCCGGATCGCATCGAAACCGGCACTTACGCCATGGCCGTCGCCATGGCCGGCGGCGATGTCCTGCTTGAAGACACCAATGCAAGCCTGTTGGAAACAGCCCTCGACACGCTGCGTTCGGCCGGCGCTGAAGTAACGCCGACCAATGCCGGTGTCCGCGTCCGGCGCAACGGCGCTGGGCTTGCGCCCGTCGATGTGACGACCGACCCGTTCCCCGGCTTTCCGACGGACCTGCAAGCGCAGTTCATGGCATTGATGACCCGCGCCAAGGGAACATCGAAAATCACCGAAACGATCTTCGAGAACCGGTTCATGCACGTTCAGGAACTGGCGCGGCTGGGCGCCGACATTTCCCTGTCGGGACAGACGGCGACGGTCACCGGCGTCGACGGCCTCAAGGGCGCACAGGTCATGGCCACGGATTTGCGCGCGTCGGTTTCCCTCGTGATTGCAGCCCTTGCTGCCGAAGGTGAAACCACCGTCAATCGCGTTTACCATCTCGACCGCGGTTTTGAGCGGCTGGAGGAAAAACTGTCGCGCTGCGGCGCCACCATCGAGCGGCTCAGTTCCTGACCGCATTCGCCTCACAAGACAATTGCAGAGCACGCCCCGAGAGACTATTTACCGTGCAGACCGTCCAAGGGGCCCTTATGGAACTGCTAAAACTCGTCGCGCTGGACAAGGAAGACCTGTCCATCATCTCCGCCTATGTTCAGGACGCTGTTTTCAAGACCGGCGATCTCGAATATATCGGCAATGACAAACGTTTTGTCCTCGTCGGCAACCGCTTTGCCTGGGAAGAGTCGAAGGGCGGCCGCAAACGCAACTTTGAGCGTCGCCGGGCGGCACTGCATTTCAACCGCGTCAACACCGTGCGTTCGCGCGGTTTCGATCGCGCCCGCGACGACACGGTGCTGTCGCTTCTGGCGGTCAATTTCGTACCCGGCGATGAACAGCCTGCGGGCCGGATCGAGCTGATTTTTTCAGGCAACGCGGCCATCGAGTTGGAGGTTGAATGCGTGGAGGCGCAGCTGAGCGATCTGGGCGCCGCATGGCGGACGGCATTTCGTCCGAATCATCCGCTATCCGATGTCTGAGTGGTTGAACGCGCCGCCTATCCAACACGCCTGACTTGCTCCGGGAGGCCAGATTGGTCCGACGACTGAACCAGATTGACAGCGGCTTTGACGAGGATTTCGATACCTTGCTCAAGCTGAAGCGCGAGGCGTCGCAGGATGTCGGCGAAGTCGTCGCTGCGATCATCGACGATGTACGCGCGCGAGGCGACGCCGCTCTGATCGACTATACCCGGCAATTCGACCAGCTTGATCTGGAACAGACAGGCATCGCGGTGAGCGAGGCGGACATAAGGAACGCGGCCGGTGCGGTGGATGCCAGGACGCTGGATGCACTCCGGCTCGCCCATGACCGCATAACCGCGCACCATGAAAAACAGAAGCCCGCCGATCAGTCCTACGAAGATCCGCTCGGCGTGCGGCTCGGCACCCGCTGGACCGCGATTGAGGCCGTCGGTCTGTATGTGCCTGGCGGCATGGCCAACTACCCGAGCTCGGTGCTCATGAACGCCATTCCGGCGCGGGTCGCCGGCGTTGAACGCATCGTCATGGTGGTGCCCTGTCCGCAAGGCGTGCTCAATCCGTTGGTGCTTGCCGCTGCCAAGCTTGCAGGCGTTTCGGAAGTCTACCGGATCGGCGGCGCACAGGCCATTGCAGCGCTCGCCTACGGCACCGGCTCGATTGCTCCGGTGGCAAAGATCGTCGGGCCCGGCAATGCCTATGTGGCGGCCGCAAAACGCCAGGTTTTCGGCCAGGTCGGGATCGACATGATTGCCGGTCCCTCGGAAGTGCTGGTGATTGCCGATGAGGAAAACAATCCCGATTGGATTGCTGCCGACCTGCTCGCCCAGGCCGAACACGACACCGCGGCGCAATCAATTCTGATCACGGATAGCGATGGGTTCGCTGATGCTGTGGAAGCAGCCGTCGAGCGGCAGCTCCGCACTCTGAAACGGGCCGATATTGCCGCCGCCAGCTGGCGCGATTTCGGCGCCATCATCAAGGTTCCCGATATGGTTTCAGCGATGCCGCTCGCCAATCGCCTTGCGCCCGAACATCTGGAACTTGCCGTTGGCGACCCCGATGCGCTGCTTCCATTGGTGCGTAATGCCGGGGCGGTGTTCGTCGGCAGCCACACGCCCGAGGTGATCGGCGATTATGTCGGCGGCTCCAACCATGTGCTGCCGACAGCGCGGTCGGCACGATTTTCCTCCGGATTGTCGGTGCTTGATTTCGTCAAGCGCACATCCGTGTTGCGGCTTGATGCCGAACAGCTGCGCGCGCTCGGTCCCGCGGCAATCGCGCTCGCCGAGGCCGAGGGCCTTGACGCCCATGCCCGCTCTGTTGCAATTCGGTTGAACGGCTAGCGGTTGCTTTTTGGAAAGGGCAGCGCTTTCTGGCGAAAGACGCTCAGCAATGCCCGGGAGTTCGCCATTTCATGGCAGATTGCACGTCATTCAGGCTTTCGGAAGTCACGCTCGATGAGTCCATCGGGCGCTCGACGCCGGATGTCGAACATGAACGCGCCGTTGCCATCTTCGACCTCGTCGAGGAAAACAGTTTCGAGCCGATCGGGCACGAGGGCGGACCTTACAAGCTGAACCTCTCGCTGGTCGATTCCAAGCTCGTCTTTGCCATCAGCCTGGAAAACGAACAGCCGGTCGCTACCCATATCCTGTCGCTGACGCCGTTTCGCCGTATCGTCAAGGATTATTTCATGATCTGCGAGAGCTACTACGAGGCGATCCGGACCGCTTCGCCCAGCCAGATCGAAGCCATCGACATGGGCCGGCGCGGCATTCACAATGAGGGTTCTCAGACCCTGATGGACCGGCTCGACGGCAAGATAAAAGTCGATTTCGACACGGCGCGGCGCCTGTTTACGCTGGTGTGCGTGCTGCATTGGCGTGGCTGACCTTGGCGCCCGCGGACGAGCCGGACGGCCCCAACCTTGAACGGCAGACCACGCCGACCTCGATCCTTTTCCTGTGCGGCATGAATGCGATCCGCTCACCCATGGCTGAGCTGCTTGCGCGCCGTTATGTGCCGCAGGGTACCTTTCTCGCATCGGCCGGCGTGCGGCCCGGCGAACGCGATCCCTTTGTCGATGTCGTGCTCGAAGAGGTTGGCCTTGATCTTGGCGGTCGCCAGCCGCGGACGGTTGACGAACTGGAGGACGACTATTTCGATCTGGTGATTTCACTGGCGCCGGAAGCCCATCACAGGGCCCTCGAGATGACCCGTTCAAGCGCGGTCGAGGCCGTTTACTGGCCGACGCCCGATCCGACGGTTGCCACCGGGACGCGTGATCAGATCGTCGCCGCCTATCGCAGTGTCCGCGATCATATAGAAACAATGATCAAGAAGCGTTTCGGCAAATCAACCTGAGCGGCACGGCCTCGTCACGCGGATTTGACAGCAAAACGCCAAACGCATTCGCCGAATTGTGTCGTGGCAACGCAATTCGGTTCACAAACCCAAAGCGATTGTGTAGGTTCCCGCGCAATCGCGGGCGGCTTGCCGACCCGAACCCAACACAGGATGACATTGACTATATGGCTAAGGAAGAAGTCCTCGAATTTCCCGGTGTGGTCACCGAGTTGCTGCCCAACGCGACGTTTCGGGTCAAACTTGAAAACGAACACGAAATCATCGCCCACACCGCCGGCCGCATGCGCAAGAACCGCATCCGCGTGCTTGCCGGAGACAAGGTTCTCGTCGAGATGACGCCCTATGATCTGACCAAGGGCCGCATCACTTACCGTTTCAAATAACAACGCTTGCATCCGCGCCGCGCCCATGATCCTGCCGCCAAAGCTGATACTGGCCTCCGGGTCGCCGCGAAGACTCGCATTGCTCAACCAGGCAGGCATTGAGCCGGATCATCTTTTGCCGACGGACGTGGATGAACAGCCGCGAAAGGCAGAGCATCCGCGCACCCTGGCGCGCCGGCTATGCCGCGAGAAAGCCGAAGCGGCGCGAAAGACGCTGAAGGGCGACCCCAATTGGCCGAACCGCTATATTCTGGCTGCCGATACCGTTGTCGCGGTCGGCCGGCGTATCCTCGACAAGGCCGAGATGATCACCGACGCCTCCAATGCGCTCTACTATCTGTCCGGCCGGACGCACCGGGTCTACACCGGCATCTGCCTCGTCACGCCGAATGACGGCTTCCGGCAGAAGCTGGTCGAAACCCGGGTGCGGTTCAAGCGCCTGTCGCGCACTGAGGTGGAAAGCTATCTCGCCTCCGGCCAGTGGCGCGGCAAGGCTGGCGGTTATGCAATCCAGGGACTTGCCGGGAGCTTCGTCGTAAAGATCATCGGATCCTACAGCAATGTTGTCGGTCTGCCTGTGCAGGAAACGGTCAACATGCTCGTTGGCGAGGGCTACGATGTTTATGCCGGCTGGCTGCAAGCGGGACAGGAGACATGAGCGACAACGGATCCGGCGCAAGGAATGTCGAGCCGCTGCGCAAGACTCGTCCTTGCCCTGAATGCGGGCAGCCCTCGGTGCGCGCCAGCTATCCGTTCTGTTCCGAGCGGTGCCGCAATGTTGATCTCAATCGCTGGCTTTCCGGTTCCTATGCAATCCCCGTGACCGAGGAGGAAGAGAACCGGAATCCGAGCGAAGACGGCGACTGAAGCGCTGTTTCAGACCTGCCTCTCGGCCGCTCTTTTGCTTTCAAAATCGCTCTGGACACGGGCGCGGGACGTGCTATAAACCGCGTCGCCTGATGGGGCCAGCCAACATCGCCCGATCGTCTCATGGCAGATGCCCAGATAGCTCAGTTGGTAGAGCAGCGGACTGAAAATCCGCGTGTCGGTGGTTCGATTCCGCCTCTGGGCACCATTTTTCTTTATTATATTATTGAAAAGATTATATTTTTTATGTGAGCGGCGCGAATTGCCTTTCAATACGCCTTTCTCTTAATGCATTGTCGTGACCCTTCATCTTGCCAGGCGGCGTCTCGGCGAACGTCAGCGATCGATGGTTGCAGCAACGCGGCTCGTCCTTGTTGAGATTGTCACGATGACCTTCACTTTGCCGAAGGTTGTGCCTACATTCGCGGCATGTTTTCAGCTTGGCCAATCGCAATTGGCATTGCCTTGATGATACTGCCCATCTTGCCGATGGGATGGCTTGTGGCAAACAAGTGGACCCAGACCGCCAAAAGCTTCGTCATCGTCTCAGCCTGTGCTTCGATGTACTGCCTCATCGTCGGCGTATCACTGGCCTTTGGATGGCAGGACCCGTCTTCTGACGCGACATCTGAACAACTTGTAAACGGGGCGACGTCGCAGCGCGGCACACTCACTATAATCATCATCAGCCTTTGGCCTTACCTGCTGACAGGGGTGGCCGGATACATTGCCTATTACATTCTGCCCGACGCCCTCAAAAGCGCATTCCGCGATCGGTGATCGTCGACTGTCATAGTGCCTGCAGCTTGGTTCCTGTTGGCTAACTGGTGCGGGACATGAGGTTGATTGAAACAGGGTTATGCCGCGCGTTAAGTGGCCTGAGCCTGCGGGATGTCTGCAAAACGAACAATTTGAATACCGACGCCGGCATCTCCCAAAAAGGCAAACGTCCAACGGCAAAACCTCTCGATGCAGCGCCATGAAGGGGCCGGATTTTCGCGCACCTCCAACCGACGCCACGCACCGCGCACTGAAACGTCACGGCGTCTTCACGATGGCGGACGGGTTCCTGGTCAGCCCGCTGATCGCGGCATCAGCATGTTCTGTATCAATTGCATCAGACGCAGCCCGAATTGTTACAATTGAAACAGTTCGAAATGAGCGCCTGATACGTCGTCGCCATAAAAGGCGGCACGAGCCGGAAACACTGCTCGGCGCGGCGCGACGGGCGGTTGCTGCCCTTTCTTCAAAACAGATTTCTTGCTGAACAACAGCTCTATCGGGGGACCAGAATGAAGAAACTTCTCTTATCGTTTGGACTATTTGGCGCGTTACTCGCTGGACATGCAAATGCGGCGGATTTCATTGTTGCCGAGCCGGTCCCGGTAGCACCTGAAGCACCGCCAGCTGACGACTGGACGGGATTTTACCTCGGTGGCCATTTGGGTTGGGCATGGGACGACGCCGAATGGACATTTACCAACGACAGTTTCTGGGGAGATGACGGTAGCGGAAGAAGCCTCGATCTGGACGGCTTTATTGGCGGTGGACAAGCTGGATATTGGCATCAGTTTCAGAACGATTTTGTGCTCGGCGCTGATATCTCCGCTTCCTACACAGATTTGGACGGCTCGTTCGCAGATGACACCGTATTTCGTGGAACGGCA
>JBCCOK010000076.1:0-20420 GCA_039025395.1 Pseudomonadota bacterium
AAAACCGACATCCAAATACCCATCAGGACCAAAGACCCAAAATAGGAAAATCAACAAGAGCAAACGATACCGCCGCCAGCAGTAAACCGCCCTCGCAAGCGCGACTTATACGAAACACAATCCAAACAAGTCAACATGGATTTGCGAAATTATGTCACTTTTTTTAAACCGCTCCCCGTCCGCCTCATGACCTCCCGTTTCGGTCGCCCGCAGCGGAGCTGGATGGGTCGTTGCGAACCACCGAAACCAACGGTTCAAAAGCCGAAATATTTCTGAATTTGGGCAATCTTGCCCTAATTCGGGCACAGTTACAGTGTCTTGAGAAAATGTGCATGTCGTTCAGGGGGATAGCGGCAAATCGCCCTTCAGTAACCAAGCTGCACAATTCGCGTTCGATTTTCGCCGTCGCAATTGACTTGTTACTGTTGAAAGGGCAGGTGAATAGCCGGGGAACAAGAGCGCTGTAGAAGCGAAGGCGGGGCAAAAAGACGACACATGCCATCACAGACTGATATCAGCAGACAGATGGGGGAACAGGAGCCGCTTCTAGCCGATGGCCGTAAAGTACCCGATCGGCGCGAAATCTCGATTCGCTGGCTGTCCGGAACCTTTCTGACTGGAGTGACGTCGAGCGCGCTGATGGGAATCGCACTGTTTGCCGCTCTCGACGGCCGTGAGCAGCTGGCGATACCGGGTGAGGCTTACGCAGCGGCGGATATCGCTGAGCCCGGAAGTGGCGCGGAAAAGCGTAATCGACTGATAAGCACCACGATCGCCGCCAAACCGTCCGACAAGTCCATCGTCGAGATCTCGACGATGATCAGGGAAGGCGATAGGTCGGTGATCCGCAGCCGCCCCTTTGCCCACATCAAGATGGCGCTTGCCGCCAACCACGCCGCCAAGGCCGAGTATCCAAAATTCGATCCGCTGAAGATTTTCTCGTCCGGAGAACCCGAAACGGTACCAGAATCGATCGGCGTGATCTCCGGCGCTGAAGTCGAAACGGACGTCAGCCTGAAAACCACCGACTTTCCGGTCGCAAACGCGCCCTTCGCCTATGCCGCAACGATGAGCGCTGAAGAAGCCGAAGAGATCGTGCGCACCAACGGTTCTATTCTCACCGATGAAACCTTTCAGGTCGCAATGCTGCATTATGTCAATCCGCAGCGTTTTGCCGGTGTCACGTCACCATTTGAGTTCCATACGAATCTGAACGCCCGGGTTTTTGCCGAGAACGTCTCTGTCGCATCGTCATTGTCGCGCCAGAACAAAGCGGTCGAGTTTATCGAGGACGTCATAGCGATCCGCGAGCCGACGACGATGTTCGATGCGCTGACCGGCGCCGGTTACAATGAGAGTGAAGCAAAATATGTCGCGGAAGTCCTGTCAGGTGAGACAGGCGGCACCGAATTGAAGGAAGGCGACGTTTTCCGGATTGGCCTCGAACAGCGCGGTGAGACGACGCGCATCATACGTGCCAGCGCCTATGCCGGCATACGTCATTTGGGCTCGGTCGCCATCAACGACTTTGAAATTCTGGTTTCGGCATCCGAGCCGCCGCCATCGCCGGCTGTAGAAACCGCGTTTGACGAAACGCCGGTGACCGTTCCGACAGGGCGTGAGTTGCCGCGCGTTTATGACGGAATTTACAAGGCCGCACTTGCTTACGGTATGAACAGCGAAATGACCGACAAGATCATTCGCCTTCTTGCAAGCAATGTCGACTATCAGGCGCGGCTGAAACCGACCGACAGAATGGAAGCGATTTTCTCGGTCGACACAGAAAGTGGTGAGGCCTATTCCGATTCGGAACTGCTGTATCTGAGCGCAACCTTCGGCAACAACGCATTCGGGTTTTATCGGTTCCGCAATCCCGAGGATGGCGCAGTCGACTATTACGACGCAGAGGGCCGCAGTGCGCGCCAGTTTCTGCTGCGCAACCCCGTACCGAACGGGCGCTTCACGTCAGGCTTCGGCATGCGCCGGCATCCGATTATCAAGGTGCGCCGCATGCACACAGGCGTAGACTGGGCGGCACCACGCGGTACGCCCATCATTTCCGCCGGCAATGGTGTGGTCGAGAAAGTAGGTTGGAACAGGGGCTATGGTAAGCAGACGCTGATCCGTCACCCCAACGGCTATGTGAGTTCCTATTCGCACCAGACCCGCTACGCAAAGGGCATTGCGCCTGGCGCCAAAGTGAAGCAGGGCCAGGTGATCGGTTATGTTGGATCGACCGGTCTTTCGACCGGGCCGCATCTGCATTATGAACTGATCGTCAACGGCCGCAAGGTCGACCCGATGCGTGTAAGACTGCCGGACGGCAAGACACTCAGCGGCGAGATCCTTGCTGCATTCCAGATCGAGCGCGAGAGGATCGACAAGCTGCTCGCCCGCGACGATGGTCCGACGCGCGTCGCGTCAGCAAATTAGCGCAGCGCACATCAAGCCCGAATTATTGCTCGATAGACAACACGGCCCGGTATGGCCGGACCGTGCGTTGAGCGCTTCTTGACGATCAGGCCGCTTCCTGCTTCTCAGCCTTGTCCTTGGCCTTGATGATCAGCCGGTCCGATCCAGCCGCAATGGTTACGGTCTGGCCGTCAGCAATATCGCCGGCAAGAACCTTCTCAGCGAGCGGGTCCTGCACATATTTTTGGATGACGCGTTTCAATGGCCGTGCGCCGTAAGCCGGGTCATAACCCTTCTCGGCCAGCCATTTCCGCGCGTCTTCGCCAAGCTGCAGCGTAATCTTGCGTTCCGCCAGAAGCGCGGTCAGACGTGCCATCTGGATGTCGACGATCGCGCCCATATCTTCCCGGCGCAGACGATGGAAGAGTATGGTCTCATCGACGCGGTTCAAGAACTCTGGCCTGAACGACGCCTTGACCACATCCATGACTTGCGTGCGCACGGCATCGACATCCTGACCCTCTTCGAGGTTGGTCAGATACTCCGCACCCAGATTTGAGGTCATGATGATCAGCGTGTTTCGGAAATCGACCGTACGGCCCTGCCCGTCGGTTAGCCGCCCGTCATCAAGCACCTGCAGGAGAACGTTGAACACGTCCGGGTGGGCTTTTTCGATTTCATCGAAAAGAATCACCTGGTATGGCCGCCTGCGAACTGCCTCTGTCAGGGCGCCGCCTTCATCATAGCCGACATAGCCCGGGGGCGCGCCGATCAGACGCGCAACGGAATGCTTCTCCATATACTCTGACATGTCCATCCGAATCATCGCGGTCTCATCGTCGAACAGGAAATTGGCCAGTGCCTTGGTCAGCTCGGTCTTGCCGACACCGGTCGGCCCAAGAAAGATGAACGAACCGATAGGCCGGTTGGGATCCTGCAGCCCGGCGCGCGCCCTGCGGACGGCTTTTGAAACCGCCTGCACCGCTTCGCCTTGTCCGACCACCCGCTTGGATAGCTCGTCTTCCATGCGAAGCAATTTTTCCTTTTCGCCTTCCAGCATTTTGTCGACCGGTATGCCCGTCCACCGGGAAACGATGTGAGCGATGTGATCAGGCGTAACCGTCTCCTCGACCATCGCCGCGGCGTCGCTTCCGCCTTCCTCAGCTTCAGTCAGCTTGCGCTCCAGCTCCGGAATTTCGCCATAGGCCAATTCGCCGGCGCGTTGGAACTCGCCGTTCCGCTGCGCAATGGCCAGCGCGTTGCGCGCATCGTCAAGCTGCTTCTTCAGATCGGCAGCAAGACCGAGTTTCTGTTTCTCCGACTGCCACATTGCGGTTAGTGCATCGGCTTTTTCTTCGAGCGAAGTCAGGTCGACTTCCAGTTTCTCCAGCCGGTCCTTGGAGGCCGTATCGGTTTCCTTGCGCAAAGCCTCGCGCTCGATTTTGAGCTGAACAATGCGCCGGTCGAGTTCATCCAGTTCCTCGGGCTTTGAATCGACCTGCATGCGCAAACGAGACGCCGATTCATCAACGAGGTCGATGGCCTTGTCGGGCAAAAAGCGGTCGGTAATGTAGCGGTTGGACAGGGTCGACGCCGAAACCAGTGCAGAGTCGGAAATGCGCACCTTGTGATGCTGTTCGTATTTTTCTTTCAGGCCGCGCAGGATCGAGACCGTATCCTCGACCGTCGGCTCCTCGATGAAAACCGGCTGGAACCGCCGCGCAAGCGCCGCGTCCTTCTCAACATGTTTGCGGTATTCATCCAGCGTCGTTGCCCCGACACAGTGCAGTTCGCCTCGCGCAAGCGCAGGCTTAAGCAGGTTCGACGCATCCATTGCGCCATCCGTTTTGCCGGCGCCGACCAGCGTGTGCATTTCGTCGATAAACAAAATAATGTTGCCGGCAGCGGCCTGCACTTCGGACAAAACCGCCTTCAGCCTTTCCTCGAATTCGCCCCGGTACTTTGCACCGGCAATCAATGCGCCCATGTCGAGGGCAAGCAATTGCTTGTCTTTGAGCGATTCAGGCACGTCGCCGTTGACGATACGCAGCGCCAGGCCTTCCGCGATGGCTGTTTTGCCGACACCGGGCTCGCCGATCAGAACCGGATTGTTTTTGGTGCGCCGTGAAAGCACCTGGATCGTGCGGCGGATCTCGTCATCGCGGCCAATCACCGGATCGAGCTTGCCCTCGCGTGCCTCTTCAGTCAGGTCGCGCGCATATTTCTTCAGCGCATCATAGCTTTCTTCCGCGCTGGCGGAATCGGCTGTCCTGCCTTTGCGGATTTCGTTGATCGCCTGGTTCAGGCTGGTTGCGGTGACACCGGCCTTTTCGAGGATTTTTGCCGTTGCAGCAGACTTTTCGATGGTCAGCGCAAGCAAAAGCCGCTCGACCGTTACGAAACTGTCGCCGGCTTTCTTGGCGGCCTCTTCGGCCGTGGTAAACACTTTCGCCAACGGCTGTGCCAGATAAATCTGTCCGTTGCCGCCGGAAACTTTGGGAAATTTGGCAATCGCTGCATCGACCCCGAGCCGGGCGTCTTCCGGGCGGCCGCCTGCCCGCTCGATGAGCGATGCGGCCATGCCTTCCGGATCATCAAGGAGAACCTTGAGGATATGCTCAGGCGTGAATTGCTGATGCCCTTCGGCTAGCGCGTAGGTCTGTGCGGATTGCAGAAATCCCCGCACCCTCTCGCTGTACTTTTCCATATTCATATAGACTGTCTCCTTATCGTGCTCCGCCCGTTATCGGCACAAAACACTGTTTCGGGACGGGCCCCCTGCAAAGGCGGACCCAAGTCATTTTCATATGGGGATTATGAGGTGGCGCGTTCAAGTCTGTGCGGCTCTTTTTGAACCGAATCCGCAAGCATTTCCTAAGCGAATGCCAGTGGAGCCGACGCGCCGCGCGCGCAAACAGAAAACGCCCGGACTTGCGGGCGTTTCAGGCTCAGTGTTGCAAACCGATCTCAGGCATCTGGCGCCGCTGCCGCCACCTCCGGCGGATTGTCTTGTCGATCGGACTTTGAGTGTGCTGCCTCCGACTCCTCATTCGCCTCGTTCTTGGCCGTCGCCCCGTTGCCATTCACCTCTTTTGCTTCGGAGGCCGCCTCGCCTTCGGATGCGCTCTGGCGCCTGGACTTTGTCGACGACCGACGCCGGTTCGATTCACGCCTTGCCGGTTGAACCGCGACACTGTCTTCGCCGATGGCCACTTCAGCGGGCGTTCCCGAAATCACCGGCTGTGGTCCGGAACCGTCCACGGAGATTTCCACGGGTTCGCGTTCAACCTTGGCAGACTCCGCCGGGGCTCTGTCTGATGCAGGCTGTTGCTGGTCACGATCGTCGCGTTCATCGCGGTTGTGACGCTCCTGCATTTGCGCCTGAGCCGAAGCAATGATGCGGTTGTAATGCTCGGCATGCTGCAGGTAGTTTTCCGCCATCACGGTATCGCCGGAGCCAAGGGCATCCCGGGCCATGGTGCCATACTTATCGGCAATATGTTGCGCCGTACCCCGTATTTTTACGTCAGGACCCGAACTGTCATAAGTGCGCGATAGCGGATTGCCGTTCTTGCGGCTGTTGTTGTTGCGACCGCGACCGCGTTTATTCTGCTGTCCTGACCTCATTCGTCACTCACTTGAAATTTTCCTGTTATCGGATTGCTCGAACTGCGCCAGTGTTGAAATCGGACTTGGCTGTCATGCCTCTTGGCGCGTCTAAGTAATGCGCCAGCGCTTCTTTCGCTTCACGTTCATACAAGGGCAGGTTCCGTCACTGATGGCCAATCAGAGATTACCGAAGCAATACTGCAATCAATCCTTTAGGACCGAATCTAGTGTTTTGACCATGTACAGCGATGAGCGGAAACTAGCGTGCTTTGCTCACGATTCCAAGCACTTTCTTTAATTTAATCGATTTCATAAGCGCGGAAAGTTAACCCGCTGGGCATCCGGTCCGCCATAGCCCCTGATAGAACTATTATTGCGTGTATGTCGGCGTTGTACAATCGCTTATACAAACCGCTTCAAACCTCCAAACAGTGTTCGCCGATGTCAGTTCGGCGTCTGTTGCCGCGCATAAGACCCTGCACGGATATCATCGATTCGTGGCATGCGCGAAAACGGCAACGCGATCATTTCCGCCGAGATCCGTGGCACGCTTTATGCAATCAAAACCGTTTCGACGGAACAGCGCGACAACAGCGTCCTGTTGATCAAAACCGGTCTCGACAGCGATATGACCGTCAGGCGCAAGATGCCGGCCAACACCGGCTGAAATGGTTCGAAAGCTGTCAAGACCGTCATCGCCGCCGTCCAAGGCCGCATGAGGATCGAAATCCCGAACCTCTGGCGCAAGAATCGCAATTTCCGCTGTCGGAATGTAAGGCGGATTGGAAACGATCAGGTCGTATGAACCATCCAAAGCGTCAATCCATCGACCGCGGCGAACGGAAAACCGGCTTGCCAAACCGTTGCGTTCCGCGTTGCGCTTCGCCGTTTCCAGTGCCTCTTCGCAGATATCGGTTCCGAGGCCAGTCGCCTCGTCGGCTTTTGACAGCAGCGCCAGACAGATCGCGCCGCTTCCCGTGCCCAGATCAGCGATACGGCAATAGCCTTTTCTGGCCGTCACCTCGTGTACGATCGGCAGCGCCGCATCAACCAGCGTTTCCGTATCAGGACGCGGTTCCAGCGTTTCAGGCGAAAGGACCAGATCAAGGTCGTAAAATGACCGGCGACCAAGAATCCGATGGACCGGTTCGCGCCGGCACCGCCTGTCGCCTGCTGCCCGCACACGCGCCACATCCTCATCCGAAATATCGCAATCCGATCGCATCAACAATTCGCTGAGGCCGACATCAAGGACACCGAGAACGAGTGTGCGCGCTTCCAGTTGAGGCTGCGGCAACCCGGCCGCCCGAAACCGGTTGCCAAGTTCGCCGACAAGAGCGCCGATTGTTGTCGTCACGGTGCCGCCGCGTCCCCAAGCGAAGCCAAAAGTTCAGCCTGGTGATTGGCGACAAGGGCATCGACGACCTCGTCAATGTCGCCCTCGATCATTCGGTCAAGCTTGTAGAGCGTCAGGTTAATGCGGTGGTCGGTGACGCGCCCCTGCGGGAAATTATAGGTGCGGATGCGCTCCGAGCGATCCCCGGAGCCGACCTGGCTCTTGCGTTCGGCAGAACGTTCGCTCTCGGCTTTCTGCCGCTCAAGGTCGAACAGCCGTGCCCGCAATATCTGCATTGCTCTGGCACGGTTCTGGTGTTGCGACTTTTCCGATTGCGTCACGACAATGCCGGTTGGGATGTGAGTCAACCGCACGGCTGAATCGGTGGTGTTGACATGCTGACCGCCGGCACCGGATGATCGCATCGTATCGGTTCTTATATCCTCGTTGCGTATTTCGATATCGATGTCCTCGGCCTCGGGAAGGACCGCCACGGTGGCCGCGGATGTATGAATACGCCCGCCGGATTCGGTCTCCGGCACGCGCTGAACCCGGTGAACGCCCGATTCAAACTTGAGCCGGGCGAAAACACCGCGCCCGGAGATCGCGGCAATGATCTCCTTGTACCCGCCCACATCTCCCTCGCTTGCGCTCATGACATCCACCGACCAGCCGCGCGCTGCGGCGTAGCGCTCATACATGCGAAACAGATCGCCGGCAAACAAGGCCGCTTCAGAGCCGCCAGTCCCGGCACGGATCTCGAGGATCGCGCTCTTGTGATCGGCGGCATCCTTGGGCAAGAGCATGACCTGCATGTCCTGCTCGAGCTTCTCCAGCCGGTCTTGCAATTCCGGTAGTTCGATTTGCGCCAGTGCCCGCATCTCGTCCTCGGTCTCGCTGTCATCGAGCAGCGACTTGAGGTCCGAGATCTCGCTCACCGTCCTGCCATGGTTGCGAATGGCGGTCACGACAGGCTCCAGCTCGGCGTACTCGGACGCCAGCCTGACATAGGTTTCCGCATCCGGCCCCTGCGCCATGCGCGCCTCGATTTCATCGAACCGGTTGTCGAGTTCGCGCATTTTCTGAAAAGGAAGTGTTGCCATCCGTTCACCCCGCAAAGATCAAAGCGGTATACCATTGGCCTTGGCGAAATCGACCAGCAATTCGCGCATGCGATCATTGCCATTGTCGCTTTCCAAGGCTGGCAGAAGCACGTCTGCAAGCCTGTCGACGTCGAGTGCAAGCAGCATCGACTTGACCGGCCCAATGGCTGCGGGCGACATTGATATGTTGCGGTAGCCGATCCCGAGCAGCGCCATCGCTGGAAGGCTGCGCCCTGCCATCTCCCCGCATAGGGTCAATGGCGTTTTCCGTGCATCAGCGGCCTCGACGATCTGGCGCAGCATCCGAAGGAATGTCCGGCCAAGCGGATCAAAGCGGTTGCTCACCCGAGCGTTTCCGCGGTCGGATGCCATGGTGAACTGGAAGAGATCGTTCGAGCCCACGGAAACAAAATCCGCTTCGCCCATGAGTTCGTCGAGCTGCCACATCAGGCTCGGAACTTCCAGCATTGCCCCGATCTGAACCTTGCGCGGAAGGTCATACCCGAAGCGCGAAAGATGGTTAACCTCCTTGTTGACCAGCGTGCGCGCATGACGAAGTTCGCTGATCTCGGTAACCATCGGAAACATCAGCCGCAACTCGTCTCCGGCCGTTGCCCGCAGCAGTGCCCGCAATTGGAGGCGCAGAATGCCCGGACGGTCGAGTGCCAATCGCATCGCCCGCCACCCAAGTGCCGGATTCTCTTCATGAGCAGCGCGCAGATAGGGGATAACCTTGTCGCCGCCGATGTCGAGTGCCCGGAACGTTACGGGCTTGCCGTTCGCCTGTTTCAGTGCACTGCGGTAGAACTGCTCCTGTTCTTCCACCTTGGGCATCGTCGAGGCGATCATGAACTGCAACTCGGTTCGAAACAGGCCGACGCCACTGGCGCCCGATTCCTCTAGTTGTGGAAGATCGACCAGCAGGCCCGCATTGATTTGCAGGGTGATGGGCACACCGTCTTTGGTCACCGGTTGGACCGCACGCAAGGCCCGGTACTGCTCCTGCCTCTGGGCACGAAAACGCACCTTCTCCGCGTAGGCGCCTTCAAGATCGGCCATCGGCCGCAAATGGACCTTGCCGTCTTCGCCGTCGATAATGATCGGATCGCCATTTTCGGTCATGGAAACGATCCCGGAAACCTGCCCCACAACAGGGATTCCCATGGCGCGCGCCACGATCACCACATGGCTGGTCACCGAACCTTCCTCGAGCACGAGGCCCCGGATTTTGGAGCGCGTATAGTCCAGCAGCTCAGCGGCCCCCATCGCACGCGCGACCACCACAGCAGCGTCCGGAAACGCGTTCTGGTGCGTCTTCGCATTGAAGCCCGTCAATTGCCGCAGCAACCGGTTTGCCAGGTCGTCGAAGTCGTGCAGGCGCTCGCGCAAATAGGGATCGGTCATGTGCATCATGCGCGCCCGCGTATCGCTTTGAACCTTTTCAACAGCTGCTTCTGCGGTGAGGCCGTTTCTGATCGCCTCTTCAAGTTTGCGCACCCATCCCCGATCGTGCGCGAACATCCGATAGGCTTCGAGGACGGCACGGTGTTCGCCCTCAGTCGGAACATCGCGGCGCGACAGCATGTCGTCGATCGACAGACGCAAAGAACCCAGTGCATCTTCGAGCCGCGCAAGCTCGCTTTCAATGTCTTCGTTGAGCAGTTCCGTCACCACGACGCGCGGCTCATGCAGGATCGCATGGCCGAGACCGACGCCCTCGCAATAGGCGTCCCCTTCGAAGGTCACCGGCCGGCTGAGATCCAGTTCCAGCCCCGGGCGGGTCATCTTTTTCAGTTCGCCCGTCGCAATCATCTCGGCCAGCACCATGGCAGTGGTTTCCAGCGCCTCCAGCTCATCCTCGCTGTAATTGCGCATTGCTTTGTTCTGAATGACCAGAACGCCAAGCGTGCGGCCCGCCCTCAATATCGGCGCACCGAGGAATGAATTGAAAATCTCCTCGCCGGTTTCCGGCAGGTAGGTAAAGGCTGGATGGGCTTGCGCATCCGACAGGTTGAGCGGCCGCGCACCGGCGGCGATTGTGCCGACCAGGCCCTGGCCCATCTTCAGCTGCGCAAGGTGAACCGCATCCGGGTTGAGGCCTTCGGTCGCGTAGAGCTCGAGGACGCCATCGGCGCGCAGAACGTAGAACGAGCACACTTCGGCAACCATGTTCTGTGCTATCTGGCGCACAATGCGGTCAAGGCGCTCCTGCGGCTCAAGGGGCTCTGCCATGAGCTCGCGCAGACGCTTCAGCATGACGCGTGGACCGGCCGATGGGTCTCTCATCGCGCTACTCGCTTCCCGTTGAGATTGCAGTATCTTTCTGTCCGACCGCAATCTGGCCCTCAAGAGGCCGAATGACTATGTTTTATCCAGCCCATATACTGAATGCAAAGTCCGCACAGCCAGCTCACCATAGGGCCCGTCGATCAGTATGGAGATCTTGATCTCCGACGTGGTGATCGCCTTGATGTTAATGCCTTTTTCAGCCAGTGCATGGAACGCTGTGGCGGCGACACCGGCGTGGCTGCGCATGCCGATGCCGATAACCGATACTTTCACCAGGCCTTGCTCGCTCTGTACAGCGTCGAAGCCGATCGAACTTTTGGCAGCCTCCAGGGCGGCGAGGGACTTTTCCATATCGCCGGAGGGGATTGTGAATGTCATGTCGGTCGCCGTTCCATCTTCTGAAATATTCTGTACGATCATGTCGACATTGACCCGGGCTTCGGCCAGCGGTCCGAAAATTGAAGCCGATACGCCCGGCCTGTCAGAGACCCGCCGCAGCGAAATCTGCGCCTCATCCTTTGCGAAAGCGATACCGGTAACGACTTCCTGTTCCACAATCTCGTCCTCATCACAAATCAACGTGCCCGGGGGGTGATCGAAGTCATCCATGCCGGGTGCATCCGGTTCCGCAAAGCTTGACCGCACAAAGGTGCGCACCTTGTGCACCATGGCCAGCTCTACGGACCGAACCTGCAGGACCTTTGCACCAAGCGAGGCCATCTCCAGCATTTCTTCAAAAGCGATGGTGCGCAGCCGTCTGGCCGACGGTTCAATCCGCGGATCCGTCGTGTAGACCCCGTCGACGTCCGTATATATATCACAGCGATCCGCATTGACGGCCGCCGCAATTGCAACGGCGCTCGTGTCCGATCCGCCCCGGCCCAGGGTTGCGATCCTGTTATCCGGCCCGATGCCCTGAAAGCCCGATACCACAGCCACCTGCCCCTCACCAAAACGGCGGATCAGATCGGCGCCCTCTATGTCGAGGATGCGGGCAGCACCATGTGCATTGTCCGTCTTGACGGGGATTTGCCAGCCCTGCCAGGAACGTGCATTCACCCCCAACGATTGCAGCGTGATGGCCAGCAGACCCGATGTCACCTGTTCGCCGGCCGCAACGACGGTGTCGTATTCCCGTGCATCATGCAGCGGCGAAGCTTCCCGCGTCCAATTGACCAGCTCGTTGGTACGGCCCGCCATGGCCGAAACCACGACGGCAACCTCGTGTCCCGCATCGACCTCGCGCTTGACATGGCGCGCGACGTTGCGGATACGATCGAGGTCGGCTACGGAAGTGCCGCCAAATTTCATGACAATTCGGGCCATTGACAATAGCGATTTTCGATCAGAACTCCGAAGCAGACAACGATATCTGCATACCAAAAATACAGCCGCCCGGCGATGCGAGCGGCTGTGCCGGTGTCATAGTCAAAAATCCCGGATCCTGCAAGCAAGCGCCCGGCAGCGCTTGACCGCCGGGCACGGCGCTTTATTTGCGGCGGTGTCCGGACCCAGACTATGCAAGTGGAAGTTCCGAGTTGAACGCGACGCGCAAAGGGAGAGAAATGTGACAACAACTGCCACATCGACCATTGACCGCGATGAGGTGGACCGCTTTTCCGCGCTCGCAACCCAGTGGTGGGATCCAAAGGGAAAGTTCAAGCCACTGCACAAATTCAATCCGGTTCGACTGAGCTATATTCGCGACCAGGTTGCCGCCCGCTACGAGCGCGATCCCAAATCAGCAGATCCGCTGAAGGGTCTTCGCTTGCTCGACATTGGCTGCGGCGGCGGACTTTTGTCGGAACCGATGGCGCGCATGGGAGCCGAGGTGGTAGGTGCCGATGCATCGGAGACCAACATCGAGGTCGCCAAGATCCATGCCGCCCAAAGCGATCTTGCGATTGATTACAGGGCCACAACCGCGGAAGCGCTTGCTGGCGAGGGTGAACAGTTCGACGTGATTCTGAACATGGAAGTCGTCGAACATGTCGCAGACGTCGAGTTGTTTCTGTCCTCCTGCGCCAGCATGGTGAAGCCGGGCGGATTGATGTTCATTGCAACAATCAATCGAACGTTCAAGGCGCTGGCGCTGGCGATAGTCGGTGCGGAATATGTTCTGCGCTGGCTGCCGCGCGGCACACATCAGTACGAAAAGCTTGTGCGCCCGGAAGAAATAGAAAGCCCGGTCAATGCTTCCGGTATGCACATCATTGACCGTACAGGCGTTTTCTACAATCCCGTATCTGACCGGTGGAACCTGTCGCGCGATATGGACGTCAACTACATGATGCTTACCGCCCGCCCAAAGTAGCGAGCGTGTTAGGGTAACTCAGTTTTTGTCTTCTGGCAGTTCGGGCAGTGGCGCTACGGCAACGCCCTCGTCAACCAGCGCCTTGACCTCTTCTGCGTTGGCCTGCCCGATGATGCCCCGCTCTTCGCTTTCGCCATAGTGTATTTTGCGTGCCTCGGCGGGAAACCGTTCGCCCACATCCTCGGAGTTTTCGCGAATGGTCTTCACCGCCTTGCGCAGCTGGTCCATTGCGGCTGCTTGTGTTGGATTCAGCGCCAAGCGGGTCGTCGCTTCCTTCCTACGCGACGTTGAGACCGCCGGCGCCATAAGCGCCTTTTCAACGCTTGTCGACCCGCAATGCGGACATGCGACCAGACCTTTCGAACACTGCTGATCGAAGTCCGAATTGCTTGAAAACCAAGCTTCGAAGTCATGCTGGTTCTCGCAAATGAGGTCAAACCGGATCATGCCGAAACTCCGGCCAAGTCTACGGGCTGGATATGCGCCACTTCGAACGGGCAGCGGTTCTGCAGGTTGGGAATCTTGTTCCTGGCAATTTTGCTTTCGCGCACGTCGATATCGGCGACGACGACCGCCGGCTCGTCGTGCTCGGCTTCCGCGACGACACGCCCCCAAGGATCGATGATGATGGAATGGCCAAATGTTTCGCGTCCGTCCTCATGCACGCCGCCCTGCGCTGCGGCAACAACGAATGCGCCGTTTTCGATCGCCCGCGCGCGCAGGAGCACATGCCAATGCGCTCCACCCGTCTGCCGGGTAAATGCTGCCGGAACGCATAATAGATTTGCGCCGGCGAGAGCCTGTTTCTGAAAGATATCCGGGAATCTGAGATCGTAACAGATGCTCAAGCCAAGGCGGGCAATGGGGAGGTCTACGACGACGGACTTTTGTCCGGGCTGGTATGTTGCGCTCTCGCGCCAGCTTTCCCCGTTGTCGAGATCGACGTCGAACATGTGGATTTTATCGTATCGCGCAACAATGTCGCCGCGCGGACCGAAGAGAAACGTGCGATTGGCAACCTTGCCACCGGAAACGGAAATGGGTGTTGAACCAATGTGCAGATAGATGCCATGGCGCGCCGCCAATTCTGCTGCCGCTGCAACGACTGGATCGGATGCCTCATCGGCCAGAACGTCCAAAAGCTGCGCACGGTCGCGCACCAAAGCGCCGGTCATCTCCGGCGTCTGCACATAGTCTGCACCGGCTGAAACAGCTTCCGCCACTCTCTCCGTCAATTCAGCAATGTTGCGGTTCGGATCTGTCCCGGACCGCATCTGAATGACGCCGGCGCGAAAAGGCTGATAAGTCACTGCGCACTCCCTGCAGCGGTGGGTCGCAGCATCCGGTCAAGCTGCCCGTTGCGCTCCAGACCATACAGTTCGTCGCAACCGCCGACATGCTCGTCGCCGATGAAGATCTGTGGAAACGTTGAACGGCCGCCAGCGCGCTGTACCATCTCACGTCTCAGCGCGTCGGAAAATGTCGCGTCATGTTCGGTGTAGTCTACGCCCTTTTCGCTCAGCAGACGTTTGGCTGCCGTACAAAATCCGCAAAACTGACGCGTATAAATCGTAACATCAGCCATTATCATCTCCACAACGCACGCTCAAACGCCTTCATATGAGCCTCATATAGTGCTCAATCCCGCCCATGCACAACCCGAGCAAAAGTCAGCACATAGACCTTTTCGGCACCGGCCTTGAGGAGAGACCGCGTCGCCGACTTTACCGTTGCACCTGTCGTATAGACGTCATCAACAAGCAAAACCGACTTGCCCGCCACCTGCGATCGCTTGTGCGCGGTAACCGTAAAGGCGCCGCGCACATTGTCCGCTCTGGCTTTCGTTCCAAGCCCGACCTGCTGACGCGTTGCTCTGGTTCGCGCCAACACCGCAGGCAAATAAGACAGGTCCGAATGCGAAGCAAGCGCACGCGCCAGCTCGGCTGCCTGGTTGTGCTGGCGTGTCAACAGCCTGCGGCGGTGAAGCGGTACCGGAATAACAACATCAGCAGCGGCAATGACATCCTTGCCCGCACGTGCCATCCAGCCCGCCATGACGCCGGCAAGATCGAGACGGTCATTGTATTTGAGCCTGTGCACAAGGGACCGCGCAACACTGTCATAGATGACGACCGATCGCGCCTTGGCAAAGGGCGGAGGATCGGCAATGGCCTCAGCGCTCAGAGCGTCCTCGCCCTGGTCGTGCGAGAACGGCGTACCCATGACATCGCACCACGGTTTTTCCAACAGGTTCAAGGCGCTCCAGCAACGACCGCACAGCCCGCCGTGGCTGTAGCAGGGTTCGCCGCATCCGATACAAACCGGAGGATAGATGATATCGCCGGCGAGTTTCGCCAGTTGCTTCAACCGAACACCAAGCGCCGGCATCTTGGAATTGACGGAACGCAAAGCCATATGCTCAACCATACAAAAACAATAGGCAATCGCAATGGAAGCCGCGCCTCTGTTCAACACCGATCTCATCCGGCGCAACCGCTTGCGCGCGCTGGGCGGGGCGCCCGACGGCAGCGACTTTCTGCTCAAGACTGTCTGCAACGAGATCGCCGATCGCCTTAATGCGGTTGAGCGCGACTTCTCCACTTCCATTTCGCTGCATGCGGGAAGTTCCGAGCTCGCGAGCCTCCTCGCCGACAGCGGAAAAACCAGAGTTGTAGGCTGCGTCGAGCAGGACATCGCCATGTTGGCGGGACACGCCACTGATCACTGGCGCGTTGTAACCGATTTTGAACTGTTTCCCTTTGCAGAGGCCTCCATCGGCCTTGTTGTTTCGCCCTTCAATCTTGGTCTCACCAACGATCTTCCCGGGATGCTGGCCCAGATCAACAGGTCTCTTCTTCCCGACGGGCTGCTGCTTGCAGCCTTGCCCGGTGCCGGAACCCTTTCCGAATTGCGCGATGCCCTGATGACGGCCGAAGAAGAATTGACCGGAGGCGCAAGCCCACGGGTTGTCCCCTTCGCAGATATCCGCGATTGCGGCGCCCTGCTGCAGCGCGCGGGATTCGCGCTTCCCGTCGTCGACACGCAAGCCCTTACGGTGCGATACGACAATATCTTTGCCCTGATGCATGACTTGCGCAACATGGGGATGGCAAATCCGCTCCACGCCCGCAGTCGCAGGCCAGCCAGCAGACAGTGCTTCCTGCGTGCCGCAGAGATTTACATGCAACGCTACAGCGACGCCGACGGCCGCATCAGGGCGACCTTCAAGTTCATCCATATGTCCGGATGGAAACCGCATGAGAGCCAGCAAAAACCGCTCTCACCCGGATCGGCAAAAACGCGGCTTGCCGATGCTTTGAGCACGCGTGAGCAGAAATTGCGCCGCTAAAACCCTTGTTACCCTAGTCGGGAAACGCGTTTGCGACATTGTCGAAAGAATTTGACACGGCCAGCCCGAGCGCTGTCATTGCAACTATAAGGGCCAAGGCGATAAGTGTAGCGATAAGGCCATACTCGATCGCCGTTGCACCGCTTTCGCACCCAAGAAACTTTTTCCATGTGCCCATCACACTATACTCCATCAGCAACCAATCCGCTGGGGAATGTACGGTGTTAACTGTTGTGATTAACCTAACAAACCCGGCTGACAGATCGATAATGAAACCGGCATCACTTTACTAAAAGGCACATCAATATTGAACCAGTTGTCTTGCCATTGATCGCAGGACTACTTTCTGCGCTCCTTAGCAGTCTCCGGTGCGTCGTCCGTCTCTTTCGATAATGCAGACCGCCGACGTGGATGACTGCAGGACGCTGCGGTGAATGATGTACTCTTTATTTCGAGTAGAAGTTGCAGTTGTGGTGTAGTCAATACCAAAGCTTCCCGGCAAAAAACGCCAATCATCAGATGACACCTGAATCATTGGCGGCACAATCAGAGCGATAGCCATGGTTGCCATGCCAAACAACAGCGCCACGCGCACGGCGCTCAGCCGACCGCCCTTTTGCTTATTGGCAACCCCCGAATACACAGAGGACCAGAATTCATCCCTGCTCATTTTTTGAGCCCCCAACACCCGCGTCCATTCAATGCAAGTGTCTGGTATCATGTTAAATATTTGATTAACGGTCGCCTTGCCGAAGACCCGTCGCGCTTCCGATACAGCGATTTGGACGCGAAACCAGCCCGGAAATCAGATCAGATCGATCAAGAATGGCACGAGGGGCTCATCCGCTGGCGGCATGGGAAAGTCCCGCAGATCTCTTGGACGCACCCATTTCAGATTTTGGCCTTCGAGGCCGCGCGGTATTCCCCAGAAACGTCGGCAAACAAACAAGGGCATCAGCAGATGAAAATCGTCATAGCTGTAGCTTGCAAAGGTCAGTGGCGCCAGACAGTCGACCTTTGTTTCGATCCCCAGTTCTTCACGCAGCTCCCGCAATACGGTCTCCTCTGGCGTCTCGCCAGGTTCGACTTTGCCTCCGGGAAACTCCCAGAGGCCTGCCATCTTCTTGTCTGGTGGACGCTGAGCAATCAAAACCCGCCTGTCGGCATCAACCAGCGCACAGGCTGCCACAAGTGTGATTTGTTGCTCACTCATTCGCCAACACCGACTGCTCCGGCGCTGGCGGCTGGCGGCTGGCGGTAGACGTAGCGGTAGACCTCGCCGAACCCGAAGCGCTCGTAAAGACGAACCGCGGCTTTGTTTGCGGCCTCTACTTGCAGCCAGACATTTTCGGCACCCCGAATGCGGGCCCATCGAAGAGCTGTCGTCACCACCTCACGCCCATAGCCCTTACGGCGCATATCAGCGCGTGTCGCCAATTCGAGGATACCCGCCATGTCGCCGTCATGAACACACAATGCCGTCGCCACCGGCCCGGCGTCGGCATCTTCGATCACGAAAAACCCGGTTTCCGGCCGGATCGCGTTCAATACTTCCGTAAGGCCGGGCCTCAGGGCGGGGTCGCGTGCATGCACACGAATTGACGAATCCACATAGCGGCCAATTTCCCGGATCGGCAGTTGATCCATCGCGTCATCGAGGTCCAGACTGCCAATGTGCGCCATCATGACACGTGTTTCGTCGAAACGGCGCCAGTTCTCGGAATCAAAAAAGGAATCCAGTTGCTTGGGCGCCAGCGGGGACTGCCGGAAAACAAGCGGTCGGCCGTAGGCGCGAAATTTCTGTGCCGCTTTCGCGACACGAAGCTCTATTTCACTGTGATCGGAAGGGTCCAGCGGATTGACTGAATTGAGCCGCTTGGACGGATGCCCGGCCGTCAACCTTATCTGCCAGCTGCCATCATACTGGATGGATGCTGCCGGCCATGCCCTGAAACCAACCGCCTCCAATCGGCGAACTTTCGCAAGATCGTGCATGGAATCGACCGGTTCTCTTTCCTTCTTAGTCATGCAGCCATTCGGGGTTAGCTTCGATAATCGCCGTTGATCGCTACATAATCCTTGGTCAGGTCACATGTCCACACCGTTGCGGTACCGTCGCCAACGCCCACGTCGACCGTAATGTCGACCTTGGGTTGTCTCATGACTTTCGCCGCCGCGGCTTCCGAATAGGTCGGGTCGCGCTCGCCGTCGCAGGCAACGCGGATATCTCCAAACCAGATCTTCAACCTGTCGCGGTCGGCCCTTTGTCCGGCCTTGCCGACAGCCATGACAATCCGGCCCCAATTGGCGTCTTCTCCCGCAACCGCCGTCTTCACCAGCGGCGAATTTGCGATCGAAAATCCGATCGTTTTCGCCGCCCGTTCATTTTCCGCGCCCTTTACGGTGATCTCCACCATTTTGCGGGCACCCTCACCATCGCGAACGATCTGATGCGCTAGATCCATCATCAGATCCATGAGCGCCGCTTTGAATTCCTCGAGCGCAATGTCGGAAGGATTGGAAATGCGCGGCGAGCCGCTCTTTCCGGCAGCACCCGTCGCAAACAGCATCACTGTATCGGATGTCGACGTATCGCTGTCGACTGTGATGGCGTTGAAAGTCCGTTCCACGCCTTCAGACAGCATTGCCTGAAGCACATCGCTGGAAATATCGGCATCGGTGACGATGAACGAGAGCATGGTTGCCATGTCCGGCGCAATCATGCCTGCGCCCTTGGCGATTCCGTTGATGCGCACTTCCGAGGAGCCGAGCCGAGCCGTTCGCGTCGCCATCTTCGGATAAGTGTCGGTGGTCATGATCGCCTTGGCCGCTTCCAGCCACCGATCGCCATCCAACTCTGCCGCCAACGCCTCGAGCGCGTCGGAGAAGCCGTCCGCATCGAGCGGTTCGCCAATCACGCCGGTTGATGCCAGAAAGACTTCAGACAGCGCACAGCCGACCGCGCCGGAAGCGGTTTTTGCCGTTATGTGCGTCGCCTCCCGACCTTTGCTGCCTGTAAACGCATTGGCATTGCCCGAGTTGACCACCAGTGTCCGCGCTCTGCCGCCGGGAAGATTGTCGCGGCAGAATACAACCGGCGCAGACGGACAAAGAGACCGGGTAAAAACGCCAGCAACCGAGGCAGGCGTATCGAACACCATCAGCATAAGGTCGGTGCGGCCGGCATATTTGATGCCGGCAGCCGCCGTTGCTATGCGTACGCCATCAAGCGGCGGCAGGCTGGCGAAGCGCTTTGGAGCCAGTGGAGAGATGGAATCGGTCATCAATAGGCGTTACCGGAAAGCCCCAGCCGTGCCATGCACCGTGGACAGGCGCGGAGGGGAACTTCTATTCAGAAGGCGGATTAACCGTGTCGAGTAGGCTCTGCAAATCCGCGTCGGTAACCTCGACCTCAATGGCAGCGCGCGCCTCCTGAAGCAACTCGAGGTACTTTTCCTGCAACAGGACGCGGCGTATCTGATCCGCCACCTGGGCAAACTCCGGCGGCGGCGTGTCTCGCTTTTCTTCGACCTTGATAACGTGCCAACCGAACTGGGTCTTCACAGGCTCCTTGCTATAGGACCCCGGTTCCAGTGCAAACGCCGCCTCTTCAAACTCAGGCACCATCCGCCCGCGGGTAAAAAAACCGAGATCGCCACCCTGCGGACCGCTCGGGCCGGTGGATTTTTCCTTTGCCAGCTCAATAAAATCTTTGCCGGCATCCAGTTCAGCAATCACTGCGCGTGCCTGTTCCTCGCTGTCGACCAGTATGTGACGCGCCTTGACCTCAGTCTCCGGTTGCGTGGCCGCAACTTCGTCTTCGTAACGCTTCTGAACGCTCTCTTCAGTCAGGCCCTCAACAACCCGCGTCCGGAAATACTCGTTATGAAGCGCACGGTCTCGAAGGAACGCGACCCGTCTTTCGAAAAGGGCATCCTGTCCAAGGCCGGATTTTTCAGCCTGCTGAGCAATCAGCTTGATATCGAGCAGCGCCGAGAGCGCCGCCGC
>JBCCOK010000077.1:0-19482 GCA_039025395.1 Pseudomonadota bacterium
GGGCGATTTTGCCCCCTGACTGCGTTGGCTTGCGCTTGTGGTGGGATGGCACCACGGCACGCAACCCGCCTGGTCAGGAACCAAAATCGCCTCGGTCAAATGTTCCGATCTATCCCAGATTTGCTCTAAACAGTTCTGAGAACTGATTTTTAACCATGAATTGGCCATATTGGTATGGAACTCGGCACTTGCAGTAATTTGGGATGGATGGCGTTGACGCACTGCGTTGACTATGCACGGATTTCTCGCAAAAACGTGAATCCAAAAATTGTAGCCGATTGTGATAGTGACGTTTTAATCAACCATGCTAGATACAGGCGTGGTGGCGGTGAACAACTCTACAGTGTAATGGACCTGGGTGATGTCAACAAAGAAGTATCCTAAGAAAGTTTCGAGGCGCGCATTTTTGGGATCAGCAGCAGCAGCGGGCGCGACAGTCTTCGCTACGGGAGCGGCTGCTCAGGCCGTGACCCAGACGACGATCCAGAGCATCATCAATGCACCGCGGCGCGGCACTTGGGACGACCAGTTTGATGCAGAGGCATCACGCAGTGCGGAGAGGATAAATTCAAGCGTACCGATTCTCAGCCCTTACACGGCCAATTACGTTGAGTCGGCCATCGCGACCTATCAGGACATCGTATTGCGCGGTGGCTGGCCGGTCGTGCCGTCGGGCCAGCGGCTGCAACTTGGCGCCAACGACCGAAGTGTTGCGACCCTGCGCGAACGCCTGATTGTTTCCGGCGATATGGCACCGAGTGCCGGCGTGTCGACCGAATTCGACAGCTATGTTGATGGCGCGGTCAAGCGCTTCCAGGCCCGGCACGGCCTCCCGGCCGACGGGGTGATCGGTCGCTTCACCTATGCTGCGTTGAACGTTTCCGCCGCAGTCCGTCTGGGTCAGTTGGAGACCAACCTCGTACGATTGCGTTCGATGTCCGGCTTCCTGGGTGACCGCAGCGTCGTTGTCAACATCCCGGCGGCGCAGATCGAAGCCGTTGAAGCGGACAAGGTGGTTCTTCGCCATACCGCGGTCGTCGGCAAGATCGACCGCCAGACACCGATATTGAATTCGAAGATCCACGAGATCATCCTCAATCCCTATTGGACTGCGCCACGATCGATCATCGAAAAAGACATCATGCCGTTGATGCGCAAGGATCCGACATACCTTACGCGCAATTCGATTCGCCTTTTCGATGGCCGCGGCAACGAAGTTGCGCCCGAAACGATTGATTGGAATGCGGCCGAAGCGCCGAAACTGATGTTCCGGCAGGACCCGGGCAAGATCAACGCCATGTCCTCGACGAAAATCAACTTCCACAATCCGCATGCCGTCTACATGCACGACACGCCTCAGCAGAGCCTGTTCGGCAAGTTACTGCGTTTCGAAAGCTCAGGTTGCGTGCGTGTGGAAAACGTCCGCGATCTTTCCACCTGGCTGTTGCGCGATACGCCCGGATGGGACCGCCAGTACATGGAGCAGGTGATCGCAAGCGGCGTCAGCACGCCAATCGAGTTGGTCGATCCGGTGCCGGTTTATTTCACCTATATAACGGCTTGGTCGACCGCAAACGGTGTCGTCCAGTTCCGCGACGATATCTATCGGCGTGACGGTGTCGAGGAATTGGCGTTGCAATAGCAAGCCGCCATCAGCCGTCTGGAAACATGTAAATTGTCGCAATTGGTCCGCCGCGGTTCGCAAGCCCGGGATTGCTCTTGGCTGACCTTGTCTATTTCTGTCTGCAACAGTAAATAACGCAGTCATCCGCACCCAATGGCCCGTAACGTTTTTGCGTTGGTCGCGTTTGCGGGCTGCAAAAACGCATTCCAAGACAGGAAACAGACACGATGTCCGAACCAGCAACAAATCTGGATTTCAACGCTGACAGCTTCTTTTCCGGTTCCCTTGCCGATGCCGATCCGGAGATTTTTGGCGCTGTACAGAAGGAACTGGGCCGCCAGCGCAACGAAATCGAGCTCATTGCGTCCGAAAACATCGTTTCCCGTGCGGTGCTTGAGGCGCAAGGTTCGATCATGACGAACAAGTACGCGGAAGGCTACCCGGGCCGCCGCTACTACGGAGGCTGCCAGTATGTCGATATTGCGGAAGAGGCGGCAATTGATCGCGTCACCCGTTTGTTCGATTGCGGTTTCGCCAATGTTCAGCCGAATTCAGGCAGCCAGGCCAATCAGGCCGTGATGCTGGCGCTGGTCAAACCGGGCGATACGATTTTGGGTATGAGCCTTGATGCCGGCGGTCATCTGACGCATGGAGCGCGGCCAAACCTCTCAGGAAAATGGTTCAATGCCATCCAATATGGCGTGGTCACCGAAACCGGACTGATCGACTATGATCAGGTCGAGGCTCTGGCGCGCGAACACAAGCCCGCAATGATTATTGCTGGCGGCTCCGCCTATTCCAGGCAGATCGATTTTGCACGCTTCCGAAAGATAGCCGACGCGGTCGGTGCGTATCTCTGGGTCGACATGGCGCATTTCGCGGGGCTCGTCGCCGGTGGCGTGCATCCGAGCCCTTTTCCCCACGCACATGTCGCCACCTCAACCACACACAAAACCTTGCGCGGACCGCGCGGAGGCATTGTTCTGACCAACGACCCGGACATTGCCAAGAAGATCAACTCGGCAGTCTTCCCCGGTCTGCAGGGCGGGCCCCTGATGCACGTAATCGCAGCCAAGGCCGTTGCGTTCGGCGAGGCCCTGACGCCAGAGTTTTCTCATTATGCCGAGCGCGTGGTCGAGAATGCCAAGATGCTTGCCTCGACGCTGGTCGAGGGTGGTCTGGATATCGTGTCCGGCGGAACCGATACGCATCTCATGCTGGTAGATTTGCGTCCGATGAACCTCACCGGAAAGGCGTCCGAGACATCGCTGGAGAACGCCTTTATCACCTGCAACAAGAATGGCGTGCCGGATGATCCACAGAAGCCTGCCATCACCTCCGGTATCCGGTTGGGCACCCCGGCGGCGACCACCCGTGGCTTCGGACCTGCAGAGTTCCGTGAAGTCGGTCATCTGATCATCGAAGTGCTTGAAGGGTTGCGGCGTGCAAATTCGGAAGACGGCAACAGCGACGTGGAGCAATCCGTGAAGGAGAAGGTCAAGGCGCTGACGGACAGGTTTCCGATTTACCCTGGGCTTTAGCTTTCAAGGCGATTGATGATCCAGCACCGGAGCCCGCATGCGCTGCCCTTACTGCAGTTCTGAAGACACCCAGGTTAAGGACTCGCGGCCGGCTGAGGATGGCAATGCAATTCGCCGCCGCCGCGTTTGTCCCGACTGCGGTGGACGCTTCACCACGTTCGAGCGCGTCCAACTTCGCGATCTGCAGGTTATCAAGAAAACCGGCCGCAAAGTTCCCTTCGACCGCGACAAGCTGATGCGCTCTTTTGATATAGCTCTGAGAAAACGCCCTGTGGAACGTGACCGTGTCGAACGTGCGGTCTCCGGCATCGTAAGACGGCTCGAAAGCTCTGGCGACGTCGACGTCCATTCCGACAAGATCGGCCTGATGGTGATTGAGGCGCTCAAGGCGATCGATGATGTTGCGTTCGTCCGTTATGCATCGGTGTATCGCGATTTTTCGGATCCGCGCGACTTTGAAAATGTTATTGCCGAGTTGAGCGCGCAGATCGATGGCGGAAGCGGCCAGGAGGAATGACCCGGTGGCTGTGACCGAGCAAGACCGTCGCATGATGGCGGCCGCAATCCGATATTCCTACCGCAATTCTGGCCGCACCGGGACAAATCCATCCGTGGCCACATTGCTTGTTCGCAACGACGGCGACGTCCCGGTGATCATTGGACGCGGCATCACGGCCCTGGGCGGCCGGCCGCATGCCGAAACGCAGGCGATGGCCGAAGCCGGTGAACTGGTCAAGGGCGCCACGGCCTATGTGACGCTCGAACCCTGTGCGCACCATGCGAGCACACCGCCTTGCGCCGAAGCGCTTGTCAGCAGCGGGGTAAAGCGCGTTGTCTCGGCGACAACGGATCCCGATGGTCGCGTTTCGGGCAAAGGCTACAAGATCCTTGTAGACGGCGGCATCGAACTTGAAACAGATGTTCTGAAGTCACAAGCCGACTACGCCTTGGCGGCCTACCTGACGCAACGCAAGACTGGCAGGCCTCATGTCACACTCAAACTGGCAATCTCCAGCGACGGAAAGATAGGCCGCCGCGGTTCAGGTCAGGTGTCCATTACAGGGCCCGTCAGCAACGCAGCAACTCACATTCGACGCGCCATGACGGACATCATCGTCGTCGGCATCGAGACAGTTCTGGAAGATGATCCATCTCTGACTTGCCGTTTGCCGGGCATGGAAGACCGTTCGCCGGTGCGCCTTGTACTGGACCGTCAATTGCGGCTGCCGCTGAACAGTGCACTGGTGCGTTCAGCGCGGGAACATTCGGTCATCGTCGCGACGGTTATGCCGCCGGAGGATGACAAGCATCGTCAATTGGTCAGCGCCGGTTGCACGATGCTTGCCTGCGATGAAACCGAGTCCGGCATTGCTCTTCCTGAAATGGTAGAGGACCTCGCAGTCAGGGGGTATTCGTCGCTTCTGGTTGAAGGCGGCGCCAAAGTTGCCGCAGGTTTCATGGATGCCGGTCTGGTCGACAGGATACTTCTGTATGTCGGTCCGCATTCCCTGGGCGGAGAGGCAATCGACGCGCCGTTGACCCTGCAGACCATTCCGTCTGATTTTCACCTGATAGGTACGGATGTCTTCGGCCAAGATACACGTTATGAGTATGAAAGGCCGTCCTGATGTTCACCGGAATCGTAACCGATGTCGGCACAATCCGGTCGATGACACCGATGAACAAAGGTGTCCGCATCCGTATCGAAACAGCTTATGATCCTGCGACCATTGAGATAGGGGCATCCATTGCGTGCTCGGGACCCTGTCTGACCGTAACCGGGTTGGCTGTCCTGGGAGAAGAGGCTGGCTGGTTTGAAGTGGAAGCATGGGAAGAGGCCTTGCGCTTGACGACAATAGGCGCGTGGAAGGCCGGCACGCAGGTCAACCTTGAGCGGTCCTTGAAGATCGGCGATGAACTCGGCGGCCATCTTGTATCGGGGCATATCGACGGACTTGCAGATCTTTTGGCCGTTGAAGACGAGGGCGACGCCCGCCGTTTTCGTCTTGCCGCCCCGGCGCATCTTGCCAGGTTCATCGCGCCGAAAGGCTCTGTCGCGCTCGACGGAACATCGCTTACCGTGAACGCCGTCGACGGCACCAATTTCGACGTTTTGTTGATCCGCCATTCACTTGAGGTCACCACGTGGTCCGAGCGCAAGGCGGGCGATGCTGTCAATCTCGAGATCGATCAGATGGCTCGCTACGCCGATCGCCTGATCAACTTCTCACAAAACGAAACATAACACCAAAAGCTGCGTAGTTCAGGCAATCGATGTGCCGCGCGCGAAAAGCGCTTGCCAAGTCGGCAGCGGCATGTTTTGACGCGCGCTGAAAATCAATTCGCACAGGGACATCTTCCATGAGCGCCACCGCAAAGCCGCATTTGCTGATCATCGAGGCGCGGTTTTACGACGAGATCGCCGACACGCTTTTGAAAGGCGCAACCGATGTCTTGGACCACGCAGGCGCCACTTTCGAGGTCGTCACTGTACCGGGTGCGTTGGAGATTCCTGCCGTTATCGCCATGGCACTCGATGCCATGGAAGACGGCGTTGCACACTATGACGGTTTTATCGCTCTGGGCACCGTCATTCGAGGCGAAACCTACCATTTCGATATTGTCGCCAATGAATCGAGCCGCGCCTTGATGGATTTGTCCGTTCACAGATCCCTGGCGCTCGGCAACGGCATATTGACGGTCGAGAACCAGGAGCAGGCCGTAGCCCGCGCAACCTCGCATGATGGTCCGGGCGAAAAGGACAAGGGCGGCTTTGCAGCCCGCGCAGCGCTCACCATGATCGGCATCAAGAACAGGTTGGGCACAAGTGACTGAGGACGAGGCTGCTCCTGCGCCCAAATTGGCCAATCAACGCGGCGCAGCGCGGCTGGCTGCCGTGCAGGCTCTTTACCAGATGGACGTCGCTGGAACCGGCGTTCTTGAAGTTGTCTCCGAATACGAGGTGCATCGCCTCGGCAAGGAACTCGACGGCGAACTCTATCGCCAGGCAGACCCCGCATGGTTCAAGGAAATCGTTTCGGGCGTCGTCGAGCAGCAGAAAACGCTGGATCCGCTGATCCGTTCCTCCTTGACCGATGATTGGCCATTATCGCGGCTCGATTCGACCTTGAGGGCCATCTTGCGTGCCGGAGCCTACGAACTGGTGAACCGTGAGGACGTGCCCGTTCCGGTCATTGTTACGGAGTATGTTGATGTCGGCGGTGCCTTTTTTGACGGCGACGAGACAAATCTGATCAATGCGGTGCTGGATCGCATTGCAAAGCGTGTTCGCGAAAAGGCAAACTGAAAACCGCTGACCAAGCATTTTGGAAGCCTTGCTCAACCAATTTCAATCAATCCGATTTCCGGCGGCATTCTGAAGCGGATCGGCAGTTTCGAACAACCCAGACCGCCGGAGACGATCATCTGTCGTCCGTCTTCGACAAAATGTCCATAGACATACCGAGGGCCGTGACGCGATGGTATGAAACGTGTGCCAAGGCCGGGCAATCTCACCTGTCCGCCATGCGTATGGCCGCTCAGCAAAAGGTCAACGCGAGACGGCACTTCCGGAAAGATGTCCGGCTCGTGGGCGAGCAGGATCAGCGGATCCGTCTCGCCTTTGATCTGCTCCATGGTGCCGGCAAGGTCGTCCTCGCCGAGATAGCGCCCTGATCCGAGGTGTTTGACCCGCTGATCGCCGAGACCGGCGAGCCAGAGGTGGGCGCCTGCTGCGGTCCTCAACTCGATTGCCCGGTTATGGAGGACCGGGATGCCAGCCTTTTCAAGATGCAGGGTCACGTCCGTGCTGTCCCAGCGGCAATCGTGATTGCCTAGGACAGCAAATGTACCCAAGGGGGCTTGAAATCCGGAAAAGGGGGCAGACCAGGCTTCGAGCGGCGGATTGCTCCATTCCTTTGGCCACACTGCGCTGACATAATCGCCAAGCAGGACGATCAGATCCGGATTGAGCGCGTTGGTCTGGGCGACGATCCGATGAATGCGTTCGGAATCCATCCACAACCGGCATGCATGCAGGTCTGCGATTACGGCGATATGCAGGCTTTTCCCATTGCGATGACGAAGAAAGTCGAAGCGCTCTGATTGGATCCGGTAGCGCCTGATGCGCGGTTCAAGCAGTGGCTCGACCCCGGCCGCATACACCCCCAAAGCCCCCGCCAGGGCTCCGGCGCCAACAAGAGTTTCAACGAGCATGGGCTGGACATCGTCTCCTTTTCACCAACCCATTGTGAAACATGTCCGTAAACAAAATGAGGCGGGTTCTGGAAGTTGTCGTCAACCTGCGTCGATGATGACAATTTCAGGCGGCACGCCGAAACGGACCGGCAGCATAGAGCAGCCAAGGCCACCCGAAACGACCAACTGCCGATTGTCCTCGACAATGTGCCCATAGGCATAATGCTCACCATAGCGCGACGGTACGGTTGTTGCGCCGTAGAAGGGAAAATTGACCCGACCGTCATGGGTATGCCCACACAGTGTGAGGTCGAAACGGGCCGGTACGTCTGGAAAAATGTCCGGTTCGTTCGCCAGCAGGATTGCCGGGTAATCACACCGCACCTCCGGTTTCCAAGCTAATCTCGGACCTTGTTTCAACCGTGGCGGATCCGAGCATTTTTGTGCAGATTGACAGCAGATGGTGCGCAATCGCTGCGCCAGGTTTCGTTGCGACGTCGATTGACCGCTTGCGCAACAGCGCTTTTTGTCCGTAGATCGAATTTTATTGGCCGCCATGCCTTCGTACAGAGGATATTGACATGCAAAGTCACGCAAGTGCCGTTGTGATCGGCGGCGGTGTTGTCGGATGCTCCGTGCTCTTTCATCTCGCCCGTGCGGGATGGAAAGACCTGCTGCTTATCGAGCGGTCTGAACTCACCTCCGGCTCATCCTGGCATGCTGCGGGCGGCTTTCACACATTGAACGGCGATCCGAACGTCGCCAAACTCCAGGCCTACACGGTATCCCTCTACGATGAATTGGAAGCCCTGTCCGGCCAGTCATGCAGCCTGCATCTGACAGGCGGCATCATGATGGCCGACTCCGAAGAACGCATGGATTTCCTTCGATATATCCATGCAACCGGCCGCGCGTTGGGGATGGAAACCGAAATCATCACCCCCGGCGAGGCGAAGGCGATGTTTCCCCTGATGGACGAAACGAATTTCGTCGGCGCGCTTTGGGATCCCGTCGAGGGGCATCTCGATCCGTCCGGCACGACGCACGCCTACGCCAAAGCGGCACAAAAGCTCGGGGCGAAAATCGAACTGCGCAACCCCGTGACGGAGATCACTCAGGACCCGGACGGCATGTGGCATGTCGTAACGCAGAACGGAACGGTCCGCTGCGAACACGTGGTCAACGCCGGCGGCCTTTGGGCACGCGAGGTGGGCCGCATGGTCGGCTTGGAGCTGCCGCTGCTGGCAATGGAGCACATGTATCTATTGACTGAGACCATGCCGGAAGTGCTTGAATTCAATTCAAAATCGGGCCGCGAACTGGTCGGCGTCATCGACTTCAAGGGTGAGATTTACACGCGCCAGGAACGCGATGGACTCTTGCTCGGAACCTATGAGAAAGCCTGCGTTCCCTGGTCTCCCATCAAGACCCCTTGGGATTTTGGCCATGAATTGCTACAGCCGGATCTTGACCGGATCACCCCGTCGCTCGAAATCGGTTTCCGGCATTTTCCGGCCTTTGCGGCTGCCGGCATAAAACAGGTCATCAATGGCCCGTTCACGTTTGCGCCGGACGGCAATCCGCTCGTCGGGCCTGTTCAGGGACTGACCAATTTCTGGTCCGCCTGTGCGGTGATGGCCGGTTTCTCACAAGGTGGTGGCGTTGGTCTCGCGCTTGCCAACTGGATGACGGAAGGCGACCCCGGCCACGATGTCTTCGGCATGGACGTCGCCCGTTACGGCGACTTTACCTCGCTGCGATACACCAATGCCAAAGTGCGCGAGAACTATTCGAGACGCTTCTCCATCCGTTTCCCGAACGAGGAATTGCCGGCCGCACGGCCGCAACAGACAACGCCGCTTTACGATATCATGGTGCGTGATAACAACGCCGTCATGGGCGATACGTGGGGCTTGGAAACGCCGTTGTGGTTCGCTCCCGAAGGCACTGAAGCCAGGGACATCCTGTCATTTCACCGCTCCAATGATTTCGAGCATGTCGGCAACGAGGTGCGTTGTGTGCGTGAGCGCGTCGGTGTGACTGAAATAGCCAATTTCGCGAAATACGAGGTGACGGGAGAGGGCGCGGCAGGCTGGCTGTCGCGACTGATGACCAACACGATGCCGAAAACGGGCCGGATCGTGCTGACTCCCATGCTGAACCACAATGGTAAGCTGATCGGTGACTTTACAATTGCGAAGGCTGCTGATGACAGGTTTGTGGTCTGGGGCTCGAGCGGTGCGCAAATCTATCATATGCGATGGTTTGAACAGCATCTGCCGAAAAACGGTACTGTTCGCATCCATCGTTTCGGCCAGACACTGGTCGGCCTTTCCATCGCAGGGCCGCTGTCCCGTGCGGTCTTGGAGAAACTGTCGGATATCGATGTTTCTGATGCGGCTCTCCGCTTCATGGATTACCGGGAGATGGATGTGGGTGGCTGTCCCTGTCGCGTTAACCGGATCAGCTACACCGGCGATCTGGGTTACGAAATCTGGATGGAACCTGCCTATCAGCGCACGGTCTATCACGCCATCAAAGAGGCCGGAACGGAACATGGTATTGCCGATTTCGGCATGCGGGCGCTTCTGTCGATGCGTCTGGAAAAGAACTTCCCGACATGGTTTGCCGAACTTCGGCCGATCTACGGACCATACGAGGGAGCGATGGAAAGATTCGTCAAGCTGTCCAAGAACGACTTTATCGGCCGCGAGGCAGCCGCCCAGGAACTTGAGGCAGGCCCGCAAAGCAGGCGCGTATCGCTCATTCTCGATGCCGAGCGGACGGATGTCATGGGTGACGAACCGATATGGGCGCGGGTCGGAGAAACCGACCATGGTCTCGTAGACCCGCCGCATGGCTATGGTGCGCGGCGTTTCGACGCGAACGGCGCCGAGACGCCGAAACCAAGCGCTCAACGTGACGGACAATGGCGTGTCGTTGGCTGGGTCACGTCCGGCGGATACGGCCACTGCGTCGGGCTGTCTTTGGCGCAAGGCTACGTACCGGCCGCTCTGGCCAATGATGAGAATCCGGGCCTGTTTGAAGTGGAAATTCTCGGGCGGCGCGTGCCTGCGCGGATTACAATCGATCCGCCATTTGATCCGCAAGGGCTTCGGATGCGCTCCTGAGAACCTGCGTCTTCGCGCTCCGCGATCCAAGAAGGACGGGTGCGTTCAGAAAAATTTGTCTTGCCCGTTTCGCGTTGTCCAATATGTTCACGGTGCGGCGGCTGAACACTATTTGGCAAATTGCCTCTGTGTTTTCGGTCGTTTGATCACTCGGGATTGTTCATGAGCCTCAGCCAGACAGCAGATTCGTCAGCGTCCGATCCGGCGCTTGCGCTGGCGCGCCGCAATGCGGTCGTGTTGGCGGCGGCGAACGCGTTTATCGGCGCCTGTGCGCCGGTCACGATCGCGCTTGGAGCCATCGTCGGTGATTACCTGCTTTACGAGGACAAGTCTCTCGCCACTGCGCCCGTAACCGGATTCACGGTTGGCGTTGCGATCGGCGCGTTGCCCGCCGCCTGGCTCATGCGTCTCATCGGTCGCAGATATGGTTTCATGAGCGGTGCCGTTGTCACCGGGATCGGCGGGCTGATCGCCGCGACCGCATTGTTCAGGTTGGATTTCTGGCTGTTTGTTACAGGCCTCGCCATAATCGGCATTGGCGGTGCATTTGTTCAGCAATTCCGTTTTGCAGCGGCGGATAATGCGCCCAACAGCTTCAAGGGACAGGCCATTTCATGGGTGCTTGTCGGGGGCATATTCGCGGCCATCATTGGTCCCCAGACAGTGATATTTACCAGCGACCTGTTCGAACCGGTGCTCTTTGCAGGCGCATTTGCATCCATTGCGGGACTTGCGGCGATCGGATTCGTGATCCTTTCGTTTCTGCGTGTTCATGAAAACACGGTTCTGCTTGAGCATGAGGAAGAAGAGCCGGCCCGTCCCTTGACTGCAATCATGACACAGCGGCGGTTCTTGACTGCACTGGCATGCGGCGTTTGTTCCTATGCGCTGATGACCTTCATGATGACGGGCGCACCGCTTGCCATGATCGGATGCGGATTCTCGACAGATCTCGCGACGCTTGGGATCCAGTGGCATGTGTTGGCGATGTTTGGGCCCAGCTTTTTCACCGGCCGGCTCATCACGCGCTTTGGCAGTGAAACAGTTGTTGGTGCGGGTTTGCTTATTCTGATTGCCTGCGCTGTGATCGCCAGCCTTGGCATCGAGCTGTGGAATTTCTGGCTCGCATTGGTGCTGCTCGGCGTCGGCTGGAATTTTGGCTTTATCGGCGCAACGGCCATGGTAACGACGACCTACCGGCCGTCGGAGAAGAACAAGGTTCAGGGCGTTCACGACGTCATTCTGTTTAGTACCGTCGCCTTCAGTTCGCTAATGTCTGGAAAGGTACTCAACGCGTTTGGCTGGGACGGAATCAACATGATCTTGTGGCCGGTCGCGCTTGTCTGCCTCTTCGTTCTCGTCGCTCAGGTGAGAAGCGACCGCAAAAACGCACTCAAAGTCGCCTGAAATTTCCACTTTAGGCGGAAAGCCGTTGAGATTCTCCAACTATTTCTTGACTGATCGGGAAGCCCTCGCCATTGTCCGCGCCGACGCGGCGGCAGGTTGAAGAAAAGCCTGTCGCCGTTTGACGAAACTGCCGGGTTTTGGGGATCTTGCCCGGCGAACTGGAGGGAATGGCATTGTCAATTCTTTTTGCTGTCATCGCCTGCGGTCTGCTGTCTATCGTATTCGCCATCTGGGCGACGCAGTCGGTGCTGGCCGCCGATCAGGGCAATGAGCGGATGCAGGAGATCGCTGGCGCTATTCGTGAAGGCGCGCAGGCGTATTTGAACCGTCAATACACGACCATCGCGATCGTCGGTGCTGTGGTTTTTGTCGTGACATGGCTTCTTTTGGGTGCGCTCGCGGCAATCGGCTTCGCGATCGGCGCTGTGCTCTCGGGCGCAGCAGGCTATATCGGCATGCACGTCTCGGTCCGTGCCAATGTGCGCACCGCCCAGGCAGCTTCGGGAAGCCTTGCGGCGGGCCTGGACATCGCTTTCAAATCCGGCGCGATAACCGGAATGCTTGTTGCCGGTCTGGCTTTGCTCGGTGTGTCCATCTACTTCTATATTCTTGTCGGTCCGCTGGGCTTCGTCGTATCCGATCGTGTGGTGATCGACGCATTGGTAGCGCTCGGATTTGGCGCTTCACTGATTTCCATTTTTGCGCGTCTCGGTGGCGGTATCTTCACCAAGGGTGCCGACGTTGGCGGCGACCTTGTGGGCAAGGTCGAAGCCGGAATCCCGGAAGACGACCCGCGCAATCCCGCAACCATTGCAGACAATGTTGGCGACAATGTCGGCGATTGCGCCGGCATGGCAGCGGATCTGTTCGAGACCTACGCGGTTACCGTGGTCGCTACCATGGTTCTCGGTGCGATTTTCTTCGTCGATTCGCCGGCGTTGAACTCTGTCATGCTCTATCCGCTGGTCATCTGCGCCACATGTATCGTGACGTCGATCGTAGGCGTGTTTTTCGTTAAGCTGGGTTCGGACGGCTCGATCATGGGCGCTTTGTACAAGGGCCTGATTGCCACGGGATTGCTGTCGATCGTTGGCCTCGGCATTGCGACCCAACTGACAGTTGGCTGGGGGCCGGTGGGCGATATCGGATTTTCCGGTCTGGGCCTTTTCTTCTGCGGAATCGTCGGGCTGGTTGTCACCGGGCTCATCGTCTGGATTACCGAGTACTACACTGGTACCAACAAGCGGCCGGTCAACTCCATTGCGCAGGCATCGGTGACCGGTCACGGCACCAACGTGATTCAAGGCCTTGCCGTATCGCTTGAGTCGACTGCGCTGCCGGCGATCGTCATCATTGCCGGTATCATCGCTACATTCCAACTTGGCGGTCTCTTCGGGATGGGCATCGCGGTGACGGCCATGCTTGGTATTGCGGGAATGATCGTTGCCCTAGATGCGTTCGGCCCGGTGACTGATAATGCTGGCGGCATCGCCGAAATGGCGGGCCTTCCCGCGGAAGTCCGCAAGTCAACTGATGCTCTGGATGCCGTCGGCAACACTACCAAGGCGGTGACCAAAGGCTATGCGATCGGCTCTGCGGGGCTTGGTGCTCTTGTATTGTTTGCGGCCTATTCGAACGATCTCGAGTTTTTCGTCAACAATCCGGACCGGTTCTCTTACTTCGCCGACGTCGGCGAAATATCCTTCAGCCTTTCTAACCCGTATGTTGTGGCAGGCCTGATCTTCGGTGGCCTGATCCCGTATCTGTTTGGCGGGATCGCCATGACCGCCGTCGGTCGGGCAGGGGGGACGGTCGTGCAGGAAGTGCGGCGTCAGTTCAAGGAGAAACCAGGTATTCTGGAAGGCAAGGATCGGCCGGACTACGCCCGTGCGGTGGACCTGCTGACCAAGGCGGCGATCAAAGAAATGATCATTCCATCGCTACTTCCCGTTCTCGCACCGCTGGTGGTTTACTTCGGCATCTATTTCCTGTCGGGATCAAAGGCCTCCGCCTTTGCGGCTCTTGGGGCATCGCTTCTCGGCGTCATCACCAACGGTCTGTTTGTTGCGGTCTCCATGACATCGGGCGGTGGTGCCTGGGACAACGCCAAGAAGTCCTTTGAAGACGGCTATGTCGATGAAGACGGTATTCGGCATGAGAAGGGCAGCGAGGCGCATAAGGCCTCGGTCACCGGCGATACCGTCGGCGATCCCTACAAGGATACGGCTGGTCCCGCGGTGAACCCGGCAATCAAGATCACAAACATCATGGCGCTGCTGCTGCTTGCCGTCTTGGCACACTGAGGCGGATTGCCGCGCCGCAGTCCTTAAACACAGCTAAACCCCGCGCAATCTGCGCGGGGCTTTTTGTTTGCCTGCCATCGGCCGAGGCATTTCAATTTTGGCACGACGATAACCGCTAATTGCCGAGTATCTGGCGCGCAGCACCCACGCTGTCGTTCGAAGTTGTCGACTGAAGAACGCGGCCCAGGAAGGTCTCTTCTTTGCCTCCTGTCGGCGTGACCCGGTTGATCGTATCAAACACCTTGCCGTCTTGCAGCGTGTAATTGGCGATGTTTGTCACGGTTCCTTCATCGTCAAAGTAAACCGCGAGGATCGACTGATCGACAAGCCGCGGCTTCATGAACATCGCGGATCGTTTGCGTGTTTGCGAGATGTAATAGAATGTTTCCTGACCGTAATCGCCCTGTGTAGTTGGCGAACCAAGCGACAGCAAGACTTGCTCCTTGCTCGAGCCGGGCGGGACCAGTGCGAGTGTTTGTTCGTCAACGACGTAGCCCTGGGTCAGGACTTCACTGGTCATGCATCCTGAAAGCAGGCTTGCCGAGAGAATGATCGCGGAGCCGGTCATCAAAATATTCCGTCGACTCGTGTTGAATGTCAGCCTCTTCAACAGTATCTCCCCTGTCAATCGTCATTGCATCCGCTACTTGACCCTTCGCTTGGCTAAACCAGCCTCGACCCGGATGCAACAGGTAAACCAGACGGTGGCGCATCCAATGGACCAAACCGCGCCAAAAATATGGCAGCAAAGGCACATTATGATTTTCGCGCATTTTAGCCGAAAACGGAAGAATCGCGAAATTGTCGACGGTCTCTATCGACAGTTAACCGCTCTGGCGCGCGATCCGGTCTATTATGCCGATATGCGTGTCCCAGATACGGTGATGGGGCGATTCGAGATGATGACGTTGACGATCGTCCTGTTCCTGCGCCGGACGCATGAATCGAACCCGGTGATCAAGCAGTTGGCACAGGATCTGGTCGATACGTTTTTTGAGGACATGGACCATTCCCTGCGCGAATTGGGTGTCGGCGATGTTTCGGTACCGAAACGGATGAAAAAGCTGGCACGCATGTTTTACGGCCGCGCTCAAACTTACGGCAACGCACTAAACGATAGGGATGGCGATGAATTGGCCGAGTGCCTTTATCGCAACCTCTATCCGTCGGATCGGACCGACACTGACACTGAAGCGTCGGATTTGCGGGACCTTGCCGATACGACGCTGGATCTCGAGGTTGCATTTAAGTCTTTAGCTGACGACGATCTTCTCGCCGGGAAAATCTCACTTGGGGCAGAACATAAACAGCAACAATCAAATGACTGAAAATCAAAAAGAAAAATTTAGTTTTCGGGTCAATGTCCGGAACCTGTTGTCAAACCCGGTTCGTGTCGTGCTTGATGCTGACGAGGCCGAGCGCCGCGCCCTGGCAGAACGTTTGGGTGTGGATAAGGTCCATAAAGTGGTAGCGGATCTTGCATTGACAACTTGGAAGCGTGACGGCGTACGCATCAAGGGCGAAATCAAGGCCGATGTCGAGCAGGCATGTGTCATATCGCTTGAGCCCGTAAAGACCTGTATCGATGAGGAATTTGAGGCTCTGTTTGTGCCTGAAAAGTCAAAATTGAATCGCGGCGCAACTGATGACAATGGCGAACTGATCATCGATGCCGATGGGCCGGATATGCCGGAAACGTTTTCCGGTGATGAGATCGATGTCGGTGCCGTCTGCGAAGAGTTCGTCGTTCTGGCGCTCGATCCTTATCCTCGCAAGGATGGAGCAACGCTGGACCTGCCGGTGGATACGTCCGACGAAGCGTCCGAATCACCTTCGCCGTTTGCCGGCCTCGAAAACTGGCGCAATGCCAACGGCGATGCTTAGTCAGTCCCAAACTTGCCGCAGCGGCGCAATTGTTGCATCGATAGTGGAGGTGTTAGACAATTCAGTTGTAAGCGATAGCAAAACGAGTATTTTCAGCGCGCCGAGAGGCCGATCTTTCGCGCTACCTAAAGATATTGGTCAAGGACTTTCATATTGATCACGATTTCAGTTGACGTGATGGGAGGCGACAACGGTCCGATTGTGGCCTTGGCCGGCCTTGCCAAATCTCTAGCCCGGTATCCGGACGTGCGCTTTCAGCTTTACGGGCTGGAGGAGACATGCGCACCCATCCTCAGCCAATATCCGAAACTGAAGGCCGCCAGCGAATTTCATCATTGCGATGTCGCCGTGCGCATGGACGACAAGCCGAGCAAGGCCTTGCGCAGCGGGCGCTGGCGTTCTTCGATGTGGCGCTCCATCGAAGCCGTCAAAAACGGCGAAGCCGATGTCTGCGTGTCCGCTGGCAATACCGGGGCATTGATGGCCATGGCACGTTTTTGTTTGCGCACCATGCCGAATATCGAGCGGCCGGCCATAGCGGCAATCTGGCCAACCTTGCGCGGCGAGAGCATTGTCTTGGATGTAGGTGCAACTGTTGGCGCCGATGCGCGACAATTGATCGATTTTTCCATGATGGGCGCGGCAATGGCCAGGGCCCTCTTCGAGATCGAACGGCCGACCGTCGGGTTGCTGAATATTGGCGTCGAGGAGGTAAAGGGCCAGGAGGAGGTCAAGGAAGCCGGGCGTATTCTCAAGGCAAGCGACCTTCCGGGTATGAACTATCATGGATTTGTCGAAGGCGATGATTTGGGAAAAGGAACCGTAGACGTTGTCGTCACGGAGGGTTTCTCCGGCAACATTGCACTGAAGGCGGCGGAAGGAACGGCACGGCAGATCGGTGAATATCTGCGCGCTGCAATGAATCGCACCTGGCTTGCCCGCCTCGGCTACCTGATGGCAAAAAGCGCGTTTGACCGGCTGCGGGAAAAGATGGATCCGAACAAGGTCAATGGCGGCGTCTTTCTTGGTTTGAATGGTATTGTGATCAAGAGCCACGGCGGGACTGACGCCGACGGTTATGCCGCCGCGGTCGATGTCGCCCATGACATGGCGCGCAACAAGCTTCTCTACAAAATCGAGAGTGACTTAAACATCTTCCACGATCGCATGCCGCTAACCGTGGAACTCGTGGACGAAAATCAGGGTTAATCATGATCCGATCGGTTATCTGTGGATACGGCGCCTGTCTTCCGAAACGCGTCGTATCCAACCGGGAATTGGAGGGGAGCGTCGACACTACAGACGCTTGGATCGTTCAGCGGACAGGCATACGCCAGCGCTACATTGCAGGTGATGACGAAACCACCTGCTCGCTTGGCGCGGGCGCTGCCAAGGCGGCGCTGGCGAAGGCAGGATGGCACGTTGACGATATCGATCTGATCATCGTCGCAACGTCGACACCGGACAACACCTTTCCGGCAGCGGCCGTCGATATTCAGCGCCGGCTCGGCATGACCCATGGGGCTGCATTTGATGTACAGGCCGTTTGCACTGGTTTTGTGTATGCCTTGACGACCGCGGACGCCTATCTGCGGGGTGGACTGGCGCGCCGCGCAATCGTTATCGGGTCGGAGACCTTTTCACGCATATTGGATTGGGAAGACAGATCGACCTGCGTTCTTTTCGGCGACGGCGCCGGCGCCGTTGCGGTCGAGGCCGTTGAATCCGACGGTGATCTTGATGACCGAGGCATTCTTGCGGTCAAACTCAGGTCTGATGGCAACCACAAGGATAAGCTGTTTGTCGACGGAGGTCCGTCCTCGACGAAAACGGTTGGTCATCTGCGCATGCAGGGGCGCGAGGTTTTCAAACACGCAGTCGGCATGATTACCGACGTTATCGAATCCGTTTTCGAAACAACCGGCCTGCGTGCCGATGATATTGACTGGTTCGTTCCCCATCAGGCCAACAAGCGGATCATCGATGCGTCTGCAAAGAAACTGGGCATCGATCCGGACAAGGTTGTCATAGCGGTTCAGGACTACGGCAACACCTCGGCTGCATCCATCCCGCTTGCCCTTGTGGATGCCATTGAGGACGGTCGCATCAAGAAAAACGACATTGTTTTGCTGGAGGCAATGGGCGGCGGTTTCACATGGGGCGCGGTATTGGTGCGCTGGTGACACAGTTCACGGAAAAAGTACGACTTTCATATGCTTATAGATGCGCTGCAGCATAATCGCAGCTTGACCGGACCCTTGAAGGTAAATACTGTTTGAGTGCTTGCGGATCGGGCGAAACAACTCATTTTAGGGGACGGTCAAGAAACAATGGGTGGAAAAACGGTCACGAGAGCGGATCTGGCGGAAGCAGTCTTCCGCAAGGTTGGTCTTTCGAGAACCGAGTCCGCTTCCTTGGTCGAGATGGTCATCGACGAGATCTGCAACGCCATCGTTCGGGGAGAGAGTGTAAAGCTCTCATCGTTCGCGACATTCCAGATCCGCGACAAAAACGAGCGCATAGGGCGCAACCCGAAAACCGGTGAAGAGGTACCGATCTCGCCCCGCCGTGTGATGACGTTCAAAGCATCGAACGTTTTGAAGAAGAAAGTTCTTGATGCGCACATCAAGCGAAAAAACTCTGGAAAACCCTGATTCCTCCGGCACCCGTCTAGCAAACAACGCTTGAAAGTTTCCGCATGAGGCGCTGCAATGGCGACTCAAGCGAAAGATACGGACCTAGGGATTAACAGGGCGCGGCGTTGACCACTGCCGACGCAATTGCCGGATTGGCGTAACCATGGACAAGAGCCCGGAAGCATTTCGTACCATCAGTGAAGTTGCCGAGGAATTGGACCTTCCGCAACATGTGCTGCGCTTCTGGGAAACAAGGTTTAATCAGATCAGACCAATGAAGCGTGGCGGGGGGCGCCGCTATTATCGACCAGATGATGTCGATCTTTTAAAGGGCATCCGCCATCTTCTTTACGATCAGGGATATACGATCAAGGGTGTCCAGAAACTGCTCAAACAAAACGGTGCAAGATTTGCCGTAGCAATCGGTTCCGGCTCGGTGACGGCGGCCGAGGCGCTTGCTGCATATACAAAGCCGGAGAAGGATGAAAATAAAGCGGCCCCTGCCGATCCGGGCTTCGATGATGATCGGATTGTCGGCCACGCAAGAGTGCCGGCCGCGGATCGGGCTCATCGAGCCGAAGGTGCATCGGAGACTGTCGATTCGGACGCCGGGTCGTCCTTGTCGAAGGTCGACAAGGAGCTTCTTCAGGAAGCACTCTACGATCTGCTTGAGTGCAAGCGGCTGCTCGATCAGGTCCGGTAAGCAAGGCTATCTAAGCACAGCACCGATAATCAGCACGCTTTCGATACGAGGCAAAA
>JBCCOK010000078.1:0-19315 GCA_039025395.1 Pseudomonadota bacterium
CAGCGGCGAAGCCCAGGTATTGTCCATGACGGTCAGAACGTTCTTCTGGCGGGCCACCTGCACCATCGCCGGAATGTCCTGCATTTCCAACGTCAATGAACCTGGTGCCTCAAGCAGCAGCATACTGGTGTCCGGCCCGATCAGATCGTCGACCCGCTCGCCGATGGTTGGGTCGTAAAACGTGGCGGATATGTCCAAACGCTTCAGCAAACGATCGCAAAAGGCGCGCGTCGTCCCATAAACACAATCCGGGACGAGGACATGATCGCCGCTCTTGAGAAATGTCAAAAGACACAATCCGATCGCAGTCATTCCGGAACTCGTGACAATAGACCGCGTGCCGTTCTCAAGCGCCGCTATTGCCTTTTCCAGAGACCTGGCAGTCGGCGTACCCGATGTGCCGTAGGGATAGCCATCATAAGCGCGTTCCTGGCGGTGCATGAAATCCGCCATGTTGTCGAACAAAACCGTCGATGCGCGATGAACGGCCGGATTGACCGCCGCGAAGTCGGTCTCATCGTTACGCTGACGGCCGCCTTGGGTGAGAATGGTATCGTCACCTATGGATCGGTTGCGGCTCATTGTCCGATCACGCTCGGCAGCCACAGGGCGATGCCTGGGACGACCGCCATCAGGAAGGCGAATGCCGCCATGATCAGCAGATATGGCAGCGTCACGCGAGTGATACGGCCCAGGCTCTCGCCGGTCAGCCCCTGGATAACGAAAAGATTGAAACCCACCGGCGGCGTGATCTGAGACATTTCAATGACGATGACCAGGAACACGCCGAACCAGAGCTTGTCGAAACCGGCGGCGGCGATGAGCGGCAGAACGATAGGAAGTGACATGACGATCATACTGAATCCATCGAGGAAACAGCCAAGAAGGATGTAAAGCAGGATCAGAACAACAATAAGCGCATAGGGCGATAGACCTAGATCGCCGACGAAACCCGCCACGGCTCCGGGCACCCCAAGGAAGGCCGACGCATTGGACAGGATGATGGCGCCGAGTAAAATCAACGCAATCATCGAACAGGTCGATACCGCACCGAGCGCAATGTCGCGCAGCGCCTTTGCATTGAGCGAGCCCTGTTTGAAAGCAATCGCCAATGCTCCGAGCACACCGATTGCCGCCGCTTCAGACGGGGTCGAGATCCCGCCATACATGGAGCCGAGAACGCACAATACCAATATCAGGAACGGCGCAAGTTCCCGCATCGCCGCGATCCGCCTGGCAAGCGACATGTCCTGGAGCGTACTTCCGTCATCGGGCAAAAAATCGGGCCGAAGTGTCGTGTGCAACGCAATCCATGACATGAAAATAACGGCCAACAGAATGCCCGGAATAAGACCGGCGGCAAACAATTTCAGAATGGAGACATCGGCGAATACGCCGTAAATGATCATGATATTCGAGGGCGGGATCAGGAAACCCAGCGTTCCGGCGCCGGCAAGGCTGCCGATGGCGATATCCCGCCCGTATCCACGCCGCGTCAGTTCATCGAGCGAAATCCGCCCAACCACTTGTGCCGTCGCCGCCGAGGAACCGGAGATGGCCGCAAATATTGAACAGCCGACGACATTGACATGAAGCAGCCGCCCGGGCAGCAAGCCCATTGTCGGCGCAAGTCCGTTGAACAGGGACCGCGAAAGCTTGGTGCGAAACAGAATCTCGCCCATGATGATGAAGAGCGGGAGGGCTACAAGCTCCGACGTCGTCAGGATGTTCCATGTGTATTGGGGGATCAGTTTTTCCAGTGGCATGCTGCGAAAAACCGCAAGCATGACCGTTCCGGTAATTCCCAGCGCCAGCCCGATCCAGATACCCCCGGCCAATAGCGGGAATAGCGAGGCAAACATGGTGACGAAGACTGCTCCCATTAATCGCTCCTTTCCGCTGCGGCGGCGCTATTGTTCCTGCGTTTGCGTTTTGTCTGCGGACCTGTCGGGCGGTAGTTTGGCAATGGCGCGGGCGAGCCGCGCCGCCATTTGCAGGGCGAAGACCGTCGCGCCGAGCGCAATGGCCATTTTCGGCAACCAAATAGGCGACGCGCTGGCGGTCGAAACCTCACCGCGAACAAAGCTATCGATTGCGAAACCCCAGAGAGAGAAGGCGAGGAACGCAGATGCAGCGACGCCGATCAAGGTGGCGACAATCTCCAGGTTTCTGACCGCGGTGGGTGACAAGGCCGCGATCATGATCGAAACGCGGATATGGGCGCCATTGCGTAGTGTCGTTGCCATCCCGAACATGAAAGCGGCACCCATCAGATAGGAGGAGTATTCCCATGCGATCGGGATTGTTCCGGGCACTGCGGAAATGACATTGGACAAGGCCCGCAGGATCACCTCGCCGGCAATCAGCACGGTCAAGGCCAGAAGGCATGCCGCTGCCGCCCACCCGGCGGCGATGCCGATTTCGTCAATCGCCGCCAGCGTTTTTACGAACGCCGGCGGCAAAGACAGAGGTGGTTTTTCAGCGTCCGACTTCATTGAGATAGGCGCGCAACGGTGCTTCAGCCTCGGGAGCCCGTTCTATAAACGCATCAAAAAGTGGCTCGGTCCGCTCGCGGAATTCAACCATCATCTGCTCTGGCATTTCGACGATCTCGAGGCCGTTGTCGACGAGCGTCTTGCGGCTATCCTGATCGGCGACCAGAGAATTTTCCCAAAACGCGGATTGCATCTGATCGCCAAGTCCTTCCACGATTGCCTGTTGTTCGGGTGTAAGCTCAGCCCAAGCATCCAGGTTTACCGTGACGATTTGCGACGACCAGATGTGATTGGTCGGATACAGGTAGTCCAGAAACTCCCAGAACTTGCCATCGACGCCGGAAACGCCTGAGGTCGAGACGCCATCCACGGCGCCCGAGGCCAATGCCGGGATCAACTCAGCCCACGGAATCAAAACTCCGGTCATGCCGACTGCGTTCAGCATATCGACCGCCGATTTGTCCGGACCGCGTACCTTGATGTCGGCAAGCTCGTCGAGGCTCGATACCTTGAGCTTCATATGAAGATACTGGGTCGGCCACGGCACCATGTAGAGGATTTTCTGATTGTTCCGCATGGCGACTTCGTCATAGAGCGGCCGAAGATGTTTGTGCAACACACGCAATTCGTCGGCGGAACCGGCAAGGAAAGGTATGCCTTCAGCACCAAGAACCGGCTCGATGCCGACCTGCAAGACACTCAGTATGTCGGCCATCGGCACGAGGCCATCGCGAACGGCACTCAAGAGCTCAGGTCCCTTAAAGCCAAGTTGGCCGCCAGCCTTCACTTCGATGACGACTTCCCCGTCGGTCGCTTTGCTGACCTCATCGGCGAAGAGTTTGGCGTTGACCGTATGGAAATTGCTGTCCGGCCAAGCGGTCGTCAGGTCCCAGCGAACATCGGCTTGGCCCGGCTGGGCAAACAAGGTAACGACAGCAAGGGCGGCTATAGCAACAGATTTTTGCAGTAAAAACATAATCGGTCTCCTCTTCAATCTAACTATCACAATGTTTTTTCGAGTTTTTTGAGGGTGAACCTCTCCTGGGGCGTTCCCTAGATCTTCCTTTTCGTCATGGCAGATGCAGTATAGGTTTGAACGGCCTCATCGGCAGTGACGAGGCCGGCCCCGACATCGACTGCGACCTGCTCTAGCGGCCGATTATCCGGGGCACCCATTCCGCCGCCGCCGGGCGTCATCACGACAAGCCGCTCGCCCGGAGGAATGCACTGGGATCCCTTGCCCTTGAGCACAGCTCCCGAGGCCAGTGCGACCCGGCCGGCGGCTCCATCGCGGCCTCCGTCGCGGCCCCGTGGCGGATAATCGATACGATCGAACGCAGCCAGCAAATCGAACGGCTTGCCGATACGGCTGGCCAACTCGATCACCTGGCCAAGGCCGCCTCGGGTGGTTCCGGCGCCGCCGCTGTCGGGACGAAGTTCCTTGCGCCAAAAGATGAGCGGCGTTACGGCCTCGGCAATCTCGACGGACGTGCTTTTGACACCGGAGGGGTAGGCGGTCGCCGAAAGCCCATCGCTACGGAGTCGCGCACCGGTACCGCCATTGGCCACAATTGCCATGGCAAAGCCGTAATTGCCTCCTTCCTCCTCTGCCGCGCCTCGAACGTTGAGATTCCAGAGGCAGGAGGTCCCTTCGGCAGGAACGCGCTCAGCAACCGCCCCACGAAGCGCGCCAAACACGACGTCGGGAAGCATCTGGCCGATGATGTGACGCGACGCCACCGGCAGCGGCTTTGGCGCATTGAGGATACAGCCTTCGGGCGCCGACACGGATAGCGGCGACAAGGAACCCGAATTGTTGGGGACTTGCGCAGAGATGACGCAGCTTAGTCCGAAAACCGTATAGGCGGTGGCATAGCAAAGAGGCACGTTAATGCCACGATCGGACGCCGGACTTGTCCCGATATAATCGACATGGATACCGTTTTCACGCACCGTAACGGTTGCCGCCAGCGTCACCGGCTCTTCATAGCCGTCGACGGTCATCTGATTGTGCCACGTGCCCTTGGGCAGAAGGCCGATTTGCTGCATGACCGCATCTTTTGAGCGGACCAGAATATGGTCCGCAAGCTCATGTAGGTCCGCGAGGCCGAACTCCTCCATCATGGCGCGAAGGCGACGGCACCCGACATCGTTGGAGGCGGCCAATGCATAGATGTCGCCCTCCGTATCAATCGGCAATCGTGTATTGGCGACGATCATCGCCATCAGGGTTTCATTGAGCTTTCCATCTGAGGCGAGCTTCAGGAAGGGTATTTGCAGACCTTCCATGAAGACGTCGGTTGCATCGGGACCAAGACCGATCCCTCCGACGTCCATGATGTGGCTGGTGCAGGCGTATATTGCGATAAGACGCCCTTTGTGGAAACACGGCGTGGTCACGACCAGGTCGTTCACGTGTCCGGCACCCTTCCAGGGGTCGTTGGTGACATAGATGTCACCTTCGCGCATTGTTTCGCGAGGGAAGTGCTTTAGAAAGTGCTTTACCGATTCAGCCATGGTGTTCACGTGACCGGGCGTGCCGGTGACCGCCTGAGCAAGCATCCGGCCATCGACATCGAAGACACCGGCGGAAAGATCCCCGCACTCCCGCACAATCGGGCTAAAGGCCGTGCGCATCAGGGTTTGCGCCTGTTCTTCGACCACCGAGATGAGGCGGGCCCACATGATCTGCAGGTCGATTGGAGATATTCGGGGTGCGATACTCATGCAGCTAACTTTCGCAATGTCAAAACCAACGCACCGCCGGCATCGACGGAAGCTTCGAAGCCTTCTGTCACATAGGTCGTTGTTGCCCGTTCAACGATGAGGGCTGGTCCGGAGACGATGGCACCTGCCGCTATGTCTCCGCGGATATAGACAGGCACTCCCATGATTTTGCGTCTGGTCGCGTCGAACACGTCCCGCTGATGTACCGGTTCGGCCGGCGGCTTGTCCCCTGCGTTGACTGTTGGCAAGCGCTGCGGATTTTCTTTCGGGACATTTACCGTTACAGACCAGTTCAGCGCCTCAATGGCGGCACCCGGGATATGTCGTTCGAACTGTTCCCGGTATTCGGTTTCGAAGGCTTCACGCAACGCATCTTCGACGCCGGTCCCGAGCGGACCATCGGGAAGTGCGACGGCGATTTCGTGACCCTGGCCGCAATAGCGCATGAAAACCGCCCGCTGTTCATGCAGCCCGCCCGACGCCCCCTGCGCAAGCGGTCTCGCCTCCCGCGACATCGACTCAAGCAGGGCAGTGACCGGCTGTGCCTCGAAAGCGTCCAGCCTCATATAGAGGCTGCGGATAAGCTCGTAAGCGATGGGCGCACGCAGGAAGCCTACGGCGGACCCCACCCCGGCATCGGCCGGAATGATGATCCGCTCCAATCCCAACTTCTCCGCGAGCCTTGCTGCATGCAATGGAGCGGCGCCGCCAAAGGCGACCAGCGTATGCCCTTTTAGTGCTACACCGCGTTCTGCGGCATGTACCCGGGCCGCGTTGGCCATGTTCTCTTCGACAACTTCGCTGACGCCGAGGGCAGCCATTGGAAGGACTATGTCGAGCGGCGCTCCAATCGTTTTCGCCAAGGCAGTTGCGGAACGTTCCGGTTCCAGTTCGATCGCGCCATCGGCGAAATACTCCGGTGCAATCCGCCCCAGTATCACGTCGGCATCAGTGACCGTCGGATCGCTGCCGCCGCGAGCGTAACAGGCGGGCCCCGGTTCGGAGCCTGCACTTTTCGGTCCGACCGTAATCGACTTCGTCGCGTCGAGACCGGCAATGGAGCCCCCGCCCGCGCCGATTTCGATCATTTCGATCACCGGAATTCGGATGGGGAGCCCGCTGCCCTTGAGAAAGCGGGCCGCACGGTCTACCTCGAAGGTCCGCGATGTCAGCGGCGCGCCATCCTCAACAAAACAGATCTTGGCGGTGGTGCCCCCCATATCGAAGGAAAGGACCCGGTTTTCCGCTCTTTCCAGCGCAACATCCGCCGCCATGATCGCCCCGCCCGCGGGACCGGATTCGACGAGACGAACGGGAAAACGCCGCGCGGTCTCTAATGAGGTCAGATGACCGCCTGAACTCATCAGCCTCATCTTTGCCGTGCATCCGCGCGCCGCGAGTTGCTCCTGCAAGCGCGAAATATACCCCTCGACGATGGGCTGTATAAATGCGTTGGCGACCGTGGTCGACGTTCGTTCGTATTCGCGGATTTCAGGACACACTTCATTGGAAAGAGATACGGCGATACCGGGCGCGGCATCGGCGAGGACGTCACGGGCGCGTTTCTCGTGATCGGGATTTACGTAGGAATGCAGGAAGCAGACGGCGACGGACTCGATGCCGCATTCAACCAAACGACCCGCGATATCACGCAGCGCCGTTTCATCAAGCGGCACCTGAACGGCACCCGACACATCAATACGTTCGGGGACCGTGAAGCGCAAACAGCGGGGGATCAGGGGGACCGGTTTCTCTATATTGATGTCGTACTGATGGTAACGGCTCTCGTCGGCGATTTCGATAATGTCGCGAAATCCGTCGGTCGCAATCAGTGCGGTGCGGGCGCCTTTGCGCTCTATTATTGCATTCGTTGCCAAAGTGGCGCCATGCACGAAGTGGCCTATGCGATTATACTCCACCCCCATGGCCTCCAGCACCGAAGCCACCCCGGACAGCACCGCCTCTTCGGGCTGGGACGGTGTGGTCAAGGTCTTTGCTGTCTGACGAACGCCATCCAACTCAGCGACAATGTCAGTAAAGGTGCCGCCGATGTCAGCAGCGAGAGAGACATTGGTCAAAGCCACAACGAAAATTCCCGTTTGTCTCGTTACCCGGATCCCTATGTCCTATCGTGGCCGGGGGAATAGTCTATTCTTTGGTACTCAACCTGCTCTGATCTGAATTATTGCATTCAATTTTATTCTGTCAACTGCAAAATTGAATGCAAAATTGAATCTCAGATAGAACATATGGACCTGCAAATGTATAATTGTCGACTGCAGCCTATGCAGTTGCCAGTGTGCGATGGGAAGTATTTACAGGCTCTTGCCTATGCCATCGGCGTGAAAAAACGGCTCACACGGGCCGCCTGCCATAGACTGCACGAACACGATCGATTGCCGGTTGTGCGCTGATCAGAATATGGCTCTCAAGACGCGAGGCCGCAGCATCCAACTCCCGGTTGCGGTAAAGATCAAGGATTTCCCAATGTTCTCTCGTCATTTTTTCCCGGTCGCGGACGGAAATGATTGGAAGATGAAACCGTTTGAATATCCTCTGGTGAAGCGAGTGCAAGTGATCGATGACATAGGGACGGCCTGCCGGGGCAAGTAAGGCATCATGAAAAGCGATATTGTGCTCCGACCAATCTTCGTCGGTGCAGACTTCCATTTGTTTTTGAAATCCTTCCAGCGCCTCGAAATCGCTCTCGTTGGCATAGGGAATTGCCAGCTGCAACAACCAGCATTCTATCTTCACCCGCACTTCCGCCAATTGGCTGATCTCGTCCGGTGAGGGCAGTTGAACCACCGCCCCCCGGTTCGACCGAAGTTCTACGAGACCTTCGGCTTCGAGCAGTTGAAAAGCCTCCCGTAGCGGCACCCGGCTGACACCAAGTTCCTCTGCGAGCTTTGATTGTCGAAGCGGCGTACCGTCCGCAAACCGGCCTTCGACAATCATATTGCGGATGCTTTCCGCGGTCCGCCTGGTTGCTTCGCCCCTCTTCATAGACAAACCTCATTGTCACCGGCCTCGAGGGTTGTCAAGAAAGGGTCATCCATCCGCATAAATTCAGGCCACGGAGGTGACAGTGATGCACCCAGGAAAGGATGGAGCACAAAGCGAAGCGTTTCAAACGAGCAAACCATTGACACATTAAAGAAATACGAGGCCGATCCCGGCCCCCAACTATGATCGAGGCTGCTTCGATGCCATTGGCCGCGTCGAACCGGCGCACAACCCGTTCACCCCGGAGCAGGTGTAAACCATGTGCCCGGAATGAAATGTAAACCATGTGACCAGAATGGACCCGCAGCAAGATGGCGGAGAGGAAGGGATTCGAACCCTCGAGACGGTATCACCGCCTACACACTTTCCAGGCGTGCGCCTTCAACCACTCGGCCACCTCTCCTGTCGTGCCGGAAGCGTGAAGCTGCCCGTCAGACCGGGCGGCACTATAGTCAAGACAACAGCAGGATCAATGGGAAACTCGCCGATTGCCACATGGGATCGGACGCCCCAAAAACTGATAAAATTCGTGTGGGGATATGTGGGATTTAACACATAATTCGGTCTCTAGTGCGATAATACTGTCATCAGGCAGTCGAATACATGACGGCTGCTTGTTTCAATTTGATGCCCACTATTGCGGATGGCGGACCGCGATCGCGCAACCGTATGAGCAATAGATGAACAAAACGGGGAGTCGAAACAGGTCATGCGTTTCCTGTTGCGCGCACTAAGTCTATTAGCTCTGGTCGTTGCGGTGATCAGTGCCGTTATCGACATGATCAAGTCGGTGGCCGCTTCACAGGTCATTATCACGCCACTGGGCGCGGAATGGTACCGGATCAGTTCCGATACGCTCAATCTCACGCAGAACGTCATTCAGCAAAACATGCATCCCTTTTTGTGGGATCCGGTGGTTCAGTGGATTCTTCTGCAACCGACATGGGGCGTGTTTCTGGTGCTGTCGCTGGTATTGTATCTGATCGCCTGGCGCCGACCGCGGCAAGCAAGGCATTTTGCAGCACGTTCGCGCTAGCTCTTTAAATCGGCCGTGATCGACGCTACTTGTCACTGAACGACAATCGGAGTTCGGTTGATGTTCAGTCTGAACCTTTTCAACAAGAAGTCGCACATGCCGAGCGCCGAAGAGGCACTCCCGGGACGCGAGGCGCCGCTGGCGACAGCGAGCCAGCATTTTGTCAACGGCAATCGCCTAAAAGCGCCCTATCCGGAGGGCTACAAGACGGCCTATTTTGCCATGGGTTGCTTCTGGGGCGTCGAGCGCCTCTTCTGGACCCTTGACGGCGTTTATGTGACCGCCGTGGGATACTCCGGTGGCATCACACCAAATCCGACCTATGAGGAAACGGTAACCGGTATGACCGGTCACGCCGAGACCACTTTGGTGGTCTATGACCCTGACAAAATACGCTACGAGGACCTGCTGCGTGTTTTCTGGGAGGGTCACGATCCGACCCAGGGGATGCGCCAGGGCAATGATGTCGGGACGACATATCGCTCTGCAATTTACACGGTAGGCGATGAGCAGATGCGCCTTGCCAATGAAACCAAGGCCGCCTATCAGGCATCGCTCGAAAAAGGCGGTATCGGCCGTGCGATCACAACCGAGATTGCGCCGGCAGGCGTATTTTATTTCGCCGAGGACTACCATCAGCAGTATCTGGCAAAAAATCCGAACGGCTATTGCGGTGTTGCCGGAACGGGCGTTGCCTGCACCGTAGCCTAGCGGGCCAGCCTGATCCGGCATAAAGCATAACCGGAAAATTCAATTGAAATTGTTGATCAAACGGTCATTTTTAGCGTGATCTTTGCGGGTAGCCATGTCAGGATGCCTGCAAAGCCGTGCGGGCGCACGCCCGCAAAGGCTTTGACACGGCCGCAAACACGGTGGCCGATAAAAAAGCTCTACAGGAACACAGGGTTGGTCAATATGAAGCGTACACTCATCAGCATTCTTGCAATGGCCGCAATGACGGCAACAGCGATGGCCGCGGATATCAAACCGGCGATCATTTACGATCTGGGCGGCAAGTTCGACAAGTCGTTCAATGAATCCGCCTATAACGGTGCGGAAAAATTCAAGGCCGACACAGGCATAGAATACCGCGACTTCGAAATCCAGAATGATGCACAACGCGAACAGGCACTTCGCAAATTCGCCAGGGACGGCAATAACCCGATCGTCATGGCGGGCTTTTCATGGGCGGCGGCTTTGGAAAAGGTCGCACCGGAATTTCCCGACACCAGCTTTGCAATCATTGACATGGTGGTCGACCTGCCGAATGTGCGGTCGGTTGTCTACAAGGAGCAAGAAGGCTCATATCTGGTCGGCGTGATGGCAGCCATGGCCTCCGATTCAGATACGGTCGCCTTTGTCGGCGGCATGGATATTCCGCTCATCCGCAAGTTTGCCTGTGGGTATGTTGGAGGCGTAAAGTCTGTCAATTCAGAGGCCACAGTACTGGAAGCCATGACAGGCACCACGCCTGACGCATGGAACGATCCGGTCAAGGGCGGCGAGATTGCCAAGTCCCAGATTGCTCAAGGGGCTGACGTTGTCTACGCAGCCGCTGGCGGAACCGGAATTGGCGTTCTCCAGGCTGCTGCCGATGAAGGCAAGCTGAGCATCGGCGTCGACTCCAACCAGAACGGCCTTCAGCCGGGTTCGGTCCTGACCTCGATGCTGAAGCGCGTTGACGTGGCTGTGTTCAACGCCTTCAACGACGCAAAGAACGGTGAGTTCACCGCCGGCTTCAACGTGCTCGGGCTAGCAGAAAACGGCGTTGACTACGCCATGGACGAAAACAACGCCACGCTCGTCAGCCAGGACATGCGCGACGCCGTTGAGCAAGCCAAGTCGGATATCATCACCGGCAAGATTTCAGTGCACGATTACATGTCGGATGAAAACTGCCCTTACTGAACCGAACCACTCAGTACTAAAATTCAGATACCGCCGGATGTTTCATCCGGCGGTTTTCTTTTGGATACCGGGAACAGCATCGGAAAACTGTGGCGGCAGCTCTTGTGAAACCTTCAAAATGCGCCGGGGAAATGCCGCGGCCAGCGCCAGGGCAGAACGGCAACAATGTCATGGCGAATGGACAGGCGCATGGCATCTTTTTGACGCGACAGCCAGATATCGCCGGCCGCTGCGATGCGCCTTTCTGACGAAGCCGTCACTGCATCAATGGCTGTCCTTTCGTCGCTGCGCGCCTTGACCTCCACCAGCGCAACAAGATCTCCCTTGCGGGCAATCAGGTCAATTTCGCCGCATCGCGTCTTAAAGCGTCTCGCTACAATACGATATCCTCGACACATGAGGGCCGCAGCGGCCAGCCATTCGGCCATATGTCCACGGCGCTGGGCGCGCCGCCGCGCCAGTGTCGTTTCGCGGCTCACTGTGCCCCGTCCTTCATCGAAAGCAGTCTGGCATAGAGAAGCTTTCGTGAAAGACCCGTCTGCCGAGCCGCCTCGGTCGCCGCCTTTGCCGGCGGCAGCGCGCGCATAAGGTCGCGCAGAAGCGCATCGGCATCGGCAATGTCCGCCTTTGTCTCTACAGGCGGCCCTATGATCAGAACGATCTCGCCCTTGACCGTTTCGGCAGCACCATAATGCGCCGCCAATGCGGCAAGGGACTCGCGGCGCACGTCTTCGAACACCTTTGTCAGTTCGCGGCAAATGGCGGCCGGACGCTCGGGTCCGAGCACATCGACTGCGGCTGCGAGGGAGGTTGCAAGCCGGCGCGGCGATTCAAAAAACAACAGGGTCGAAGCAACATGCTTGAGCTCGGACAGCCGGTCATGCCTGGCCTTTTCCTTGACCGGCAGAAAGCCTGCGAACAGAAAACTGTCACTCGGCAGGCCCGAGGCAACAAGCGCCGCCATCACCGCGGACGGTCCAGGAACCGGCACGATCTTTGCGCCTTGCGCGAGCGCCTGCTCCACCAGCCTGTATCCCGGATCAGAAATCAGCGGGGTTCCGGCATCGCTGATGAGAGCGACGCTTCTACCCTCAGCCAATGCGGCAAGCAGCTTCGGGCCGGAACGTGCAGCATTATGCTCGTGATAGGAAACAGGCCGCTGTTTTATAGCGTAGCGTTCCAGCAGGGTGCGGGTGACACGCGTATCCTCGCAGGCCAGCACATCTGCCGAAGTAATAACCGTGAGCGCGCGCAGCGTTATGTCGGACAGGTTGCCGATCGGTGTTGCGACGAGATAAAGAGCCGGTTCAATCGGTTCCGCGGCGATCTCATGGGCCGCTATCTGAAAGGATTTATGCATAAATTTCTGCGTGTTAAAGCATATCTGCAGTGTCTAAACGGACCCTGACCAAACGGCATATCAGTCGACAATCCTGTGGGACGCGCAGCTATCGCCTTGATCTTTACCCGTGTTGGTTTAGGCAATAAAACACATTTGTGTGTTTGACGCATGCCACACAATCAGACCCGGGTGAAGCTGGGCACCTGTCGGGACGTTTATATGAAAATCGAAATTTTGACCGTGTGGCGTGGTGCGTTGACAGCTTTCTTCCTGTGCGCCGCGTTCATCGCGTCAGGCTGTCAGGCCATCAATTACGGCGTTCCGAGCACCGGCAGCGTGCCGAACCAGGCGCCGACAGCAACAAGCATACCGGTCAAGACCGGCCCGGCGGCCGGCGAGATCCTGGGAACTGGCCAGACCCGGGTTGCACTGCTCTTGCCCATTTCGGCACCAGGAAATGGATCGGCCATTGCGGCCGAATACCGTAATGCGGCCCAATTGGCGATTGAAGCGCGCGGCACAAATGTCATGGAACTGGTGATCAAGGATACCGGCGGAACCGCGGCTGGCGCAATTGCGCGGACCGAGGAGGCAATCCTTGAGGGATCGGCGATCATTCTGGGACCGGTGTTTTCAGGCAGCGTCACATCATCCGCATCCGTTGCGCGGCCTAACAACCGCATCATGGTCGCCTTTTCTTCCGATCCTTCGGCTGCATCGGACGGCGTTTTTCTGATGTCTTTCCTGCCCAATCAGATCGTTGACCGGACGATCTCCTATGCCACAGGCGTAGGCGTAACATCGGTCTCGGCCATTCTGCCGCAGGGCGCCTATGGTGCGCTGGTTGAGCGTCAGTTGCGCAAAACGCTGGCAGAGCGCGGCGGTGTTCTGCTTGGCGTGTCGCGGTACGAATATAATAATGAATCCGTGGTTTCGGCCGTCCAGGAAATCCTGCCGGCGATCCAGCAATCCGACGCGATCTTTATTCCGGACGGCGGCACGTCGCCCATCGCGATTGCCCGGGTGATACAGTCGGAAGGCGTGACGCTGAGCGAAAAAAGACTGATCGGAACCGGGCAATGGCGTTCTTCGGACCTTTCGTCACCGTTCCTGCAGGGCGGGATCTTTGCCGATATGGATCAGTCCGGATTCGAGCCGTTCAAAGAGCGCTATAAGGAAACGTTCGAAGCGGAAGCGCGCGTGAATGCAGGTCTTGGCTATGATGCGGTCAGCCTTGTCGCCGATCTTCTTGCAACCGGCAACCCGGCTGCGCTCTCACGCCAAGGCATTGAAAACCAAAGCGGTTTTCGCGGCGTGACAGGAATCTTCCGGTTCATGCAGGATGGTGAGACACAGCGGGGTCTCACTGTTTATCAGATCCGGGAGGGCGAGGTCGAGGTCGTCGATCCCGCCCCGCAAGGCTTCTTCGGTCCGAGATCCGTCCAGTATTAAGCCCGACAATTGTAAACCGCACCGGGGCATCTCGCACTATGACACGTGGCCGGCCTCCCAGCCGAGCATGGCACGTTTGCGCGTAACGCCCCAATGGTAGCCAGTCAGCGAGCCGGTGCTGCCGATTGCACGATGACACGGCACGACAAACGAAACCGGATTTCGCCCGACAGCTGCGCCAACAGCTCTAGCCGCGGATGGATTGCCGATCTTTCGGGCGATCGAACCGTAGGTCATTGCAGCACCCATCGGGATCTGAAGCAGCGCCTCCCAAACACGGACCTGGAAATCCGTGCCGATCAGAAAAACACGCAGCGGCTCCGACGCGTTCCATTGCGCCGGTTCGAATGCCCGTTTGGCGTAAGGCTTTGTTGCCGCCGTGTCATCCACATAGGTCGCACGCGGCCAGCGCGAACGCATGTCATCGAGCGCATTGCGTTCTCCTCCGGGATCGCAAAAGGCTATTCCTGCCAAACCCCGGTCGGTTGCCATCACAAGGCTGATACCAAAGGGGCAAGCGTGGAAGCCATACTGAATCGTTAGCCCCTCGCCCTTGGCCTTCCAGACGCCCGGCGATACGGCCTCATGGGTGACGAAAAGGTCGTGCAGTCTGCCGGGACCGGAAAGGCCCAACTCGTAGCTCGCCTCGAGAATGGGTAAGCCTTCCTGACCCAGTAGCCGCTTGGCGTGATCAAGTGTCACCGCCTGGAGAAAGCTCTTTGGGCTCAGACCCGACCAGCGGGTGAAGCTCTTTTGAAGTTCAGTCGGTGATTGGCCGAGTTCGGAAGCGATTTCGCGCAGCGAAGGCTGTCTGGCAAATCCGGTGGTGATGTACTCCAGCGCCCTGCGAACGATGTCGTAGTCCGGGTCGGTGTCAACCGCAACCCAGGATCCAGTTTGTGCTATGTTCATGTCCTCATCCATGGTTCTTTCAGCCAGAGCAATGCAGCCCGTCGCGCCCCAAAAACCATGATCTGAGATTACCGGCCACCCGATTCTTGCGGCCGTATTGCACGACGCTTCTAACGTCGGACGGATGCGAGCGCGCCTGAAAAGGCGCGTGCGAAACTTTCGCGGTCATCCGGGTTGAGAAATGAACCGACATCGGTGGAGTTCCCCTGGCCGGTGATACGCATGTTGGTGATACCAGCTTCATCGTGTCGGGAAACGTGAAAGCGGGCCCAGAACGGGTTGAAGCTGTAATCGCGCCGCCTGCCCGACGGTGCGACCTTTTGAACCGACAGGTTGGTGCGCGATACGGAAACGATCTCACGCGCTCGTGCAGCGCGGGTATTGAGCCAGAACGCACCCATGATCAGGAAAAATTCCGCACCGAAAAAAACCGGAATAGGCCAGGCGCCGGCCACCGCAAACACCGCTGCGTGAGCCAATGCCGCCACTGCAATGACGCAAAGCACGATTGTTCTTCCGCGCGCTCCCAACGAACGGTGAGGCGTCAGCATTGCCTCAAAGACGGGTGCTTCATTCGAGCCGGTTGCCGCCCCTGTTACTGAGCCGGACTTTTGGTTTTCCACAGCATTGCTTTTGCTCATGAGCGCAGAATATAGAGGGTTCATGCAAAACGCCAAACCGAAATTAACGGCTACAGATGCCGACAAACTGCCGCACCGGAAGCCTGCGCGACGCATAGGCCGGAGGCGTTTTTCAAGAAGTGCCTATTCGCCGGAGGAGATCGGCGAAATCTTCCGGCGGTTTTCGGTCCAGCGTCTTGAACCGAAAGGCGAATTGGAGCACGTCAACACCTTCACGCTTCTCGTTGCAGTCGTTCTGTCCGCACAGGCGACGGACGTAGGCGTGAACAAGGCGACCCGATCGCTTTTTGCCGTCGCAGACACACCGCAAAAGATGTTGGAACTGGGCGAAGACCGGGTGCGCGAGCACATACGAACCATCGGGCTTTACCGCAACAAGGCAAAGAATGTCATACGTCTGTCCAAAGCACTGATTGACCAGCATGGCGGCGACGTACCGGCCGACAGGGACGCACTGGTGAAACTGCCCGGTGTCGGACGCAAAACCGCCAACGTGGTTCTCAACATGGCTTTCGGGAAGCCGACCATGGCCGTCGATACGCATATATTCCGTATCGCAAACCGCATGCGCCTGGCGCCGGGCAAGACCGTCGACGATGTCGAGCAGAACCTTCTTCGCGTGATTCCCGAGCGTTATCTTCTGCATGGCCACCACTGGCTGATCCTGCATGGGCGCTACGTATGCAAGGCGCGCAAACCGGATTGCCCAGCTTGCGTCGTCGCAGACATTTGCAAATCGAAGGAAAAGACCTGCGACGTCGCTGCCGAACTTGTTCCACTGGCCTGAATTCGAAAAAAGATACTTCCGGCGATGACGCTTGCGAGCAAGATCAAACGGTTGCGCCCGCAATCCGCACGTCTTGGCTAACCGGTTGACTTCGCATGTGCGGTGTTCTTCTCAGCCGCCATTGGCGCTATGTTTGCGACAATGGGCCACAGGCATCAACATATCTACAGTCAATTGCTGCGGTATGCGCGCAAGGTCACAAGGCGGGCCGATGAGGCGGAAGATCTGCTGCAGGCCGTGCTGCTTTCGGCGGTCGAAACAGGGCGGGGCGATTTTTCCTCCATGCAAAACCGGCGTTGGCTGATGGGCGCACTGCGAAAACGGGCCTTATTCGATGCCCGCACGGCGGCGCGACGCAAACAGAGGGAGGCGCGCTTTGCTCCGGAGGAGAAGACTTCAGCGGAACCGGAAGGCGCGCCTATGCGTTTCATCCGCAACCTGCCGCCCGGCCTGCGAACGACCGCCCTGTTGGTACTCACCGGTCACACCAAAACGGAAATTGCCTGGCTGTTGGGCCTTTCCGATGCGACGCTTCGCCGGCGCATCGCCGATATCAGGCAAAGGTGGCGCGCGGGCGGCGAGCCGGTCATGGGCCAATATTGCGGGCTGAACGGAACTTTGGCGTTCGGGCGGATCCGCAGCACATTGCTCAAACATGTGCGCCACGCTCCAGCCCTTTTGGCCAGTCACGATCCAGACGGAAATCTTTTTGTCCTGACCTCACAAAACCGCCTGTCGCGGCAACACAACGGTATTGCAGGACCTCAAAAGGAGTAAAGTTGTGTTCGCAAAAAACAAGCTGACCAATATCTGTTATTTCGTAAACGACATCGACAGGACCGAGCAGTTCTACCGTGACGTTCTTGGGCTGGATGTCCAGCGCATGGATGATGACGGTGGTGGAAACGCCTGGCTTCTGGCAAAGACAGCCAACGATCTGGAACTTTTGTTCTTCAAGCAGGAGTCGCGCCCGGGCAACACACCGATCATCGTGTTCGATATTCCCGAAGGCGGCATAGATGATATCGTTTCCGCACTGGCGGAAAAGGGCGTCACGATCGTGACGCCGGTGAGCCATGCGCCGGGGGGATGGTCGGCGGAGTTTGCCGATCCGGAAGGCCACACACTTTCCATGTATCAAACCGCTGACGTCCCAAGGTCACACAGCCGGTCTTGATCTGCCTCCCCCGTTTTTCCTTGAGATAACTGGTTTGCAGTCGGATACCGAAAAGGCCGGCTGCAAACGTTGCGGAACCCCGGTGGACCAAAACGCTCCTCCTTGCGTAATACGGTCTGCTTAGAGCAACGGGGATCGGATCGACGTGTCAGAGCAAGCCAGTGCAGTTCGCAAGACCAGCCGGACGTCGGTGCTCGGCCTTGTTACGGCGCTGGTCGCAATTTTGCTGATAGGGATCGGCGTATGGCAATTGGAAAGCCAGCGCAGCGGGCTGACGGTGGAAAGAGTCAGCGTTGGCACGACACCTGTCACCTACTACGCACCGGCTGGAAGGGAGCCAGCGCCGCTTGTTGTCATGGCACACGGTTTTGCGGGCTCGCGCGCCCTCATGGAAACCTATTCGCTTGCCCTGGCGCGCGCCGGCTATGTCGTTGCGTCTTTCGATTTCGAGGGCCATGGCCGCAATCCGGTGCCGATGTCAGGCGATGTCGATGCCATTGAGGGTACGACTGAGCTTCTCGTCGCCGAAACCTTGCGGGTGCTTGAAGCCGGGCTTGCCCGTGGACAGACAGACGGTCAGGTGGCCATCATGGGCCATTCGATGGCATCCGATATCATCGTTCGTGCGGCGGAACGTGATGCGCGCATCGGTCCGGTGATTGCCGTCTCGCCGTTTTCGCAAGCCATCTCGGCAGCCGGCCCGGACAGGCTTTTAATGATTACGGGCGCATGGGAACCTGGCCTGCGGGAATTCGCGGTCACTGCACTTCAGATGGTGGATGAAACTGCGCGCGAGGGCGAAACTGCGCGCTCGCAGGACGGAAGGATCGTTCGACGCGCCGTTGTGGCGCCCGGTGTCGAACATGTTGGGGTTCTATTCAGCCAGACCGCAGTCAACGAGGCCGTTGCCTGGCTCAACGACGCCTTTGGACTTGCTGAACCGGCGCCGGTCCAGCAGCGCGCCGGCTGGATCTATCTGGTGCTGACCGGCACGATCGTTCTCGTTTGGCCGCTTTGCCTGCTGCTTCCGGCCCGTGCGCCACCGCACCTTAGCCTGTCAAACCAGGGATTTGCCGCGGCTCTTCTGCTGCCGATGATCGCCACCCCGCTGATTGCAATCTTTGCGCCAAGAGGCTTCCTGCCAGTGCTGGTTGCCGACTACCTGGCCATTCACATGTTCATCTACGGCGCAATCCAACTGGTGCTTTTGCGATTCCTGGGGCTGCGCATCACCGCCTATGCGGTGGTCGTCGGCCTGCTTCTCGCCGCCTACGGCATTGCGGTCTTCGGTTTGGCGCTGGATCGATACGTCGCCAATTTCATACCCAATACGGGGCGCTTGCCGATTATCGGCGCGCTGGCGCTCGGCTGCGTGCCCTACATGCTCGCAGACAGCGCCATGGCACATGCCCATCCGCAACTCTGGCGCAGGGCGCTGATACGGCTCGCCTTCCTTGTGTCACTCGCGATCGCCGTCGCACTGGATTTCGAACGGCTGTTCTTCCTGATCCTCATCATTCCCATCATCGCCCTGTTCTTTCTGGTGTTCGGACTTATGGGGCGCTGGGTGGAAGCGCGGGCCGGACCGCTTGCGTCCGGTCTTGGGCTTGGATTGCTGCTGGCATGGTCGCTCGGCGTCACATTTCCAATGTTTGTTTAGAGCATATTGGGCCTAGAGCAATTCAGGCTTAGACTGAATCATTTGACCGAGGCGATTTTGGTCGCTGACAAGGCGGGTTGCGCGCCGTGGTGCCAACCCACCACAAGCGTGAGCCAACGCAGTCAGGGAGCAAAATCGCCCGGCCCGTTTACCGAAGCTTTTCAACAGCTTC
>JBCCOK010000079.1:0-16644 GCA_039025395.1 Pseudomonadota bacterium
GGCGACGACATCCTGCCGCCATTGCTTGTGACGTTTGGGCTCTCGGTGATCATCCAAAACGCCCTGCTTGAAGTCTACAGCGCCGACCCTCAGAAAATGAGTGTCGGCGTGATGGAGACCGCGAGCATCAGCCTGCCCGGTGGTCTCAACATCGGTGTGCTACCGCTCATGATGTTTATCACCGCCATTGTTGTCATCGGCGGTCTGCAATGGATCTTTTACCGGTCCGGCTGGGGGCGCGCGTTTCGCGCCACTTCCGATAACCAGGACATAGCCCAGCTGATGGGACTCAACAAAAGCCACGTGTTTGGTCTGGCCATGGCGCTGGCCCTGGTGGTCGTTGCCATTGCGGGTATCTTCCTCGGCGTGAGGACCAGTTTTGATCCGGCCGCCGGACCGAGCCGCCTTATCTTTGGCTTCGAGGCGGTGATCATCGGCGGTCTTGGCAATCTTTGGGGTACGCTCGTTGGTGGCATCATCCTGGGCGTCAGCCAGAACATCGGTGCACAGATCAACCCGGGTTGGCAGTTGCTGGCTGGCCATATTGCGTTTCTTGTTATCCTTGCCATTCGCCCACGCGGCCTGTTTCCGAGGATGGACGGATGAGCGAAGCGCAAAACTACACGGTCGTCCGCTTTTCCAACGCCAGCCGCATTGCAGCCGTACTGGCGGTGATCCTGCTGATTTTTCTGGCTATGGCGCCCTTTTGGGCCGGGCGCGCTGACATGCGCCTGTTAAGCGAACTGTTTCTTTACATGGCGCTGGCCAGCCTGTGGAACCTGCTGGCCGGTTATGCAGGACTGGTGTCGGTGGGCCAACAGGCCTTTGTCGGTTTTGGCGGCTACTGCCTTTTTGCCCTGACGATCTTCTTCGGCCTTTCGCCATTGGTAGCGATACCGCTCGCCGGTGTACTTGGTGCCTTGGTTTCCATTCCGGTGGCGGTGCTTATCTTCCGGCTGCGCGGTGCCTATTTTGCCATCGGCACCTGGGTTATCGCCGAGGTTTTCCGCCTTGTTGCCGCGCAGGTTTCGGCGTTGGGGGGCGGTTCCGGCACCAGCCTACCGGTGACGGTTGTCAGGTCCATTGCTGATAGTCGCGCGATGCGCGAGGCCACGACCTATTGGATGGCCCTCGGTATTGTTGTTGTCGTGCTGGCGCTTGTTTGCATCCTCCTGCGCTCGCGCCGTGGCGTGGCGCTGACGGCCATTCGAGACAGTGAACTTGCATCGCAGAGCCTCGGCATCGATATCTGGCGTGCGAAGTTCTTCGTCTATGTCGTCACCGCCGCCTTGACGGCATCCGTTGGCGCCCTGATTTTCCTTCAGAAACTCCGAATCTCGCCGGACGCCGCATTCAGCGTCAACGACTGGACCGCATTTGTGATCTTTATCGTCGTCATCGGCGGTATCGGTACGATCGAAGGTCCGATCATCGGCACGATCGTGTTCTTTCTTTTGCGCGAAACCCTGGCCGACCTCGGCGCCTTGTATCTGATGATCCTTGGTCTCGTCGCTATCGTCATCATGCTACGCGCTCCAACGGGCATCTGGGGTTTCGTTCGCGAGCGGACCGGCCTTGATCTGTTTGCACTTTCAAGACGCGTTGTCGTTGACGGCAAGACCGGAAAGTCCGCCGACCCTTCAACAAAGGAGCGTGCGGGGGATACGCAGGCAACCTGAAGACGGCCGAATTTGCCGCAACCTGCCCGATTTTCTTATGCTGCGGATGGCTTGCATCTCGCCGATCAATGACAATGATGGTGCCCTTACATTTGGCGAGAGGTGATCAATGTCGGATATCAAGAACATCCTTTTCATCATGGCCGATCAGCTTCGCTGGGATCACCTGTCCTGTTATGGACATCCACACCTCGAAACGCCGAACATCGACTCACTCGCCGAACGCGGTGTCCGATTCGACCGCGCCTATGTGCAGTCGCCGGTCTGCGGCCCCTCACGCGCTTCATGTTACACCGGGCGCACCGTATTCAGCCACGGCGCGACGTGGAACCGGGTACCGCTGCCGATCGGTGAGTTGACCCTCGGTGACTATCTCCGCCCCCTTGGCGTTCGAACCGCCGTTGTCGGCAAAACCCACATGGTCGCCGACAAGGAGGGGATGGCGCGTCTTGGCCTTAACCGTGACACCGAGATCGGCATGATCGTGTCGGAACCAGGGTTTGAGCCCTATGAACGGGATGACGGCCTGCATCCCACGGCGCGACTGCGCAGCAGGGGTGTGGGCCTTGCCTATAATGACTGGCTTCGGACGAAAGGCTATGAGGGCGAAAACCCGTGGAATGATTATGCCAATGCTGCAGAAGGCCCGGATGGCGAGGTTCTTTCCGGATGGTATTTGCGCAACTCCAACCTTCCGGCGCGGGTGCGTGAAGAGCATTCCGAAACCGCCTACATGACCGACAGAGCATTGCAGTTCATGGAAGAAAGCGGCGACACGCCGTGGTGTCTTCATCTGTCGTACATAAAACCGCACTGGCCGTATATTGCGCCAACGCCCTACCATAACATGTACGGCTCGAACACATTCCTGCCGGTACACCGCGATAGCGGTGAAAAGGTGGATCCGAATCCGGTGTTCGGCGCTTTCATGGACATGGAGGTCAGTCAGAGTTTCTCGCGCCCCGAAGTCCGCGATACCGTGATGCCCGCCTATATGGGCCTGATCAAACAGATCGACGATCATCTCGGCCGGGTGTTTGCCTATCTCGATGAAAGCGGCAAAGCCAATGAGACAATGATCGTCATGACGTCCGATCATGGCGATTATCTGGGCGATCATTGGTTGGGCGAGAAGGAACTCTTTCACGAAGTTTCGGTCCGCGTGCCGCTCATCATCCTCGACCCGCGTCCCTCTGCTGACGCAAGCCGCGGCAAAGCGAGTTCCGCGCTCGTGGAAGCCATCGATCTTGTGCCGACCTTCCTGGAGGCTGCAGGCGCGCCGCTGCCGGAACACCGGTTGGAGGGCCTTTCGCTTGCGCCACTGCTGCAAGGACGCACGCCGGCCGAATGGAGAACGGCCGTTTTCTCCGAGATCGACTATGCGTTCTATGAGGCCCGCAATACGCTTGACGTCGACGTGGATGGCGCCCGCGGTTACATGATCCGCACAGACCGGTGGAAGTATGTGCATTTCAAGGGTTTCCAGCCGCAGCTTTTCGATCTTGAAAATGACCCGGACGAGTTTGTCGATCTCGGGCGGAAGCCGGAATACCAGCAGATCCGCAATGATCTGAAGGAAATACTCTTTGACCGGTTGCTCGACCGCAAGAACAGGGTCACGATGACCAAGAAACAGGTTCTGGACATGCGCAGCGACGAAAGCGATGGCGGAATCATTATTGGCAAATGGTAGCGGCCGATGCTGATTCGTCTGGACGATCTGCGCGGATCGGAAATCGCTGATTTGCTGCGGGCTCATCTTGATCAGATGGCGGAACACTCTCCGCCCGAAAGTAGGCATGCACTTGATCTTGAGGGATTGCGCGCGCCAGATGTCACATTCTGGACAGCCTGGCGCAAGGGAACCTTGCTCGGTTGCGGCGCGCTCAAGGAGCTGGATGCTGCGCATGGCGAAATCAAGTCAATGCACACCGCCCGCGCGGAGCGCGGACAGGGAGTAGCGGCCAGCATTTTGCAAACGATCCTGGTCGAAGCAAGGAAGCGCGCCTATCGCCGACTGAGCCTCGAAACCGGGTCCATGAATGCATTCCGCCCCGCCCATCAGCTCTATATGAAACACGGATTTGAGGCGTGCCCGCCTTTCGGTGACTATATCGAGGACCGAAACAGCATCTTCATGACGCTTGCACTTTGATACTGGTTAGAATGGGTCCTGATGCTTCGTTTCTGAAAACGACTGAAGTGAACTGTCGAGGAATGGTCTTGGACCGTTGTCCGGATCGGAGCCAAAAAGCGGCTATAGACACTCAGAAGGCTGTGCCAACCATGACAGCGAGCATGATTGCAACCGCGGCAATCATCGCCTGACCGGTCAGGCCATCCGTCCAGTTTCCCGCACGACGCAATGCTCGCATACATTCGGTCAATGGTGTCAGCAATGCTGTCTCCCCAGCGGTTTCGATCATCACCTTCGCGTCCAATAGTCGATTCCCATGTCGGCCATGTCAAAAGGCAATGTGACGCAGGCTTTCGATGGTTTGCCGAGGGCTTTCGCAGGGCATCGAAGGCAAACAAGCTTGCAAATGCGCTGCGCCTGAATGACACTCTGGATCGGATCGCAGTCGGTTTGGTCATCAGGGAAACGAGCGATGCTCAATCAGGGCTGGCAGAACGCGCTCACCGCTTCATTGCTGGCTTTCGTCATATTCGTTGTGGTTCCCCGCGCCTGCGGGGGCGATGTCGAGGAGGATGTTGCGGAGTCCGCTGAATGCTTCGTCCTTTGGGACGGGACAGAATATGCCATCGACTGTTCTGCGGACGAGGCGGCAGAGAACGAAGACGATGTAACGGATCCCGCCACGGAACTTTGAACGGGCTATGCGTTTTACCGGCTTGCGGCTTGGTTTAGAGCAATTCAGTCTAAGCCTGATTTGCTCTAAATTGCCGCTTCAAGACTTCACGAAGCAAATCGAAATGGCTGCCGGCGCCAGACGGTATTCATGTCTCAGAGGTCATGCCAAAGTCAGCTAAGCAATGGACGACTAGCCGCCGGCCGTACCGAGTAGCAGAATGGTGCGAGGCCCGAATTCGCCGCGCCAGTCGTTAATGACCCGGCTCAGTTCTTCCGGGTTCCAGCCGTCCACCGCCCACAATGCGTCATTGCGTTCGACATCCTCGGACCAACGCTGCATGAGATCTCGGGCGAAACCCGGCTCGCTTACGTCCGACAAATCAACAAGGAGAACAGACGCGCCGCTAACGCCCTTGTCCGAAGGCGGAGACCAGGCAAGCACGTAAGGACCAGCGTTGTCGAGTATCCACCCGGTGCGCTGTGCATCGGCGATCGCTTCCTCGCCGGCCGCATCATCGTAACGTTCAACGGCTTTTTCACACATGCGCGCACCGGAAGTCGCATTCACATCGTCGGCATCGGCTAGGGACTTGACTGGCCAGACTGTTACCATGTCGATCTTTTCGGCGGGGTCGCGCGGTACCGGTAGCGCAGCAACAAATGCATCACACAGCATCCCCGTCCGATCACGCTCGTCAGTCACCGTCTGCGCGCGCACTGCAAAGACTCCGTACCCGCGGTAATTGGCAGGTTCAACCTGTCCGGCCGCAGCAAAAAGGCGAGCGGTATCTTTCGAACCTTGCCGGCCTGCCGGGGCGCTTTCCACGACCACGGTAACAGCTTCTCTTTCCGTTTCGACCGGCTCTGTTCTTTCGATCGTTTCGACAGCGGTTCCGGTCTGCTTGTCGATTTCGACGGTATCGACGGTCGTTTGCGTCCGCTCTATGATCTCGACTTGCTCAACGGCGCGGCCTGACATCTCATCGAGTTCCACCTTGTCGACGATCGTCTTAGACGTCTCCACCGTTTCCGTTCGTTCGATCACGCGGGTGGGCGTTTCGACTGTCTCTGTCGTCTCGATCGTTGCGACGGGTCTTTCCGTCACCACAATTTCTTCTTCCAAGATCTGACGCGGCGCCGGTTCGGGAACCGGCTGAGTCTGGGCGACAAATTGTGGCGCGCTTTCTACCAATTCGTTTGGGCTTGCGGTCGGTACCGGTGGTTCTGACGGCAGTTCAGTGATCTGTTGTGCTGGAGGCGCGGCCGCGCGGACATCTGCCGGAGCCTGATGATCGATTTGCGGCGAGGCCGTCTCCGGCGCCGGATCCGCGATCAACAGATCAACATTGGTGGATTCCTTTGCGGCTTGCCCACTGCCACAAGCGGATACGCCGACGGCCAGAAGCAGTGCACCTGTTGTGTAAAGTCCCGCTCTTCCTAGTCGAGCGAGCACCCATTCCTTACTTGGAAAGGTCCGGCTCGCTTTCCGGTCTTTGCGCCAATGGAGTATCTTCATGGCATGCAAATGTAATGATTGAAATCGCAAAAAATACTTCATACGCACTACTCTAAACGCTGGTGAACCTCGGCAACGGCCGCTAGTTTCATTGAGTATATTAGTAAATTGCAACATAAAAATGTCTGACGCCGCCCCGGACCAGCTCAAGCTTATGCTATTAAGGCGCGAAAAGACGGCAGATGCACCATTTTGGTGCACAAATTTTGTTTCAGCGATTAACAGGAGGCTTCGGCAATGCTGGCAGGAATGTCTGGTTTAAAGTGTCTTGGATTAATCTGTGTGCTGCTTTATGCGCCAGCCTCTGCTGCTCAAGCTGCCAGTTTCGATTGCGGCTCGGCGTCTTCGCCTGATGAAAAAGCCGTTTGCACAAATGCTGACATCTCTGCACTGGACTCCGAGATGGCCGGCCTATGGTTTGCCTACAAGGCGATGCCGCTCTTGATGGGTGCCAGCGGCAACCGCGAGGACGAGGCGCAGGCGTTCTTGAAATCGCGCGCGACATGCGGCTCCGACGCTGCCTGTCTGACAAAGCTCTACGATGCACGGATTGCAACGCTCAAACAGAACATCGACTGGGCGGTCAAGAACTACTGCAGCAACTAGCGTTGCACCTTAAGACATTCCGAAACGCAAAATTCAGATCACCAACTTGCGCAGTCGAATGCAACGACCCTGATGCAATCGTCTCTCTTGGGTGCTGACCCTACGCCATCTTGCGCAGCAATGTGCCGCGATCCAAGTCCGGGTTGTGAAACAAAACGACGCCCAAGACCGACGATAGGCCGAGCAGCGAAAGGAGCCAGAACGCCGGTGCGAATGAGCCACTCAGATTAAGTGCATAGCCAGTGATAACCGGAGCGAGGAAGCCTGAAGCTGCGAACCATATTGTCATGATGCCCATTGCTGTTCCCGCCAGGCGTGGGACCAGGTCTGTTACAACCGCGTAGTAGGCGGCGTTCGCAGCCATCGTTGCACCGACAGCCAGAGTGATCGAGACAATGGCAACGTAAAGATTGTCAATAAAGGAGGCCGGGATGATGGCGATTGCGGCGAACAGCTGAGTTCCTGCGATCTGGTAGGATCGCGCCTTACGAAGGTTCGAAGTCCTCTTTAGTATGGCATCGGACCACCGCCCGAAGGCCAGCAGCAATACGGCGGCCAAAGCCCATGGCATGAACGCGAAGTACCCCACTTGCGAAAGATCGAGGTTAAAGGAGTCGCGCAGGTATTTTGGCATCCAACTCATGAAGAAAAAGATATAGTAACCGAAGACGAAGTAAGCCCAGTAGTTCGCCCTGAGCGTTGGATTGTTCAACAGTATGCGCCACTCCTTAGACGTCGGGGTGTGTCGCGGTTTTGGCGCATTCACACCGCGCTGACTCGTCTCGATGTAGAGCCGCTCCTGATTTGAGACCAGAGCCGATTGCGCCGGTTCATCTGCGAAAAAGTAGAGCCAGAACGGCAACCACAGGAGGCCGCAAACACAAAGGGTGAAGAACATGGATCGCCACCCGAACGCTTCCAGCAAAAGCGAGACCAGAGGGGATCCAATCGCCAAGGCAATCGGAACCGCGACAAGCGCGCCTCCCAGAGCAGTGGCCCGCTCTTCCGGGGGTAACCACTTGGTGATCGCGCTCGTCAGAGTCGGAAAGCTTGGGCCTTCCGCCAGTCCCAGAACAGCCCGCGCAGCATAAAGCATGACGAAGCCGGTCGCTGCTCCTGTCCACCCAATGGCAAGGCTCCAGACAAACAGGCACACTGCGAGTGAAATGCGCGAGCCAAACCTGTCTACTGCGATGCCGCCAAACAGGGTGCTGATGATGTAACCAACACCAAACGCACCCAAAATGAAGCCAAGCTGGCTGGCGTTGAGTCCGAACTGCGACTGAATTTCATTTGCGGCAAAAGCGATCGCCGAGCGGTCTATGTAATTGATAATAGTGGCAGAAAATAACAGAAGAACGACGACCCAGCGGAAACGGCCTGGCATCAGCAATGCCCCCAAAAACAAAGCGATTAGGAAAACCCTACAGGAATGCATCGCAACGCGACAAGCGCGTCACAGCGTAGTTTTGCTACGTTTTGTTGGATAAAGTGTTACCAAGACGGTTACAATACGACGCAAACCTTTCCCACGCTCCATTCGTTGTCACAAACGGGTCAAATTAAGGTGCGAATTCACCTTCAGCCCGCAAGGAACGACACACGATTCTTCAACAATGTGCATAGGTCGGTCGTGAGGGCACAAGTTTCGCCGGCATATGAGCAGATATTCAACGCCGGCATACGGACCGAAAAGCGGTCAAACCGGAACCGTATCGCGTAATCATGGCTTAGAGTAACGGTCGGGATTGTTGTTCATGAGCCGGACATGGACAGGTCGAGCGGAGATTGATTGTGTCAGCGGCAAACCAGAATGGAGCATCTGCTTCAAAGGAGCAAAGCCGAAAGAAACAGGCCGTCGTCGTGATTCACGGCATGGGCGAGCAGTTTCCGATGGACACACTGCGCGGTTTCGTCGATGCCGTTTGGGTCACGGACGAGAAGCTCATATCGAAAGCGCGTCAGGATCCCAACACCGGGCAGCAACGCGTCGACAATCCGGTTTGGGACAAGCCGGATCGCCGCAACCGCAGCTACGAGTTGCGGCGCATCACGACCGAAAAGGCCAAAAACGGCGTACGCACCGATTTCTATGAGTTTTACTGGGCGCATCTCATGCATGGGACAAGCTGGGAGCATCTCAAATGCTGGTTTGCCGATCTGCTGTTGCGATCGCCCAAGCGGGTACCAAACAATGTCTTTGCAGCCTGGGTGGTGCTTTGGATCATAACACTCACAGCCGTTGTGGTGTTTCTTGCGGTTATTCTGTCGCTGGGTGCTCTCATGCAGGTGCCGACCGATCCGCGTAACATTTCGCTGTTTAACTGGCGTCTGCTCGTCCCGATTGTCTTGGCCGTTCTGTCGATCACCGCCCTTGTTTTCCTGAATCGGTTTCTCATTCAATATTTTGGCGATGTCGCGCGCTATGTGAAAGCGTCACCGCCGAATGTTGCGCGCCGCCAGGAAATTCGCGAGAAAGGGGTAGAGCTTCTCGAAACGCTGATGGGCGTCCGCGACGTCGAGCCGGTCCGTCACGGAAAGGAAACGACCTGTCCGAAATGGGATACCCAGTATGACCGCATCATCGTCGTCTCCCATTCGCTCGGTACAATCGTGGCCTATGACATTCTGCGGGCAAGCTTCGCGCGGATAAATCGCTATCAGAACCAGGCCGGGCAGGGTCGAAAGAAGCAGCCGCGTCGTCACGAATTGGAAAAACTGTTGCAGGAGGCGTTCGAAAAATCGGGTTCCATGGACGTTGCGCAGTATCGCCGGCTCCAACGCGCTGCTTGGCAGGAACTCAAGGATGAAGGCAACCCGTGGCTGGTCAGTGATTTCATCACCCTTGGTTCGCCGCTTACGCATGCCGAATTTCTGCTGGTCCACGACGAAGAAGATTTACGCACCCAGCAAGAAAAGCGAACTTTACCGACCTGTCCACCGACCCTTGAATGGGATCAAAAAACCAAGCATCAGCATTTCACTTATGCCAGCGGTGGCGGATCATCGAGCGGAGAATTTTTCAGAGTTCCGCATCATGCGGCACATTTTGCTTTTACCCGTTGGACCAATATCTATTCGACAAGCAAGAACATTCTCTGGGGCGACATTCTGTCCGGTCCGGTTGGCGAGCTTTTCGGCCTTTCAACCCCTGTTGCAAAACTCCACGGAATACTGGATATCCCGGTCCTTCCGGAGCAGGATTTCGAGAAACAGCCGAAAGATCCGATTCCGTTTTTTACACACACAAAGTATTGGGATCTCGGCCTGAGGACCAGCGCGAATGACAGCTGGGCGGCTCCCTACCATATTCACAAGCTGCGCGAGGCGATCAATCTGCTCGATGAGTAGAGGCCCCGTTACTTTGGCGTTGGTCGGAAGCCCTTGCGGATGAATCCGCTCGCCAGCGTCTGTTCCATATCGGAACGGATCTGCTCAAAGGTCTCGTCGTCGGTAATGAGCTTTTCGGCACGCAATGAGATCAGACCATGAAGTGCTGCCCAAAAGACGTTGTTCAGGCGGTCGGGAGGCAATATCAATAAGCCGTCCTCGGCGGCGTGCTTCATGCGCGACTCGGCAACCGCCTGGTTGGCTTCAATCGCTTCCTTATGCTCAGGGGATGGCGGCTCATCCGGCCGGATCGGAGTAAAGACGAGCTTGTAGACCGCAGGGTTTTTCAGCCCGAATTGCGCATATGACCGGCCGATCTGGCGCAGCTGTTCAACATAATCGTCGTCCGGCGCTGACGCGGCGGCTGTCGTGGCAGCGGCAGTCATTCGGTTTAGGCCCGCAATCCGCATCGCGTCAACGAGTGCGGCCTTATCCTTGAAATAGAGGTAGGGTGTTTGACGGCTCACGCCCGAGGCCTCGGCAAGACGCCGTAACGTCAATGCCGCAAGACCGTCCGACTCCAGGATTGAAAGCGCGCTGTCGATAAGCGTCGCACGCCTTTCATCGATCTCGTCTGTGGACAAGGCTCGAACCAATTCGATCTCCCAAGACTTCTATTGACATTGTCAATTGACAATGTCAATCTCAGTATAGACTTGATGCTCGCCCTCCGGCAAGTCCATTCGGTGTCGGATCGTCATCCATCTCCGAAAACAGGCCCATGCGGTTCGTTCCCTTGGCCAAAATGCCAATTGTTGCTGTCACTTAAGATACGTTATCGGACGTTTAGAGATGCTTGAATCAAATAGCGAAAGGAAAAGCGGTACCGTGGCGGAAAGCGAAGCGATCCAGCCTGACAATTTTTTCCTGCGCGGTTCCCTGACTCTGGTTTTTGCAAAGACTGCGGCGCCGATTATTCTGGTAATGCTTGTCAACGGTATGTTCAATCTCGTTGACGCGTGGTTCCTCGGCTTTTTTGTCGGGCCGGAAGCACTGACCGCAGTCACACTCATGTTTCCGCTCTTCATGATGTTGATTGCTGCGGCAACGATTGTCGGAAACGGATTTTCCTCGGTGATGGCACGCCTGCTTGGTGCGGGCGAACATGCGACCGTGCTCGGCAATACGTTTGCCGGCGCTTTGCTCTTGTCGCTGATTTTTTCGGCTGTTCTGATTGCAAGCTTTCTGACCATCGGCGGCGCTTTGATTGGCTTGGTCGCCAACGGTTCGGCTGAGCTGGCGCGCATGGGCTTTTTGTACATCGCGATCCTCGTATTGCTTTCGCCAATCACTTTCACGGAAATGCTCTTGTTCGACCTCCTTCGCTGCGAGGGCAGGGTTGCTTTCATGACAGCAGCGTCGCTTTCGACGGTGGCCTTGAACGTGATTTTCAACTACGTTTTTATCGTACACCTGGATATGGGCGTTGCGGGTTCCGCCCTGGGCACCATATCTGCGCAAGCCCTGGCGTTGATCGCGATTCTTGTCTACCGCGTCTTCAGTGCTTCAAAGCTCTCCTTCGAGACATTGGCCCTGCGCCGTATGACGCATCACTGGCGGGAGTTTCTTGCACTCGGCGTGCCGCCCAGCCTTGGTTATCTCGGCGTTTCCCTGTCTTCTGCCGCAGTGATCTATTGTCTGCAGCTTTGGAGCGACGGGCGCTATGAGTCGACTGTCGGAGCCTACGGCATCATGACAAGGATGATGACCTTTTTCTATCTGCCGCTTCTGGGTCTTGCGATGGCATTTCAGACGGTCGTCGGAAACAATTTCGGTGCGCGGAACTGGCGGCGGACAGATGCGAGTATCCGTCTCGCTTTGCTGGTTTCGTTTGTCTATTGCGTCATCGCTCAAGTCACGTTTTTGGTTCACGCGGATGAAATCGGCTACGGCTTTGTCGAAGACAGTGCGATTGCCCGCGAAACCGCTCGCATCCTTCCTTTCATGGTGTCCACGTTCTTCCTTTTTGGGCCACTGACAATGCTGGCGAGCTACTTTCAGGCAACAGGCGATGCAAAACGATCGGCGTTGCTCAATCTCTCACGCACATACATATTTGCCCTACCGCTGACATTTGCTTTGCCGCTGGCCGCTGGCGAAGTAGGTATCTGGTTGGCTGGACCGCTTGCCGAAATCCTCATGCTGACAATGGCGGTTGTGATCCTGATGAAGTTGCGGCGCGAACGGGACTTGCGCTGGGGACTTTTTCGCGCGCCCGCGTGACCGCCAAGGCGCATCCTGGCGTCGCTCCTGAAGTGCACTATGCCTCGCTCTTGCCGGTCGATGTCAGGACAACGCCTGCAACGATCAAGACCGCGCCGATGATCGTGAGTGGCGTCAACTGCTCTCCAAGAAAAATGGCTGCATTCATGAACGTGAAAATGACGGAAAGCGTAAACAACAGGGTTGCAGCAATTGCTGATACACGTGCCGCCGCCTCATACCAGAGGTAATAGGCGAGTGCTGTTGGAAGCAAACCCAGAAGTATGAGCAGGATCACGTCGTTGGCTGTTGCCGAACCAGGTTGAAAAAGCATCAGGGGCGTCAGGATGACCGCCGAACAGACAAACACATTCAGAAGAAAGTTCAAACGCTCTGCCGTATCCGAAGACGCACGCAACGCTCGGCTGCTTCCGATGATGAAGCCGGCCCAGGTCAGTCCAGCAAGGATTTCGAGCGCGTCGCCAAGTAAGCCTTCGCCGCCTATCTCCAAGTCGTGGTAAACGGTCAAGAACACACCCGCCATGGCAACCAGCGAAGCCAGCATATCGCGGTATCGGACGCGCTCCCCAGCAAAGAATAGCAGGATCAGAAGCACAAAGAACGGCGCGGTGTTCTCCAGCATCATGGCGTTGGATGCGCTGGCGTATTCGAGGCCTATGTGGAAACAGATGTAGTTGAGAACCGTTGAAACCACGGCAATCTGAAGATTTCGGTCCTTAAGCCTCAGCGAAAATGGAAATCCAAGCAAGCGCATGAGTGCAAAGAGCGCAACGGCGGCAACGTAAAGCCGCAGCGTGGCGATGGTTACTCCGTTCATGTCGCCGGTGAGATAGCGCACGATAACGCTGTGCGTTCCCCAACAGAACGCGGCCAGTAAGCCGTAGGCAACTGGCTTAAAACGGCTATTCAATTGCAAACTCATCTCCGAATTGAAAAATGCCTGATTTCTGGCATATGACCAGTTTGTCGAGCGATTGTCATCGGCGTCGGTTTTACGGAATAGGATACCTGCTTTGACCTGTTCTACGGTCGACCCTTTGCCAGAAAACGAAAATCTGATGCTCTATGTCTTTCGAGCTCAAGGCAGGGCAAGAAAACGCCACTCATTGTCTTTGGATCGGCCGCTCTTGAACGATGCTCTTGCGAAAATAAAAACAGTTGATAATATCAACAAAAATGCCTAGTTCGATAGAACAGACTTGCTAACATGAGGCAGTGTCGGGCGTCGTCTCAAACACCTGCAGAGTGGACAAGGAGAGTGATGTGTCGGGCGGTAAAGCTTTGGCTTTAAAGATTGCAGCCGTACTTTGGGTTATCTGGGGACTTGTGCATCTGTTTGCCGGCGTGGTTGTCCTGAGCGGCGATGCCAGTGCAGGCTTCCAAGCCATCGCCGATGCCGTTGATCCGCAAACCCTAGCCTCGGAATATGCGCCCGCCGTCGGCGGTATCCTCAACCAACACGGCTGGAATCTGGCCTGGTTCGGAGTGGCGACAATCGTCGGCGCGGTTTACATTTGGCGTGGCAGCATGACTGCAATCTGGGTTACCGGGATGGTCGGCGGCCTGGCAGATCTCGGCTATCTCCTGTTTGTAGACGTCCCCGGATATGTGAATTTCTTCCCCGGGACTGTCATGACGATCATTTCCGGCAGTGCCATCCTTATCAGCTTTTGGGTGTGGTTGAGCATGGGCAGGAAAACGTCGCTTGCCGAACAGCCGTAGGCAATCGGGCTCCTTGGGGCAGCCGAGCAACTTCATAAAGCCGATTCAGCGCGCGGAATCGGCACTGGGCTCGGGTGGCTTGGCGCCGGACAGGTATGGCGCCGAAATTCCCTCAGCTTCAAATGAATGCCGCACTGCCGAACGCTTTTCGAGTGTTCTCAGCAACAAGTCCAGCGCCGGATAGTCTCCAGGATTGAAAGCCGGCGGCTCGTCGGGAGGGTATATCTGTGGCCAGCGCAGGCACATGGCAGCATAGATATCGACAATGGTTGGCTCATCGCCCCAAAGGTAGGGTGTGCTCACATCACCGTAGAGTTTCTCGAGGATCTTGAAGTGTTCGCCAAGCCTTTTCCGCGTTACGGCGGCATGCGCGTCTATGTTCGCCTTATCCGGTCCAACATACTGGCCAGGATAAAACCAGAGACGTAAATCCGAGTGCAGTGTGTTCGACAGAAAAAAGAGCCACTTCAGAAATTGTGGCCTGTCTTTGGACGTCACCGACGGCGCAAGAGCCCCGTGCCTTTCCGCGATCGTCAGGAGGATTGCAGCTGTTTCAAAGACCGGGCGCCCATCGACAATGCACACAGGTACGAGACCGTTCGGATTGAGTTCTCGGTATTCAAGCGTTTTATGTTCGTTCGCCGTACGGTCAACAAGCCATGTATTGTACCCCGCACCGATTTCCTCCAGGACAATGCGAACGACCAATGACGCGTTATCCGGTGCGTAGTAGAGCGTGTACAAATCAGTTCTCCAGCCTGTGGTCGGAACTTTGACATAAAGGAGCGGGCCTCCCGACGCGATATGCGCCGGTTGCGATCACATCAACGACACTTGATCCACGGGGTCTTGGAGGCCGCCGCCTGCAGAAGCTGGTACGCAGTCCACGAAGCCTCGTGCATCAACGCCAATTCTGTTCGGCCGCAACGCGCCATTCGTATGTGATACATTTGTATTTACAGATGAAAGAAACAGATACATATGTTTCAGCGGTGGATAGGATTTCACTTTCTTGCTTACTGCGGAACTGCTGACCATAGCGGCATACGGATCTTCAGATGTCCCACGTTTTTCCCAGACACACCAAAGCGGATCTTCCCACCGTCGCACGGGGCGAGGGGTGCTATCTTTTTGACAAGAGTGGCAAGCGATATCTGGACGGTTCCGGTGGTGCAGCAGTGTCCTGTCTCGGCCATGGCGATCTCGAGATTGCGGAAGCGATCAGGGGCCAGTTGGACAAGGTTGCTTTCGCCCATACAGGTTTCTTTACGTCGGAACCTGCCGAGGAACTAGCGGAGTTGCTTGCCGCAAACGCACCCGACGGCATTGAGAAGGTCTACTTTGTATCGGGAGGCTCCGAGGCCGTCGAAGCGGCGATCAAACTCGCGCGACAATACCATCTTGAAAGAGGGGAGCCTCAACGGCACAGATTGATTGCCCGCCGTCAAAGCTACCATGGCAACACGTTGGGCGCGCTCGCGGCCGGAGGCAATGCATGGCGGCGCGAACCCTTCTCTCCGCTGATGATCGAGACGTCGCACATTTCCCCCTGCTACGCGTATCGTGGCATGCAGGAGGGAGAAAGTGCCTATGGGTACGGACAACGTGTTGCCGACGAGTTGGAAGGCCAGATCAATCGCCTTGGCCCGGAAACGGTGATGGCATTCATCGCCGAGCCAGTTGTGGGCGCGACTGCCGGTGCCGTCCCGGCCGTCGAGGGCTATTTCAAGCGCATTCGTCAGATATGCGACCGCTACGGCGTCTTGCTGATCCTTGATGAGGTTATGTGCGGCATGGGACGGACCGGAACGCTTTTCGCGTGCGAACATGACGGCATTGCTCCTGATATCATCACGATCGCGAAAGGGCTCGGCGCCGGATATCAACCGATTGGAGCGACGCTGTGCTCAGCGAGGATCTATGACGCGATCGAAAACGGATCCGGCTTCTTTCAGCATGGTCACACCTATGTCGGCCACCCCATTGCATGCGCTGCCAGCCTTGCGGTCGTCCAGGCAATTCTCGATCGCGGTTTGCTCGGGCGGGTACGCGAGAAAGGAGAGGTGTTATCAGACGCATTGAATTTGGCGTTTGGCCAACACGCCCATGTTGGCGACATAAGGGGCAGGGGCCTATTCCGGGGAATAGAACTGGTTGAGGATCGGACGAGCAAAAAACCGTTTGCGCCCGACAAAGCCGTCAACAAGCCGGTCAAGAAAGCCGCGTTCGAAGCGGGGCTGATTTGTTATCCCATGGGCGGTACAATTGATGGCATCAATGGCGATCACGTGCTGCTAGCGCCGCCTTTTATCATAGAAGACAGTCAGATCGACGAACTCGTGGAGAAGCTGGAAACCGCGTTCAAGGTTGTCTGAGCCTCAACCGCGGCACTAGAGCAAGTCAGGCTTAGATTGGATCATTTGACCGAGGCGATTTTGGTCGCTGACAAGGCGGATTGCGCGCCGTGGTGCCAACCCACCACAAGCGTGAGCCAACGCAGTCAGGGAGCAAAATCGCCCGGCCCGTTTACCGAAGCTTTTCAACAGCTTCGTCTTCTCAAGGGTGGCGGACAATCGGCCCATCGGCGGCGTTGCGCCGCTTGCCCGATGACCCACATCGCGCTGCGCGACGCGCCTACCCGAATGAACCGATCTTCCGCCATCAAATGCTTCAAGCTAAACCTGATTTGCTCTAAA
>JBCCOK010000080.1:0-16001 GCA_039025395.1 Pseudomonadota bacterium
AGGCAATCTGGTCGCTGCCACAAAATATGGAATTGTACTGCCTTCGCAGCAATCCGACCGCTCCCTGGTAACCGCCTTCCATGGAAAGATCAGCTTCAAAGAGGTCGCTGCTTTCAATCTGCAGTCCGGCTTCGGCGCAATAGTCCAGCACGCCCTGCAAACGTCGCAAGCTGGTGAGTGATGATTTCGGACCGTGAATGATGCCGAAGCGCCCCTCATTCTTGGCCAGAATAACTTTGGTCAGATCCCGGGCCGCCGCATAATCATCAATTCCGACGTAGCTCACATTGGCCGGTGAATTGACTTTGCGGTTGATGAAGATGGTCGGGAACGACTCGACCATTGAAGGCAGATGTTTGCTCTCCACGGCGCAAAGGAAAAATATGCCGGCCAGCCGCCTTGACCTGATTTCCTCAAGGAACCTGTCCTGCAAATCCGGATCCTCATTGGAATTGAAGAACATGATAGCCTTGCCGGTTTCGTTCAGAACCCGTTCCAGTTCCCAGGCGACTGATGCATAAAAGTTGTTCTGGATGTTGGAAATAATGAGCGCGTAGCTGTCGGATGTCTGAGACCGAAGTGCCCTGCCGATCCTGTTTGGCCGGTATTCAAGGTCTTCGATTGCCTGCTGAACGACACGCCGTGTTTTGGCTGAAACGTGTTTCGGGTCGCCGTTTATTACTCGCGAAACCGTTGCAATGGATACGCCAGCTTTTTCGGCCACGTCCTTTATCGATGCACTCTTTGTCGAGCTGATTGCCACTGGTTACCTTGCCAAACACTAGCGGTTGCAAAAAATGTAGCGACGAAAACTTCATGAACACCGGTTCAGAATTCAGCTGATATCAGAACGTGTGCCGGGGCTGCCAGCCCCGGCCTTCATTGTTTGCGTCAAATCTTCAGGCTTGCGTCAACCCAGACGCTTCCCTGTTTGCTGGATTTAACACAGGCTTCGATAAAGGCGAGACCTCTCGCACCGTCTTCAACAGTTGGAACGTCTGTGGCCTGAGGGTCAGGATCCCTGCCATCCTTCTTTGCCCATATCAATTCGGCGGCGTCGGTATAGACATTGGCAAATCCTTCGATGTAGCCCTCCGGATGCCGGGGTGGCATGCGCGTTACGCGATTGGCCACATCAAGCGCGCCCGGTCCGCCGCGGGTGATTGTCCGCGTCGGTTCGCCGAACGGCGTGTACTGGAGATTGTCATTGTCTTCACCGACCCATTCGATGCCGCCCTTCGTGCCGTAAACACCGATCGACAAGCGGTTGTAGTTGCCCGGCGCAACCTGACTGCTCCAAAGGGTGCCGGTCGCGCCATTCTTGTAGCGCAGCAGCACATTGGCATTGTCGTCGAGCTGGCGCCCGGGAACGTACGTCTTGAGATCCGCGCAGACACTCTCAAGCTCCAGGTTGCTGATGAAAGCAGCCAGATTGAACGCATGCACGCCGATGTCGCCGATCGACCCGCCTGAACCGGCCGTCACGGGATCCGTCCGCCATGCAGCCTGCTTCTGGCCTTCCTGATCGACCGCGGTCGTCAGCCAGTCCTGAACATAGGAGGTGCGGATGACCTGAATGTCGCCGAGCGTTCCGTCCTTAACCATTTCGCGGGCCTGGCGCACAAGCGGGTATCCGGTGTTGTTCTGCGTCAATGCGAAGACGACGCCGCTGTTTCTGGCAATTTTTACGAGTTCGATGGATTCTTCGAGTGTCAGCGTCATCGGCTTGTCGCAAATGACATGGATGCCTGCTTCGAGAAACGCCTTGGCCGGTCCGAAGTGAAGATGGTTGGGCGTCACGATTGAAACGACATCTATGCCGTCTTTCCTGGCGCCCTCTTTCTCCGCCATTTCTTCCCAGCTGGAATAGATCCGATCCTCAGCCAGACCAAGATCCTCGCCGGATTTTCTGGCGTTTTCGCTGTCGGCCGACAGTGCACCAGCCATCAGTTGATATTTGTCATCCAGCCGTGCGGCCATTCGGTGGACGGCGCCGATAAATGCCCCCCTGCCGCCGCCGACCATTCCCAGGCGCAGCCGGCGGGCTGCGCTTTCAGTGCCAAAAGATTCGATCGCCATGATGTTTACTCCAGGCCGAGAATCTTGCGTGCGCCGGATGTATCGCCCTTGCCGCCCGCGAAATCGTCAAACGTCTTGTCGGTGACGCGCCTGATGTGATCGCGAATAAACGCGGCGCCCTTGGGAGCTGCATCTTCGGGATGTTCGATACAGTCTTCCCACTCGTAGACGCACCACCCATCGAAATCATATTCCGTAAACAACGAGAAAACGCGCCCAAAATCGGTCTGTCCGTCCCCCAGGGAACGGTCACGGGCAGCCCGCTTGAGCCAAGGTTGGTACCCGGACAGGAAACCCTGCTTACCGGACGGATTGAACTCGCTGTCCTTCACATGAAACATCTTGATGCGTTCATGATAGATGTGGATGAAGTCGATATAATCGAGGCCCTGCTTCACGAAGTGGCTGGCGTCATAGTTGATTGCGCAGCGCGGATGCTTGCCCACACGGTCGTAGAAGATCTCGAACGTCTCGCCATCATAGAGATCCTCTGTCGGGTGAAGTTCGAAGCAGAGATCGACACCGTTCTCATCATAGACATCGAGGATCGGCTTCCAGATGCGCGCCAACTCGTCGAAAGCCTCATCGATCAGCGACTGGTCGCGTTGCGGGAACGGATACCAGAACGGCCACGCGAGCGCGCCGGAGAAGGTCGCGTGCTCGGTCAGGCCCATGTTCCTTGAGGCCCGTGCGCAAAGTTTCAGTTGTTCGATGGCCCATTCCTGACGGGCGTTGCGGTTGCCCCGCACCTGCGGAGGGCAAAGTCCATCCATCCACGTGTCGTAGGCTGGATGAACCGCGCAGAGCTGGCCCTGGATGTGGCTGGCGGTATCACAGATGACAACGCCGTTTTCCTTCGCTGTCCCGTTGAGCTCATCGGCATAATCCTGGCTCTCGGCGGCCCTCCCAATGTCGATGAAGCGTCCATCCCACATGGGCAGTTGTATCGCCTCGAAACCATTTTCAGCACACCATTTGGATATGGCGGCAAGCGAGTTGTAAGGCGCTTTGTCTTCGGCGAATTGCCCGAGGAACAACCCCGGTCCCTTTAGTGTCTTCATGATTTCCTCCCAGTATGAAGAAGCCGAGTCTTTCAACTTGATGCATAAAGCGAACGAGAAACAGTTTTCATCCAAATTGAAAACGTTTACCTAACACCGTATTCATCGCGCTACCGGGATGTCAAGAGGCTTCTCCGGATAACATAGTCGATAGGCCATCGACATTTTTCAGCCGCAATTCATCTCATTAAAAGTATAAAAAACAGTAGTTTATATCTAATTTTGGTATGAATATCGGAATATCGCGCTATAAATCTGGAAGGGGCAGCGGTGTATGTTTTCCTTCAGGTATCCGTGCTTTACGTAGAAAATTATGTTCCATATTGCTATTGACGATAGTAAACGTTTACCGTAGCTTTTTTCCGCACTCCAGGCGCTGATACCGGACAGCGAAGCGCCAAATTTGCCCATGGGAGGATCAAATGGGAAAACTCACAACATCACGTCGATCCCTGTTGAAAGGGACGGCCGCGCTGGCGACGACGTCGGCGATCGGCATTGCGCCCAAATTCATCACACCGGTGCGTGCGCAGGGTCTGGCCAGTGGCATGACGGGCGGTCCTACAGGTTTTGAGGGCGCCGAGAGGTTTCAGTACAACGAAAGCCACTCCGAGGGGCGCGCGATCGAGGCGATCAAAAAGCTCAAGGCGGAAGGAAAAGCCCCCGAGAAGATCACCATGCTGCTGACGGACGGCGCGATCGGGCAGATCACCGCTCCCTATCCATCCGGAACGTCGGTCAAGGAAGTGTGGGAAAAGGAAACCGGTATCGAAATCGAGATCATCGGTGCGCCGGCGCAGGATATCTGGAAGCGCGTTCTGCAGGACGTGACCACTCAGTCTGGTGCTTTCGACATCTACACACATCCGTGGAACAACCTTGGCGACCTGGTTGAAGCGGGCGGCGCGCAACCGCTTGGTGATTATGTCGCCAAGTATCAGCCGGATTGGGCTGACGAAGAACGCGGCACGCCCACCGCGCAAATCGCCGAATTGCTCTACAAGTACAACGGTGAGTATTATGGCGCCTCGCTGGACGGCGACTTCCAGACCTGGGTCTACAACAAGGCGTACTTCGACGATCCGGCCAACCAGAACGATTTCAAATCGCAATTCGGTCGTGAGCTGGCTACTCCCAGAACCTGGGCGGAATCGGACAATATCTCCGAGTTCTTTACCGGCCGGACGGGCCTCAATGGCATCAAGATCTACGGCAACGGCAACGACATGTCGCCCTTCTGGGGCCTGCCGCGATTCTATGCGCGGTTTGCGTCCCAGGCCATGCCGAACATGTACTGGTTCGACGAGGACGGAAATCCAAACCTTGATACCGAGGAGGGGATCAAGGCCGCAACCGAGTATGTGAAGATCAAGGACTGGTCACACCCTGACGTTCTGTCGTGGACGTTTGCCGAAGGTTACAACGGCATCGGCTCCGGCCAGACGGTCCACCTGATGACCTATACCAATGTCAGCAAATTCGTCGATCGGATGGAAGCAGACGGGGAGACCCCAGCTGTTCCAGCAGCCGGCAAGATGGCTGCCTACATCCCGCCGGGCGTGCAATTCGGGGATGACCTCGTCCGTCGTTCGGTGATCTACTACAATATCACCGGCACCGTCTCGTCGCGAAGTGCCAATCCGGAAGCGGCCTACCTGTTCCTACAGTGGCTGTCCTCGACCCGGACCTATTCATGGATGACCGGCAACCCGGCCGGCTACTTCGATCCGTTCCAGAAGGCCAACTTCAACGAGCCTTTCGTACAGGATACCTACCATCCATACATGATGGAGGCGATCCGCGAGACCATTGCCCGCTCCGCGCCAACGATTAACTTTGCCGGACAGACCGCCATGGATTCGGCACTGGACGAAGAACTGCAGGCGGCGCTCACCGGTCAGAAATCGCCGGAGGATGCAATGAAAGACGCTTCCCGCAAGTGGAAACGGATCATCCAGCGAAAGGGCGAGGACAAGATGATTCCAATCATCCAGAAAAGCCGCGCCGCCTGGCCGACGATTATCGACAAGGCCTGATTACTCCCGAGACTGCAGATGCAGTAAGGCTGGTCGCACCTGAGTGGTGCGGCCGGCGAGCATACCCCTACGTTTTGAGGTGGAAGTGAAAAGATGAACGGGCTTGTTGCCAGAACCGTCGTGATCGCCGTTGTGGCCTGCATCGCCCTGCTGCCGATATCCTGGATGGTCTCAATGGCGTTCAAACCGCCTGCGGAGTGGACCTCGGCCAGCGGTGAGGTGACCTTTCTTCCCAAGGATCCGACGCTGCAAAATTTTGCCTACGTTTTTACCGGCGAAGCTTCGGACCAGATCGTCAGCCTCGACCGCACGGTGTGGGGGCCGATGTTTGCCAGTCTCCTAACCTCTGTTGTCGGCACCCTGATCGCGGTGGTTTGCGGAACCGCGGCGGCCTATGCAGTGTCCCGCGAACGGCTGCATGAGAGCATCGGATTGTCGCTCCTGCAGCTGCGCATATTTCCGCCGCTTGCGGTGATGATCCCTGTCATGATCATGTGGGCTTCCCTCGGCATGATCGATACCTGGTGGGGTCTGGCCCTGATATATGGAATCGTCACGCTACCCTTCTCCTATTGGCTGATGAAAGCCTATTTCGATGAGATGCCGCGTGAGATAGAGGAAGCCGCGATTGTTGAGGGCTGCACGCCGTTCGAGGCATTGCGTCAGATCACCCTGCCGATCGTCGCCTCCGCCATTGCCAGCACCGCGCTGTTCATCTTCATCCTGAACTGGTCCGACTACATCATCGCCCTTCTTCTGACCCGCAAGGACTGGACCACCATTCCCGTTTACATGAATGCCCTGGCAACCGCAGCCAGCGGCCAGCTTTACGGCGCCAAGGCGGCTCTCGGCATGATCGCCGTCATTCCCCCGGTCATTCTGGGGATTTCGATACAACGTTTTCTCGTTCGCGGCCTTACCTTCGGAGCGCTCAAGCAATGACCAATGTGAGCCATCAAACCGTCGAAGCGTCAGAGCCGCGGCCCATGGACGGGCAGACGACGCTCAATGAAGAGCGCCGCTCGCTGGCACGAAAACTGCTGCTGCCGGCGCAAATACTGCTTGTTTTCATCGTCGCGTTTCCGCTTTGCATGCAGCTTTACATCGCCATGACATGGTGGACCCCGCTCGACGGTGACCCCTGGTACATGGCCTACCAATCCTGGATTTGGTTTCTCAACTACATCGATTTGTTTCAGGACAGTTCATTGTGGCGGGCGGTCTGGCGAACCGTGCTCTTTGTCCTGATATCGGTTCCCATCCAGTTCGCACTCGGGCTGGCCTTGGCAGCGATCTTCTACGAAGGTGTGGCCGCGCGGCCCTTTTTCTACAGCATCCTGCTGATGCCGATGATGATCGTACCAGCCGTGACCGGATTCATCTTTTTCCTGATGTTCCAGCAAACCGGCCCGGTCAACGCCATTCTGGGGTTCTTCATGAGCGACGCCGCGCAGATTAACTGGCTGAGCGATGTCGACCGTGCGTTCGCCGCGGTAATCGTCGCGGATGTCTGGCAATGGACACCGCTCATGTTTCTGATTCTTTATGCCGGCCTGATGAGCGTGCCAGATGACCAAATGCGGGCGGCGACCATTCTCGGGGCCAGCTGGTGGGATCGGTTCCGTCGCATCGCGCTGCCACGCATCAAGGCCGTCATCGTCATTGCGATCGGTCTTCGGGTGATCGAGGCCTTCAAGATTTTCGATCCGATCTTCATCATGACACAGGGCGGCCCCGGCGTGGCGACGGAAAGCCTTTCCCTCTATCTCTACAAGCGCACGTTCCAGGATCTTGAATGGTCATATGTTGCCGCCATTGGCATCACGGTCCTTGTCATTCTGAGCATCATCACGGGCCTTATCATCTCCAAGACATCCGGCGCTGCAGTCGAACCTGCAACGGAATCGGATCCGGAAAAGGTCTGAGCATGGCAAATGTGACGCTGGAAAACGTGACCAAGAATTTCGGTGACTTCACGGCCGTCGACACGCTAAATCTTGCGGTGCCCGACGCTGAATTCGTTGCCCTCCTTGGCCCGTCCGGCTGCGGCAAGACCACCACGATGAACATGATCGCGGGCATTGAAGCGCCGAGCATAGGTAGCGTCAGTTTCGACGGCGTGGATGTGACACAGACACCTGTTCAGAAGCGCGGTGTCGGCTTTGTCTTTCAGAACTACGCAATCTTCACCCACATGACCGTGCGCAAGAATCTTTCCTTTGGCCTGGAGGTCGCCGGCCGGCCGGCGAAGGAAATCCACCGCAAGGTCGAGGAAATGGCCGAATTCATGGCGCTGACTCACCGGCTCGATCAGCCATCGGCCTCATTGAGCGTCAACGAATTGCAGAAACTTGCCATTGGTCGCTCGGCCATCGTGGAGCCGAAGATATTCCTGCTCGACGAACCGCTTTCAAACCTTGACGCCGCTTTTCGTGAAAGGATGCGGTCTGATCTGCGCCAGTTGCAGCGTGATCTCAAGCAGACCATGGTCTATGTGACGCATGACCAAATAGAAGCAATGAGCCTTGCCGATCGCGTTGCGGTCATGAACAAAGGACAGCTGCAGCAATTCGGCAGCCCTGCGCAGGTTTATTCCGAACCCGCCAACGTCTTTGTAGCGCGCTTCATCGGTGCACCAAGCATGAACATTGTCAGGGCAAGCATTCAGCATGGGACATCGGGCCATGAAGCCAGGCTCGGCGATCTGGCGGCCGATGCCATCATGCTGGACGAGCGGTTGAGTGGCGCGTGCGACAGGTCAGACGCGCTAGACGTGCTCTTCGGTTTCCGGCCCGAGACCATTGAGATCACCGACGAGAACGGCCCGACCACGTTTGGCGCTGAAGTCATGCTTGTCGAAACGGTCGGCCGCAGAAAGATCGTTCATTTCAAAACAGGTTTGATCGATTTCCTGGGTGTTTTCGACCGATCATTGTCCATTCGAGCCGGCGAAGCGGTCAAGCTCAAGCTCGACCTCGACAAGTGTCATTTGTTCGACGTGAAAAGCGAACGGTGCCTGACACTGGATCAAGGGGGTGTCGATGGCCAGAATCGTTCTTGACGGCGTGACCAAGACCTATGGCGGCGTGCCGGCGCTCGAAAATGCAAATCTTGTGGTGGAGAATGCCTCATTCACGTCTGTGTTCGGGCCGCCAGGATGCGGAAAGTCCGTGCTGTTGCGCCTGTTGCTGGGACTGGAAAGCGTCGATAGCGGCCGCATCCTGATCGACGATGTCGAGGTGACTCGCGCCCAGCCCAAAGAGCGCAATTTTTCGATGGTGTTCCAGAATCTCGCCCTGTTCCCGCACCTCAATGCGCGCGACAACATCGCATTTCCGCTGGTTCGCCGGGGTACCAGCCAGAACGTGATCGACGAAAGACTGGACAGCGTAGCAGGTGTGCTTTCCATTTCGCATATACTGCACAAGAAGCCGGCAGCGCTTTCCGGCGGTGAACGCCAGAGAGTTGCGATCGGACGTGCCCTGGTTCGCGATGCGACCGCCTACCTCATGGACGAGCCGATTGCCGCTCTTGACGCCAGGTTGCGGGATGTCATGCGTGTCGAGCTGAAACGCCTGCAGTCTGAATTCGGTCATACATTCGTTTATGTCACCCACGACAACGAGGAAGCCATGAGCGTCGCCGACAGGATGGCGATCCTTGAGCGTGGTCGCATTCGGCAGATTGATAAACCCGACACAATCTATGCTGAACCGTCGACTATTTCGGTTGCAGAACTCGTCGGTTCTCCGAAGATAAACATCCTGCCCGTCAAGATCGATGGCACCGCGATCACCGCACCGTTCGGATCGGTCGATCTTGAAGGATCGCTCCTGGATAAGCTGAAAAACACCGGCGGGGTGGTCCTCGGCGTCCGGCCGGAAGCCGTCAAGTTGCACTCGGGAAACGGCAATTCGGAAACAGGGGCGGCGTTGATCTCGGACATTGAGCGGCTGGGCGGGTTTTCAATCGTGACCATGAAGGTGGACGAATTTGAGATAAGGGCGCTGGCAGACGGCGATCCGACATTGGCCATTGGTGAAGAGGTCTCGCTGCGTGTCGACGCTGCCGATTGTCATTTTTTTGGAGAAGCCGATGGTGCCCGCATCATTTGAACTACCGAACCGGGATGACCGTGATGGATCGTAAGGTCATCAGCATCATCGGTTGCGGTATGGTCGGCCGCTCATGGGCGTTGTCTTTTGCTCGGGGCGGATATGGCGTGAAGATCTATGATCGTGATCCTTCAATTGCCGAAACAGCGGTCCTGGCTGTTCGACAGTCGGCCCAAGAATTGCAGGAGCTTGACCTCCTCGATGGTCAGGATGTCGGTGCTGTTTGCGATCGTATTTCCATCGGCAAGGACCTCGAGCATGCCGTTGACGGATCCGATTACATACAGGAAAACACACCAGAATCTGTTGCTGTCAAGGTTGCAGTGTTCAAGGATCTCGACAGGCTCGCATCCGCTGACACCGTGATTGCAAGCTCCACATCGGCGTTGCTGCCGAGCAGTTTCACGCAAGAACTGGATCATGCCGAAAGGTGCCTTGTTGTGCACCCGCTAAATCCTCCGCACCTGATTCCCGCTGTTGAGCTGGTGCCATCACCGGCGACGAACCATGCCACGGTCTCCCGCGCCATGGCTATCCTCAAAAAGGCGGGACAACGACCGATCCTGGTCACCCGGGAGATTGAAGGCTTCCTGATGAACCGGCTGCAGGGCGCAATGCTGGATGAGGCTTTTGCCATGGTTGCGGGTGGCTATGCGAGTGCCGAAGACGTGGATGCGGCAGTCCGCGATGGCCTTGCCCGGCGCTGGAGTTTCATGGGACCGTTCGAGACAATCGACCTCAACGCACCCGACGGGATCGCCGACTTCATCAAGCGTTACGGTCCTGCCTATACGAGCATCGGAAAGGACCGTCCGCTTCGTCACAATTGGGACGGTGAGGTCGCAGAACTGGTCATCGCCGACCGGAGGCGTGAACTGCCAGCTGAAAGAATCCGGCAGCGCCAGCAGTGGCGTGACCGGCGTCTGGCTTCGCTTGCTGCCTACGCGAGAGCCGCCAAAGACGAACTGGGAGACTGAGCGCCATGACAACTGAAAACAGGGTCGTCATTACCTGCGCCATAACCGGCGCTATCCATACGCCGACGATGTCTCCGCACCTGCCCGTAACACCAGATGAAATCGTGCAGGAGGCGCTTGCGGCGGCTGAAGCCGGAGCTGCCATCCTTCATCTGCATGCGCGTGATCCGGAAACCGGAAAGCCCGATCAGACCCCTCAAGCATTCGGCAGATTTCTGCCGCGTATCAAGCAGGGCACAAACGCGGCTATTAACATCACCACCGGTGGTAGCCCTTACATGAAGGTCGAAGAGAGGGTGCTGCCGGCTGCCAGCTTCAAGCCAGAGGTCGCGTCGTTGAACATGGGCTCGATCAACTTTGGCCTTTATCAGCTGCTCGACAAGTACAAGGAGTTCAAGTTCGATTGGGAGCGGCAACATCTTGAAGCGACCCGAGATCTGGTATTTCGTAATTCTTTCAAGGATATCGAGTACATTCTCCAGACCTGCTACGATAACGGTACGCGTTTCGAATTCGAGTGCTACGATATTGCGCATCTTTACAACCTGAATCATTTCGCCGATCGCGGGCTGGTAAAGCCCCCATTCTTCGTTCAATCCGTCTTCGGCCTGCTGGGTGGCATTGGCAGCCATCCTGAGGACGTTGCGCACATGAAACGAACGGCCGATCGGCTGTTCGGCAGTAACTACCGCTGGTCCGTGCTGGGCGCCGGTGCATCCCAATTGAGAATAGCTGCCCAGGCGGCGGCCCTTGGCGGCAATATCCGTGTCGGCCTTGAGGACAGCCTTTGGGCGGGAAAGGGCGTTCTGGCAAAATCCAACGCGGACCAGGTGAGGCTGGCAAGAAAGATCATCGAGGGTCTCGGCAAGCAGGTGGCGTCACCAGATGAAGCCAGAGAGATCCTCTCCCTCAAGGGCGGTGACCAGGTCGGGTTCTGACACATGCAGATCGACGTTTTCATAGATGTGAAGCCACGGCTGGGGGAGGGGCCCACCTGGGATCCTGACATTGACCGATTCTTTTTCATCGACAGCCTCGGAGACAGGATCTGGCGCTGTGACGAAAACGGTGCCGAGGTTCGCAGTTGGGAAGTTCCCGGTCATATCGGCTCGATGGCATTGCGAAAAAACGGTGGTGCGATCCTGGCGCTGGATAGCGGTTTTCACGAGTTCGACTTTGAGACCGGGGAAGTGAACTTGCTGGTCGATCCCGAGCGGGAACACACCGGCACCCGGCTGAACGACGGAAAAATTGACGGGGTCGGCCGTTTCATTTGCGGATCGATGGATATGCAGGAGGAAGCGCCCACAGGATCCCTGTGGCGGCTTGATTCGGATTTTTCCATTGCCCGCCTTGATAGCGGCATCATCTGCTCCAACGGTCCCTGCTGGAGCCCCGCGGGCGATACTTTGTATTTTGCTGACAGCTTCAGGGGTATGATCTTTGCCTATGACTACGATCTTTCAACCGGCGATGTGAGCGCCAAGCGACCATGGGTGAAAGTCGACGGTTCCCGTGGCGGAGCGCCGGACGGGGCTACGGTGGACGAGGAGGGATATGTCTGGAGTGCAACGGTGTTTGATGGAAGGATTTTCCGATACGCGCCGGATGGCACTGTCGACAGGATTGTTGAGCTGCCGGTCTGCAAGACTACCAGCGTTGCCTTTGGAGGGCCCGATCTCGACATCCTTTTCGTTACCTCGATGGCGGTTCCGCCCTTGCCCAAATATCCCGGCGACGGGCCGCTGAGAGGTTCAGTGTTCGCGGTGCGCGGACTGGGTGTACGCGGATTACCGGAACCGAAATTTGCCGGATAGGAGTGACCTATGGCCAACGTCGGAAGAAATGCGATCATCACCGGAGCGGCGCAAGGTGTCGGAGAGGCGGTCGCACGGCGGTTTGCTGCTGACGGGTTCCGTCATCTCATTTTGCTTGATCAGCAGCATGATCTGTTGCAGGGGGTGGCCACTGATCTGCAAGGTGATGGTGTGGGGACGCAGGCTATCACGCTAGACCTGACCGATGTCGACAAGTTGTGCAACGTTGTTGGCGCAGTTGCCGAAGCGGCTGGCGAGGTGCATGTCCTCGTCAACGCAGCCGGGACAACGGCGCGCGGCGGGCTAAGCGATATCGATCCCGACACTTTCAACATGATTTTTGCCATCAACGTCCGGGCGCCAATGTTCATGATGCAGACAGTTGCCCCCTATATGCCGCGCGGTGCGACCGTCGTGAACATTTGCTCCATGCTGGCCTATGGCGGGCCACCTTTCTTGCTTGCCTATTCATCCAGCAAGGCGGCCCTTGCCGCCCTGACCAAGGGAGCGGCCAACAGCGTCAAGTGGAATGGTGTAAGAGCATTTGGCATCAACCTGGGATGGACCTGGACGCCGGCGGAACAGATCGTACAGACCCAGCTGCACGGAATGCCGGAAAATTGGCGCGAGGAAATTGGGGCCAAACAGCCCTTCGGCCGGTTGCTCATGCCCGAAGATCCTGCCGCGCTGACATCGTTTCTGGTTTCTGATGAAGCCGCGATGATGACCGGCGCGATCATCGACCTCGATCAGCATGTCGCCGGTACTGTTGATGACAATCCGGGAAACCAGTAGAGGTGTCGGTGGTAGCTGGCCTAATGGCATCAACGGGATTAACAGCTATAAGGGGCGTTTTTGTCGGCCGCATCTGGGTTCCTGAACTCGGTCCCGTGTTGGTGATGCTTCGTGATGGTGAACTCTTTGATTTCACCTCGCGAGAGATTCCGACCATGCGGGATCTTCTGGAACTGGACAATCCGTTAGCCTACGTTGCAAGTCATGCTGGCAGCCGGATCGCAAGTCTGACGGAGCTTGAAGCTAACAGCCTTGATGCGCAGTCAGATCCGGACAAGCGGCATTTCCTTGCCCCAAACGATCTGCAAGCAGTAAAGGCCGCTGGTGTGACCTTTGCCGGGTCAATGGTCGAGCGCGTAATTGAGGAACGCGCGGCCGGCGACCCACAAGCAGCCGAGGCGATCCGTGTGCAAATTGGTGGCCTGATCGGAGCCAGTCTTTCGGATGTGGTGCCCGGTTCGGCCAAATCGGAAAAGGTCAAACAGGCCCTCATCGCGGAGGGGCTGTGGTCGCAATATCTGGAAGTCGGAATCGGTCCTGATGCGGAAGTGTTTTCCAAGGCTCAGGTTCTTTCCGCCGTCGGTTGGGGCGCACCGGTGGGCCTGCATCCGAAATCCGTATGGAACAATCCAGAGCCTGAGATCGTTCTTGCGGTCAACAGTCGCGGTGAAATCAAGGGCGCGACTATCGGAAATGATGTGAACCTGCGGGATTTTGAAGGCCGTTCGGCTCTTCTGCTGTCAAAAGCAAAGGACAACAATGCCTCGGCCTCCATCGGTCCATTCATCCGTTTGTTTGATGCGGATTACGGGCTGAATGACGTCCGGAATGCGGAACTTCAGATGACTGTGAAAGGAACTGATGGCAACGTATTGAATGGCCATTCGGCCATGCGCGAAATCAGCCGTGATCCTGCTGAAATCGTTTCCCAGACGATTAATGAAAACCACCAATACCCTGATGGATTCATGCTCTATCTGGGGACGCTGTTCGCGCCCACGGAAGATCGCGATGTGCCTGGTAGAGGGTTTACGCACAAGGTCGGCGACAAGGTTGAGATAAAAGCTTCAGGATTGGGAAACCTGACCAATACTGTGCGCATGTGCGGCGAATGCCCGCCTTGGACCTTTGGACCATCTGCTTTTATGCGCAATCTGGCGCAACGCCAACTGATCTGAGGAGCGGACTATGCTGACTGGTAAGCACCACATTGCGGGGGAATGGGTCGAGAGTAACGGAAAATTCTCATCCCGACCGGCAGTAGGAAGCGGCCGGGTGTTCTGTGTCGGAACGCCGTCGCTCGTCGATGATGCAGTCGCCGCAGCGGAGACGGCATTTGAGAGTTATGGTGCGAGTTCCCGGGAATCTCGGGCGGTCTTTCTGGAAAAAATTGCCGAAGAAATCGATGCACGCGGCGAAGCAATCAGTGAAATCGGCAGTGCGGAAACTGGCCTGCCCTCTGCGCGACTGGAAGGTGAACGTGGCCGAACCGTGGGGCAATTACGCTTGTTCGCTTCCCATATCCGGGAAGATGCGTATCTGGATCGTCGCCATGACGCGGCCTTGCCGGATCGTTTTCCGCTGCCGCGGCCCGAACTTTACATGGTCCAGCGCCCCATCGGTCCAGTGGCCGTTTTTGGCGCCTCGAATTTTCCGCTGGCATTCTCCGTCGCCGGTGGCGACACGGCCAGCGCATTTGCGGCCGGATGTCCGGTTGTTGTAAAAGGCCATTCGGCCCATCCAGGTACTTCGGAGATTGTTGCTCAAGCCATTGCGGCAGCTGTCATTGCCTGCAACATGCCCCCCGGCGTGTTTTCGCTCATTCAGGGCGGACGGCGCGATGTGGGCGAAGCATTGGTCCGGCACCCGCTCGTCAATGCCGTCGGCTTTACCGGTTCGCTTGGCGGCGGCCGCGCCCTCTTTGACTTATGTGCCTCGCGGCCGAAGCCGATCCCGTTCTTCGGCGAACTGGGATCGATAAATCCGGTATTTGTCCTGCCAAATGCTGCAAAACACCGTGGTTCAGAGATTGGCAAAGCGTGGGCCGGCTCGCTGACGATGGGTGCGGGACAGTTCTGTACCAATCCGAGTGTCGTCTTTGTCGAATCATCAAGCGCGGATTCATTCATCAGTACCGCGGCGCAATCGCTGGCGGAAATACCCGAACAGGTGATGCTGACGGACGGAATTGCCGATGCCTATCGTGCCGGGGTGGTACAGGTTCAGAACACCAGCAATCTGAAAGAAATTCTGGGAAGCGTCTGCCAGGGGCGCAGAGCATTGCCATACCTGTTTGAAACGACGCTGGATACATGGAAAGCCGAGCATCAACTGGCAGAAGAGGTATTTGGTCCGCTTGGTATTGTGGTGCGTGCGCGGTCTGCCGAGAATTTTACTGACATTGCCCGTGCATTTGCTGGCCAACTGACGTGCACCCTGCATGTTGATGAAAGCGACACGGAACTAGCCAAATCGCTTGTTCCGATCATCGAGCGCAAGGCCGGTCGAATTCTGGTGAATGGATTTCCGACAGGCGTGGAAGTCAGCGATACGATGGTGCATGGCGGTCCTTATCCGGCGTCGACGAATTTCGGCGCGACGTCGGTCGGCACGTTATCGATCCGCCGCTGGCTCCGCCCGGTCTGCTATCAGGCGATGCCCCGGGACATGCTTCCCGAAGATGCAATCGGCTGACGGACTTCAGCCAGGTAATTCGGGTACGTTGGCATCATTCCCTGAAGCAGGCCAACAATTCCCTGCTCCGTGAAAAGAATTCCCTGATACTTGCGTAGGGAAATTATCGCTAACATACTCAATTATCTTACTTTTTTCAGCGCAAACCCCGGAAATACTCGGTGTTTTGCATTTTTTCCCTGTATTTTCCCTGAAAACAGGGAATTTCGGCAGAGACGGGTTCGCGGCGGACTGCTTCCACCACCATTCAGTCCCTTGTCCGACCCGGAGACATAGGTAACAGAACTGGACTGAACCCCTTTTTTGAGTCACGTAAATTGGTGACAGTTCAGTTGGGCCACAGGGTTCAACCTCACAGTTGCTTCCAGTGAACGGGCTTCGAATTCTTCCGGCGACTGATAGGCCAATGCCGAGTGCAGTCGCTGAC
>JBCCOK010000081.1:0-15958 GCA_039025395.1 Pseudomonadota bacterium
CAGCGTGCGGTTTAAAATGAGCCGCTGCAGCGCGTAACCGAAAATGCCCATGATTGGCGCAACGATGACAATCGCCAGCAAGGGATTGATGCCAAGTGTCGTCGTTACGGTCAATCCGAGGAAAGCAGCAAGCACGATCAAGTCGCCGTGGGCAATGTTGACGAGGCGCATTACGCCGAAAATAAGCGAAAGCCCTGCAGCAAAAAGCGCATAAAGACCGCCGAGCAAGATTCCCTGTATGATCGCATTTATCCAATCCATGCTAGACCCCGAAATACGCCTTGCTGATGTCTTCACGCGATACTTCGGAAGAGGCGCCTTCCAGCGAAACGCGCCCCTCCTGCAGGCAATAGACCCGGTCGGAGATATCCATAGCCTTGGTGATGTCCTGTTCGACAACAACCGCACTCATGCTGGTGCCGATCACCCCCGGCAAAGCCTCATAGATTGACTTGATAATGATCGGTGCGAGACCAAGGCTGATCTCATCGAACAAGAGCAAGACCGGGTTGGACATCAGTGCCCGGCCGATGGCCACCATCTGCTGCTGACCCCCTGACAGGGATGTAGAACTCTGTCTGCGCCGTTCGGCGAGCACCGGGAACAGTTCGTAAACCGCCTCCAATGTCCAGTCGCCAGAGCGGCCGCCCTGCCCGCCAATGATGAGATTTTCCTCGACCGAAAGCGATGGAAAAAGTTGCCGGCCCTCAGGCACCATGGCAATGCCCAGCGCAGCGATCTCGTCAGCGCGCAGGGCACCGATGTCTTGCCCGGCAAAGTGTACCATCTCGGGACGGTTCCTCAGCAGTCCGGTTATTGAGCGCATCAATGTGCTCTTGCCGGCACCATTGGCGCCGATGACAGCGATGATCTCGCCCTTTTCGATCTGCATCGAAACGCCGAAAAGTGCCTGGAAATCGCCGTAGTAGCTGTCGAGCCCCTCGACCTTGAGTACGGGATCAGACATCAGCTTCGATCCCCAGATAGATTTCCTGAACCTCACGGCTGGCCATGATTTCGTCCGGCTGGCCCTCGGCGATCTTTTTGCCAAAATCGATAACAATCAGGCGGTCGACCACAGCCAGCAGAGCATGAACGACATGTTCGATCCAGATGATCGATACGCCAGATGCCCGCACATCCTGGATTGTCGCAATGAGCGATTGGCACTCGTGTTCTGTCAGGCCGCCAGCAATTTCGTCAAGAAGAAGAAGCGATGGTTTGGCGCCCAGGGCACGGGCCAGTTCCAATCGCTTGCGTTCCAGCAATGTAAGGCCGCCTGCCCGTGTATTGGCTCGCGCCATTAATCCGGTCTGTTGCAGGATCTCGAGACAGAGGTCATTGGCCCGCTGGCCGGACTCCGCAGCACCCTGCGTTGCCGCGACAAGCACATTCTCGAAAACGCTCATGCCCCCGAAAGGCTGCGGAATCTGGAAGGAACGGGCTATGCCGGCCCGGCACCGCTGAGCCGCCGAATGGGCGGTGATCGTCTGGCCCTTGAAAACAACGTCACCGGAACTTGGTTTCACTGTTCCGGTAATCAGGTTGAACATTGAAGTCTTGCCCGCCCCGTTCGGTCCGATCACGCCTAGTGCCTCACCATCGGACAGCGTGTAGCTCAACTCGTCGGCGACAACGATCGCGCCATAGGATTTGTGCAGCTGCTTCAGTTCGAGGACGGGTGTCATGGGCTTCCGCAAATCGATTTCGTCAAAGCTAACAAAGCAAGGAGGCCCGGGCAGGCGCTTAAACGCGCCCGCGCCTGCCCGGATGCATGACCGGCGGTTAGCCGGTCACGACTTATGAAAGCAGCAGGAGTTCGCCACCGACCGGGATTTCCGGCGCCGTCTTGTTGGCCGTGATCACCAGATCGAATTTGCCTTCTTCGCCCTGCCATTGACCTGCCACCAGAGGCGTTTTGGTGACATTCTTTACTGGTCCGACGCTCCAATTCACGGACCCGACAATGGTGTTGAGATCCGTGCCCCGGATGGCCTCGACGATGGACAGGTTGTCGTCCAGATCCGACGCCCGGCGGATCACATCTGCCGTCACTTCAAAAAGCGCATGCTTGAACCCGATTGGCTGCGTCCAGGGACGTTCGGTGTCGGCTGTGTATCCATCGGCCAATGCTCTGGCGGTCTGGTTCGTGAGGCTTGACGAAAATGGATGGTTCGGCGACCACCAGATCTCGGAGGTCAACCCATCGCCGCGCACGCCAAGCGAGTTGACGACTGACGGAAAGAGCAGCGCCTTGCCAATGGTCACGACCTTCGGGTTGAAGCCCTGCTGGGCCGCCTGCGACCAGAAATTGGCGAAATCCGGCGGGATCATGTTGCCGGTGACAATCTCACAGCCAGCATCCTTGAATGCTGAAATCTGCGCGGAAAAATCATCCGTCAGCGGCTGGTACCGGCCCGGATCGACCAGCGTGTAACCGGCTTCCTGCAGTGGCTTCGGAAAACCGAGTTCCGGATCGCCCCAGGCATTGCCGTCAGCATCGTTGGGGAACAGTCCGCCAACGGTTTTCTTCACGCCACTTTCGCTCCACAGGTCAAGGAAGGCTGCAATGACATCTTCCAGGCCCCAGAAGAAATGGTAGGTGTATTCAAAGCCGGTTTCCGGGTTGCCGTTGCGGCCAAAGAAATATGGCTGCCATGGACAATCCGTCGTGATGCACGGCACTTCATTGACTTCAGCCTGATCCGACACCGGATTGACTGTGTCCGGCGTCGAGGCGGCAACAATGATGTCGACCTCGTCACCGAGTATCAGATCGGCCGCAACTTCGGCAGCCCGGTTCGGGTTGGACTGTGAATCCTTGGAGATAATCTCGACGGAGTAGGTTTTGCCGTTGTTTTCCAAGCCATTGGTGAAAGCAGCGTTGATGCCCGCCAGAACAAACTCGTCGGCTTCTGCAAACCCGGCAAGCGGGCCTGTTCGGGGGCTAACGTGGCCCACCTTTATTACAGGGTTTTGTGCATAGGCCCGCGTGTGGCGCAGGATAGCCGGCGCAGCCAGCATGACGGCGCCACCCTTGAGAACGGAACGACGCGAAATGCCCCTACGTTTCAATAACATGGTCTTCCTCCCGGTTTTGCCAACAAAGACTTTGGCGCATTAATTCAAAATGGTTTCGAGTTTTCGGAGATGATCGGACACTCGCTTGCGCACAGTGTCCGCTTTCTCCGGTGTCCACGCATAGAAGCCCTCGCCTGACTTCATGCCGAGGCGCCCCTCTTCCACGAGCTTTTCAAGGTATGGCGACGGTAACCTACTGGCTTCCAGGTCTTTGAGCACTGTCTGGTGGATGGCCAGTGTCAAATCCGTGCCGACAAGGTCGGCATTGGCCAGCGGCCCCAAGACCGTCAGCCTGCGGCCAAAGCTGGAATTGATGACTGTGTCGACGGCCGTGACATCACAGATACCGTTTTCCACGAGGCTGATTGCCTCACGCCAGAGCGCATGCTGCAACCGGTTGCCAATGAAGCCGGGGACGTCTTTTTCCACCCGAACCGGCGTTTTGCCGATCGACCGCAAAAGCGTCATCACGGTGTCCATTGCCGGTTCATTCGTCCATGTCGTGCGGATGACCTCGACCAGCGGTATCATGTGCGGAGGGTTCCACCAGTGCGTTCCAAGGGCGCGTTCGGGATGGTTCAGACCGCCAGCGATTTCCGTGATCGGTATCACCGATGTGTTCGATGCAAGAATGCTGCTTTCGGGTGCTGCTGCCTCCAGATCAGCAAAAATCGCCTGCTTCAGCGCGAGGTTTTCCGGCGCGGCTTCGATCACAAGATCAGCTCCATCAACGCACTCTGCAAGATTTGCAGCAGGCGTAATCAGCTCGAGGGCGGCTTCACGCCCTTCGATTCCGAGACCGAGACCATCGAGGCTGGCTGAAGCCCGTTCGTGCAGCGACGTCAGGCTTTCCGGCACCGTATCGAAAACCTTTACGCGGTGACCGGCGCGAGCAAAGGTGACGGCAATTCCATGGCCCATAAGGCCAGCACCGATGACGGAAATGTTGGACAAATCAGCCATGCTCTCAGCCCGCGGTGTATCCGCCGTCGGCATAAAGAATATGCCCGGTGTAGAAATCAGACGCTTTCGAAGCGAGAAACAGCAGCGGTCCGGCGAGATCTTCGGGTTCGCCAAGACGTCCCTTTGGCACCCGGGCGACGAAACCTTCACGGACCTGCGTAGCGTGCTCAGTGTCCTCGAACATCCAAGCTGTCAGCGGCGATCGAAAGACGGTGGGAGCGATGGCATTTACCGTGATGCCGGTATCGCCGAGCTCGCATCCGAGCGCCTTTGTAATGCCGTCGACAGCCGCCTTCGAAGCACAATAAGCGGTATAACCGTTCGGATGGCCAAGCAGGCCGCGCGCCGACGATACAAGCACGATCTTGCCACCATGGCCCTGGGCTTTCATCTGCTTCGTCGCCGCCTTGGCAAGCATCCAGCTCTGGGTGACATTTGCATCCATCACGCCGGAAAAATCTGCCAGCGGCATGTCTTCGATCTTCGCGACCTTGTTCATGCCGGACGCAACAACCAATATGTCCAGACGGCCATATGCGGCGACAGTCTCATCGATCATCGACTGACACAAAGCCTCGTCTTCCGGGCGGCAGTTGACGGTCGTGACACCGGCGGCATACTCCTTGCATTCCTCCGCGATCGTCTCCAGCGCGTCCGCGTTTCCGGCTGCAAGCACAAGATAACAGCCGGAGTCCGCAAGGGTCTTCGCCGCTACCTGGCCAAAGGCGCCGGTCGCACCGGTAATAAGCGCAACCTTCTCCTTGACATCAAACAATGAATAGGGCTGACCGAACGAAGCCATCATGAACCTCTCGGGTTTGCGCCGGGCGGATACGGCATGGCAACGATCATCGTGACGACGGCGTTTCCGTTGTTGCGGATTTCGCGTTCCTCTCCTCCGGCGATGAAGACCGTATCCATAGGCCCGGCCTTTTCCGTCTTGCCGCCCGCAATGACCGTCAATTCGCCGGACAGAACAACATAGACCTTCTCGAGAGGCGAGGCGTCCGGGCCGGCGCCGCCGCCTGGCAGGAAGTGCGAGCATCCGACCCAGAAGTTCTCCGGACCTTCCTGCGCGAAACCGGCTAGACGCAAGGAGGTGCAAGCGTGATGATTGGGCGCTTCGTAGGCTTCAGCATCATTGAAGCGCTTGATCAACATCAGAACGTCTCGCCTGCTTCGATGCGATAGGCCTGTCCACGATCGATCATCGCGACGAGCCGAATAATGCAGCCGTCGCCTCGGTCCCAGTTCCATGGAAAAAACGCGAAAGTGCAGCGCTTGCCCGTGACTGCATCGAGATCACCACCGACATTTTCGATTCCAAGTATGCCGTTCCTGAAGAGAATGTTGTGCACCGGCTCCCATACGGGAAAGTCGTCGGACCAGTCATTGCCGCCGGACCATTCGCGGTATTCTTCTTTCAAATGCGGATGCAGCGGCCCATTGCGGTGCGGCCCTATGGCGGTTGCCAGCGGATGATCGTTGGCTTGAGTATCGTGGCCTACGACCTTTATGCCTTTCTCCACCATCCATTCGCCAGCCGACGAAACCAAACCCGGGCAGTATGGGAAATAATCGCCGTCGTCATATTGCTTGTGCCAGCCGGTGTTGATGATGAGCACGTCGTTCTTGCGAATGGCATGCCCGCAGGCTTTTTCAAGGTCGTCTGCTGTGATGGATTCCCACTTTTCTTTGGGGATCGATACGACAAGTCCCGATCCGAAAAAATGCGGTAGAGGCACTTCATCGATAAACGGTGTGCCTTGGACTACATGGGCTGGCGCATCGATATGGGTGGTGACGTGCATCGTCGTCGTCAGCGTTTGTGACAGTACGCCGGACTTCGCCATGTAATGCATGCGCTCAATCTGGACGTCGCGGAAATAAGGCCAGTTCGGGCACTGAAAGCCATAACGGTGGGATAGATTGTAAAACTCAATCCCCATGTCGTTATTCAGGTTTTCCTGAAAATCGACGCCACGGATCGTCACCGTCATGAATTGCCCTCCCAAACGCAATTGTTGTATTGATATATGATACATTTGCACCGTATTGTGGTCAATACCATTTCGTGCAACAGTACAAAATCAATGGTAAGAGGTTCTGGAAAGCCGAAGCGGCCGACTGACCGGCGAGATGCAGAAGTGAGATAGTTCAGCCAATGAGTGTCGATGCAATCGAAAAAAGCCAATCCAACCAAGGTGTTCAGGTTATCGCGCGCGCAGCGGATATTCTGCGTGCGCTCAAACACCAGCACGACGGCTTGAGCCTTGGACAAATTGCAGATCGCGTTGGCTTGCCCCGCTCTACGGTACAGCGAATTGTTTATGCCCTTCAGGCGGAGCGCCTTGTTATGACGTCATCGGCAGAAGGCGGGTTTCGTCTCGGCCCCGAATTACAGTCGCTTGCAGAAGCGGGCCGCATCAATACCGCAGAAATCATCCGGCCGGTTCTGACAGCATTGGCCAAGGAGACCGGGGAAACCGTCGACCTTGCTCTGTTTCGCGACGATCACATGGTGTTCATTGACCAGGTGGTTGGAACGCAACGTCTGCGTACGGTGTCGGCCGTCGGCGAGCTCTTTCCGCTCACAACAACGGCCAACGGCAAGGCTTCGCTGACTTTGCTCGATGACACCGTGGCTGCAGCACTTATAGCCGGCGAACTGAGCAAACAGCCGATACCAAAACGGGTACTGTCCGAGGCCATCGCCGAAATAGAAACGTTTCGCGATACCGGTGTTGCTTTCGATACTGATGAGCATACGGATGGCATTTCCGCTGTCGGGATGGCTTTCAAGGACGCAAACGGGCTCATCTATGCGGTTTCGATCCCTGTGCCCTCCCACCGGTTCGGGGGCAAGAAAGAAAAGCTCTGCGGCAGCCTGCTCGCGGCAATGGACGAGATACGGGCCAGCCTGTAGGTCTATGCTATTCTCCGGGGGGCGTTCGATCCTCGAAACCGAGCCGTTGTCAAACGCTACGCAGATTCGATTTATACTGGGTCAATAAGGTGAATCCGGTTAAATCGTTCGAGCTCAATCGTCGAGGATCATCTCAAAGCCGCCATAGATAAGACGCGTTCCATCCAACGGCATGGGATTTTGATCAGGCTGCATGCGGGGATCTTTGAATACCTTTTCCATTCCTGCATCGCGGACCTTCTTGGAAGGCCATTCCACCCATGAAAATACGACTGTTTCATTCTCTTTGCGTTTGACCGCCATACTGAAAGACGTGATCTCACCCTCTGGCACGTCCTCACCCCAGCATTCCGTCACGCGGGTTGCACCGTGATCCTTGAAGACGGTTGCAGCCGTTTCGGCATGATGGATATACTTTTCCTTGTTCTCCGTCGGCACTGCCGCGACAAAACCGTCTACGAAAACCATCTGTTACCTCACCTGTTTACAATATCGTCTAGTATCCGTAATCTGTTATATGCTTTATAGAGCATATATGCAATAGGTGAATTATGTTGAATGAAACATTCTCGGCGTTGGCCGACCCGACACGTCGCGCCATACTGGGCCTTCTCGCCGAGCAAGATCTCTCAGTCGGCGAGGTGGTGGGGCATTTTGATATCGCACAGTCGGGCATCACGCGGCACCTGAATGTCCTCGAAGATGCCCACCTCATCCAGCGTAGGCGCGAAGGCCAACGGCGCGTTTGCAGTCTTAGCCCAACATCGCTGTCGGAAGTCGATGCTTGGATCGAGCCCTATCGACACTACTGGAACTCGGCGCTCCGTCGGCTTGAAGAGACCGTCAAAAAAGAAAGACCTGCAAGATGAGTAACAAGGCCCACATCCTCGGCTATAAAGAAGAGCCGGCTGCACGGCGCACAATCAATGCGACCGCGGAAGACCTCTTTAACGCCTGGATTATGCCGGAACTGATCGAGCAGTGGTGGGGCCCCGATGGCTTCACCACCAAGGTTCAAGACCTCGATCCGCGACCGAGTGGCCGGTACGCGTTTGAAATGATTTCGCCGAGCGGCAGTTCCTGTGTCATGGCAGGGGTATACAAAACAGTGCAACGGCCGATCCATCTGGTCTTCGAAGTCCATGATCATTGCAATCTCGACCTTCCCGAAGGAACCATGCCACAGTCGCAAGCCTCTGTCGTCCACGTAACCTTTGAAGAAATGGCCGGAAAAACGACCGTTACCGTATGGCATACGAGTCTCAACAAGGATTATGCGTGGCTCGCTGCAACAAGTTGGGCGCACTCTCTCGAAAAACTTGAGACTATGAGCAAGTAGACCGGGACATCATGCATTTTGCCTCTAACGGGCGGCGCTCAAAGGTCCAATGCCGGCACGGCTCCTAGAGCAAATCTGGGTTAGATTGAACCATTTGATGGCGGAAAATCGGCTCACTCGGTTAGGCGCGTCGTGCAGCGCGATGTGGTGCATCGGGCAAGCGGCGCAACGACGCCGATGGGCCGATTTGCCGCCACCCCTGAAAGGACTATCGTATTGAAATGCAGAGCTTAATGGGCCGGGCGATTTTGCCGCCTGACTGCGTTGGCTTGCGCTTGTGGTGGGATGGCACCACGGCACGCAACCCGCCTGGTCAGGAACCAAAATTGCCTCGGTCAAATGTTCCGATCTATCCCAGATTTGCTCTACCTGGCCAAGTGAGCCTCCTAGGTCTCGCGGCGTAACAGACTATCGGCGTTCTGATTGAACAGAATGTCGTTGTTCTGCGCGGTGTTCTGTCCCCGGTTCTGCCGATCCTTGTAAAGGTCAACGGCACGGCGCACCGCCGCGCGTTCCTTGATCCGGCCGCGCCACGCCGACACGTTGGGAAACATGTCCAGCGACGCACCGAGCGGCTTGGCGATGAGCACCCAGGGAAAACTGATCATATCGGCGATCGAATAATCGCCCAATATGTAGTCCTGGCCCGCAAGACGGTTTTCCAGCACCGCGAGATTACGATCATACTCGCCCAGATACCGCTTGAACCCGTAGTCCTGGCCCTCAGGCGCATAGTTCTTGAAGTGGCTAAGCTGACCAGCCATCGGCCCTTGGTTGCCGGTCTGCCAGAACAACCATTGCAAAGTGTTGATTTCGCCTGAAGGCTCCTGCGGCATGAAGCATCCGGTCTTGCGGGCGAGGTAAAAGAGGATCGCGCCACTTTCGAAAACCGTTACGGGTTCACCGTCAACATCATGATCGACGATCGCAGGCATTTTGGCGTTGGGACTGATCTTGAGAAATCCGGGGTCGAACTGATCGCCCTGCGCCAGGTTCAGAAGGCGTGCTTCGTAGTACAGTCCGCACTCTTCCAGCATTATGGCAACCTTCCAGCCATTCGGCGTGGGTGCATAAAAAAAGTCGATCATTCTGAAAACTTTCCTGTTGATCCCTGCTCGCTCTCTGAGCGCGAGCCCCAAATGCCGGCGAGGATTGCGCCTGACAGGTTGTGCCATACGCTGAAAATCGCGCCGGGAAGAGCCGCCAGCGATGAGAAATAGCCTAGCGCAAGCGCCGCCGCGAGTGCGGAGTTCTGCATACCTGTCTCCAGTGCAATTGTCCGGCATGTGGTACGGTCAAACCCAAGTACCCTCGGCAGCCAGTAACCGCATAGAAGGCCCACCGAATTGTGGAGAATGACCGCAACCAGAATGGCTGCGCCAGCAAGCGCAAGTTCGTCGCGGTTCAATGCAACAACGATGGCAATGATGCACAGAATTGCCGCGGTAGCGACGTAAGGGAGCAAGCTTCTGAGGAATTCGATACGATGCCCAAGGAGCGTGTTGATCAAGATACCGAGGATTACCGGCACCAGCACAATGCGCATCATGCTGTCGAGCATGCCTCCAATGTCGACCGGCACTGTTTGGCCCGCTAGAAGCCAGGTGAGTGCCGGCGTGAGCAACACTGCCACGAGCGTCGATACCATTGTGAGGCTTACCGAAAGTGCGACATCAGCGCGCGCCAGATAGCTCATCACATTTGAAGCGGTCCCACCCGGGCTGCAACCAAGCAGAACCAGGCCCGCGATCAGTTCCGGCGACAGCGCCATGGCGTGTCCGATGGCAAACGCAGCCAGCGGCATCACCGTGTACTGGAGTATGATGCCCAGGGCGATCAGCCCGGGCCGTGCCGCCACACGTTTGAAATCACTTCCGTTTAGAGTCAGACCCATGGCGAACATGATAATCATGAGCAGCGGCACAACTGCGCCTGAAAAGGGCGTGAAAAGCCCGGGCGCAAAATAGGCAAGCACCGTTAGCGCGACTGCGAGCAACGGAAAGGACATCGATATGGAGGCCATGGAACACGCCCTTCGAAGCGGTGATTGCAGGCGCACTATTGCCGCTGCGCTTGCGGCTTGCAACCTTTAAGAGCATCCGCTTGGCGTAACTCTATCTAGATTCTATCTAGCTTCTTACCGATCTTGGCGTTTGTCCGAACTCTGCAACGAAAGCGCGTGTCATCGCGCTTGGGTTTTCGTAGCCAGAGCGCAGAGCGATCTCGCTGACCGGAAGCGACGTCTCACGAACAAGCTTGCGCGCTGCAAGCAGGCGGATGCGGCGATAAACGGTTCTGGGTGGCGCGCCAAGCTCTGACCTGAATCGCTGCTCCAGACTTCGCTGCGTAAGACCGACGCTGCGTGCAATCTGCGGAAGTGGCACAGGACGCTCGATATGTTCCTGCATGGCGCGCAGCGCACGCTGCACGACTGCCCTCCCCGGCGCAAAGCTTGAATCTTCGCGTCTGGCATTGCCACCATGCATCAGTAGCCAACTGACCTCGAGGCGCAACGCTGCGCCATAATGGCGTCCGATCAATTCGCTGATAAGATCGTAGGCGGCCAACGCGCCGCTGCAGGTCAGACGGTCTCCGTCGATAATGAACCGCTCTCTGCGGGCATCGACTTCCGGAAACTGCTCTGCAAAGGCCTCCAACTCCTCCCAGTGGATCGTCGCCGGGCGGCCGTTCAGCAGTCCAGCCGCCGCCAGCAGCCAACTGCCCGTGTCAAAGCCAGCAAGTGTTTGATAGCGTCCTGCGGCGGTACGCAACGCGGCAAGGCATGCGGGATTGGCCAGTGATCGGAACGCGTAACTTGGAAGTAAAAAGAGAAACTCACCGCCAGCGCCCTTGCGCAACGGTGCTTCCGGTGCAACTGAAAGTCCGCTTGATGAGGTGACAGCGTTACCGTCGAGCGTCAGGAAATGCCAGTCGTAAAGCTTGCGTCCGGCAACCGCATTGGCCGCCCGAAGCGGCTCCACCGTATTGGCAAGGCAATAGTTGGAAAACTGCTCAAAAAGCAAAATCCCGATATGGCAGGTGGTGTCGCGTGTTTTGAACCAATCCGGCATGATTGCAGTCTAATTCTGCATGATTTGATATTGCAAGCGGCGTAGCTTTCAACCGGGAGGTTCAGCCAATGCCGCTCGAAATCAACCGTGACGTTTTCATCACCTGTGCGGTCACCGGCTCCGGTGGAACACAGGATCGAAGTCCCCATGTCCCGCGCAGTCCGAAGCAGATCGCCGAAAGCGCGATTGCGGCGGCCAAGGCGGGCGCGGCAATTGTCCATTGCCATGTCCGCGACCCCGAAAGCGGGGCGCCTTCGCGCGACCGCAAGCTTTATCGTGAGGTCACCGAGCGCATTCGAGATGCCGACGTCGATTGTGTCTTGAACCTGACAGCGGGAATGGGAGGCGATCTGGTGTTCGGCTCTCCGTCCGCGCCGCTGCCGCTCGCTGAAGGGACGGACATGGCGAGTGCCGAAGAGCGTTTCGTCCATGTCATCGACTGCGCGCCGGAGATTTGCACACTCGATTGCGGCACCATGAATTTCGCCGAGGCGGATTACGTCATGACGAACACGCCCGGCATGTTGCGCACCATGGGTGCAATGATGACGGGTCTCGGCGTTCGGCCTGAGCTGGAGCTTTTTGATACCGGGCATCTTTGGTTTGCGAAACAGCTGGTCAATGAGGGCGTGATCTCCAACCCGGTACTGGTGCAACTTTGCATGGGTGTCCCCTGGGGTGCGCCTGACGATCTCAACACGTTCCTGGCAATGGTCAACAACGTCCCGGACGATTGGACTTGGTCTGCCTTTTCCATCGGACGCAACGAAATGCCCTATGTCGCAGCGGCCGTATTGGCCGGCGGCAATGTACGTGTCGGGCTCGAAGACAATCTTTGGCTCGGGAAAGGAAAGCTTGCCACGAACGAGGCTCTCGTCGAGCGGGCTGTTACCATTATCGAAGCATTGGGGGCGCGTGTTGTCGGCCCGGAAGTCGTCCGTGAGCGTCTCGACCTTGTAAAGCGGCCTCCGCGATGAACCGTACCGCGGCAATCATCGGCGGCGGCGTTATCGGCGGCGGATGGGCGGCCCGTTTCCTTCTCAATGGTTGGGATGTGCGCATTTGCGATCCGCATCCAGAAGCCGAACGAAGGATCAGCGAAGTGCTGGCCAATGCCCGCCGGGCACTGCCGCTCCTGTACGAAGCTCCGCTTCCGGTCGAAGGCCGAATGACGTTCCACACCAGCGTGGCGGAGACCGTTCCAAACGCCGAATGGATACAGGAATCGGTGCCCGAACGGCTTGATGTCAAACACGAAACCTATAGCGAGATTGTTGCTCACGCAGAGCCCGACGCGCTCATCGGTTCGTCTACGTCCGGCTTTACACCATCGCAACTGCAGGAAGGGACTGCGTCTCCCGATCGCATTGTGGTGACCCACCCGTTCAACCCGGTCTATCTGCTGCCACTCGTGGAACTTGTTGCTTCAGGCGCCAACCGAGCGACCGATATCGAGAAAGCCGACGCGGTTATCCGCTCGATTGGCATGGAACCATTGCATGTTGGCAAGGAGATCGATGCCCACATTGCTGACCGTTTCCTCGAAGCTGTCTGGCGCGAGGCGCTGTGGCTGATCAAGGACGACATTGCCACGACGCAACAAGTCGATGATGCAATCCGTTTCGGTTTCGGTCTGCGTTGGGCGCAGATGGGCCTCTTTGAAACATACCGTGCGGCCGGAGGCGAAGCCGGCATGCGGCATTTCATTGCCCAGTTCGGTCCCTGCCTGCACCTGCCCTGGACAAGGCTCACGGACGTACCCGAACTGACTGACGAACTCGTCGAAAAGATCGTCGGCCAGTCCGATTCGCAATCGGGCAATCTGTCCGTCCGCGAACTCGAACGGCTGCGCGATGACAATCTTGTCGCGCTGCTGGGTGCGCTCAAAGAGCGCAACACCGCTGCAGGCGCCCTCATAAACGCCCATGAGAAACGCCTGGCCGCACCGACTGTACCACCGGACACGGCAACTGAAGCGCCGCTGCGGCTGTTCGAAACCACTGTCCCGCCATCCTGGATAGACTACAACGGCCATATGACCGAGTACCGCTATTTGCATGTCTTCGGCGATACGACGGACGCACTGCTGCGTCTCATCGGTGTGGACCAAGACTATGTGGAAGGCGGACACAGCTATTACAACGTCGAAAGTCATATCATGCATCTTGACGAGGCCAAGGTCGGTGAAAGGCTGACCACGACCACGCAAATCCTGTCGAGCGACGACAAGCGCATTCACCTCTTTCACACGATTTTTGCCAGCGGGGATCGTGCCGTTGCAACGGCCGAGCAATTGCTTTTGCATGTCGACAGCAAAGCCGGCAAGGCCTGCCCGGCCCTTACGCCGGTCCACGAGGCCATCCAATCGATTACCGATGCACACCAGGATCTGCCGCAGCCGCAAAGCGCCGGACGTCATACAGGTCAGAGGAGGTCAGCATGAATTTCGGACTGACCGCAGAACAGGAGATGATCGTCGCCACGGTGCGCGCTTTTGTTGAGAACGAGATCTATCCCCATGAGGAGGAGGTTGAGCGAACGGGTTCTGTCGCAACCGAGTTGGCTCACTCCCTGAAACAAAAAACCATCGAGCTGGGTTTTTACGCGTGCAATTTTCCCGAAAGTGTCGGTGGCGCCGGGCTGTCGCATCTCGACTTTGCGCTCGTCGAACGCGAACTCGGACGCGGTTCCATGGCGCTGACCCATTTTTTCGGCCGCCCGCAGAACATCCTGATGGCCTGCCAGGATGATCAGATCGAGCGATACCTTTTACCGGCGGTACGCGGCGAGAAGATGGATGCGCTTGCCATGACAGAACCGGGTGCTGGATCGGACGTTCGCGGCATGAAGTGTTCTGCGGTACAGGACGGATCGGACTGGATTCTTAACGGCACGAAACATTTTATCTCCGGTGCAGAACATGCGGATTTCGTGATCGTCTTCGCTGCGTCGGGTGAAGACGAGACCCCGCGGGGGCCGAAGAAGCGCATTACCGCATTCCTCGTGGATCGCGGCACGCCCGGTTTCACCATCCGCGACGGTTACCAATCCGTATCGCATCGCGGCTACCAGAACATGATCCTCGATTTCGACAATTGCCGCCTGCCCAAGGAGCAGGTTCTGGGCGAAGCCGATGGCGGTTTCGAAGTTATGAATACGTGGCTCTATGCAACACGCATTACAGTCGCGGCAATGTCGGTCGGTCGCGCCCGGCGCGTCTTCGATCTCGCTCTCAGCTATGCCTCCGAGCGCCAGCAGTTCGGACAGCCGATCGGCAAGTTTCAGGGGGTTTCGTTTCAGCTCGCCGATATGATCACGGAAATCGATGCAGCGGACTGGCTGACACTGGCGGCCGCATGGCGCCTCGATGAGGGTCTTCCGGCCAACCGTGAGATTGCCAGCGCAAAGGTCCATGCAAGCGAAATGCTGGCGAAGGTCACCGATGCCGCGATCCAGATCTATGGGGGTATGGGGCTGATGAGTGATCTGCCGCTTGAGCGTTTCTGGCGCGATGCGCGCGTGGAGCGAATCTGGGACGGCACCTCGGAAATCCAGCGCCATATTATCAGCCGCGAACTTCTGCGGCCTTTGGGTGCCTAATGCGAGCTGGGCTTGATCGTCTGCTTCGACCGAAGTCGATTGCCGTCATAGGCGGCGGAGCGTGGTGCGCGTCCGTCGTCGAACAGAGCATAAAAATGCAGTTCGCCGGTGACATCTGGCCGGTCCACCCGCAGAAAACGCATATCGCCGGCGTTCGCGCCTTCGAAAGCCTCGATGCACTGCCCGGAACGCCCGATGCAGCATTCATCGGCGTCAATCGCCATGCGACGATCGAGGCGGTCAGACGCTTGAGCGCCATGAAAACCGGCGGCGCGGTCTGTTTTGCCAGCGGATTTCGCGAAGTGGCAGATGGTGCCGACCTGCAGGCTTTGCTGCTTGAGGCGGCAGGGGCTTCGGTATTGCTGGGGCCGAACTGCTATGGCTTTATCAACTATCTTGACGGTGCCTTGCTGTGGCCCGATCAGCACGGCGGCAAGCGGATCGCTTCGGGCGTGGCGATTGTCACCCAGTCCTCCAACATCGCGATCAACCTCACCATGCAGCGGCGGGCCATGCCGCTTGCCTATGTCGTGACGGCAGGCAATCAGGCGCAGACAGGCGTGGCGGAAATCGGCGAAGCGCTGATCGAAGACGAACGGGTGACGGCGCTTGGACTGCATATTGAAGGGGTCGATGATGTCCGCGCTTTCGAGGCTTTGGCGCAGACCGCCGCGCGCCTTGGAAAACCGCTTGTTGTTCTTAAGGTCGGCACGTCAGACGGCGCTCGCTCTGCCGCCTTATCCCATACCGCATCTCTGGCTGGCAGCGAAGCCGGTGCCTACGCCCTGTTCGATCGCCTCGGCATGGGGCAAGTTCATTCTCTCGAACAGTTCATTGAGGCACTAAAGCTGCCGCATGGAGCGGGCCGACCGATCTTTTCATTACCCCAGGGTACCGTTTTCGTTTCGTCGACATGCTGATGACAAATTTTCACCTGCCGCGCTCGACCCTTTTTATGCTGGTTTGCGCATTTTCCGG
>JBCCOK010000082.1:0-15499 GCA_039025395.1 Pseudomonadota bacterium
CCGCCTCTGGAGACGGTGTTGCAATCCGAAACAGTGATGAGAAGTTGGCGTTGGCTGGTACCACGGATGGTTATCCAAGGAAATAGAAAAATCGCCTCGGTCAAATGATTCAGTCTAAGCCTGAATTGCTCTAAGCGGGCTGCGGCGCTTTTTCTATTTCCTTGGATAACCATCCGTGGTACCAGCCAACGCCAACTTCTCATCACTGTTTCGGATTGCAACACCGTCTCCAGAGGCGGACTGCCCTATTTCCGCAATGCAGAGGACTGGCCATGGCACGCATCATTGAATCGGCGACTGGGAACGAAGCGCTGACCTTTGACGACGTGCTGCTTCAACCCGGTCACTCCACGATCATGCCGGCACAGGCCGACATCAGCACGCGCATTGCAGCGGACATCGACCTCAATCTGCCGATCATTTCGTCGGCGATGGATACGGTGACCGAAGCGCGCCTTGCCATCGCAATGGCGCAGTCTGGCGGTATTGGCATCATCCACCGGAATTTCACGCCCGAAGAACAGGCCGAGCAAGTCCGACAGGTCAAGAAGTTCGAGAGCGGCATGGTGGTCAATCCGGTTACCATCGGTCCTGAAGCGACACTCGGCGATGCCCGCCTGCTGATGAAAACGCACGGAATCTCAGGCATTCCGGTTGTTGCAAATGGCGGTGCGGGCGGACAGAGGACCGGCCTGCTGGTCGGCATTCTTACCAACCGCGATGTCCGTTTTGCTTCCGATCCGAACCAGAAGATCAGCGAATTGATGACCAGCGACGGTCTGGTCACGGTCAAAGAAAACGTCGATCAGCATGAAGCCAAGAAGCTTTTGCACCAGCACCGCATTGAAAAACTGCTGGTCGTCGACCCTCATGGCCACTGCGTCGGCCTTATCACCGTGAAGGACATTGAAAAATCCCAACTCAATCCGAACGCGTCCAAGGACGCACAAGGACGGCTGCGCGTCGGTGCCGCCACCAGCGTCGGAGATGACGGGTACGAAAGAGCCGAAAGGCTTATCGATGCGGGCATTGATCTGCTGGTTGTCGACACGGCGCATGGTCACTCGCAGCGCGTTCTTGATGCCGTCAGCAAGGTGAAGACGCTTTCCAATTCGGTGCGGATCATGGCAGGCAATGTTGCAACGGCCGAAGGCACGCGCGCTCTGATCAACGCCGGTGCCGACACAATCAAGGTCGGCATCGGGCCTGGCTCCATCTGCACGACCCGGGTCGTGGCAGGGGTGGGCGTCCCGCAACTGACTGCCGTAATGGAAGCGGTGGAAGCCGCACAATCGGACGGAGTGCCGGTGATTGCCGACGGCGGTGTGAAGTACTCCGGTGATGTGGCAAAGGCCATTGCCGCGGGCGCATCGGCCGTGATGATCGGCTCGCTACTGGCCGGGACCGATGAGAGCCCAGGAGAAGTCTACCTCCACCAGGGGCGCTCGTTCAAAGCTTATCGTGGCATGGGGTCGGTCGGTGCGATGTCCCGCGGTTCGGCCGACCGCTATTTCCAGGCCGAAGTGCGCGATGAGTTGAAACTGGTACCCGAAGGGATTGAAGGACAGGTGCCTTACAAGGGTGCGGTATCCGGGGTGCTGCATCAGCTTGGCGGCGGACTCAAGGCAGCCATGGGATATGTCGGGGCTTCGACGCTTGCGGAGTTGCACGAGCGCGCCCGCTTTGTACGCATCTCAAATGCGGGCCTTCGCGAAAGCCACACGCACGACGTCACGATCACCCGCGAAAGCCCCAACTATACGGGCCGCGCATAGGCGCAGCGTTCAGAGATTCAGGCGGTCTGACAGCATTTGGCGCATATTGGGGCTGCGCTGCGTTTCGAAGACACATTCGCCATGGTCGAGCAGATATGCATGATCGGCGACATGTTCGACCAGCGTCAAATTCTGTTCGACGATCAGGAATGAACGCCCGCGCGTTTTCTCCTGCTCCAGCATTGCGCCCATCCGATCGATGTTTTCGGGTTGCACCCCTTCCGAAGGTTCGTCCATGACGACGAGCCGGGTTTCCTCGCCGATGGCTCGGCAGAAAGAGAGAATTTTCTTCTCGCCACCGGACAGCGTGCCCGCAAGCTGCGTCAAACGGTCCTTGATGCGGGGAAAAAGCAGAAACAGTTCATTATACCGGGAAAGGTCGCGGTCGTCATAGGGCAGGGTCAGGTTCTCGAGAATGGAAAGCGTATCGAACACGGTGCTCTCCTGCGGCGCGTAGCCGAGACCGGCTGGTCTGCGCGCGTGATCCGGTTGGGATGTGAAGTCCTTGCCGTCGAAGCGTATTGTTCCCGCAGTGGCGGGCAAATGGCCGGCAACGAGTTTGGCAAGGGTCGATTTGCCGACGCCGTTGCGGCCGGTCAGAAAGACAGCCTGGCCTTGCTTTACACTAAGGGACAGCCCACGCACGACGGTGATTTCACCGTAGCCACCGGCAAGGTCTTGGACCTCTAGGACGCCGTTCCGGCTCATTTGGTCCCTCCGCTATAGACCGCCTGCACATCCTCATTCGCACGGATCTCATCGATGCTGCCATTGGCCAGAAGACGGCCCTGGTGCATGACGATGACATGGTTGCTGAGGCCCTCGACGACGCGCATGTCGTGTTCAATGATAATTGCCGTCGATCCCAAGTGCCTGTTGGTATCGGCGATCGCTGCGATCATGTCTGCCGTTTCGGCCGTTGAAAGTCCGGCGCAGGGTTCGTCGAGAAGCACCAACTCCGGCTCGCTCAGATAGGTGATGCAGAAATCGAGCATCTGTCGCTGCCCCAGTGACAGATCGCCGGCAATTCGGTCGCCTTCGTTCAGAAATGAAAACCGTTCCGCCAAGATGCTGTAAAGATCGCTTGTCCACCGGAAGGGCTGCATGGAAAAAAGGTCCGCAGTGCCAATTCGGTTTGCCCACAGAGCAATGTCGACATGCTGGTCGATGCTCAAGCCGGAAAACACCGATGGCACCTGGAATTTACGTGAGACCTTGAGACGGGCCACCTGATAGGGCTTCATGCCGTTGACCGTCTCGCCGCGCCAGCGCACGGATCCCGCAGTTGCGCGCAGTCGGCCGGTCATGACGTTGAAAGCGGATGTTTTTCCCGCCCCGTTGGGACCAATGATCGCATGGATGCCGGGCTGATGGATCGAAAAATCCAGGCCGTCGAGAATCGTGACAGGCCCCATTGTGACCTTGACTTCGTCAAAGACAAGGTCCGGCTTCAGAGCCGGACCACTTGTCTCAAGCTTTTGATCGCGCGGAAGCGATGGCTTGTTCCACCCCCCGGTAATGCTCTTGAAGGCCGTTTCCCCGATGCCGACAATACCGCGCGGAAGACGCAACACGACAAGGATGAAAACCAGTCCGATGACCACTTCCCAGTATTGAAACGTGTTGCGCAGTTCAGACGCAAGAAATCCGATGAACACGGCCCCGACCAACGGGCCGGCCAGCGACGTCCGGCCGCCGACCGCTGTCCAGATGACGAGCTCCGCAGACAACAGAAAACCAACGGCCTGTGGTGTCACGATCCCCTGATGTGGTGCGTAAAGTGCGCCGGCGAGGCCGGCAACACCGGCGCTGATGCCGAACGCGGCTGCCTTGAGGCCGCTGGTGTTGAAACCGAAGAACTGCAGTCTTTCCTCGTTTTCGGCGGTTGCCGACAAAAGCAACCCGAAGGGCGTTCTGAGAAGCCAGTAGAGCGCCAGCGAAATGACAGCGACTGCGCCGAGCACGACAAAATAGTAGTTTCCGAAACTGTCTATGCCCGCCGGGGCCGGAATTCCGGTCATGCCGTTGAAACCGCCCGTAATGCCGTCCAGTGAGTTGGCGAGCTGAAAACCAAGCATCGCCAGTGCCAGCGTAATCAGAGAGAAATAGGGTCCGGAACCGATTTGCCGGTTGAACACCAGCAGTCCGACGATCGCGGCCAAGATGGCTGGCACAATGCACGCCGTCGCGATTGCGGGAATGAGGGCAATATAGGCGCCATCCGATGCCTTCAGGAAAGCGCCAGCAATGTAGGCGCCAATTCCGAAAAACAACGCTTGTCCAAGCGGCAGAAAGCCGGCGCGTCCCCAACACAGTGCAATACCCTGTCCGACGATACCGTAGATGAGATAGAGCCCCAACTGGTAAGCGGTGAACATGCCGAAAACGGCAGGGACCGCGGCCAGTCCGGCAAGGATGACAAGGCTAGCGGCGCGCGTATAGACCATCGGGCCTCAGCCACAGGAAGAGGATAGAGATCACCAGCACCGTCAGGTAGCCGCTGGTCTTGCTGAACAACGTGGAAATCGAGGTATCGAAACCGCCGATGAAGGCAGAGCCGATCAGCAAGCCCTCGAGCGAACCAAGCCCGCCGACCACCAGTATGAAGAACGAGGACAGCAAATAATCAATGCCCATATAGGGTTCGATCCGTACCAGCGGCGCCAGCGCGACCCCGGCGATTCCCGCAGTGCAGACGCCAAAGACAAAGGTCAACCGCGCGAGCCTTGCGGTATCGATACCGACCGCCGCAGCAAGTGCCGGATTTGACACCATGGCCTTGATTCGAGCGCCGGTGTTGCTGCGCCGGTACCACACAAGCAAAAGCGCAAAAAAGATGATGATCGCTGCCAGGAGCACAAGCCTGTATGCCGGGTAAGGCGCACCCAGAAACGAAACTGTTCCAGGCAGAACCTGGTCCACGCTTTTGAAATCGCGGCCGAAACCTGCCTCGACCACTTCCCTGATAACAATCGAAATGCCCCAGGTCGCCAACAGCGTGTCGAACGGACGGCGATAGAGGTGGCGAATGACTGACCATTCGACAAGGACGCCGATACCGGCACATACGGCGAGCGCAAGCGGGACCGCTGCAATAAATGGAAGCCCCGCCGTTTGCACCACAAAGACGCTGTAGGCGCCGAGCATGACGAACTCGCCATGTGCCATGTTCATGACACCCAACAGTCCGAACACCACCGCCAGCCCCAGGGCAACAAGCCCCAGGGTGGCGATCGCATAAATCAGATTCATGCCGGTTGTAACGAAAAGGTCCAAGGTCGGCGAAATGTCCGGTTACTGGCAGTTGTTTCCGGCGGCGACCGCCGGGAACGTCTCGATCACCCTGAACGCAGCACCATCGGCCTCGGCAAGATAGATGTCCTTGGAGACATGTCTGTCGCTCATCGTCGCAGTCCCGCGCGGTCCGTCATAACTGGTACCGTTCGCCGACGCTTCGAAGGCTGCAACATCGACCGAGCCGGCTTTTTTTGCCAGCGCTTCGAGAAACTTCATGCCTTCATAGCATGACTCACCCAGCGAATTGAGCGCGGCGGCGTCGGCGCCGAACTTGTCTTGATAGGCGGCAGCAAAAGCCTTTGCCGCCGGTGTATCGATATTGCCGAAATAGCCTGCGGATGCGTACAGGTTCTGAGAGTTCTCGGCCCCGATCCCCGCTAGCGTGTTTTCCTCGATCAGCGTGCCGAGACGCACAACGGTGTCGGGCAGGCCGAAACTGGCAAAGGCCCGGTTGAAGCCGACAGAGGCACCGCCGACCAATGTGATGAGGACAGCGTCCGCGCCGCTGCTTTTGATCTTGGCAAGGTTGCTGTCGAAATTGTCGGCCGTAAAGGGCAGATACTCCTCGCCGACAACCGTTCCGCCCGAGGCCTCGATGTAGGCTTTGGCGGCGGCATTCGTATCGCGTGGCCAGTTATAGTCATTGCCAATGAGGTACCAATTGCTGGCGCCCTTGTTTTGAGCCATCCACGGAATGACAGGTTCAAGCTGCTGGGTCGGTGTTTCGCCCAGGACGAAGGTCCCCGGCGAACATTCCCCACCCTCATAGACGGGTGTGTAGATGTAAGGGATTTCACCTTTGAAAAGATTGGTCAGCGCACCGCGCACGGCGCTGTCATGCATACCGACGAACGCTTCGACATTCTCGCCCCGCCACAGCCTGAGAGCCGCCTGCGTCGCTTCGGCTGGCGGTCCGCCGACGTCGGCAAAAACAGGCTCGACCATGCGGCCCAGAATGCCGCCCGCATCGTTGATTTCTGAGACGGCGAGGTTGGTTGCGTTTTCGCAGGATGGACCGAAAAGGCCGCCGGGCCCCGACTGCGGAAGAAGGACACCGACCTTGATCGGATCGGATGCGCGTGCGGCAATGCCGGCAATGGTCGGCATTGCTGCGAAAGCCGATGCTCCGATGGTCAGTTTGAGTAAATCTCTGCGGTTCATATGTCTTACTCCCCTATATATTTTATCTGAGCGGTGGCGACAGGCGGCAGTCGATCACCGCCTCAACCGCCTCTGCGATGGCCAGCAGCATGTCGTCCGAACCGGCCGGTCCATCCAGTTCCATCCCCACCGGCAGTCCGTCTCCCGATAAGCCGGCCGGAAGGCTGATGCCCGGTATGCCGGCGTTGCTGGCCGGATCGGTGTTGCGGATGAAGGTGGGAAAGGTGGGCGCCCGCTCACCGTTGAGTTCCACGGTTTCGTCGTCGCCCAGCGGCCGTGCCGGCAGCGGCGCGGTCGGAAAAAGCAGTGCCGATATGTTGTTGTCACGGAAGCATTCGGCGTAGGCCTGTTGCAGCTTTGGACGCGCCTCGGCCATGACCTGGCGGTAAAGCGCTTCCGGGATTGCGTCCTCGCCAAGCTGGGAACCGATCACCCCTTTCACATCCGGGCTGCCGATTTCCTCGTGAATCGCGTCGAGAGAATGGCTGAGGCCATGTTCCGAGAGATAGCGGGCCATGTCGACCTTGAACTCATACAACGCAACTGGAAAACCAACTGCGTCATTCAGGGCAGCAACACCAGGGATGTCCGCTTCGACCAGAACGGCACCGGCTTTTTCCAGCCGCTTCAAGACGTCTTCCGCAACCTTGGCGACATGGGGATCCAGATTGTCATAGAAGTGATGGCGCGGCACGCCGATGCGCAGGCCCGCAATGTCTGCGTTCAAGCCTTTCGCAGGCGTTCTGCTCATATAGGTATCGAGCAGTCTGGCGTCTTCGACGCTCCGCGTCATCGGACCTGCCGTGTCGCGGGTATGCGAGATCGGCATAATACCCTCGCCCGGGTAGCGCCCGACGGTCGGTCGGAAACCGACGATCCCGCAAAGCGCCGCTGGCAGCCTGACCGACGCGCCGGTATCCGTACCGATTCCACCGGGCATCATGCGCGCACCGACGGCTGTTCCGACGCCGCCGCTTGAACCGCCCGGAATCATGTCGGGATTATAGGGATTTCGTGCAGCGCCGCTGACGGCATTGTTGTTGGTGATGCCGAAGGCGAGCTCATGCATGTTGCCCTTGGCGCCAAGCAGCGCCCCGGCAGCGAACAAACCTTCTGCGACCGGCGCGTTTATTCCGGCGACGCGTCCCTTGAGCGCGCCCGTGGCAGCGCTGGTCGTCAGCGTCGTGGTGTTGATATTGTCTTTGAGGACGAGCGGAACACCTGCAAGGCCTTGGCCCGCATTGCCCTGAGCATCGACCCTCTGCGCGGCTTTGCGCAATGCCTCCCAATCAAAAGAAACATAGGCGCCCAATGCCGACTGTTCGTCGCTGCGCGTAATATGCGCCTCAACGTAGTCCTGGCAGGAAAGCGATCCGGACCGCATGTCCGCAAGCGCCTGGGTGATCGTCAGGTCAACCGGATTCGACAAGGCAAACACCTCCCCATGCATGTTTGCCCTATCCTGCTAGGGTTGGGTCGCAGACGCTATCCTCATAAATGGGGATATTTGGGTATACGGGAGGCCTTGTCGTTTTAGTCCGCGACCAGTCCCACCAGTCGCCGGCCCTCTTCGGTCTTGATGGAAAAGTCGCCGCCGTCGAACTGCCTCGCCGCATCCGTTGTAAGCCAGGCAATTGCCCTTGCAGGCCATTCCGGCGGAATGTGCAATGACCAGTCGAGCTGGCTCACGGGGTTGACGCCGGAGGTACGGATTGCACTTTGCATTTCCGTGGCGACTGTCCCCGGCGACAGGCCGACGACCCGGATGCCAAGGTCCGACCACTCCTTGTGGGCACAACGCGTCAGCGAAAGGACAGCCGCCTTGCTTGCGCAGTAGTGGCTCCAGCCCTCGAGCGCGCTTGTCGCCGCACCTGAAGAGATGTTGATGATGGTGCCGCCCGGTCTGGAAAGATGCGGGAATGCCGCGTGCATGCAGTGATAAACGCCCCTCAGATTGATATCGATGACCTGGTTCCAAAGGTCTGGCCGGGACTCTTCGATGCGTGCGATCGGTTCGATCGTACCGGCATTGTTCACGACGATATCAAGGCTTCCGAACGTCTTGACGCCGGCCGATACCGCTTCCTGGACCTGATCGTATTCGCTGACGTCACAGGGGACCGCCAGAGCCTGTGTGCCAATCTCGCCGGCAAGACTGTTGATTGCTGCGGCGGAGCGAGCCGCCATGACGACGTTGGCGCCAAGATCGGCCAGATGCCGCGCCGCAGCAGCGCCGATCCCTTGCGATGCGCCGGTGATGAACGCGGTTTTTTCAGAAAGATCGATGGTCATATCTGCTCGCTCCTGTTGTTGCTGACGCAGGTTTATTGGTGAATTTTTTGTCGATAAACCATTTATCTGACCATTCAGAAATGCAATTATCGCAATAATGAAACTTTCCGATTTCGATCTGTTCCTCGAGATTGCGCGCAGAGGCTCGTTCGCGCGGGTCGCCGAGGATCGGGGCGTCGATCCGTCGTCGGTGTCGCGGCAGATCGCTGGCCTCGAACAGCAGCTTGGCTACCGTTTGTTTGAACGAACGACAAGACGCCTGTCGCTGACCGAAGCGGGGCGGGCTACGTTTGAGCGCATTCAGGTGCCGCTTGAAGAAATCGGGCAGATATGCAGCCAAGCGAAGGATATGGTCGGTTTTGCCAGCGGCGTCTTGCGGGTTACGGCCTCGGTCGCCTTTGCTGAGCGATGGCTGATCCCGCGGCTCAAGACGTTTCAGAAGCGCCACGAAGCAATCCGCCTTGACCTTGTTTTGACCGATGCAAACGTCGACATTGCAGCGGAAAACATCGACGTCGCCATCAGGCTGGGCCAACGCATGGCCGGGTCTTACGTTGCGACGCGGCTGATGCCGACGCGCTACCATGTCGTGGCCTCGCCGGGATTCATTGAGCGTTACGGTCAACCGACCACCCCAACGCAATTGCAGGAATTCAACTGCATCACCTTCTCGCTTCCGGGCTATCAGCCGCTTTGGCGTTTCAGGGGTGCGGATGAGAAGACGATGGATGTTCCGGTCTCCGGCAAACTGTCCGCGACCAATGCGCTGGCGTTGCGCCGGGCGGCGATCGAAGGCATCGGCATTGCCCTTCTTGGTGACTGGACCATCGATGCGGATTTGCGCGCCGGTCGGTTGCTTGATGTGTTTCCGGCATGGCGCGCAAGTGCAAGTGGCTTCGACACGGCGGCCTGGATCCTTTACCCTTCAAGATCCTATATGCCGGCAAAGACGCGGGCATTCATCGATTTCCTCAAGTCCGTCTGAGATTTGCTAGTTCAATGCGATCCGGCCGATCAGTTGCGCGCGGCTGTTGACTTTAAGCTTGCGGAAAAGATTCTTGAGATGGGTGCGCACGGTGGTGATGGAAATACACAAGTCCTCGGCGATCTGCATGTCCGTCTTCCCGAACATGACGGCAGCTGCAATTTCCTTTTCCCTGTTGGTCAGGTGGACCTTTAGGCTTTCCTGTTCGATGGCATCCGTCGGCGATAGGCGCTGATCGACCGGGTTTTCCCGCGCAATTGCCCGGCGCATGGCTTGGGTGAAGGCCGGACCGATGGCGTCGATGATTTGCAGATCCCGCCGATTGAAATCCTCCCGGCCGCGGCCACGCCAGATGCGCAGGTCGCCGATGTTCTGGCCGGCAATATAGGCATAATAGTTGATGCCATAGTGCAAGCCGTCCTGCGCCAGGAAGTCGTTGAAAAACTCGCTGCGCTCCAGCGCCGAGCGTGAAATGATCTCGCTGACGGCAGTCGTCTTTTTCCGCCGCTGCAGGCTTGGCGTAATCGGATCCCGGAACTGGTAGTATGCTTCATAACTTCGCAGATTGTCGTCGCTCATATTGAGTGCAATCCGGTCGTTGAAGGTTGTCGTTTCGCCATTCCACACATAGGAGGCGAAATACTGCGCTTTGAGAAGATTGAGAAGCATTGGTGCGATCGACTCCCGCAAGCTTTGCGATGAGTGGTCGGCCGCCAGTTCGCCCATGATGCGAAATACCAGATCGCTCTCTTTGGCCGTCAGGCTAACCATGCGTGTGCTCCCGGCGTCAATGACGGAAAGTCTACCAAAACGGGCCGGATTATCAAATCAGAGTGCTTGCAACAGCCGGAGCGAATCGTGGGCGGAGCGCTTGGTTTCTTGACATCGGGCGTGTCGATGACCCTCTGCTTGTGAGCAGCGGATACATGATTATATGCGATCAGTTGTTGTCTTCATCGTCGTCATCGTCCTCGTCTTCATCCCTGAGGGACTCAAAATCTGCGCGCGCCATACGAATATGTTTGATCGCACCTTCAACGGCAGCATGCACGTCGGCGATTTTGTCGGCTGCGGTCTCAAAGCGCGCCTGTGCCGCGTGTGAGAGTTCACTGGCCGACTCAAGAGTCTTCTGGATCTCCATCTCGACCGAACGAATCTCGTGCATGGCCTCGTCAAGTCTGCTCATGAGTTTCTGGTTGATCTTCCCGGTTTCCGCCACCGTTTCGCAATGGGCCTGGGCTTTTTCCGCCAGCTCAAGAAAGGGCTGGCAGCGATTTTCGAATGCGACCGTCTTTTCAATGAAATCTTCCGAGGCGAGGTCGGCACTCTCGTCGGCGAAACCAAGCGAGCCCGCTGCCCGTTCCTTGGCGCCGGATCTGAAAAGCAGTTTCGCCCGCAGTCTTTTGAACATAACTGCACTCCGCGTTTCGAGCACATCCTGAACTTTTATACAATATGGCCCTTTACCGACTGATCGCAAGCGCGGGCCGGGCGTGCGGCCAATCCGGCACAAAGGCTGAACCGGCCTGCGCGCTGATATTATCATGCAGCGAATTGCTTTAGTCTGTTCGAAAGATTCGCAAAGGGGTTTCTCATGAGCAATACGGCAATCTTCTGGCCGCTGATCGTTCAGACGGCGCTGATCTACACGATCTATGTGCTTGTTTCGCGCCGCCGGATTTCCGCGGTGCGGGCCGGTCGGGCAAACGCATCCGATTTCAGGGTGCCGATCGTCGAGCCGGAGCCAACTCAGACTGTTGCAAGAAACCTCGTCAACCAGTTCGAATTGCCGGGCCTGTTTTATGCGGTTTGCATTATTCTCTACATGGTCAATGGAGTGAACGATGCCACCTTGCTTCTGGCATGGGTGTTTGTCTTAAGCCGTATCGCCCATTCGTGGGTACACGTCACATCCAACGATATGCGGCTGCGCCGGCCGATTTTTGCGGTCGGCTACATTATCAACGGAATTTTGTGGCTGTGGCTCGCCTGGGTTCTTCTGCGTGTTTGAACCGGAGCGGCATTGTGCTGGCTGCTGTGTGAACAGTGTGCGTCAGCTCTTTTTGGCGTGATGTTCGATCCAGGCATCCATCGCCGCGAGGCAGCGCCGCATCGAGGAACGCAAGTGGTCGACATCCGCGTCGGTATGTTCGGCGGCGTTGACAATGTTTTCCTGAAGATGACGGTCGGTTTCCGCCGTCGCATCGGCAAGTGTCTTGTTGACCGAAATGCTGTCGGTCAGATCCTTTGCCGCGTCGGCAAGAGGCGTTGTGTGCCTGATCACCAGTTCGCCCAGCCAGTGTCTGTCCGCCGGAAAGGGAAACGATTTCAGCTCTTCTGCGAGCGCGTCACGCCGTTTGGTCCACTCAGCGATTTCGTTGCTTTTATTGTCGTTGTCGGGGCTCGTCATCTTAACGCTGTTTCCTCATCACCTGCCGGGTTCGCAAAACTGTGCTTCGCCGCGAAGAATATGTGTCGCCGTCATAGCGTTTGCAATCGCAATTGGCACGCGGATTCGCGAAAATCTGTTAACGACTCCCACCACCCCCGGTTCGCCTAATTGCTGCCTTTACCAGAGTGCGGCTTTCATTTGCGTGCCCGCCGCGTTATTCAGCAGCCTGGTTTAAACGGGGTACACTATGCGACTTGGCGGTCGGATGGCGGCAGCCATTGAAATCCTGTCTGACATCGAAAAGCGCCGGAGGCCCGTGTCTGAGGTGCTCAAGGATTGGGGCCTCTCCCACCGCTTCGCCGGTTCGGGTGACCGCGCCGCGATCGGCAATCTGGTTTATGATGCGCTGCGTAAGAAACTGTCGCACGGCTATCTCATGGACGACGATGGTCCGCAGGCACTTGTCTATGCGGTTCTGCTCCGCCAGTGGGGTGTCGATGAACGAACGCTCGCCGCTCAACTCGATGGCGATCGCTTTGCGCCAGCGCCTTTGGAGCCCTCTTCATTGGAAGCCTTTTCAAAACGAAAGCTCGCTCATGCTGCCGCGCACATTCAGGCTGACATACCGCAATGGACGCAGTTTGCTTTCGAGGAGAATTTCGCCGATGACTGGGTCAGCGAAGCACAAGCATTGGCCGAACGTCCGCCGCTTGACCTGCGGATCAACAGGCTGAAATCAACCGTCGACAAGACACTGAAAGCCCTTGCGCGTACCAATCCGCGTCGCACGGAACTGGCCCATGACGGTATCCGGATTGCAGCAGGGCAGGGACCGTCGCGACTGCCCAATGTGACCGCCGAGGCATCGTTCAACAAAGGCTGGTTTGAGGTTCAGGACGAAGGCAGTCAGATTGTCTCAGAGCTGGTTTTCGCACAGCCAGGCGAACAGATCCTCGATTATTGCGCCGGTGGCGGCGGCAAGACCTTGGCGCTATCGGCTGCGATGGCCAACCGCGGCCAGGTCCATGCCTATGATGCCGAGCGAACGCGGCTTGCGCCCATCTACGAACGCTTGAGGCGCGCCGGGACACGAAATGTTCAGGTTCATGAACCCGGTAGCGACCTTTCCGGGCTTGAAGCACGGATGGACCGGGTCGTTGTCGATGCGCCATGCACCGGGAGCGGCACCTGGCGTCGGCGCCCTGACACCAAGTGGAAGCTGACGCCAAAAAACCTTGAGGAACGGCTTGACCAGCAGCAACAGGTGCTGGCCTCAGCGGCGCCTTACGTGCGCCCGGGCGGTTTCCTGATCTACATCACCTGCTCCCTTCTGCCGCAGGAAAATGAGGCGCAGGTCTACGGATTTTGCGAAGACAGCGGCGATTTCGAAGTGGTGTCCGCCGGCGAGGTCTGGCAGGACCTGTTTGGCGAAAACACGCTGCAGCCCTGGTCGGCGGACATGAAGACAATCACCCTGACGCCGGCCGCCACCAGGACGGACGGATTTTTCTTTTCCGTGATGCAAAAGCGCCAGTGAGAAAGACAGACATGCCCGATTTCAAACCGCAGAATCCCGATTTCATTGCCCGTTCGCGCGACAGTTTCGATCGCCAGAAGGTGATGAAGACGCTCGGCATGAAACTGAACGCGGTGGGCCCGGGCGAAGTCGAGCTGGAGATGCCCTACCACGAAGACTTCACCCAGCAGCACGGTTTCCTGCACGCCGGGATCATTTCGACAGCGCTGGATTCAGCCTGTGGCTACGCGGCCTTCTCGCTGATGGCCGCCGATGCGGCGATCCTGACTATCGAATTCAAGATCAACCTTCTGTCGCCGGCGCGCGGCGAGCGCTTCATATTCCGGGCTGGCGTCAGCAAACCGGGCCGTACGATTTCAGTATCCGAAGGAAAGGCTTTTGCGATCGGACCAGACGGTTCGCAGAAGCTGATCGCCACGATGACGGGAACGATGATGTCAGTTGTCGGCCGCGAGGGCATTGAGGGTTAAGCGCATCGTCTGGTCCTCCGAGACCTCCTGAATTCCGGGCCGCGACTTGCGCCGCGACAAACGAATCACTAAAGCCTTTCCATGGAAAGCACAGCCCACCCCGATTCCATTCTCATTGTCGATTTCGGTTCCCAAGTTACCCAACTCATTGCCCGCAGGGTGCGTGAGGCTGGTGTCTATTGCGAGATCGTCCCGTTCCAGTCTGCCAAAGAAGGCTTCGAGCGCATTCGACCCAAGGGCGTGATCCTGTCAGGCGGACCGGCCTCGACAGCCGAGGTTGGATCGCCCCGCGCGCCACAGGCCATTTTCGATGCCGGCGTTCCAACCCTTGGCATCTGCTATGGGCAGATGACCATGTGCGTGCAAATGGGTGGGCAGGCCGAATCCTCCGATCATCGCGAATTCGGCCGCGCCTATGTCGAAGTGCTGAAGGATTGCCCGCTGTTCGAGGACGTCTGGACTCAGGGACAGCGGCACCAGGTCTGGATGAGTCACGGCGACCGTGTCATCGAATTGCCGCCCGGCTTCGAGATCCTCGGGCGCTCCGAAGGCGCACCTTACGCGGTATTCGGCAATGTCGAGCGAAAGACCTACGGCATGATGTTTCATCCCGAGGTCATCCACACGCCGGACGGCGCGCGATTGCTGGCGAATTTTGTCCACAAGATCGCGGGCTTGAAAGGCGATTGGTCAATGGCTGCCTATCGCGAACAGGCGGTGGCCGCGATCCGGGAACAGGTGGGCAGCGGCAAGGTCATCTGCGCTCTTTCCGGCGGCGTCGACTCGTCCGTTGCCGCGTTGCTGATCCACGAAGCGGTTGGCGACCAGCTCAACTGCATCCTTGTCGATCACGGGCTGATGCGCAAAAACGAGGCTGCGGACGTCATGGCGATGTTCCGGGAGCACTACAATATCCCGCTCACCCTGGTCGATGCCTCCGATACTTTCATCGAGGCGCTGGAAGGCGAGGCCGATCCGGAAACCAAGAGGAAAACCATCGGCCGTCTTTTCATCGATGTCTTTGAAGCCGAAGCGCAGAAGCTGGGCGGCGCTGATTTTCTTGCCCAAGGCACGCTTTATCCGGATGTGATCGAAAGCGTTTCCTTCACCGGGGGCCCTTCGGTCACCATCAAGTCGCATCACAATGTGGGCGGTTTGCCGGAACGCATGAACATGCAGCTTGTCGAACCGTTGCGCGAACTGTTCAAGGACGAGGTGAGGGAACTCGGGCGCGAGCTTGGCTTGCCGGAGAGCTTCATCGCCCGCCATCCTTTCCCCGGGCCCGGCCTTGCCATCCGGTGCCCCGGCGGCGTAACCCGCGAAAAGCTCGACATCCTGCGCGACGCCGACGCGATCTATCTCGAAGAAATCCGCAATGCCGGGCTCTATGATTCGATCTGGCAGGCCTTTGCCGTGTTGCTGCCGGTACAGACGGTCGGCGTCATGGGTGACGGGCGCACCTATGAGTTCGTCTGCGCGCTGCGGGCTGTCACCTCTGTCGACGGGATGACGGCGGATTTCTATCACTACGACATGGAGTTTCTCGGCCGCACCGCGACGCGGATCATTAACGAGGTCCGCGGCATCAAC
>JBCCOK010000083.1:0-14991 GCA_039025395.1 Pseudomonadota bacterium
AATTATTTCCCGGCGTTGATTTGGGGCGGTCACTGGGGGGGTTGCCGGGGGGGGTGCCACCCCCCCACACGCGTGCCCAACCCCACTCGGGTACAAAAACCGCCCGGCCCGTTTACCGAAGTTTTTCAACAGCTTCGTCCTCTCAAGGGTGGCGGAGTATCGGCTCACCGTTGCGCCGCTTGCCCGATGACCCACATCGCGCTGCGCGACGCACGCGTGTGGTGGATTTGAAGGTCCTTTCATCTTTTCAGCATCCTCCATACAGGACCTTCAAATCCGCAAACCACACGCGAACCAATAATGCATAGCGTGTCCTTGTCGAATCTGACGTTCGTACGGAGTCTGCCGTAGATCCGGCGAACTTCAGATTCGGGACACGCGCCCGAATGAACCGATCTTCCACCATCAAATGTTTCAAGCTAAACCTGATTTGCTCTAAGTTTCGCCGACTGCGCTTCGCGTGAAGATGCCGGTCGGCAAGACCGCTTCTATTGCAAGCCTGCGAACACGGTTCCGAATGTCGATATCCCTTAACAACGTTACGAAGCGTTTTTCCGGACAGGCAGTTGTCGATCGGGTCAGCCTGGATATCGATGACGAAGAGTTCTTCGTGTTTCTCGGACCTTCAGGCTGCGGAAAAACCACTTTGATGCGGTTGATTGCCGGCCTAGACGTTCCCGACGAAGGCAGCGTCCTACTGGACGGCCGCATCGTTTTTGAAGGTGGCCGATCGACGCCTCCGGAGGAGCGCGGCGTCGGCGTCGTCTTCCAGTCCTACGCGTTGTGGCCGCATATGAGTGTTGAGCAGAATGTCGCGTTTCCGGTCGAAACGCATTTAAACGGTCGCGAATTGCGCGATCACGTTTTGGCCTGTCTGTCATCGGTTGAATTGGACGCCTTCGCGCAGCGCAAACCCGTGACATTGTCAGGCGGACAGCGCCAGCGTGTCGCCCTTGCACGTTGCCTGTCGCAGCGGGCGGGGACGATCCTGATGGATGAGCCGTTGGCCAATCTGGATCCGCATCTGCGCCATGCCATGGAAGACGAGCTGGTTCGGTTTCACCGTCAGACTGGTGCGACAACGCTCTACATCACCCATGACCAGCGCGAAGCGATGGCGCTCGCCCACCGCATCGCGGTCATGTGGGAGGGGAGGCTGCTGCAGGTAGGACCGCCGGAGGAAATCTATCACCAACCGATGAGCGCCGAAGTGGCATCTTTTGTCGGACGTTCCGCACTGCTTTCGGGCCGGGTGGTCTCAAGTCAAAACGGCCGGGCTGTCTTCGAGATTGCCTCAGCCGGTGAGACCGAAGCACGCTGTTCGGCGAATACTCAGAAAGGTCCGGCGGAACTCGTCGTTCGGCCAGAGGATGTGACGGTTGAAGAATCGGAGCAGGCGGTCGAGGGTCGGGTCGAAAGCGCCACCTATCGCGGCGACCACTGGGAGTGCCGGATCGCAACGTTGGGCAGCGGAGCCGCTGTTTTGGCCCGCACGGCACACCGGCTGGAGGCGGGAGTGACGGTGCCGCTGACGATCCGGGAAGCCTGGATCCTGCCCAACATGCCCGGATACTGAGGCGGACCCGCTCGCGGGTCAGTCTCGCCAAGGGATTGTGCCCGGGGGAACATTCCTGAACGCAAAAGTGCTTGCGACCATGATCAACGCGGTCGCAATGACGACCACTACCGACATGGCTGCCGCAAGCGTGGTATAACCACCGTCCTCATAGTTGAAGATGACCGTGCCGATAGTCTCGTTGCCTGATGACCACAACAGCGCCGAGACGGTGACCTCATTGTAGGCGGTCAGGAAAACAAGAATTGCACCGGAAACGGCTGCCGGTGCCACCAGCGGCAGGAATATCCGGATCATGCGGCGCATCATGTGCGCTCCGGCTGTTTTGGCAGCTTCTTCAAGACCCTTGTCCAATTGGGTGTAGGCTGCAACCACGGGCTTGAGTCCGATGGTGAAAAAGACAGCGAGATAAGCGAGAAAAATGATCATCGCGGTGCCGTAAAGGGAAATTTCAAAAAAGGGCAGTGGCCGGATGAAGACCAGGATGAATGCGATGGACATGACGATTCCCGGCACCGCGAAGCTGATTTCTGAAAGAGCCGAGGTCACCACTGCCGAATGCCGGCTCAGACCGCCTCGCATCACAAGACCGTAGCCGACGAAGATGGAAAATGCGGCAATCAGTACTGCCGCAAGACTTGCAAGCAGTGTTGAGTTCATAAAGGCTCTGGCGGTCACCGCTTGCGACCAGACGACTTCGCTCAGATTGTCGAGTGTCAATGTCTGAAAGGTTAACGGCACACCATAGGTGGGCACCAGCGCGGTTGCCAGAAGCGAAACACCGGGCAAGAGAAGAACGGCTGCGAGAAACAGCCAGATCGACAGTTCGACCACCGGCCGCCAGCCGCCCAACCGATAGGACAGGGGTGTGGATGGCGGGCCGATAAGCGCGTGGCCGGTCGTTCTTTGAAGCGTCAGCATGACGATGAGCGCAACAACAGTCAGGACGGCAAGAAGCACGGCGACGATCGCCATTTCGCCGAGAACGTCCGGGCCGAAACTTGCCAGCCGCTGCCATATCAGCACCGGAAGCGTAACATAACGCGCCGGAATTCCGATCAGCGCATTGATCCCGAAATTGCCGAGCGCGGCGACAAAAGCCAGCATGAATGCGCCGAGGATAGTGGGTGCGAGCAGCGGCAGTTGAACCCGTATCATCAACCGCAAGGGACCCGCGCCCGCCATGCGCCCGGCTTCCGTCAGTTCTTTCGGCATGGCCCTCAACCCGGCGCGCAGGAGCAGGAAGGTCAGCGGCATATGCTGGATGGTGAGCAATGTCACGAGGCCACCACGTGAATATAGAGGGTGGGTTGTGCCCAATTCAGGGGCGATGCCAAGCCATTTCAGAACTACGCTGCCCGGGCCCAGCGCTTGTATCCAGGCTATGGCGGTGACATGCGGCGGGATCATCATTGGCAACAGCAGCAAAAAGACAATAAGGCCTTTTCGCCTGATATCCGTAAGGCCCACCGCAAAAGCGAGAAGCGTTCCGACAAAAGTTGCGAAGAGTGCCGACAACAGCGATGATTCGAGTGATTGCCACGCGGCGCGCAGGACCGACCCACTGCCGACGACCGACAGAAAGCCGGCAAGCGAACCTTTCTCGTCGGGCAGTGCAAAAATCTGCAGAAACAGCAGGATGAGGGGCAGCCCGCAAAGAAGCGCGATGGGCAGATAGGCAGAAGCGAGGATAAATCCCTCGCTTCTGGGATTGTTTTTCATCGACGTCTTATCGGCTGATCAGCCGCCAAAAATCTCGGTGAATCTTTGTTTGTTCGCGCGGTCATCTGCCAGTGCCTTGGCGGGATCGAACTCGATCAGTTTGATCTTGTCGCGTGACGGAAAGCCCTGCGGCGGGGCAATGTCGGGATGCGCTGCCAGATAACCCTGGTCAGCTGCCATCTGCTGGCCGTCAGGTGAAAGCAGGAAATCCACGAACGCTTTTGCTGCCGTCGGGTTCTTGGCGGTTGAAAGGATGGCGACCGGCTCGGTCACCGCAGACACGCCTTCTTCCGGAAAGACGAATTCAACGGGCGCACCATCCTGTTTGTTGCGGATTGGCAGAAAGTCGACAACAAAGCCGTATAATTTTTCGCCAGACGCGACCGACTTATAGGTGCCGCCGTTGCCGCCTTTCGGATTCGCACCCTGAGCAGCAAGTCCCTCATAGAGCGCCCAGCCAAGATCAGGGTTTGCTGTCAGCGCCGCCATATGGATGGTGGCTGCGCCTGAGGTCAGCGGCGAAGGCATTGCGATCTTGTCCTTGGCCTCTTCCTTGAGGAGATCCTTGTAGGATGTTGGTTTCATGGGTGCCGCCGTATTGTAGACGATCCCGGTTGTGATCAGCTTGGTGGAAAAGTAGTTCTTGTCCTCGTCCATAATGGCCGGGTCATAGGCCGAAATATCGGCATTCGGATGGGGCATCAGGTGGCCTTCAGCTTTGAGCCCTTCCATGGTGACCATGTCGGCAATGAGCAGAACATCGGGTTGCGGATTGCCAGCGGCGATTTCGGCGCGCAGTTTTGCCATGATCTTGGTGGTTCCGTCGCGGATCCACTCGACTTCAACGCCCGGATGTTTTGCCTCGAACGCGTCAACGGTTTCCTGCGCGTCCTTGTTGGGCTGCGATGTGTACAGGACCAGTTTTCCAGTCACATCTTCAGCAAGAGCCGATCCGGCGGTCGCAAGCGCCAGCAAGGCTCCCAGTATCATTTTTTTCATGATCTCTCCCTCAGGAATCGATGTTCGTTTGTTGTTGGCTCTGGCACTATATCCAAGAATTGTGACGCTCAAATATATGAAATAAATGATATATTTCATAAGGTTGAGGCGGCATTTTCTGGATAGGTTTTTTCTATGAGCAACATTGCCGGTTGGCGTTTATCCCATCCGGCCATGCCGTCGGCAAGCGTCAATCCGTCAGGACAGAGGCAGAAACATCGTGGCTCGCCATATTGGCGGGGTTGGAGCTGTCAGGCAGCGTCGGACTGGATGACCGTGCCCTCAACAGCGTCGAACGCTTCGAGCTGCGGGTGCCCCATATACTGGACTTTTGACTTGCCGGCGCCCGCATGGGCCTTGCGAAACTGCTCTGACTTGGTCCAGTCGATAAAATCCTGCTTGCTCGCCCACGTGGTGTGGGATGCATAGAGGGTAAAACCCTCGTCAGAGTCGTTCGGCCCGCGCAGGAGCTTGAACTCGACGAAGCCCTTCATGCCGTCGAGATGCGATTCCCTCGACCGCCACATCTCTTCAAACGCAGCCTCGGAGCCGTCCTTGACCTTGAACCGGTTCATCGCAACAAACATGGCACATCCTTTACAGTCACCTCGGTTTAAATGTCACTGGAATATAAAATGTCCAGCTTCGGGTTCTTGCCGCTGCCGGAATCTTCGGAAACGGCGATGCTCGTTTGGCGGCTGCAAGTGCCGCTGAATCGAGAATAGCGGAGCCTGAGCTGCGCGCAATCCCGACAACTGTCAAGCTCCCGTTCGCATTAACGCGAAATCGCAACAGCGAAGTGCCTGTTAATCTCTTGGAAAGGGCGTTTTTTGGATAACGGGCCGCGCGTATCACCTTACGCCGCACTTTGCCCTCGTAGTTGGAAGTATTGAAACTGCCTTGCTCACCTGCGCGTTTGCCCCTCTTCTCTCCTTCGGAGTTCCGGGCGCCCGACCTGTCGCCTGTTGTGCGGCCCTCTACCGTATCCTGCTTTCTGCTGCCTCGATTGCCCTTGTTTGTCTGCTGTCTTTTCTTTTGAACCGGCCTTTCTTTCTCCTGGACCGACCGCTCCCGTTGCTCTTGTACTGGCTTGGGTTTCGGGACGGCTACGGGATCAAGCGGGCGGATCAATGTGGCCGTTTCCACCGGTTTGATTTCCGGCTGGTCGATCTCCTGAGCCGTTTCGACTTGCGGTGTCTGAACCGGCGCAACGTTACTCGGTTGTTTCGTCTCGCGCTGGGTTTCGACCGGCTCTGCGACGGTTATTTGCCGGCCGACGGCCGCGTCGAGGGTCTCGGACGTCAGTTCGCTCACCACTGCGATCGGTGGTGTTTCCGGAGCGGCGTCAGCAGACCGTTGCGCAGCGTCCGTTTGCGCGGCAACCGGGTGCTGGCTGTCTGCCGGGCGTTGCGTCTGGGTCTCCGATTGTTGGGATTGTTGCCGCTGGATCTCCTGTTGCCTTGCATTTGCTGCGGTGGGTCGCGGCTCGGCTGCTTTTGTCTCGCTCGGCTCGATCGCCTCGACATCCGATATTTGCTCTGCAACGGGGCTATCCTCGGCAGCCGCCGCTATAATCGTGTTCTCGCTTTGCGATGTGGGCAGTGCTGCGGCCATGGGTGTCGGGGCGGCTTTGGCTGCTTGCGTCGGCGGTTGCACGGCCTCCAACTGATCCTCGGCTATGACCGGTCTGGCCAACACTTGCGCTGCTGGTTGCATTGCCGCTGGCGGCTGCGCTGCTGCGACTTCGGCTTCCACTTCGTCGCCTTGCGTTGACATGTTCGCCTCGGCATTGCCGAGAATGGCGATCTCAACGTTGGAGCCGGCGACCTGCACGGGATCTTCCTCATCCTGCAATATCAGGTCGACCCCACCGTGGATGGCCAGTGAAACCATCAGCGCACCGCACACATACCACCAGCGAATGTTCACGGCAGCTTCCTTTCCGTGATCACCGAGATCTTTCCCGCACCGGCCGTTTTCAATAGATCGACGACTTCGATCAGTTTCGTTGCGGGCAGTCTTCCGTCTGCTGCAAGCTTGACTTCGTAGCCTTCACCGGTTTGTCCAATCGCGCTCGCATTTGCGGCGGCCGCTTCACCCGATATGCGCTGGATGTAGGTTTCGGGGGTAACGCTTTCTCCCTGATATCTCAGCGCGCCGGTTTCTGTGACAAACACTGCCCAGAGCGGCTCGATCGAGCGCGCGTCTGCTGCCTTGATCAATTCGACTTCGTTGTCCATCGGCGGTGAGATCGTCCCGGCAATCAAAAAGAAGATCAGCATCAAAAAAACGATGTTGATAAGGGCGATGGTGTTTTCCGCTCGCGGTTTTGGTTTAGGGCGCGGCAGTCTCATCGTCACATCACCCCGCGACCGCGACCTGGATCTTGACAGCAGCACGAATGCGTTCAAGCGCATCGACCAGTTCCTGGGACGTGACGTTTTCGCGCACCACAACGATGGCGGTTTTTGCTCCCAATCCCTCAAGGCGTTCAAGCTCAACCATAGCGCCGTCGGCATCGATTTCGGCGCCATTGATCTTCCACGAGCCGTTCTGTTCCAGCCTTATGAAAATGTCTGGTGCCTGCGCCGTCTGGACGTTTTCGCCGGCACGGCCAGCCGCGATGTCGACTTCCGCAAAACGGGTAAAGGTCGAGGACAGCATAAAAAACAGCAACAGCAGGAAAATGACGTCGATCAGCGAGGTCAGCGAGAGCTTGCGGCGTTTTCGGAGCGTTAGATCAATATGCATGACCTGCTTGCTCCGTGAGGGCGACGCCCGCCTTTCCAGCATCGGTTCCCACGTCGAGGGATCTGATCTGCTGCTGCGACATCAGTCGTGTCGCCATCGTCTCGATGGCAACGCGTTCGTTTTCGACGCGGCTCTCAAACCATGTGAGAACAAGCGATACGGGCATGGCAAGCGCGAGCCCCGCGGCTGTTGTCAGCAATGCCACCCAGATGCCGCCAGCGAGGATCGACGGATCGACCGCGTTGCCAGCGCTCTGCAGTGTCTGGAATGCTTCGATCATGCCAAGAACCGTGCCGAAGAGTCCGAGCAGCGGTGCAATCTGCGCGATGGCGTCGAGGGCGCGAAATCCGCGCTGCAAACCATAAAGGCGCGCCAGCGCGACCCGCCCGACTTCTTCTTCGACAACCCCTTTCGGGATCGATTTGTCCTTGCCGAGCCGCATGGCGACAGCCATCACTTCGGCAACCGGCGAGCGGTCGCTCTCCAGAAGGGACAAGGCCTCCGCCTGTTTGCTATCTGCCCAGAGTACAAGCGCCATTTGCACCTGTTTGCGCCTGCCGACGCGCTGATGGACGAACTGCGCAGCTTTGAGAAGGATCACCGCAAGTGCGATCACGGACAGAGATAGCAGAATGGCGACGACGGGCCCGCCCAGTTCCACGAGCGATGCGGACTTTGAAAAGACATCGGCAAACATCATTGCACCTTCGGTTGGCCTAGCTGCCGAACTCGACCTGCGGCCTGGCGCTGGTCTCCAGCCGCTCAAGGCATGCCTGCGCAGGCAGATTACCGCCCTCGCAAAAAGCCGCATCGTTAACCAGAACACGCCCGATCTGCTCACAGGTCGTGCCTGGGAGGTCGAACTGGCGCACCCGGGTTTTGCCGGTGGAAAGGGGGCTGAAATCCAGCACCATCATGCGCTCGACAAGCCCTTCCGTATCGAAAAGAACGATCTCGTAGCCGACTTTTTCAAGCGGTTGGTCGAACCCGTTCTTGACCATAAATGTTGCAAGGCACCCCGCCTCGCTGCTTGTCAGATTGTTGAGCTCCAACGACACTTTGGACTGGTCTTCACTCTGCGCACCCGCGGGTGTCGACAGAGCGATGGCAGCAGCCAAGGCGGATATGGATAAACTGGAAATCGTCGCTTTCATTGTCACCACCCGAGCGCCGTTGGGCATTGCTCATCGAATACGAAAATGAAGTTGAGTTTGAGAGTCAAGTTACCACCACAAATGCCTTGGGGCGTCAAGCCCAGTGATCATACACGCATACGTTTAAAAAAAGGGCGCGGCAACCTTTCGATTGCCGCGCAATCGGCTTCTCAAAAGAGAAGCTTCAGGGATTGCGACTACGACCAGCCAAATTCCTTGACCAGATCAAATTTGAAGGTGCGGCCTTCTGCGGGGTAGCCTTGAAGGTACTCTTGATATTGCTCGTCGAAGATGTTGTCGACGCGGAACCGCGCCTCCCAGCCCACCATCGGGCCATCGACCGGAATCCAATTTATGTAAACGTCATGGACATCGAAAGATGCCGAAGGCGCCCGGGTGTCGGTATCATTTTGGGCAGCGACGAAGCGGCTGCGCCAGCCGAAGTCAAGGCCGTATTCCGGCATGGTCTTGCCAACGACAATGAAGAAGTCAGCGGGCGGAACGGTGTTGATAAACCCGCCTTCCGACCGATTGAAACCGCGCGTGAATGCGAAACCAGCATTTGAGTAGAAATAGTCGGAGACATAGGAGAGCTCGACTTCAACACCGTAGATATCGACCGAGCCTACATTCTGGTAGCGTGGCACCCTGAATTGAGGCGGCACGAACAATTGTTGGCCGAAATCCTCGATGAAATCTGTGATATCGTTGTAGAAACCCGTTGTCTTGACCTGAAGTGCGTCGCCAGCGCTCAACGTATCGTAGAGCGAGACGGCAAGGCCCGCCTCGTAACTGTTTGATTTTTCAGGTACGAGGTCCAATTGAAGTCCCGCAAAACTGCCGTCGTACACTTCGTCAATGGTTGGCAAGCGCTCGGTGCGGGCGATAGAACCGAAAACGGCCACCGTTTCGTTGAACCGGTAGAGTGCGGCAATCTTTGGCGAAAAACCGGTGTTGGTCTGGTCCGGCGTTCCTGCAGGCGTGAATGTTGTCACATCGGGCGAGAGCTCTTGGTAGTCAACGCGTGCACCTGCAATGATCGTAAGATTTTCCTGCCAGATCAACTCGTTCTGGACGAAGAATCCTGTCTGGGTGTCCGTGCCGCTGGGGTGGAAACCCAGCGCCGCTGCACTTTCGACGCTTCTTTCCTGGTAATAGGTCTGATTACCGATTGTCAGGTAGTTCTCATAGTTCTCACCCACATGCTCGATCGTGTTGTCGATGCTGAACTGATAGGTCTCGTAGCCATAACTCGCATCGAAAAAAGGATCGAAAATTGGTGGTGGATTACATTCCGGACGGGTGGTGTCGCATACCTGCTCGTTGAATGTGTCCGAATAGGACACTTGCACGTTGAGATCCAGCCACCGGTTGTCGCTTGCCTCATTCGAATAGGCAATAATTGCTGTTTTGTCGGTGACGGTTCTCTCATCCAATTGAGGGAAAAACACCGAGCCGACCACCTGATCGTAAAGAGGATCATCGGCCTGGGCTTCATACTGTTGGTATGAAATCCTCAGTTCCTGTTCCAAGTTTTCGCCGAAATAAAACGTACCCTTTGCCAGCCCGTTCGGCTGATCTGCATTGGTGCCTATGATTTCGGTGCCATCGCCGGTGGTATAGTTGCCGTTTACGCGATAATCGCCGATCAAAAGAAACTCTGCATTTTCATTGAAACGATGGGCCAATGCGGCAGAACCCAGATAGGATTCGGCGTTGGTCTCATAGCCACCCTTGAGCCTGAGCACGGTGTTAAATTCGTCCCCGAGAAAATCGGAAGCGTCCTTGGTCGTAAAGTTGATCACGCCGCCAAGTGCGCCCGAGCCGTATAGCGTTGACGAGGCCGGCCCTCTAAGGACCTCCACTTCCTTGTAAAGCTCGGGATCGGTGAAGAACCCGCCCATCCGGTATTGCTCGAAGAACTTGTTGACGCCGTCCACATTAACGATGACGCGGCCTTCCTCGCCGCCTGACTCTGCCGCACCAATGCCACGAATATTAAAGGCTTGTCCGAAAGGTCCCGGTCCACCCGTTGCGTTGACGCCCGGCACGTTTTCAACAACGTCCGTAATGACGGATGGTTGGATCGTGTCGATATCTTCCTGGGTTACGACTGTGACGGCCTGCGGCGTGTCGATGGCAACCTTCTCAACGCCGGCGCCGACGACAATTCGTTGAAGCGTCGTGACGCGGCCGGTCTTGTCGTCCTCGTTTACGACCGCCTGATCCACCGTTTCTTGCTCTTCAGTTGCTTCTGTTGTGTCTTGCGCCCTTGCTTCCATAGCACCGGCTGACAGGATAAATGCCGCGCTCCCCAACAACAGCGCGGCCCTGCGACCAACCAAACCCATCCTCTATTCTCCATGGTCTTCTATGAGAAATGGCTGGCTGAAACGCTTGCTGTCTTTGTATTGCGATAAATGGCGGTCAACAGCGTCAATCAAACTTGACATCGGACCTCCAATATTGCACTGCGTAGTTAACATGACTAAGGTTGTCAAGTTAATACGGGCGCCGATCTACGGGTTGAAAATCAATCTAAAAGGGTGCGACTTTTTAGCAACAGAGAAAGGCATTTTGCCGTGTCAAATCAGCATGATGTTTCGAGGTCCGGCGCGGAGCACCGCCCCGAATCCAATGTGGTTCTCAAAACCGTCAAAAGCCAAGACCTGTTCGAAGGAGAACGGGAACTTTGCATCGATCATAAGGGAGCGCTATACAGGCTGAAGATCACGCGCCAGGATAAGCTGATCCTGAACAAATAGGGATTGGGATGGACACGCCGTCGACCGATGCCAAAGATCAAACGGCCAACAGCGAGGCCATTCGCAGAGCACGTTCAGACAATCCCAAGATGCGTGAACGCGATCTGGCGAAGCATCTTGGTATTTCGGAAGCTGAATATGTAGCCGCGTGGTGCGGCATCTCGGCGACGCGTATTGAACCGAAAGCCAATTTGGTGCTTGAGCGGATGGAAAGCCTCGGTGAGGTGATGGCACTGACCCGAAACGAGAGTGCCGTGCACGAAAAAACCGGCGTTTACGACAAAGTCTATACCTCTCGCAAAGGTGCAATTGTCCTGGGCGAAGACATCGATCTGCGTATTCTTGACGACAATTGGGCCCACGGTTTCGCTGTTGAAAAGAATGCCGATGACGGTTTAGCTAGAAGCTTGCAGTTCTTCGATCACCATGGAGACGCGGTCCACAAGATACACTTGCGGCCAAAGTCGAATGTCGCGGCGTATGAAGACCTGGTTTCAAGTCTGAAAAGCGATGATCAGAATTGCGCGGTCGCCGTCCAACCGTTGGAGGCGCAGACCGCGTCTTCCATCAGAATTGATGATGCGGAGTTAGCGGAACTGCGCCATGAGTGGGTGTCCATGAACAATGTGCATCAGTTCATGGGAATATTGAAAAAATTCGGTCTGACCCGCCATCAGGCGATCAGCGCTATCGACAATGAGCTTGCTTGGCGTCTGGATGACAGCGCGCTGACGTCAATGCTCAATGTGGCGGCCGGTGAAGAGATTCCGATCATGTGTTTTGTCGGCAGCCGCGGCGTGATCCAGATCCACACCGGACCGATCAAGCATATCAAAACCATGGGTCCTTGGATCAACATCATGGATCCGGGCTTTCACCTTCATTTGCGGCTCGATCACATCGCCGAATTGTGGGCTGTGCGCAAACCGAACCGCGATGGACATGTCACCTCGATGGAAGCCTATGACGCCAATCACAAACTGATCATCCAGTTTTTCGGCCAGCGCCGTGAGGGCGATGACGAACGGGGAGACTGGAGGCTTTTGATTGAAAATCTGCCAAAAATGACATCGTTTACGGCGGTGAAAGGGGAGGGCCGTTCGGTTACCTCAGGAGTTTCGACATGACGAACAAAACCGCGATCTCAATTGTTGGGCTGCCGCTCTTTCTGCTTGTCTTGCTGAGCGTGGTGGTTCGGGCTGAAGCCGACACGAACAAGATCGTATCTATCGGCGGCTCCGTCACAGAGATTGTCTTTGCACTGGGTGAAGAAGACCGGCTGATCGCGCGCGACACGACAAGCAACTATCCAAGCGAGGCACTGATCTTGCCGGATGTCGGCTATATCCGCGCGCTTTCTCCGGAAGGTGTGCTGTCTGTCGATCCTGACATGATCCTTGCCCTTGAGGGTTCGGGTCCGCCGGAGGCATTCGAGGTGTTGAAGAAAGCGAGTGTTCCCGTTGTCACGATACCCGAAGGTTATGACCGGGACGCCATCGTTGCGAAAATCAGAGCGGTTGGTGACGCGCTGGGCGTGTCCGAAAAGGCGGACGCCCTTGCCGCCAAGGTCGAGGCGGACGTCCTTGAAGCCGAGCAGTTTTCGGAGTCGAACGGCAGTGCCAAACGGGTGCTTTTCATCCTGACCTTGCGTGACGGCAGGGTAATGGCTGCAGGAACCGAAACCGGGGCCGCCGGGATTATCGAAATGGCCGGTGGCATCAATGCCGTGTCGGAAATTTCCGGCTACAAGCAGATCAGCGATGAAGCTGTCATTACCGCTGCTCCCGAAGTCATATTGATGATGAGCAGAGGCGGCAATCACGGGATCAACGACGAGACGCTGATGGCCCATCCGGCGCTTGCCACGACACCAGCTGTGCAGAACGGAACGATTATCCGCATGGGTGGCCAGTATCTGCTTGGATTTGGCCCGCGGACGGCTGAGGCAATCCGCGACCTCTCTAGGGCGTTGCAACGACAGAACGACTGAGAATGCTCCAAAAGGCGTCCTCAAGAGACCAGCGGGCGGCGAAGGCTCGGGGCGCGGATGGCGACCGTTCAGTCCGGGCACGCGCGGCCATTGGCTTGCTTGCCGCGCTGCTTGCGGTGATGGCGGTACTGAGCCTTGCCACAGGTGCCTCGGATGCCTCGGTCTTTTCGGTATTGAAAGCATGGCTCGCACCGCTCGTCGGAAGCGAGATACCGCTAAGCACGCGCGACAGCATCATTATCTATGACATCCGCTTCCCACGGATGGTGTTAGGCGTCATGATCGGCGCAAGTCTCGCTGTCTGTGGTGCCATCCTGCAAGGCCTCTTCCGCAATCCTCTGGCCGACCCGGGCATCGTTGGCGTTTCCGCCGGCGGTGCGCTTGGCGCTGTTTCGATGATCGTTTTGGGCGCGACGGTTCTTGCACCGATAAGTGCCCTGTTCGGCATCTACGCCTTGCCGCTGGCCGCATTCTTCGGAAGTGTTGTGACAACGGCGGTTCTCTATCGTATTGCCACCCGGCGCGGACAGACATCCGTTGCGACAATGCTGCTCGCGGGGATCGCGCTGTCGGCATTGGCGGCGGCTTTGACCGGAATTTTCATTTACATGGCCAGCGACCAGCAGCTGCGTGATCTGACCTTCTGGGGATTGGGATCGATTGCGGGCGCGACATGGACAAAGGTCGCAGCGGCCGCACCGATGATCGTGATCGCCCTGTGCTTCAGCCCGTTTTTGGCAGGTGGGCTAAACGCGATGACGCTCGGCGAGGCGACCGCGCGCCACATGGGTCTCGCGGTCCAACGATTTAAAGTCACGGCAATCGTCGTCGTTGCCGCAGCGACCGGTGCGGCCGTCGCAGTCAGCGGCGGGATCGGATTTGTCGGCATCGTGGTTCCGCATCTCCTGCGCCTGCTTATCGGACCCGACCACCGCTATCTGCTCCCTGCTTCTGCACTTTTGGGCGCAAGCCTGCTTTTGGCAGCAGACGCGGTCGCACGTGTCATTGTCGCGCCCGCCGAACTGCCGATCGGGATCATCACGGCCGTGGTCGGAGCGCCATTCTTTCTATGGATCCTTCTAAACCGGCGCAACGTGCTGGACCTATAGACGTGGGAGTCTGTCGTTGATTGAAGTGGATGTCACATCCGTCAGCATCGGCCGCAAGGAAATTGTGCGCAAGGTCGGGTTCGATGCGGTGCCCGGTGAAATCACCACAATCATCGGGCCAAATGGCAGCGGAAAGACGACCCTTTTAAGAGCGGTCTCAGGTGATCTCGCCTATCAGGGCACGATGCGTATTAACGGGCATGAGATTGCGCGCGCGCAACCCTGGGAATTGGCTGAAATGCGGGCGGTCCTACCGCAGAGTTCATCCCTTTCCTTTCCGTTCACTGTCCGTGAAGTGGTTCGTTTCGGATTGACAACCGGTCGGTCGCGCGCGTCCGACGATCCGGGATCCTTCCTTGTAGACCAGGCACTCGACCGGGTCGATCTGGAGGGTTTTGCCGGTCGATATTATCAGGAACTTTCAGGCGGCGAACAGCAACGGGTCCAATTGGCACGGGTCCTTTGCCAGGTATGGGAGCCGGTGCTCGAAAGCGTGCCGCGCTACCTTTTTCTGGATGAGCCAGTCTCCAGCCTCGATATCAAGCATCAGCTCATCATCATGGATGTCGCGCGCGCATATGCTGAAAAGGGCGGCGGGGTGATTGCGATCCTTCACGATCTGAACCTGGCGTCGATGTATTCGAACAAGGTGCTGGTCATGAAAGACGGTCACCTGGAGGGTATGGGCTTGCCTTCGGAGGTCATCAAGACCGGCCTGTTGCAGAAAGTCTTCGACTGCGCCCTAAAGGTGAGCGCCTTTCCGGAGAAAGATCCGTTTGTCCTGCCGCAGTCGGTGGTGCAGGCAACCGGGCGTTCGGCCTAGAGCGCTTCTGGCTTAGATTGGATCATTTGACCGAGGCGATTTTGGTCGCTGACAAGGCGGGTTGCGCGCCGTGGTGCCAACCCACCACAAGCGTGAGCCAAC
>JBCCOK010000084.1:0-14937 GCA_039025395.1 Pseudomonadota bacterium
AGCGATATAGTTGGGAATCCACCAGCCTTCCACACCACCGTCGGACAGGGCCTTGGCCGCGATACGAAGCCTGCCTGCCTCAACAGCAGCATCGAAGCTGTCGCGATAAGCATTGATCCACAGTTCGGGGGCGATTTCCGGTTCGCCAACCTCGTTCATGGTCGCGAAAGTGCTCATCGTATCGCCCGGGACCAGCGATACATCGCAGTCGTAGCCGCTGCTCAGAATGATGGCGTCGACATTCGCCAGCAGCGATGCGGACTCCCAGTCCATCTCCGCAATGCTCACAGTGCCGCACTCGGCCGCATGAGCCGGATTTGTGGCCAGCAAGCTCGCCAATGCGATCAGCGATGAAGCAACGAATGTCCTCACAAACCTGAATTCCCGAAATCGCAGCAGGTTGCCTGGATATTTAGGCGCTCAAGGTGCCGTTTTTAAGACAGCATCACGACCGAAATCTTTGCAGCTTACTTCGGCGCCTGGCGCTTCGGTCGTAGGCGCGCCTTCGTTTGCAAATCAGCCTATGAGGCCGAGCGCGCGCAGCCGCGTTTCAATTGCCTCGCGTTCGGAGGCATCGAAGGCCCGCTGAGCAGCATTATGTTCTTCGAACATGGCTTTGAACATGACGCGCGCCTTGGCCATCAATTCACGGCAAGTCTCTTCTGCTGGAAGCTCCGCAAGCGCCTTCTCGATTCTGGCGGCATAATCCTGAGAGATTTCGACATGCTGCTGCTCATGCCATTCGACGTGACCACTGAGGCTCTCAAAGGCCGATCGCGTCCGCCCGTCCGCCCGTGAGAGTTCCGACCACTGCGGCAGAGTCACCGTCAAGTCGAGCTTGACGTCCGCATTTTCGATCTGGCAAGAGCCGTCGTCTCGCCGTGTCTTGACCCTTGGTGTCATACGCGTCTCGGTGGTTCCTATCGCGTGGCCGTTTTGAGGACCACGCAGGGTAATCTGCTCGTTGATCTGATCGACCGTGGTGCCCGGTACGTTGTAATAAACCGTCGTCAGTCCCGAATTCGAAGTGGTGCAGGCGGCCAGGACTCCAAGTCCCAACAGAAGTATCGACAAATGCCTCGCACCAAAGCCGCTTGAAGCGTTTCGTTCGCGGTTCTGACGCATGGGCACCCGTCCTCCTTTACCTATTCACACTGTCATATTCGGTGAGTTTGCGGAAAAACGAACGCAACTACAATATGAAGAAGCAATAAAATCGCATGTATCAGTGAGATGTGATCAGGTTGGTGCACAGATCGTTGCTTTGCAAAGCACTATATGTGCTGGAAGCATCGGCGGTTCGTTTGCCGGGTGTTTGCACTTCGTCGCTGATTGCAATAAGTCCGACAAGACGTTGAAGGGAGGTCAAGATGGATGCAGTCGTAGACACAAGCCAGGATCGGTTCGGCCTGACAGACGATCAGCGGGCGATCCAGGAAACCGTCTCAGCATTTGCGGCCGACCGTGTCGCGCCGAATGCGCTCGAATGGGACCATAAAAGGTATTTTCCAAGGGACGTTGTTCAAGAAACTGCGCCGTTGGGCTTGGGCGGCATATATGTGCGTCAAGACGTGGGCGGATCGGAACTCGGACGTCTGGATGCGGTGGTGATTTTTGAAGCGCTGGCGAAAGCCTGTCCGGCTTTTTCAAGTTTCGTCTCGATCCACAACATGGCAGCCTGGATGATTGACGAGTTCGGTTCCGATGACCTGCGTCAGCGGTTTTTGCCCGGACTGACTTCTATGGAGCAAATCGCCAGCTATTGCCTGACCGAACCGGGATCCGGGTCCGATGCGGTGGCGCTGAAGACAAAAGCTGTCCGCGACGGAGACCACTATGTTGTCAATGGCTCTAAGCAGTTCATATCAGGCGCCGGTTCCAACGATATCTACGTGACCATGGTCCGTACCGGCGAAGAAGGCTCCTCCGGTGTGTCGGCCCTGGTGGTGCCGAAAGAAACGCCCGGCCTTTCATTTGGTGCGCCGGAAGTGAAAATGGGCTGGCACATGCAGCCGACCGCTCAGGTAAACTTCGATAATTGCCGGGTCCCGGTGGAAAACTGCATCAACCATGAGGGCATGGGTTTCAAAATCGCCATGGCCGGCCTGGATGGCGGCCGCCTCAATATTGCCGCTTGTTCCCTGGGCGGGGCACAGTCGGCTTTCGACAAGGCCGTCGCCTATACCGCCGAACGCAAGGCATTTGGAAAAACCATCAACCAGTTCCAGGGTCTGCAGTTCAAGATGGCCGATATGGCGACGGAGCTGGAAGCGGCCCGACTGATGCTTTACGCGGCAGCCGATCGCCTCGACCGGGGTTCGTTCGATGCAAGCAAATGGTCAGCTATGGCCAAACGTTATGTCACGGATGCGGGTTTCGACATCGCCAATGACGCGCTGCAGCTTTTCGGCGGATATGGTTACCTTGCCGACTATGGAGTTGAGAAGCTGGTTCGCGATCTGCGTGTTCATCAGATCCTCGAGGGAACCAACGAAATTATGCGGGTCATCATTGCCCGCAACCTCGAGCATTAGGTTGGCTGCAAATGGTTGACGGGAGCATTCGATGACGAAAATCGCGTTCATTGGTCTTGGCAACATGGGCAATCCAATGGCGGCCAACCTCGTGAAAGCAGGTTTCGATGTTACAGGTTTCGACCTTATTGCTGCCAACCTGGACAAGGCGAGGGACAATGGTGTCTCGGTTGCCGCTTCGGCTGAAGATTCGGTGTCTAGCGCCTCGGTCGTGATCACCATGCTGCCGGCAGGCACCCATGTGCTTTCGGTTTATGCAAGTGTACTGGGCAAAGCCGAAAAAGGTACGATGTTCATCGATTGTTCGACGATCGATGTCGCAAGCGCCAGGCAAGCCCATTCTATGGCAGCGGACGCTGGCATGCTTTCTATCGATGCGCCGGTTTCCGGCGGGGTTGGCGGTGCTGAAGCCGGCACGCTGACATTCATGGCGGGCGGCTCCAAGGAGGCTTTCGCGGCTGGTGAGTCTATCCTCGAGCCCATGGCCGGACGGATCGTCCATTGTGGCGATGGAGGTGCGGGCCAGGCCGCCAAGATCTGCAACAACATGATCCTTGGCATTTCGATGATCGCCGCCGGTGAGGCCTTTGTTCTGGCTGAAAAGCTGGGCCTGTCTCATCAGGCGCTGTTCGATGTTGCTTCAACCTCGTCAGGGCAATGCTGGTCGATCAACACTTATTGCCCGGTGCCGGGGCCGGTCCCGACGTCGCCCGCAAACAACGATTACAAACCGGGGTTTGCGGCGGCACTCATGTTGAAGGACCTGAAGCTTGCGCAACAGGCCGCTCAGGAAACCGGGTCGGCAACGCCGCTTGGCGCCAGTGCCATGCAGCTCTACGCGCTTTTCAGCGCAGCCGGTGAGGCCGACAAGGATTTTTCCGGCATTATCAATTTTCTCCGAGGCCCGGTTTCGGAGCAAAAATAAATTTCGCAATTTAGGTTTTGGAAAGGTCTCACTAACTCTCCGGTAACACTATTGCTCTAGAAAAGAGTGGTGACGGAAATCGCCGTCAACCGCTCCGGATCAGGTACTGCGTACCGGGGTGTTGCTACCAAGCGTAAAACAGCGAAGCGGCCAAGTATGCTTTGGTCAGACCGCGCCAGGGACCTACCCGAAGCGTGGGCTTCGCGTATCAGAACGCACCCAAACCATTATCATTTGATTTTCAGCACTGCACCGCCCCAGGTGGGGCCGCAATTGCAAGTTTGGAATGATGGTCTGTGCTTAATTGGCTTTGCAGCCATGGCAGGCGATGCTAGTCAATCGACAATGACGCAAGCGATCATGCTTCAAGGCACGGGGTCTGATGTCGGCAAGACGGTACTGGTCGCAGGGCTATGCCGGCTGGCCGCCAACCGAGGCATTCGTGTCCGCCCGTTCAAACCGCAGAACATGTCGAACAACGCAGCGGTTGCCGATGACGGTGGCGAAATCGGCCGGGCACAGTGGCTGCAAGCCCTTGCCAGCCGCACTGAGCCATCGGTGCATATGAATCCGGTGCTTTTGAAGCCGCAATCAAGCACAGGATCACAGATTATCGTTCAGGGTAAGGTGTGGGGACAGGCTGCGGGCCGTGACTACCAGAAGCTTAAACGGCAGTTGCTCGATGCCGTCATGGAAAGCTGGGACCGTGTATGTCAGGACGCCGAACTCGTCATTGTCGAGGGTGCCGGATCGCCAGCCGAGATCAACCTGCGCGCCAATGATATTGCAAATATGGGCTTTGCTACGGCTGCCAATGTGCCGGTTGTCCTCGTCGGCGATATTGACCGGGGCGGCGTTATCGCATCGCTTGTCGGTACGCATACGATCCTGCCCGATCAAGACCGTCGCATGATTGCCGGCTACCTAATCAACAAGTTCCGGGGCGATGTCTCCCTGTTCGATGACGGCTTGCGGCAAATTGAAGGTTTTACGGGCTGGCCGTGTTTCGGTGTGATTCCGTGGCTCGAAGAGGCAGGACGCCTGCCAGCGGAGGATTCGGTTGTGCTTGAGCGCATGGCGCGCGGCGAGGCGAGGGCCTTACGCATTGCCGTTCCCATGCTCGACAGGATCGCCAATTTCGATGACCTTGATCCGCTTGCGGCGGAAACGGACGTCGATGTCGTGATGGTTCGGCCCGGGGAAGACCTGCCAGCCGATGCTGGCCTTGTCGTGGTTCCGGGGTCAAAATCGACCATCGCGGACCTGATTGCTTTCAGACAAAACGGCTGGGACCAGCAGCTCAACCAGCATGTGCGCCGCGGTGGACATGTGATCGGATTGTGTGGCGGGTTTCAGATGCTCGGCCGAAGGGTCAGCGATCCGGAAGCGATCGAGGGCAGCGTTACCGAAGTCGAAGGTCTCGCACTGCTTGATGTGGAAACGGTCATGGAGCCGGAGAAGACGGTTCGTAACACGCACGCCTGGAGCGTGCCTTTTGATATCGGCATGTCCGGATACGAAATCCATCTTGGCCGGACATGGGGTCCGGATTGTTCGCGCCCGTTCAGCATGATCGATGGTCAGCCGGAAGGCGCCGTGTCGAGCGATGGCCGCATTGCCGGAACCTATTTGCACGGCCTTTTTTCCGACGACGGGTTTCGACGCCGTTATTTGACCGGTCTCGGCGTCGCAGACTCGGGCATCAATTACCGCGCCGAAGTGGATATCGCACTCGACCGCATCGCCGAGAGGCTTGACGGACTTGTCAACGCAGACCTGCCTGGCCTGAGGCCACTTGCGCCCAAGACATGATCGTTTGAGACGTCCAGGAGCGTGGTTTGCCCTTGGCCACTGCGGCGCGTAGCCGATTGTGAGCCTGTCACGACACTTTCCAGATTGACAGCTGTAAGCAACTAAGCCTATCAATCTCGACGCGAATGGTGCCGCGGAGGCCAAGCCTCCAAGGCTAAAAGGGAATGCGAAAGGTGGACCCAATCCGGGCACCGCAATCGCAGCCGACCCCGCGACTGTAGAGCGGTTAGGCATCCCCGATCGTGCGACCGAGCGTTGTATTGCGTGATTTTGAGCGGTCGCTGCGAAAAGCCACTGAAGTGGCGGTGCAATGAACCCGGTTGGACGCCTCTAGAGATCTGCGAATCGTCCGCCTTTGCACCGCCGGCGCTTTGGGAAGGCAAGGGGAAGCCCGGCAGGCAATCGTGCCTGCCAAACCGCGAGCCAGGAGACCTGCCGTTCGTCTAGGGCGATTTGCCCGCGATAATGGGATTTTCCCGAGCCAGACACGGAGGTTGGTATGGCTTCAGGTACTAAGGGCGCGGCATTGCAAAGCGGCGCAAGCAAGACCCGGCGTTTGCGCGTAAATCCCTGCCGTTAGGGGTTGCGTGTACCATGATTGACAGGGTCCAGGATTCCGCCCTCGTAGCGGCTGTAGTGACGCCGGTTTGCAAGCGGTTTGCAACGGCCTCTACTTCGACGCTAACACTCACATTTTTGTTCGTTGCTGATCATGCAGCGTCTTGATCCCGGACTCACATTCGTTCTCGGCGGTGCCCGCTCGGGCAAGTCGGGCTTTGCCGAGCGGCTTATTGAGGAGTCCGGTCTTGAAGCGGTCTACGTGGCGACCGGGCGCGCATTCGATACGGAAATGGAGGCGCGGATCGGCGTACATCAGCAGCGAAGGGGCAACATGTGGCGCACCGTCGAAGAGCCTTTGGCGCTGGCAGATGTTTTAAAGGACGAAGCAAGCGAGGGACGGGCGGTACTGGTCGACTGCCTGACGCTTTGGTTGACAAACCTGATGATGGAAGAGCGGGATCTGCCGACCGAAGCGCAACGCCTAGCGGACGGGCTCTCCGGTTTATCCGGTGCGGTTGTGCTGGTTTCGAACGAGGTCGGGTTTGGCATTGTTCCGGACAACAGGATGGCGCGGGATTTTCGCGATCATGCCGGACGTCTGCATCAGATGATCGCGGAGCGGGCTGATCAGGTTTACCTCATGGCAGCCGGGCTGCCGCTGAAGATGAAGGGTTGAAACTATCATGCAAGGGCAAAAGATTCCGGCGACGGTGATTACCGGCTTTTTGGGTGCGGGCAAAACGACGATGATCCGAAATCTGCTGAGCGGAGCGGACGGCCGCAAAATTGCGCTGATCGTCAACGAATTTGGTGACCTCGGCGTTGACGGTGATGTGCTCAAGGGCTGTGGCGCGGAAAACTGCACGGAAGAAGACATCGTCGAACTGACGAATGGATGCATTTGCTGCACCGTTGCGGACGATTTTATTCCGACCATGGAAAAGCTGCTTGAGCGGGACGAAAAACCTGACCACATTGTGATCGAGACTTCGGGCCTCGCGCTGCCCCAGCCGCTGGTTGCCGCCTTCAACTGGCCCGATATCAAGACGCGCGTGACTGTGGACGGTGTCATTACCGTGGTCGACAGCGCGGCCGTTGCAGATGGCCGTTTCGCCGATGATCATGATCGACTTGACGCGCAGCGGCAGGCCGATGAATCGCTGGACCACGAAAGTCCGCTGGAGGAGCTGTTTGAAGATCAGCTAACGGCGGCGGATCTCATCGTGCTCAACAAGGCCGACTTGATCGACGAAAAGGGTCTGGAAGCGGTGCGCGCAGATGTTTCGCAGCGATCGCGCCGCAACACTGCGATCGTCTCGTCGCGTGAAGGCCAGGTGCCGCCGAAAATTCTGCTTGGCCTTGGCATGGAAACCGAAAACGATATCGAAAACCGGAAATCGCACCACGAACTTGAGCATGAAGCGGCCCATGATGCTGGTGAGGAACACCACCACGATCATGATCACGACGAATTTGAGAGTTTCGTGATCGAAACCGGTGAAATAGCCGATCAACAGCGCTTTATCGAAGCGCTTCAATCAACCATCGCCAGCCACGATATCCTGCGGCTAAAGGGCTTCGTCCACATTCCAGGAAAATCCATGCGGCTCGTGGTCCAAGCCGTTGGTGCTCGCATCGACAGCTACTTTGACCGCGCATGGAGCGTCAGCGAGACACCAACGACCCGATTGGTCGTTATCGGTCTTCATGATATCGACCGGGCCACTATCACCGAGGCCGTTATCAACGCGGCTCAGCCGATGTGACTTGAACCATGCATCTGCTGCTTGTCCAGAAAGGATCGATTTCCGATGGCGACGAAGCTGTCGATCTCGGGCAAACGCCTGCCGAGGTGGTTTTCCTGACGGCTGCCGACACCGAGTTGGCGAGCCTTGCTGCTGCGCGCTCTTTGCTGGGCGATTCAGCGCCGTCTCTGCGCCTCGCAAACCTGATGGAGCTGCGCCATCCGATGTCCGTGGACACCTATGTCGAGCGCACCGCTTCAAAGGCGAAACTCATCGTCGTGCGTGCGCTGGGCGGGGCGAGCTATTTTTCCTATGCGCTGGAAGCGTTGCACGGTGCTGCGCTCAGTCGCGATATCGCCATGGCCGTTCTCCCGGGCGATGACAAGCCGGATCCCGGGCTTGCACCGTTTTCAACGCTGGCGCGCGAAGATGTCGATGCGCTCTGGCACTATTTGCGAGAAGGCGGCGCGCCGAACGCCACGTCGTTTCTCGCCTATTGCGCAGCGCTTCTCGACGGCAGCGAAAAACCGGCAACCGCCGCGCCGTTATTGAAGGCCGGTCTTTGGTGGCCCGGCCTTTCCGATCCTTCGATCGATACGGTGATCCTGGCTGAAAACAGCGCGCCCGTAGTGCCGATCTGCTTCTATCGGGCGCTCGTGCAAAGCGGGCAGACGCAGCCGATCGAGGCGCTGATCGAAGCGCTGCGGGCAGAAGGACTTCAGGCGCTGCCGATATACGTTTCCAGCCTCAAGGACCCTGTATCGGCGGCGACCGTTGCGGCGCTGTTTGACCGGTGCCCGCCTGATGTCGTGATCAACGCAACGGGATTTGCGGTTTCATCGGCTGGCGGCGCCCACAAAGCAACTGTCCTCGAATCAACCGGTGCAGTGGTGCTGCAGGCAGTCCTTTCAGGCTCAACATCGGAAAGCTGGAGAGCGTCCGCACAGGGGCTTGTGGCGCGCGATCTGGCAATGAATGTTGCGTTGCCCGAACTTGACGGGCGTGTTCTGAGCCGTGCGGTCTCCTTCAAATCGGCGGCCTCCTATGACGAAGCAGTGGAAGCCAATATCGTCACCCATGCACCGATGGCCGACCGGGTTGCGTTTGTCGCGCAACTTGCTATGCGCTGGGTCAGGTTGAAACGCACCTTACCGCGTGACCGCCGGGTTGCTCTTGTCCTGGCCAATTATCCCAACCGCGATGGCCGCCTCGGCAATGGCGTCGGTCTCGATACGCCTGCGGGCACGGTTGCCGTGCTGAGAGCGCTGAATGAAAGCGGCTACTCGACTGATAACCCGCCCGATGACGGCAACGCGCTGATGGACCATATCATGGCCGGTCCGACCAACGCGGCAGACGATGCCCGGGTCATTCGCGAAAGCATGGATCTCGAAGACTATCTACGCTTTTTCAACGTATTGCCCGCGTCTGTTCAAGCAGGGGTTACTGAGCGGTGGGGTGACCCGCAGAGCGATCCTTTCTTCAACGAAGCAGCCGGAGGCTTCGCATTGCCTCTGTCCCGCTTCGGCAATGTGATGATCGGCATCCAGCCGGCGCGCGGCTACAACATCGATCCCAAGGAAAGCTATCACAGTCCGGATCTGGTTCCGCCGCACGGCTATTTTGCCTTCTATGCCTATCTGCGTTCGCAATTCGAGGCCGATGCAATCGTACACATGGGTAAACACGGCAACCTCGAATGGTTACCCGGCAAGGCACTTGCCCTCTCCGGGGACTGTTACCCGGAAGCTGCGCTCGGACCGTTGCCGCACATTTATCCGTTCATCGTCAATGATCCAGGCGAGGGCACGCAGGCCAAGCGGCGCACGTCCGCCGTCATTATCGATCATCTGACGCCACCCCTGACACGCGCCGAAAGCTATGGGCCGCTGAAGGATCTGGAAGCTCTTGTTGACGAATATTACGAAGCGGCGGGCGGCGATCCGCGCCGCCTCCGGCTTCTGAAAGTCCAAATCCTGGACCTCATCGCCGATATTGGCCTCGATACCGATGCCGGAATCGGATCTGACGACAACGATGACACGGCGCTCGAAAAGCTAGACGCCTATCTATGCGATTTGAAGGAAATGCAAATTCGCGACGGGCTTCATATCTTCGGCCAGTCGCCTCAAGGCTCATTGCTTGATGATCTCCTGTGTGCGCTCGTTCGGGTGCCGAGAGGTTCCGGTGAGGGACCCGATGCGAGCCTGCAGCGGGCGCTTGCCGAGGACTTTGAGCTTGGTTTCGATCCGCTCGATTGTGACATGTCAGAACCGTGGAATGCGAGGAAGCCTGAAATCCTTGAAGCGCTGAGCGATGACCCCTGGCGCACGACTGGGGATACAGTCGAGCGGGTTGAACTGGCGGCACAGGCGCTCGTCTCCGGCAGGCTTCGATGCGGTGATGATTGGGACAAGACGTCTGCCGTGTTGACAGGCCTGGACGAGGCGTTGCGACCGTCGGTGGCTTCGTGCGGCCGGACTGAGATTGATGGTCTTCTGACGGGGCTCGATGGCCGTTTCGTCGAACCGGGACCATCGGGCGCACCGACTCGCGGACGCGCCGATGTTCTGCCGACGGGCCGGAATTTCTATTCCGTCGACAGCCGCAGCGTGCCGACCCAAGCGGCTTGGGAGCTTGGCAAGAAGTCGGCCGATATGCTGGTTGCGCGCTATACGCAGGACAATGGCGAATGGCCGACATCCTTCGGGCTGACGGCCTGGGGCACGTCGAATATGCGCACCGGCGGTGACGATATCGCCCAGGCACTGGCGCTGATCGGTGCGAAACCTGTTTGGGACAACGCCTCACGGCGGGTAACCGGCTACGAAATCATGCCGCTTGCGATGCTAGACCGGCCACGTGTTGATGTCACGTTGCGCATATCGGGCTTCTTCCGCGATGCGTTTCCCGATCAGATTGCATTGTTCGACAAGGCCGTGCGTGCTGTCGGTGCGCTGGACGAGGCGGCCGAGGACAACCCGGTTGCCGCACGCATGCAGGCCGAGCGCCAGGCGCTGATCGATAATGGTCTGGATGAAGCGGCGGCGGCAGAGCGGGCCGGGTTCCGCGTTTTCGGCTCCAAGCCGGGAGCCTACGGCGCCGGCCTACAGGCGCTGATCGACGAAAGAGGCTGGGAAAACCAGGCCGATCTGGCCGAGGCCTATCTCGTCTGGGGCGGCTATGCCTATGGCGCAACCGCCGAAGGCCGCCAGGAAAGGCAGAGTTTCGAGACACGGCTCCGGTCTGTCGAAGCGGTTGTTCAGAACCAGGACAATCGCGAGCACGACCTGCTGGACAGCGATGACTACTACCAGTTCGAAGGCGGTATGACGGCAGCCGTCGAAACAGTTGGCGGCGCCCGGCCCATCGTATACCACAACGATCACTCGCGACCCGAAAAACCGGTCATCCGTACACTTCAAGAGGAAATCGCGCGGGTGGTGCGCGGGCGCGTGGTCAATCCGAAATGGATCGCCGGCGTGATGCGTCACGGCTACAAGGGTGCTTTCGAGATTGCCGCCACGGTCGACTATCTCTTCGCCTTTTCAGCAACCACCGGCGCGGTGCGTGAGCATCATTTCGAAGCCGTCTACCAGGCCTTTGTCGTGGATGACGCGGTGCGCAACTTCATGGCTGAAAACAACAGGCCGGCGCTGCGCGAACTTGCCGAACGGCTCAATGAAGCGATCACCCGGGGCATGTGGACCCCGCGTTCAAACTCGGCGCAGTTTGATTTGCGTGCGCTTGCGGACGAAAACAGCGAAAGGGCTTCAAACCATGGCTGAAAAACCGGAAAAAACAAGCCCGATGTCCGAAGATGAGCTTAATGCGCGCCATGCCGAAAAGATGCGCAAGAAAAAGGCTGCGCGCGACAAGATCATTGCAACGAAGACGATCGAAAAGGGGTTGACAATTGTCCATACCGGCAAGGGCAAGGGGAAATCCACAGCGGCTTTCGGCATGGTTTTCCGCGCTATCGGCAACGGCATGAAGGTTGGTGTCGTTCAGTTCGTCAAGGGCAAATGGGGGACCGGTGAGCGCAAGGCGCTGGAAGCGTTTCCAGATCAAGTGACCCTGGCAACGATGGGCGAGGGCTTTACCTGGGAAACGCAGGACCGGCAGCGCGACATCGAAGCGGCACGACAGGCCTGGGAAAAAGCAAAGGCAATGATCCTCGATGACAAACACGACATGGTGCTGTGCGACGAGCTCAACATCGTGTTGCGCTACGACTACCTTTCGGTCGACGACGTCATCGAAACGCTGAAGCAAAAGCCCGAGATGAAGCACGTCATCATAACCGGGCGAAATGCTAAGGAAGCCCTCATCGATTTTGCCGATCTGGTGACCGAGATGGAAGTGGTTAAACACCCGTTTCGTTCCGGTGTGAAGGCGCAGGTTGGAATCGAGTTTTGAGCGGTGTTGATGGGGTGATAATCCACAGATGAGGTTCTTTCCGCCAGAGCGCATTGTTTGCCTCACCGAAGAGACGGTCGAAACCATCTATCTGCTGGGCGAAGAGGATCGGATTGTCGGGGTGTCCGGTTATGCGGTGCGGCCTGCGCGCGTGCGGCGTGAGAAGCCAAGGGTATCGGCATTTACCTCCGCCGACATTCCGAAAATCCGCGCCCTTGAACCGGACCTTGTTCTGACATTTTCGGATTTGCAGGCGGACATCGCCGCTGAGCTGATCCGCGCAGGGATTGCAGTTGTCGCCTACAACCAACGCGACATCGCCGGCATCCTCGCGATGATCCGGCATCTGGGTGCGACCCTCGGCCAGACCGAGAAAGCCGAAGCGCTGGCGCGGCAGTATGAAGAGCGGTTGGCAACGATCGCTGCGCGCGTTGAAGACAGGCCCCGACCCACAGTCTTTTTCGAGGAGTGGGACGACCCGATCATCTCAGGTATCAAATGGGTAGCGGAACTCATCGAAATCGCCGGCGGGCGCGAGGCGTTTCCGGACCATGCGTGCCAAGGCGCCGCATCTGACCGGATTGTCACATCCGACCAGGTGATCGCTGCGGCCCCGGACCTGATTCTCGCCTCCTGGTGCGGCAAGAAAGTCAGGCCTGAGAAAATCGCCGCGCGGCCAGGCTGGCAATCCATTCCGGCAGTGCGGAGCAATCGAATTGTCGAGATCAAGTCGCCGCTTATTCTGCAGCCGGGCCCCGCAGCGCTGACCGATGGTCTGGATGCCATCTCGGCGGCGTTGGAGACCATCCACCAGGAGGCTTGACCATGAACGTGGTTGGTCCACGCGGCTGTATCGGCACGCTGATAGGTTTTGTGGGGTACGTGACTGGACCGGCGATCGAGGCAGCACTGACTTGCTCCAACACCGATCCCGCCGTCTAACTTCGCGATGCGAACACTAACCGTGCGCTTGACGTGGCAGCGGAGCGAGACCCGTCATTGTGCCCAGGCGATAAAGAAGACCGAGCACCATGAAGGCCAGTGCATTGGTCCAACCGATCTCTGCAAGGACTGGCAGGGAAAATGCTGACGGATGTGACGGCAATGGCCAGCTTGCGGCATAAACAACGGCCTGTTGCGCGACAAGCGCTGCGGCGAATGCGAATACTGCCCGGGTGCTTGACGGCCATCTAGCGCTCAACCGATACACCGTTTTGGCAGCGGCCACAGCTGCAATGGCGGAAAGGCCAAGCGCTACGCCCCATGCGATTGTCGCGGGGTCTGCCGGGTAGCCGAGAAAGCCGAAACCAACGATCTGATTGGCCAGCCAGCCGAGGGTGGCTGTCGCCAATGCTTGTCTTAAAGGCAGGACCACTGCAGCGAGCGCTCCGAGACCAGCGAAGGGCATCCCGCAAGCAAGCGCAAAGCTGAACAGCATGGCAGCGGAAACCAACCCCACTGACCATGCGATAAGCGGAAGGCTCTGCTTCTCGACAATCATATCAAGCTCCCGATTTGCAACTGAATTGGCAATATCATCCGGTGATCACACTGTCAGTTCAATTTCGCGTCTGCTTAAAGGCGCGCTGCGATTGAAAACGGTCTTCATATTATAGGCTTCGCGCCCACCGTCAGCCACCGTTTAGCTGTTGTGCAAATGCTGGTTGAAAAAGGCCAGCGTCCGGTCCCAAGCGAGCGACGCCGCCTCTTCGTCGTAGCGGGGTGTCGTGTCGTTGTGGAACCCGTGGTTGGCACCGGGATAGAAGTGAACGCTGAATTCCTTCTGATTGTCGCGCAATGCGCGTGAGTAGGCTTCCCAACCCGCGTTGATCCTGTCGTCGAGCCCGGCGTAATGGATGAGCAGCGGTGCTTCGATCGAAGGCACGTCTTCTGCTGCTGGCTGGCGGCCGTAAAAGGGTACGGATGCGGCCAAATCCGGATAGGCAACGGCAAGTGCATTGCAGACACCGCCGCCGTAACAAAAGCCGACGCAGCCGACCCTGCCGGTCGAATCAGGGTGATCACGGAGAAACTCGAACGCGGCAAAAAAGTCCTCCATCAGCTTGGCGGAATCGAGGCTGCGCTGCATCTCGCGTCCCTCGTCGTCATTGCCCGGATAGCCCCCGAGCGGTGTCAGGCCATCCGGGGCGAAGGCAAGATAGCCCGCCTTGGCCGTGCGCCGCGCAACGTCCTCGATATAGGGGTTAAGGCCGCGGTTCTCGTGAACCACCAGTACCGCCGGCAGTTCGGCGGACGCTCCCGCAGGCTTGGCCATGAGGCCCCTGATTGTGCCGTGTCCGTCCGGGCTTTCGTATTCGACGATGGATGTCTCAATAGCCGGATCGTCGGGCGCAACCTGCTGAGCGAGCGCGTAATCGGGCTTGAGTTGCTCGAGTATCATTGCCCCCGTTACGCCCGCGGCTGCGAACATGCCGGCCCGATTCACGAATTCGCGCTTGGTGATCTTGCCGTGTACGTAGCCGTCGAAAATCTCAAGGATCCTGGGATCGAAATCTCTGGCTGTCTTGCGCTTTTGCACCTTGGTACGGTCGGTCATCTCAACCCTCGCTGTGTCTATCTTATCTAATTTCCCGGATTCCATAACACCGGAAGATGGCCGGTCCGTGGAATCTGCTCTCTCAACCAACATGGGGCTTAGAGCGTTTCTGGTTTAGCTTGAAGCATTTGATGGCGGAAGATCGGTCCGCTCGGCTAGGCGCGTCGCGAAGAGGGTTGTGGTTATGCGGGCAAGCGGCGCAACGACGCCGATCGGCCGATACTTCGCCACCCTTGAGAGGAAGAAGCTGTTGAAAAGCTTCGGTAAACGGGCCGGGCGATTTTGCTCCCTGACTGCGTTGGCTCACGCTTGTGGTGGGTTGGCACCACGGCGCGCAACCCGCCTTGTCAGCGACCAAAATCGCCTCGGTCAAATGATTCAGTC
>JBCCOK010000085.1:0-13828 GCA_039025395.1 Pseudomonadota bacterium
CGGCATCTGGAAGCGCATCGAGACCGTCTGGCGGCCGATCCACCTTGCAGGCACCGCCCGTCCATCGCCGGTAAGAACGCGATCGCCGATACGCAGATGCTCGACGCGGCGTTCGCCGTCGGGCGTGGCGATGGCGGTGCCCCGGGCAAAGCAGATCAGTTCCACGGCGCCTGCATCGATCCCGGTGCCAAGCAGACGCGGATCGCCATTGGCATCCACGGGCAGGCTTTCCGTCGTATCGCCGTCATTGTCCAGATCGAAACCATCGGCAGGAAGAAGGTCTTCATCGCCGACATCGCGGGCCGGGTTGTTCGTGCTGTCAAGCAGAGCCACCGTCTCGACCGGCCCGCCATTGTCCCCCAGTTGCCCGGCCAATACGCCGTTGATGGTCTCCGTCGAGTCAAAGACATCCGTCACGTCAACATTATTGGAACTGGTGCTGACAACGTTGCCGCCGAGATCGGTGTAGGTCCCCGATACGTTGTCATCTCCGCTGGGCGACGTGCTGTAGTTGCCGATGATGATCGAATTACCGATCTCGACATCGCTGCCGCCGAACGCGCGGAGACCCCCGTATTGATTGCCGGAGACGTTGCCCGTGATCGTCGAGTTGACCAGGTCAAGCGAGCCGCTTGGGGTGACGTCGACGCCACCCACGTAGTTGCTTGCATAATTGCCGTGGAAGGTCGCATTGACCGCGGTCGCGTCGCCAAAGACGCGCATGCCGCCGCCAGCCGCAGCATAGTTGTCGGATATGGTCGAATTGACGATGTGGACGCCGCCTCCATCTTCGACATAGATACCGCCGCCTGAAGCATTGGCGACATTGTCCGAAATCGTCGAGGTGACGATTTCTGCGCTGGCGCCTTGCTCTACAAAGATACCGCCACCGTCACCGCCAAAGCCCCCTGCAGTGTTGCCGGTGACGGTGCTCGAGATCAGCGTGAGCTGGCCACCCTCGGGGATATCAGTCGTCGGACCCTCGACCAGAATTCCGGCACCATCATCAGAGGTTGTTCTGCCACCGGTTATGATCAGCGAGTCGAGTGTCGCTTCAGGGAGTCAAAGACGAGAAGTTCCACGTCGGTACCGCCATCCTCACCGGCATAAATGACGCTGCCGTCGTTGGTACCGGAGCCCGAGGTATCAACGAGGTTTGCGGTGATGGTGACCTGATCGAGCGTTGCCGTCCCGCCATAGAGCCGGAGAATATTGTCGACCCTCTCGTTGTCGGCGAACGTCGTGTTGACGATATCCAGGTCGGAGGCGTAGGACGTCAGGAGCGCGCCGGAGCTCCCAAAGCTGCCCGGCCCCAGATCGTTGCCGCTGAACGTCGAATCCGTGATCGACACATCAGCTTCATCAACGACGACGACGGGATCGTAGGCGTAGTAACTGTAACTGTTGGTGAGGGAACTGCGGGAAATGGTGACGTTGTCGAAGCTTTGTAGATTAAGCATGCTGCCATTTTGGGACGTGTTCCCGTACAGCTCTGAATCGATCAGCTCGAATGTGCCGTCGCTACTCAAGAAAGTCGAGCCAACCGCACCCCCGCCGTAGCCGTAGTTGTAGTTGAGGGTCGAGCCGGTGATCGATAGATCCGAGTACCGGGACACATAAGGTTCACCCCGCCCGGCCCCAGCACCCTGGCAATATCCCCGCTCTCGGCGTTCAGGCGTCCTTTCCTGACCACCGTCAACACCAGCATCTCGCTAAGATTGGATGCCATCCGTTCAATCGGCCATTTGTTCAGTCGCTGATACTCAAAAGAAGAGGCGGCCATTTCACCGACTCTCCAGGCACGGAAGCGGTGCACAGGTGCATATCCGGCGCTCGTGCATTTTGGCCAGTCATCTGGTGAAATGCTGCACCTGAAGAGGCCTCGATAAACTTCGTTGATGGCGTCAAGACGGCGCCAGCGCCCGTAGCTGCCGGCATCGAAGTGAAAAGACGGCAACAATTCAATTGGCACCGGAGCCGCTACGTCTCTGTTCCTGGTGCCTAATTCCATAGGTTTCTCGTCATAAAACCGTATTCAAACAATTGTAGTCCCCTGCCACAAGGCGCCGACAAGGCCCTGAAATATTTGTAAATTCCACGCATTGGAGCGATCCCGCCCGCCTGCGCAAGCTTACGATCTGAGCACCTCTATCAAGAAGCCGCTCCGAGATCAAAACAGCTTCAACAAGACTCTACCATGAAAAGAATTGTGAAAAAAAGAATAAACTTATAAGTGCATTTTCCGGTTCCCTACCGGTCTCTTGATTGTGTGAAAATGCGATGATCCCGCGAGCAGCCAGAAAGCCCTTCCGGCAACACCCGGCGAAAACCTGCTCTTTTGAGACCAAAGTTTTTTCATCAAAACGGTCCGAATATCGCCATCAAAGCCAAACCAACGCGAGCTTCACCATTCGTTCACCTGTGTCGGGCAAAGTCACAACACTTGCAGAACACAAATCGAACATATAGTGTATGTTCTGTATTTGTTTCTTCCGATTCGGGACTCGCCATGCTGACGCGCAAACAACATGAACTGCTGCTTTTCATTCACGAGCGTATGAAAGAAAGCGGCATTCCGCCATCCTTCGATGAAATGAAAGAAGCGCTGGATCTCGCGTCCAAGTCCGGGATTCACAGGCTTATCACGGCGCTCGAAGAGCGTGGGTTCATTCGCCGGCTTCCCAACCGGGCACGCGCGCTGGAAGTCTTGCGGCTTCCCGACACGATGATACCGCCCACGCACGCGCGGAAGGGCTTTTCGCCAAGCGTCATCGAGGGCAGCCTCGGAAAACAGGCCCCAAAGCCCGAGCCGATCGCATTGGCAGAAGATTCCGAAGAAGCGGCAAGCGTCCCTGTTATGGGACGGATTGCTGCAGGTGTTCCGATTTCTGCCATTCAAAATGTGACCCACAATATCACGGTCCCACCTGAGATGCTTTCGAGCGGCGAGCACTATGCGCTCGAGGTTAAAGGCGATTCGATGATCGAGGCCGGAATTTTCGATGGTGATACGGTCGTGATCAAAAACACCGCCACCGCCAATCCGGGCGAGATCGTGGTTGCACTTGTCGATGACGAAGAAGCGACGCTCAAGCGTTTCCGCCGCAAGGGTGCGTCAATCGCGCTTGAAGCGGCAAATCAGGCCTATGAGACTCGTATCTTCGGGCCGGATCGCGTGAAGATCCAGGGCAAGCTCGTTGGGCTGATCCGCAAGTATCACTGAACCGTTTGGAGCGCAGCACCTGTTTCACTCCCTTTGGAAAGACCGGGTTCGCCAATCGTAGTATCGGTGTTTCGTCCAGGCCCGGTAAATGCCGCCTTCCGCCGATCGAATGACAATGTCATCCGCTGGTCCATCGAAATCAATCTCGAGGGCACCGCTTGTCCGCAGCGTTCGCCCGGTGATGAGGGGCGTACCCGATAAACATTGGCTCATGGTAATGCGCTTTGAAGTGACGACAATATCCGCATCGTCACAGGCCGCCCCGATCAACACCAGATCTTCAACAACGATGATCCGCCGACCGGTTTGAGTTACCGCTGCGCATGCGCGATCCGGCAAGCATGAAAACCCTGGTTCGCCACCATCCAGATGATTGAAGACAAGGTTCAACGCCTGGCTGCCGGTGAGGGTATTGTCGGGCAGATCCAGGCTGCCTGGCGATGCATGACCGGCAATTGCATAAGCACGCTGCCATTGTTCAAAAATGAATTTTGGAGGCCGTTTGCGGTTGGTGGCAATCCGGTCCGGCAAAACAAGACCGACCATTTCGCCATCCTCTGCGATGACGATTTCCGGCAATCGGCCCGGGTCAGAAAACAGGATAAACGAAAGGGCCAAGGCCACAATGAGGAGCCCAATGGCCCGCAACCACGTGCGCGCCAGAACAAACAGCACAAACCCGGCGATCAATACGATCAATGCATGCGCGCCTATGCGCCCGACAACAACCACACCGCCGAGGCCTTCCACGAACCGGGCGACCGCAACCACGGCATCAAGCCCCTCCCCCATAATGACCAAGGGCCAGCGCTCAAGGCCGAACGGCATTGTCAGCATCGCGAACAATCCGAACGGCATAACGACGAATGTCACAATCGGCATGGCCGCAAGATTGGCGAGAAGTCCGTAAGACGCAATCCGGTTGAAATGGTATATGGAGAACGGAGCCGTCGCGATGCCTGCCACGAGCGAAGTCAGCGCGAGACCGGTGAAAAACACCAGGATCAGACGCACGCCATCGAGAACCGCATTGTGCTCTGCACCCGTTCCGGCAAACCGGCGTTGATCCCACATCACATAAACGGCAACCAGCGCCGCCGTCGCCGCAAACGACATCTGAAAACCCGGGCCGACCACCGCCGAAGGCGTTATCAGCATGATGGCAATGGCCGCAAGCGCGACGTTGCGCATGGTTAGGGCCCGCTTGTCCAGAAGCACGGCACAAAGCACGATGGCCAGCATGATAAATGCGCGTTGGGTTGCAACGCTCGCCCCCGAAATGACCAGATAAAAGGCCGCGATAAGTAAGGCGCCGGCTGCGGCAACCTTCTTTACCGGCAAACGTTGGGTAACCGCCGGAAAGAGGCTGAAACCCGCACGGACCAGAAAGAAGAATGTTCCTGCCACAAGTGCCATGTGCAATCCGGAAATGGCAAGGATATGTGCAAGCCCGCTGGCGCGAAGCGCCTCGACAGTCGCCGGGTCGATCGCGCGCCGGTCGGCAACTGTCAGTGCGCTCGCAAGCGCACCCGCGTCCCCAGGCAAGACATCGCGGACGCGGCTTGAGACTGCCTCGCGTAACCGCTCCAGTTCCCTGGCAATCGTGCGTAAGGCCGGTTCATCCTCCGGATTTTCAGATGCCGGCATTGCCTGCGGTGCACCATAGAAGAAGCCATGCGCGCCAATGCCCTGAAAATACGCATGGAAGGAAAAATCGAAACTGCCGGGAAGAGCTGGTCCCGATGGCGGTTGAAGGCGCGCCGTCCCGGCAATATCACCGCCAATGTCAATCGGCTCGTGCTTTGAACGCGCCACAAGGCGTACCCGCTTCGGTGGACGCCTGATCTCCGGGTCTGCAGTTGTGATGACGTCGATCGTGTAGCGCCAGCGATCCCGGAAATCGATGTCGCGGCTGACGACTTCGCCCTGGATGTGCGTGGTCAAAGGGCTGTCAAGAAGGATCGTTCCCGCCCGCCGCGTTTCAAAATCAGCCGCAATCATGCCACCCAGCAGGCCGGCCGATAGCGTTGTGGCGAGCGACAAGCGGCCGCTGCTGACGAAAGCGCGACAGGCAACCGCAACCAGAAACGCACAGCATAAGAGGCCGATGCTTGGCGTTTCATCGGTGCTGAACCACAAGGCGGCGCCGGACGCCATCGCCACCGGAAGCAGCAGAATTGCCTGAGCACCCTCCCTTTCCTTTCGAATAGCCGAATGCAAGGCGCGCCAAGGCCTGTTAAGCCACGCCTGCCCTCTGTACAGTTTCGGTCCTTCCACATCGGCATGCGCTGCGAATTGGCTGGACGATCCATCACGCCGGCGCGATTTTCCCGTCGTATCGAAGACGCTCATCTTTGGTGTATCTGATTGACGCTACAACTTATGATCATTGCATGTCATGGCGATGATCGCAAAGCCTTCAGGCGGCGCTTGCGCTGAGCAATTGGTGTGCTACATGACGCGCCATTCCGCAGCAGATGCAATAAAAGTCAGGAAACCGCCATGCCGGGAGATATTGTCACACGCTTTGCGCCCTCGCCGACCGGGTTTCTGCATATCGGCGGCGCGCGGACAGCGCTTTTCAACTGGCTTTACGCAAAGAACCGCGGCGGCAGAATGCTCCTGCGCATCGAGGATACGGACCGCAGCCGCAACTCGGAAGAAGCGGTCGCGGCACTATTGGAAGGACTGAACTGGCTGGGACTTTCATGGGACGGCGAACCGGTCTCGCAGTTTTCGCGGATTGACCGCCACCGCGCAATTGCCGAGGAACTGGTGAAAGCCGGCAAGGCTTATCCATGTTATGCCACACCTGAGGAACTGGACGAGATGCGCGAGAAGGCCCGTGGCGAGGGCCGTCCGCCGCGTTACGACGGCCGGTGGCGGGACCGCGATCCAGGCGACGCGCCGCAGGGCGTTGCACCGGCGATCCGCATCAAGGCGCCACGAGAAGGAGCAACCGTCGTGGCTGATCAGGTCCAGGGCGACGTGTCCTTTCCCAACGCCGATCTCGATGACTTCATCATTCTACGCTCGGACGGCAGCCCGACTTACATGCTCGCCGTGGTTGTTGACGACCACGACATGGGCGTGACCGACGTCATTCGCGGAGACGACCACCTCACCAATGCCGCACGTCAGGCGATCATCTATCAGGCGATGGGCTGGACGGTTCCGAGAATGGCGCATATTCCGCTGATCCACGGGCCGGACGGAGCAAAACTGTCGAAACGGCATGGTGCCCTGGGTGCGGAAGCCTACCGGGACATGGGATACCTGCCGGACGCACTGTGCAATTATCTGGTCCGGCTTGGTTGGAGCCACGGCGATGATGAGATCATTTCGATGCAGCAGATGATCGATTGGTTTGACATTGCCGACGTCAACAAGGCCGCTGCCCGCTTTGACATCAAAAAGCTGGAAGCGATCAATGGCCATTACATTCGCAACGGTGACGATGAGGAACTGACCCGGGCGCTGATCGCCATTCTGCCGCACATGGAGGACGGTACGTTTTTCACTGACCGGTTGGACGAGGATGTCCGTGAACGCCTTGTCGCACTGATGCCCGGACTGAAAGAGCGTGCAAAAACACTCGTTGAACTGGCAGAGGGTGCCCGGTTTCTTTTCGCAATGCGGCCGCTCGTCAACGACGACAAGGCCGAGAAAATCCTTTCCGACGGCGGCCGTGATGTCTTGCGCGGGCTCTATCCGCTGCTCAAAGCAACGCCGCACTGGACGGTTGATGCACTCGAAGAAACAATCCGTGCCTATGCCGAGAAATCCGATCTCAAGCTGGGCAAGGTCGCGCAGCCTCTGCGGGCCGCGCTTACCGGGCGGACAACATCACCCGGTGTATTCGACGTTGTTGCGGTTCTGGGTCGTGATGAGGCCTTGGCACGCATTCAAGATCAGTTGAATTGAGCCGCGGCACTGGAAATTTTGCTGGGTGTGCGGTATGTTCCTTATCGTTGGCAACTGGTTGAATTCGCAAGGGTGTTAGGTGGAATTCTCCGGCCAACCGAGCAATACGGCTACCTGCCGGACACGCTTCTAGACCGTACTCATCGGCATTGGGTCTTGGGCCGTCTGCTTTGGCGCCAGCAAATGTCTCACTGTTACGCTGCATCGCACAATTACACCATTGCCTTGCTTGGCAGCGCCCGTGAAATCGGCTAGCAACAGCGCACGATAAATCCATCCGGACTTGGGCACTCCGCTCCAGATCCTGTTTTGAACCGTTTTACAAGGGGACCAATATGGCGGAAACAATGGCAAAGCTCTCTGTCGATGGCAGCGATGTGGAACTACAGGTGCTCGATGGATCGGTTGGCCCAGAAGTCATCGATATCGGCAGTCTTTACAGGGAAACCGGTACGTTTACCTATGATCCGGGATATTCTTCAACCGCATCCTGTGAATCTAAAATAACCTATATCGACGGTGATGCGGGTGTGTTGCTGCATCGCGGCTACCCCATTGATCAGCTTGCCGAACACGGTGATTTTCTCGAAGTCTGCTATCTGCTGCTCTACGGCGAACTCCCGACCAAAACGCAAAAGGCCGATTTCGATTTCCGCGTCACCCGTCACACAATGATCCACGAGCAGATGTCGCGGTTTTTCACCGGCTTCCGGCGTGATGCCCATCCCATGGCTATCATGTGCGGGGTCGTCGGCGCGTTGTCCGCGTTCTATCACGACTCAACGGACATTACCGATCCGCATCAACGCATGGTGGCCAGCCTGCGAATGATTGCCAAAATGCCGACGATTGCGTCGATGGCCTACAAGTACCACATAGGTCAGCCGTTCGTTTATCCGAAGAACGATCTGGACTACGCATCCAATTTCCTGCGCATGTGCTTTGCCGTTCCCTGCGAAGAGTATGAGGTCAATCCCGTTCTGGCGCGTGCGATGGACCGGATCTTCATCCTCCACGCCGATCATGAGCAGAACGCATCGACCTCGACCGTAAGGCTTGCAGGATCGTCAGGCGCGAACCCCTTTGCCTGCATTGCGGCTGGAATTGCCTGTCTGTGGGGTCCCGCCCATGGTGGCGCCAACGAAGCAGCGCTCAATATGCTGTCGGAGATCGGCAGCGTGGAACATATTCCGGAGTATATTGCCCGGGCCAAGGACAAGGATGATCCGTTCCGCCTTATGGGCTTCGGCCACAGGGTCTACAAGAACTATGACCCGCGCGCCAAAATCATGCAGCGAACCACCCATGAGGTTCTCGCAGAGCTTGGTATCAAGGACGATCCGCTGCTTGATGTCGCCATCGAACTGGAACGGATCGCGCTGACCGACGAATACTTCATCGAAAAGAAGCTGTATCCGAATATCGATTTCTATTCCGGTATCACTCTGAAAGCATTGGGTTTCCCGACAACGATGTTCACCGTGCTCTTCGCACTTGCCCGCACCGTCGGCTGGATCGCCCAATGGAAGGAAATGATCGAGGATCCGCATCAAAAGATCGGTCGCCCGCGCCAACTCTATACCGGCGAAACACTGCGCGACTACATTCCCATATCGGGACGGTCCTGACGGAGCAAGCAGATTGAAACGCGTTTCAAAGTTACGCGGCTACGCCGCGTTACTTTGCGTGTTTACGATCGCGGCTGGTGCCGCCAAATGCATCATAAAGCCATGAAATAAAACAAGAGTCTCGCAAATCGCGATCGATTCTGGCAAACTTTATTCAAATCGAATCAAACCGCGTGCTTCTCTGCGGCGACAGGCCCGCGTCCGGCACTCCATCGAACACGAGGCATATTCCGTTTCATGGACGATACAAACGATCTTTTTGCAGGCATCGACACGACGACGGCTTCGTCTCAGGCCTCCGGTAGGAAAGAAGCGCGAGGCGCGGCAGCAAAGACCGCTGTGAAGAAGAACGGCAGCCACAAGACAGCAACGGAGACGGGAAATCATGAAGCCGCCTACTCGGCAGCCGACATCGAAGTCCTCGAGGGGCTTGAGCCCGTCAGGCGCCGGCCGGGTATGTATATTGGCGGCACTGATGCCGGCGCGCTCCACCATCTTTTCGCTGAGGTCATCGACAACTCAATGGACGAAGCTGTCGCCGGACATGCCAACTTCATTGAGGTCGAGCTGGACGGCGAAGGGTATCTGAGCGTCACCGATAACGGGCGCGGCATCCCGATCGATCCGCATCCCAAGTTCAAGAACAAGTCGGCGCTCGAAGTCATTATGACAACCCTGCACGCCGGCGGGAAGTTCGATTCAAAAGTCTACGAGACGTCGGGCGGCCTGCATGGTGTGGGTGTGTCTGTCGTGAATGCTCTCTCGGACAAGCTGGAAGTCGAAGTCGCACGCAATCGGCGCCTCTACCGCCAGACCTTTTCGCGCGGCGTTCCGAGCGCCAAGCTCGAAGACCTGGGTGAGGTGCACAATCGTCGCGGCACCCGCGTCCGTTTCCACCCCGATGCCGAGATATTCGGCAAGAATACGCGGTTTGAACCGGCACGCCTTTTCAAGATGGCACGCTCCAAGGCCTATCTTTTCGGCGGCGTCGAGATACGCTGGAACTGCGATCCTTCGCTACTCGGCGACAAGCGTGAAACGCCTGCCAAGGCAGTGTTTCATTTCCCGGGCGGATTGAAGGACTATCTCAGCGAAACCATCGGATCGGAACACAAGATCAATCGCGATATCTTCTCCGGACGGTCGGACAAGAAAGGCGGACACGGCAGCGTAGAATGGGCTGTGACATGGTATACCGGCGACGCCTTCGTCAATTCCTACTGCAATACCGTACCGACGCCGGAGGGCGGAACCCATGAAGCCGGTTTTAGGCTCGCGCTGACCCGAGGCCTGAAGGCTTATGCCGAACTTACGGGCAACAAGCGCGCCTCAATGATTACGACCGATGATGTCATGATCTCGATCGCAGGCATGTTGTCCGTGTTCGTACGCGAACCCGAATTCGTCGGCCAGACCAAGGACAAGCTGGCCACGGTCGAAGCGCAGCGTATTGTCGAAAACGCAGTGCGCGATCCGTTCGACCACTTCCTGGCCGACTCCCCCCAGGAAGCCGCGAAACTCCTCGAATGGGTTGTCGAACGGGCTGAAGAACGCGTACGGCGCCGTAAGGAAAAGGAAGTCAACCGTAAGACTGCTGTGCGAAAGCTGCGGCTTCCGGGCAAGCTTGCGGACTGTTCGCAAAACTCTGCTGCGGGCGCCGAGCTTTTTATCGTCGAGGGGGATTCGGCGGGCGGCTCAGCAAAGCAGGCACGAAACCGGGCCAATCAGGCTATTCTGCCACTGCGCGGCAAGATCCTCAATGTTGCAAGCGCGGGTCGCGACAAACTCGGCGCAAACCAGCAAATTGCCGATCTTGTTCAGGCGCTCGGATGCGGAACGCGGCAGAAATACCGGGAGGACGACCTACGTTACGACCGGGTTATCATCATGACGGATGCAGATGTGGACGGCGCGCACATCGCATCGCTTCTGATAACGTTTTTCTACCAGGAGATGCCCGAACTGATCAGCGGAGGTCATCTTTATCTCGCCGTTCCGCCGCTTTATCGCATCACGCAAGGCGGCAAGACGCTATATGCTCGGGATGACGACCATCGTGCGGAACTGCTGGAGACCGAATTCAAGGGCAAGGGAAAGATCGACATCGGCCGCTTCAAGGGTCTGGGAGAAATGCTGCCCGCCCAGTTGAAAGAGACGACGATGGACCCGGAGAAGCGGACGCTATTGCGGGTTGGTATCGATCAAGCTGAGCCGGACGAAACCCGACAGACCGTCGATAATCTGATGGGGACAAAAGCCGACGCGCGCTTCCGGTTTATCCAGGACCGCGCGGAATTCGTTGAAGATCTCGATATCTGAGCAGACCGCCGTCAAGCTGCTTCGCATGTCATTGAAACTGCGTAATCTTTTGCCGCTTGGCGACGAAAATCAAGGTTCATTCGTTCAACCATCGCAAGCAGTTCCGCAATGGCAGAATCTTCCGGCTCGCCTGCATAGTGTTCGATAAGCGCTTCGGTTATCCGCATAGCGTTGGTTCGCCGTTGTGCCCTTGTGGCATCGCGCCAAAGCAGTGTCGCCGTAACAAACACATCGCCGACGCTGCTTTCTATTCCGCCCGCCGCATATAACGCTTGAATGGCATTGCGTTTGCCATCGACCAGAATGCCCTGCACCCGCTTGTCGTTTACACCGGCTACATTGCCTATGGCCGACGCGAAGAAATCAATATTGCCGATACAAAGCGCATGCATGAGGAATGCAGGCGTTAGTTTACCGACGGACCGCAGATGCTCGACCAGCGCCCGGATTTCTTCATCCGAAATGCTGCCGGCAAGATAAAGCGTCGCATTTTGACAGGCATTCTCGGCGATACGCTCGACCCTACGGCGACCAACGACGGTGGCAACAAATTCCGCATTGGCGAGCGCATCGCTGACACGCATGATCAGTGAATGGCGTACGTCGCACGGAAGCTTTGCCCGGTCGAGCAGACGCGCCCGTATCTCCGGTTCGTGACCGAACCGTTCCGTAATTCTCCGCAGTGTCGTGTCAGCTAATCTTGCCGAGCTGTTGTCAAGCATCTCGCTGACCGGCAAACGCCCTGCGACTTCGGCCAGCGCGGCGCAAACGGCAGGACTGACTTGAGGACGCATGGCAATCGCCCGCTGAATACCGGGCCGCCCATCGGCCGCCAACTCGATCAAATCCTGATCGTTGAACATCGGCGAGCACGATACGATGATGCCGGCTATATCAAGCTGATCCTTGGCAAGTCCATGAACGACGGAACGCGGCGCATGACCGCTGGTCGCAAGCGCCTCTGCCATGGCTTGTCTCACCATCGGCGACGGGTCGTCGAGCAAGAGCGCCATTGCCGCTTCCGCTGCTCGCGTCTCCTCTACCGACAATTCACTGCAAATGAACGCGCGTGATAATGCACCCGCCGCACGGGCCCTTTCGCGTGCACCCGCTGTCTCGGACCATTGCAAAAACTTTCTGACAATCATCGAAAAAACTCAATATCCTCGCCAAGCTGAATAAACCCTATGGGCAAAAGGTTTACGATCGGTTCACCATATCCCTTAACGGCTTGCGGGCAGTTGAGCCCTCGCCTATCCTCCACGGCGTACGGAGAGCGTTGATGCCAGGACTGTATCTGCAGGAATTCTCGCCAGGACAGGTTATCGCACACGAATTGCGGCGAACCGTCACCGAGAGCGACAACATTTTGTTTTCAAACATGACGCTTAATCCACAGCCGCTGCATATCGATTTCGATTATGCTGCCCGGAGCGAATGGGGAAAACCGCTCGTCAACTCCATGTTTACATTGGGTTTATTGATCGGAATATCGGTCAACGACACAACTGTCGGCACAACGATTGCAAATCTGGGAATGACCGATGTCCGCTTCCCGCATCCGATGTTTCACGGCGATACCCTGCGGGTGGAAACAGAGGTCATATCAGTGCGGGAATCGAAATCAAAAAGCGATCGCGGTATCGTCGAATTCGAACATCGCGGCTTCAATCAGCACGACGTGATGGTTGCCAGTTGCAAACGGCAGGCGATGATGAAGAAGAAAGAGACCTAACCGTGCGTTCCTGGCTTTTTGTTCCCGGTGATTCGGAGCGTAAGCTGGAGAAGTCCCTGTCGACAGACGCGGATTGTCTCATCATCGACCTGGAAGATTCCGTGTCCGCCTCGCAGAAAACCGGGGCGCGCGAGAAAACGCGGTCATACCTGCAAGCAGCGCGATCCGCTGGGGACGACAAACGGCCGATGCTGGTCGTGCGGGTTAATCCGCTGACGTCGGGCATTGTCGATGAGGACCTTGCCGCCGTCATTGGGGCCCGGCCTGACGGCGTGCTTCTGCCAAAATCCGAGAGTGGTGCGGACGTGCAGCAACTCTCGATGATGATCGCGGTGCATGAAGCCGAGGCGGGACTTGAAGAAGGCAGAACTGACATTCATGCGCTGGTAACGGAAACTGCAAAAGGCACGCTGAATGCGTCCACTTATGGCGGGATGTCAAACCGTCTCAAGACCCTTTCATGGGGAGCCGAAGACCTGTCGGCCGATCTTGGCGTTGAAGCCAGCCGCTCAGAGGATGGGCACTACACGGATCTGTTCCGCTATGCCCGAACGGTGACATTGTTGGCCGCAGCGGCTGCCGGGGTCGATGCGATCGACACGGTATTTGTCGACTTTAAAAACATCGATGGGCTTGAGCGCGAATGCCGGGCGGCAGTGCGCGACGGCTTTGGCGGCAAAATGGCCATCCACCCCTCGCAAGTGGACGTCATCAACCGTCTGTTCACGCCGTCCGAGGCCGCCATAGACAAAGCCCGCCGCATTGTCGCGCTCTTTGAAGACGCAGGCGATAGTGCTGGCGTCCTCAGTCTCGATGGACAGATGGTCGATAAACCACACCTGAAGCAGGCGCAGAAAATCCTCCACCGGGCCGCGACAATACGCACCTGATTTTAGAGCAAATCTGGGTTAGATCGGAACATTTGACCGAGGCGATTTTGGTTCCTGACCAGGCGGGGTTGCGTGCCGTGGTGCCATCCCACCACAAGCGCAAACCAAC
>JBCCOK010000086.1:0-13711 GCA_039025395.1 Pseudomonadota bacterium
CGTTATGCCCTTTCAGTGTCCAAGTGCCGGATGACCGCTGCAGGGCCAATACCGGGCTTTTCTCGTAGAGAGAAATCCGCGATGAAAGGCCGTCGGCGAGTGCCCGGATATAGGCGGCCGGCTGGATCATCACCGCGTGCGGCGTGTGCAGGCCGGAGCGGTGATGATCCAGCCGGCCGCCTATATCCGGGCACTCGCCGACGGCCTTTCATCGCGGATTTCTCTCTACGAGAAAAGCCCGGTATTGGCCCTGCAGCGGTCATCCGGCACTTGGACACTGAAAGGGCATAACGGGGCTGTCGAAGCACCCAAGGTCATTCTGGCTGTCAACGGTCATGCCGAAAGTTTCGGCTTTTTCAAGCGCCGCCTTATGCACGTGTTCACCTACGCCTCGATGACCCGTGCGATGACCGAAACGCAGATCAATACCCTTGGCGGCGAGCGACGCTGGTCCGTTACGCCCGCCGATCCGATGGGCGTCACGGTGCGGCGTATATCGGGCACCGGCGGCGATCGCATCGTCGTGCGGTCGCGCTTCACCTATAACCCATCAATGCAGGTATCCGACCGGTCGCTGCAGTCCATAGCGATGCTCCACAGGCGCAAATTCCGCGACCGGTTCGATACGCTGCCCGACCTTGAATTCGAGTATTGCTGGGGCGGTCATCTATGCCTGAGCTGGAACAACGTTCCGGCCTTCGGCGAAATCGATGAAGGCATCTTTTCTGCTTGCTGCCAGAATGGGCTTGGCACAGCAAAGGGAACCTTGTCGGGCCTTGCGGCTGCGGAACTGGCCAGCGGCGTTGAAAGTGATACCGTCGCAGCGTTGCTCGCCGAAGCCGAACCGCGCCCGCTTCCGCCCGAACCGATCGCCTGGCTCGGCGCAAACGCAACAATGCGTTTCAAGGAGTGGCGCGCCGGCCGCGAATAAGCTGGCCGTCGGGCAATCTTGGCGTCGCCGCCCAATGGACGCCCCAATGAGAAACCACCGCGACTTGACTGCGGGGCGTTTCGACATAGTTCCGGCGCATGGCACCCTGTCCTGAAGAAACACGCCCACCCGTTGACCCGCTCATGAGCCGGGCGGAATTCGAGCGCTGGTACTGGCCGGTCGCCAGCCTGCAGCAGTTTTGTGAAGCGCTTGGCTTGCCTGCAAGCGGCCTGAAGGACGAATTGCGGAAAAGAGTTGCACGTCGGCTGGAGGGGGAAGAAGCAGAAACGACACCGCGGCGGCGCTTGGCGAAAAGTCGCTTTAACTGGTCGTCGTCCAGCTTGACGCCCGAAACACCGATCACGGACAACATTTCCTTCGGACCCAATGTGCGCGGCTTCTTCAAACGAACAATCGGTTCCGGATTTGTCTGCCATGGGGATTTCATGGCCTGGGTCAAAGCCAACGCCGGGCGCACGCTGAACGATGCCGTCGAGGCTTGGTGGATGCTGGAAGCGCGCAAGGACGACCCGGCGTTTCGCCGGGAAATTGCTGCGTGCAATAACTACCTGCAATACCTGCGCGACTTCCGTGACGCCAATCCGGCCCTCGACATTGATCAAGCCAAGACCTGTTGGGATGCAAAAAAGATCCGTCCGGCGCGCGACGGGCGGGTCGAATACGAAGTGGAAGATCTTCGTTTTCTGGAAAGCTGAACCGATTTCAGAGCCTGCGGATCAACGCGTGCATGGGCGTTCGGATCTTAACGCGTGCTCTTGACCATTTCGCAAACGGTGATTTCCAGGCCGCCACGCGTCTTCCAGAGCCGTCGGTGGTCAATTGCATATCCCTGAGCGCGGTAAAAATCCAACGCAGAAAGCGCTGCGCTGATCCTGATGCGGTCGGACCCTGCGGCAAAAATGCGTTGTTCAGCATCGGCGAGCAGTGATGTGCCGACAGACCTCCGGATTGCACTTGGATACACGTAAAGCCCCGTCACTTCATCGTCCTTGAAGGAGCTGAAGCCGAGTGCGTCCACGGCGTCTTCAGCCACGAGATACACTTCGCCGTCCTTCGTCATGTTCGTCCTGTATCCCTCGACCGTCAGCCCGAAGGCCCAGCTTTCGCACTCCTCAGCCGTATAGGTACCGGGACCGAGCGTCAGGATTGAGCTGCGGTGGATGTCGTAAATCGCCGGGGCGTCGTCTTCATTTGCCCGCCGGATTTCGAAATCGGTCAAATCCACTTTCCTTGCGCTCTTTGGACCAACTGCAGCGGACGGAGGCTACAGCTTTCTATTCCACAAATACATACACGCAATGGGCGGCATTGTTGGCGAAACCGGAAAGATCCCAAGGTGGCTCAAGCGGCTGTGTCTCACCGCCCGAATCTGTTGCCCGGCAACGCAGCACGTATTCACCTGGTTGCGCATCCCAAGGGAAGGTCCATTTCGACCAGGCATGCTTGTCTGGGTTTGGCTGCAGCACCGCATCCTTCCATTCGCCCAGCACCTCGACCTCAACACGCACAACCGTTCTGCCAGCGCCGCACCACGCGCGCCCCATGAGATCGACAGGCCCGGCCTTTACGTATCTGCGGCGGGTCTTCCAGTCGGGTACACCCGGCGGCAGCATCAGCGACTTCACCCGCATCGCCTGGACCGGTCTTCCAGCGTCCTCTTTGTTCGCCTTGAAGCGATAGGTGCGCATCTGCTGGAACCCTTGATAGGGTTCGCAAAGCGCCTCGATCTCTGTGAGCCATTTGACGCTCGCCATCCCGTACCAGCCCGGCACGATCAGCCGCAGCGGCGCACCGTGTTGCGGCAACAGCGGCGCACCGTTCATACCATGGACGAGCATGACATCGAGATCCTGCAGCTGTTGCAGGGTAAGGCTCCGGCCAAAAAAATGCGGCTCGCCCATGTCGAAGCCGTAGTCGGCGCCGGTAAAGGAAAACTCAACGACATCGGCCTGCGGCTGGGCCTTTTCAATCAGCGGCGCCAACGGCGTGCCCGTCCATTCGGATGTGCCGACCGCCTCATAGCGCCAGGGCATCGAGAACGACCGCGGCGAGACGCCCGCACGACCGTTTCCGGCACACTCCATCGTGACCGGCATGGTGATTTCAGGCAGCGCTCTGATCTGCGCAATGGTCAGTTCATAGGGCGCATCGAACGCACCGGAAAACGTCAGCGAATGGCTTTGCGCATCGAGAAGCGGCACATCGAAATGATTGAGCAGATAGTGTGTGCCGGTCGGAGTGATGTCGAGTTTGAGCGTCTCCAGCAACAGACCGTGATTGCGATTTGCAAGCCCGACCTCGGTTTCGCTGAAAACCCCGTCGACCGTATCCGGTTTGCCGTCATGGGGTCTGAATGTCTTTTCGAGATCCGGCATGGTTCCTTAGCAAATCCAACGGTACCCGCAGACTGGTTTTTTGCGAAGCGATACCGCCACGATCGCCGATTGCGGCATTTCAATGGGCGTCAAACAAAAGCTCCGTTTCTGGATGTTCTTGTTGTTCTTCAAAATCATATCGCAGGTTCCGGGTTCACTGACAGTTGGGGCGCGATAATGAAAGCGCGCCAGACTTCTTAACCGGCACCAGCCTCCAGCCGCTTGATCACCATGGGTATCTTCTCGCGCCCCCAGAAGAGCTCGTCATCCAATACTAACATGGGCACGCCAAACACGCCCATGTCTTCGGCCTCCGAAATAACGGCTTTGACCGCATCACGGCCCTCGCCCTCGGCATAATCACGGAATGCTGCGTCCGAACCGCCGGCTTCTTTGACGGCCGCAGCCATTGCATCCAGATCGTCGAGTTCCAGTTCGCGTTTGAAGAATTGGGAAAAAACCAGCGCATGGTAGGCCGGAAAGAAGCCGTTTGCCTTGGCAAACAACAAACCCGCCGATGACAAATAGCCGTCGAATATGCGTTTCGCGCCGAAAAGGACGAGGCCGTCGTCTTCCGCCAATCGACGTGCATCCTTATAGGCATACTTTATACGGCGCCACTGATGCCCCGTCCTGCTGTCTTCCGTACCCAGGTACTGCTCGATCGGCAGAATATAGGGGTACCAGTCCAGACTGACATCATCGCGCTCGCCCAGTGCCAAAATATCCGCATTGGCGAGATAAGCGTATGGGCTGCGGTAGTCTGTGTAGACCCGGAGTGTGTGTTGCGCCATGCCGCCGGTGACCTCCCATTCCCTGATCGATATTGACCGGTGGCCAAAGTTTTGCGGCCATTGCCTTGCAGTATGTCCTTAGCATGTGGCCCTCAAAACCGCGATAGACCTGATCCCGGGTTTCCGACTGTGACGATGGCAACACCCGCATTCAGCCGTGATGGGCGTCCTTTTCCTCCGCTGCCCATTTCTTCAACAGGACACGGTCGACCTTGCCGTCGCCGACCAGCGGCATGTCATCGAGAACCACAATTTCCTCCGGCGCCTTGTATCCCACATGCTGACGGGCAAATGCGATCAGTTCGCTGTCATCGGGCGGTTCAGCACCCGGTTTGAGCGTGATGTAGGCCCTGACATTCTCGCCATGAAGCAGGTTGCGCACACCGACGACCCCCGCAAGACCGACAGCCGGATGTTCGAGCAGCGCCGCCTCGACCTCCTGGGGACTGACATTCGAACCGTCGTGGACGATAATCTGCTTGCGCCGGCCTTCGAACCAGAAGTATCCGTCCTCGTCCACCCGCATCATATCGCCGGTGTCGAACCACCCCTCTTTCTTCGTTTGATGCGTCGCCTCAGGCGCATTCCAATAGCCGATCATGACCGTCGGGGACTTTATCCAGAGCTTGCCGATTTCGCCGGTCTTGACCTCGTTGCCATTGTCATCTCGCAGGCTGAAGGAAAACCCGGGATTGACCGTACCGACCGATCCAAGCCTGTTGGCTTTACCCGGACGGTTATAGCAAGCAAGCCCCACTTCGGTAGCACCATATCCTTCCTCGATATCGAAGTTTGCAAGCTGCTTGAATTCAAGTTCAAGCTCCCTTGGAACCTTGTCGCCTCCGGACAGCATGAAGCGCAGGGACTCGAAGTCGGACGGTTTGGCGTCCTCATGACGAATGAGCCGGAACAGCGTCGCCGGCAGCATTCCCATCATTGTCGGCCGGTGTTCACGCATCAGCGGAAGCAATTCGTCGGCGTCGGTGGTATACGGCACGACAATCAGGCCGCCTGCAGCGAGGGTCGAGAAGCTGACATGAACGCCACCGCCATGCGAAAGCGACATGGAAGCAAGGACCACGTCCCGGTCGGTCACCTCGTAGCCCTTGGCGATACTCGACAATGCCCAGCCGAACGTTTCGAAACTATGGGTTACGCCCTTCGGCAAGCCGGTGCTGCCGGATGTGAATATGATATTGCAGGGGTTCTGAGGCTCCACCGTCGGCAATTCGGTGGACGCCGGCTCCTTTTCCATGAGCGCGCCGAGATCGTGGCCGGGTCCAGAATTATCCACATATCGGATGACGCCCTGGGCCAGTGATCCGGCCTTTTCGCAAGCTGCGATGTCGCCATCGCGTTCGCCGTGCGCGACAAGCATGGAAGCCCCTGTCGCCTCCAGCACATGATCAATCTCCGGGGGCGTATAGCGATAGTTGAGTGGATTTGAGACAAGCCCGGCTTTCATGCAAGCAAGATAGTGGACGATCAAAACCGCACGGTTCGGCATCAATGATGCAACCCGGTCGCCCGGACGCAGGCCGCGTTCCAGATAGTTTGCAGCAAGCCGTGCCGACACTTCATCCAGTGCACGCCACGTCAATGTAACGTCCCGAGAGACGATAACCGGTTCATCCGGCTTGTTTGCCATCCCGAAAGAGAGCAACGCGTCGACCCGATAGGGTCGATCCAAGGGCGGCCCGTCATGGGGCATGATGAAATTGTCCTTTCGTGCCTGCACTCGGACGACAGACTGTGTGGAGGGCTCCACACAGATATCTCATTGCAGATGACAGCCTATTCGATGCCGTCTCGCAAGCAACCGAAAAACCGCACTTCGGCAGACAGTTACCCGGCCTTGCAACTCTAGATTTTAGCTTGCAAAAAAATGCATGCTTGGCTTTATAACGCGGCTGGCTCGTCTCCCCGTATATCTTGGTGAAGCCGCTCGTATTTGTTAGGAAGGGCCTAGGCACCGGAGGGCCTTGCGATGATTGTTCAAGCTTGCCTCAACGGGACACGCGAAAGCAGCTATCACCCGCGCCTTCCGTTAACTGCGCAAGCCATCGCGCGCGACGCTGCAGAATGTGTTTTGCAGGGTGCGGCCGAGTTGCACATCCATCCTCGCGCCGATGACGGACGCGAGAGCCTCGCCGTCGTGAGCGACACCGTCCTTAGCGTGCGGCGGGCCTGCCCCGGAACGCTCGTCGGCGTATCGACCGGCGACTGGATCGAAGCCGATGCAAAGGGGACGCGCGACCGGATCGCCGCGTGGAAAACCTTGCCTGACTATGCTTCTGTCAACCTCAGCGAACCGGATGCGCCGGCTGTCATGGCGCTTCTCCATCAAAGGGGGATCGGGGTGGAAGCCGGGCTGGCAAATGCGGCCGATGCCGACAGATTTATTGCCCAGCCGGACAGCCATCGGGTCTTTCGGATCCTGATCGAGATCCCGGATCAGAATATTGAGAAGGCGGACGCCGTTACCGACGAAATCGCAGCAATCCTCGATCGCGCCGATATCAACCGGCCGATCCTACTGCACGGTTTCGATGCGACCGTCTGGCACTTTGTCAGGCGCGCATATCGCGAGCGCTGGTCAACGCGCGTTGGTCTCGAAGACGGACGCGAATTGCCCGATGGCAAAACCGCCGCCAGCAATGCAGAAATCGTTGCCTGCGCTGTCCGGATCTTTCGCGCGCATCTTCATTGAGTGGTCGTTCGACCGGCTGCGGTTTGCCTCTCAGTGTCAGCGGACATCTTTTCCGCATCGCTCAAAAAGGCATAAAGAGCGAGGTTGAACTCGTCCGGCTTGTTGAAGAACGGCGCATGGCGGCCACCGGGTATGTCCTGCGGGCCGCCGCGCCAAATGTTGCCGTAGTTGAGGCGTGCGATATAGGCGTGATTGAGGAACGGATCGTCGCTGCCGTTGAGGATCGCAAACGGGATCTTGCCATCTGACAACATCCGCATCTGCCGCGGCCAGTCGATCACATTCAATTTGGTAATCATGTAAAGACGCGCGCGCCCGTCGGTCCGCTTTAGATTGCTGTGCAGGAAAGCGCTGTCCTGCGAGATCGGCGCGGTTGCGCTGTTGGCGTAATTGCGCGTTTCCTCGCGCGAAAAGTACTGCTTTCCGGCCAGCACCAGATGCGAATTCGGATTGTATCCGTGACCAAAATCCTCCGGCACCACCGCAAGCGGCGATGTTCCTGTAATTGCGAGCGCCGTGACCTCCACATTGCCGCGGGCCGCAAGCTCCAGAGCCACATAGCCGCCCAGCGACCAGCCGAAGACACCAAGACGGCGCACACCGCAATCGGCGAGCACCGCTTCGGCGATTTCCGCATAGACCGCGATGTTGTATGTGATTTCCGGATCGCCATTGTCGGATACGCCATGCCCGGGCAAGTCGAAGGCAATGATGCGATGCGTATCGGACAATGATCGGAACTGCTTGTAGAAGGCTTCCTTGCAAGCCGAATTGCCATGCAGAAACAGAAGCGCGGGCTTTTCCGAATCGCCGGTGTCGGCCACCGCGATCCTGCCATGCGCCGTCGTCAGGATCCGTTCAGCCGCTCCGGTCAACTCTTCGCGCGCCGCTTTCTGGCGGCCGCGTCGCCATCGCGCCAGCGCCGCGGTGCGCGTCGTGTCGACCGCCTCGCGCAATTCCTGAACCGCGGCCCATAGACCGCCGGGATAGAAAACGACAATCAGGATGATCGCCGCAGCGATGACGATGTTCTGCCATGCGCCGAAGCCCGACAGCCATTCCGAAAGCACTGAAATGCTGAATGCCGCGATGACAGGGCCCCAGATCGTTCCCGTGCCGCCGACCAGCAGGATCGACAGTAAAAGTGTCAGAAAGCCGAGCCCGAAGGCATCAGGCGATGCCACCCGCAAATAGGCCGCATAGTAGGCACCGGCAATGCCGGTAAACACAGCGCTTGCCATGAGCGTCTGCGACCGGGTCCGGGCTTCCGATATGCCGCGGGCAATGGCGTAGTATTTGTTGTCCTTGAGCGCCACTGCGGCCCGGCCAAGCCGCGAACGGGTCACGAGATAAAGGAACAGGAGGTTGGCCGCGAGCAGCGCCAGACCGACATAGTAGTAGCCGATACGCCCGTCGCGCGACAAACGGTATTCGCCGATGGTCAGCGTCGGCAGCGTCACCATTCCCGATGTACCGCCCGTCACGGAGGACCAGGAAATCACCACGAAATAGATAAGTTGGGAGAATGCGATCGTCACCAGTATAACATAGATCCCATCCAGCCTGAGCACAGGGATGGAAATCAGCAGCGCCACCAGTGCCGCAGTACCGCCGCCCGCAACGATCGCCAGCCAGGGCGGCACGCCGAGCGTCTTGGCGAGAATGGCGTAGGTGTAGATTCCGACAGCAAACAGCGCGACATGCGAAAAATTGAAAAGCCCACCATATCCAAGCGAAAAATCCCAACTTGTCGCAACGATGGCGAACACGAAGGCGAGAATAATCACATGCCGGAAATAGGTCGCTTCGAAGATCAGTGGATAGATCAACAGCGCTGCAAGGGCGATCATGATCGCGGCCAATCCCTGGGTCTTGTGCAACGGCGGGTCGTAACGCACCTACAGAGTCCTTTGATACCGGCCGAAAAGGCCCTCGGGCTTGACGAGCAAAACCACGATCATGGTGAAGAACAGCACCGCCGGTGCCCAGTAGAGGCCGAAAGCGTAGATCGAGAACGCTTCCAGCAGGCCGATCACGAAAGCCGCATAGATGGGGCTGGAAAACCGGGCGACACCGCCGAAAATGACCACAATCAGCGCCTTCATCAAGGGTTCGGCGCCCATGGCCGGGTTCATGAAGCGGATCGTACCGACGAATGAACCGGCAAGCCCAGCCGTTAGCGCCGACAGACCGAAGGCAATTGCGTAGAGCCGAGGCACATCAAGGCCAAGTAACTGTGCCGATTCCCTATTCTGCGCGACCGCGCGCATGGCGCGGCCGGGGCGCGTGTACCGCAGAAACAGGCCGATACCGAGCAATATAATCAAGACAAGGCACAGAAGCAGGATCTCGCTCATCGCCAGCCGGATCCCCGCCAGTTCCAATTCGCCGCTCAGGAAAGGCTGGATCTGCTTTGCCCGCGGTCCCCAGATCAAAAGCAGGCCGTTTTCGATGATTGCCGAACCGGCCAGTGTCGTTATGACCGCGATGAGGACAACATCAGCGCGCCGCTCGAAAGGCTTCACCAACAGGAAGTAGATGATACCGCCAACGGCGAACATGACGAAACAGGTGAAGAAAACCGCCGGAAGAATAGGCAATGCCATCGCATCCGAACTGCTGAACTGCCAGGCCACATAGGCACCCAATGCGATGAACGCACCGTGGGCGAAGTTGAAAATGCCAAGCGTGGTCCAGACGAGCGAAAGCCCTGTTGCCATCAGCGCATAGAGCGCACCGAGGACGATACCGCCTTTGAAGATCGCAAGCGCAGTTTCCGGATCCATCAGTGCCGCTCCCCGAAAAGCATGACCATCAGCGCTTCGTGATCGGGCATTTCGTCACGTTCCATGCGGCCCGAGATGCGCCCGTGGTCGAACAGGTACAACGTATCGATAATCTGCTCGAGAAACGCTACGTCCTGATCGATCAGGATGATGGACAGACCCGTTTCGCGAACCGTCCTGATTGCCGCACAAAGCTCCTGGCGTATTCGCGGCGAAAGACCAAGGGTCGGCTCGTCGAGAATAAGCATCCGCGGTGCGGCGATGAGGCCGGCGGCAATCGAAACCATCTGCCGTTCGCCTCCGGACAGGAAGCGGATCTTGTGGTTCCTGCGTTCTGCCACGCGCGGAAACAGGGCGTGGATCTCATCCAGCGCCCAACCGCGGCGGTCGGTGGCCGCCGTTTCCGCTACTGCAAGTGTTTCGATCACGGTCAGTTCGGGGAAAAGCAGGTTGCCCTGGGGAACGTGAATGAGGCCGGCCCTTGCAATCTGCTTTGGATCCATTCTCCGACGGGTCACCGCATCATAGTTGAAGTTTCGCCATTTCCGGCTGCCGCGCTGTCCCTCCCGGTTGAGCCGCATGCCGGTAAAAAACACATCCCCCGCCCATGGATCGATAAGGCCGCTAAGCGTCTTCAGAAAGGTCGTTTTGCCGTGTCCGTTGGGGCCGAAAATGCCGATGCTTTCGCCGGCCGTCACCTCAAGATCGACGTCGCGGAAGATCTGGGTGGGTTCATAGCCACCTGAAAGACCCCGGACCTCCAAGACGACATCGCTCACGCCGGCATCCCCAGATAGGCTTCAATCACGGCCGGTTCCGCGACCACCTTGTCAGGCGGGCCGTGGGCGATCACGTTCCCCTGGTCGAGCACCAACAGCCGGTCCGACACCTCCATCAACAGCGGCAGCACATGTTCGATAAGGACGATGGTGATGCCGAGCCCCCTGATCGCCAGGACAATCTGTTTCATCCTGTCGATTTCCGGGCCCGTCAGGCTGGAGGCCGGCTCATCCATAAGAAGGACGCGTGGCTTCATGGCCAGTGCGCTGGCAACCATAAGCTGCTTTCGATAGAAGACCGGCAGTTGGCCGGCCGCCACATTGTGCATTGTCGCCGGATAGCCGACGAGATCCAGATTGACCTCCGCTTCGCCCACCTGCTGGTCGAAGCTCAGATTGCGCGCCTTGTTTTCAACCGCCGCCAGCACATTGTCGATGGCACTCAGGCTTGCGAATACGGTTTCGCGTTGAAACGTCCGCGCGATTCCGGCCAGCGCAATACCGTGGGGTGAAAGAGTATGGATCGGGCGCTTCTCAAGAAAAACCTCACCGCCGGAAGCGGTGTAGGGAACCTTCGTTATGATATTGAAGAGCGTGCTTTTTCCGCTGCCGTTCGGTCCAGCAATGCCGAACACCTGACCTGGCGCGACGTCAAAGCTGATGTGATCCACGGCGGTCAGCCCGCCGAATTTCTTGGTCATGTCCCGAACCGAAAGGATGGGATTTTGCATGGTTCACCGCTTTAACGCACAGGCCCGCCGCACCTCCCGGTGCGGCGCAAAAGCCTGATGATCATTTGCCGGACATCCATGGCGGCAGCTGGAATTCGCCGTTGGCGAACTGTTCCGGTCCGATCATGATGCGCTCGCCATCCCGGATCTGCCAGAACGACACCGGAATGTGATCGTTGCTCTGCAGCGCCACATGTGTTTCAGGATCGAACTCGATGTTGCCGGCGACGGTCTTTGCCGTGGAAGCGCCGATCGCTTTGCCGATGGCGGTGCGGTCGGTCGGATCACCCACCTCTTCAAGCGCCTTGAAATACATCTGCGCCATCTCGTAAAGCCCTACCCCGTAGGCACCGGATTCCATGCCAAACCTGTCACGATAGGCCTGCATGAGTTCCTGGCCGCGCGGCCATTTTTCCGTATCCAGCGGACCGCCGATGAGGTTGTAGATGACGCCGGTCGACTGGTCGCCTGTCAGCTCGACGAATTCAGGCACGGACGGCGCATATTGCAGGAAAATCAGGCTTTCGGTCGGATCTTCAAGGAACTGTTTCAAAAACAGCGCCGAGTTGCCTGGGATATAGTCTGTATTGATGACCAGATCCGGGTTCGTCTCGTTCACTTTGGCAAGAATGACTTTCCAGTCGCTGACTTCACCGAAGGGGACCAACTCGTCCACAACGACATTCCATCCGCCTTCTGTAAAGCTGACTTTCATGCCTTCCGAGATGGTTTTGGAATACGGGTTGTCCGATGAGATAATCGCAACCGTCCGGTCTTTCAGCGTCACATTGCCGTCGGCTGCAAGAGCCTCCACCATCGGCAGGACATCCGTTTCATAGCCCTTAAAGGAAGCCGTATAGGACCAACAGCAGTCGTAATACTCAGGATCCTGGCTGACGATAGCGGCAAATCCCGGTGAGGGTCCGGCCGCGATATAGGGCATGTTTTCTTCCGCCATGAGATCGACTTCAAACATCGAAAGACTGGCATAGCCTGTCAGTATGACCTCGACCCCGTCCGTGCCGAGCAACCGTTCGACGGCACTCGAAACATTGGCCGCGGAGTGATCTTTGACATCGGCAACTTCGATTTCAAACGTATGACCTGCGACCCCGCCATTGGCATTCGCTTCGTCGACGGCCCACTGGACCCCGCGGACGAATTCTTCGCCATCGGAAGCAGTGGCTCCGGTTAAGGGAGCAAGTACACCGATCTTTACGACGTCGGCCATTGCAAGGCCGGTGGAAAGGACAAGCGCGGCAGCACTTGACAATAGTTGCACTGATAATCTGTTCGACATGGCGCCTCTCCTGATGTTTTTCAGACCAGTATCATCCTCACATAAGTCGCTGCACAACTGGCAAATGTTGCAAATTCAACCTCTGCCGTTAAGCTGGAGGACATGGAAAACACCTAAATTCCGGGCCAAAACTGATGCCATCGCTGGGAGACTTGGACTTTTCAACACCCGAACGCGGCCGGGACAGGAGCGCCGCCATTGGCGAGATCGACGGGTTCTTGAACGCCAACGGCTTGCGGCATTTCAGTTTCGTCGTCACCCAGCACGGCAACGAAACCGTCATCGATCCGACCATAGAGCTGCAAACGAACTATCCGCGTGCCTGGGCGGATCGCTATTGTGAGCGCCGTTACGATCAGATCGACCCGTTGGTTCAAAGGTCCCGCAACGTATCCAACCCGATCGTTTGGGGCTCGGACCAGTTCCTCAAGTCGTTGGACAAGCGACGGTACCGTTTTTTCATGGAAGCGCGCGAATTCGGCGTTCGGTGCGGAATTTCTTTTCCGATCAGGCGCGCTGACGGATCTGTGGGCCTCGTAACCTATACGGCGCCGGACGATGATGTTCTGTCGGATATCGTCAACGAGCGGGGCGCGCGCCTTTGGGTGGCAGCTCACCAGATCATGGACTGCCTGACCGACGAGCTGCCGCAGGGCAATGCGGACAACCCGCTTTCGGCGCGGGAACGCGAAGCGCTGATCTGGGTGGCTGAGGGCTGCACGAGCGAGGAAATCGCCGATCGCATGTTCATTACCAGTTCGGCGGTAAACTACCATCTCGGCAATGCGACACGGAAGCTCGGGGCAAGAAACCGCCATCACGCGACACTGATGGCGCTCAAGAACAAGCTGATTTAGATATTCAGTCCCGCAGAGTGATGGTGCGATCTTTTTTGTTCAATGGAAGGAGGCGCTATGGGACAGGTTCTTCGAGCGAGCGCCACGACGACGCACGTCATCCGAGCGGCAACACAGTGATCGAATGCTAAGATCTTGGCGTTAAGCCGAACCTACGGGATTAATCCGAAGAGAGTTAAGAAGTCGCAAGGATGTTCTCCGCGCTCCAATCGCTCAATCAATGTCTCTCGACCTTTCGGTGTCAAATGCGCATTGCAGTCGATGTTCATTCGGTCCTTCTCCTGATCACTGATCGTCAAGCGTGAGCCAACACAGTCAGGGGGCAAAGTCGCCCGGCCCGTTTACCGAAGCTTTTCGACAGCTTCGTCCTCTCAAGGGTGGCGAAGTATCGGCCCATCGTTCGCCCTCAAATTCGTCCACTGGACGA
>JBCCOK010000087.1:0-13515 GCA_039025395.1 Pseudomonadota bacterium
GCAAACTACTTGAAAGAATTGGAAAAGCAGACTCCAGCCTTTGCCGAGCGTGGCGTGACGACGATTGCCATCAGTTCCGACGGGCAGGAACGGGCACAGGCCATGGCCGACAAGATCGAAGCGAAGGCACTGCGCTTCGGCTACGACCTGCCGCTTGCCAAGGCGAAGGAATGGGGACTTTACATCTCGACATCGCGCGGCACGACGTCGATCGGCATTGAAGAGCCGGCACTGTTTTCCGAACCCGGCCTGTTCATGGTGACACCGGAACAGACGCTCTACTACGGATCGGTGCAGACCATGCCATTCGTGCGGCCGCATTTTTCGGAACTGGTCGGCGCACTCGATTTCGCCATAGAGAAAAATTACCCGGCGCGTGGCGAATATACCGGCGCGGTTTAGCCCCGCACGCATATTGTCAAGGCCATGAAAAAGCCGCCGAATGGTCGTTCGGCGGCTGCTTTTTTGTTAGAGCGCTTCTGGCTTAGATTGGATCATTTGACCGAGGCGATTTTGGTCGCTGACAAGGCGGGTTGCGCGCCGTGGTGCCAACCCACCACAAGCGTGAGCTAACGCAGTCAGGGGGCAAGATCGCCCGGCCCGTTTACCGAAGCCTTTCAACAGCTTCTTCCTCTCAAGGGTGGCGAAGTATCGGCCCATCGGCGTCGTTGCGCCGCGTGCACTATGACCCACATCGCGCTGCGCGACGCGCCTACCCGAATGAACCGATCTTCCGCCATTAAATGCTTCAAGCTAAACCAGAAACGCTCTAGCTCAAGGAGCCGTCAGGCCGCCAGATCGCGCAGCACTGTCTGCAGGATGCCGCCATTGTTGACATAGTCGACCTCGTCGAGCGTATCGATACGGCAGATAATCGGAACTTCTTTCACCGTGCCGTCGCCATAGGTGACGACCGCTGTCTTTTCTTCGCGCGGCTGGATATTGCCGAGCCCCTCGATCGTGACCAGCTCGTCGCCTTTCAGATCAAGGCTCTCCCAGCTTGTGCCCGGATGCAGTACAAAGGGAATCACGCCCATGCCGACCAGGTTCGAGCGGTGGATGCGCTCGAAGGACTGCGCGATCACGGCGCGCACGCCGAGAAGGTTGGTTCCCTTGGCAGCCCAGTCGCGCGACGATCCGTTGCCGTATTCGACGCCGGCGAAGATGACCAGCGGCACGCCTTCCTGCTTGTAGAGCATGGCGGCATCGTAGATCGACATCTCCTCCTTGGAGGGGTAGTGGATCGTGTAGCCGCCCTCCTTGCCGTTCGGCCCCAGGATATGATTGCGGATACGGATGTTTCCGAAAGTGCCGCGCATCATTACTTCGTGATTACCGCGCCTCGTGCCGTACTGGTTGAAGTCGGCGACCGCGACGTGGTGGTCCATGAGATACTCTCCGGCGGGCGACTGGGCCTTGATGGAGCCGGCGGGCGAGATGTGGTCGGTCGTGATCTTGTCGCCGAAGAGGCCGAGCACGCGGGCGCCGTTGATGTCTTTTGTACCGCCGGGCTGCTTGCCCATCCCGACGAAATAGGGCGGGTTCTGGACATAGGTCGAATCGTCGTCCCAGGCATAGGTCTGCCCGGATGGTGCCTCGACGTTGCGCCAGTTTTCATCGCCCTTGAAAACATCGGCATATTTGGTTTCGAAAAGCTCACGGGTGACGTTTTCTGCGATGAATTTCTGTATCTCGTGCGATGAGGGCCAGATGTCCTTGAGATAGACCGGGTTTCCGTCGCGGTCATCGCCAATCGGCTCGGTGGTCAGGTCCTTGGTGACGGTGCCGGCCAGCGCATAGGCGACAACAAGCGGCGGCGAGGCGAGATAGTTTGCCTGCACATCGGGCGAGATGCGGCCTTCGAAGTTCCGGTTGCCGGAAAGGACGCCGGCGGCGATCAGGCCCTTGTCGTTAATGACCTTGGACACGGGTCCAGGCAGTGGCCCGGAGTTGCCGATACATGTGGTGCAGCCGAAGCCGACGAGATTGAAGCCCAGCTTGTCGAGCTCGGTCTGGAGCCCGGATTTTTCGAGATACTCAGCCACCACCTGCGAACCGGGCGCCAGTGAGGTCTTGACCCATGGCTTGGTTTTCAGGCCCTTGGCGACAGCGTTGCGGGCAAGCAACCCGGCACCGATCAGCACCGACGGATTCGATGTGTTGGTGCACGAGGTGATGGCGGCAATGGCGACATCGCCGTGGCCGAGATCGTAATCTTCGCCCTCAACCGGATAGCGGGCATCAACATTGGCCGTCTTTCCATACTCTTCGCCCAGCGACTTGGCGAAGCCGGGCGCGATACCTTCGAGCGGAATGCGGCCCTCGGGCCGCTTCGGGCCGGCCATGGACGGGACGACATCGCCGAGATCGAGTTCGAGCGTGTCGGTAAACACTGGATCGGGCGAATCCTCCTCGCGCCACATCTCCTGTGCCTTGCTGTACGCCTCAACGAGTGCCAGCCTGTCTTTGGCCCGGCCGGTCATCGTGAGGTATTTGACGGTTTCGCTGTCGACGGGGAAGAAGCCACAGGTCGCGCCGTATTCGGGCGCCATATTGCCGATCGTCGCACGGTCGGCGAGCGTCATGTTCTCCAGGCCCGATCCGAAGAATTCGACGAATTTGCTGACCACGCCCTTCTGCCGCAGCATCTGGACGACGGTCAGCACAATATCGGTCGCCGTGATGCCTTCCTTCGGCTTGCCCGTCAGGCGGAAACCGATCACTTCCGGCAGCAGCATGGAAATCGGCTGACCAAGCATCGCTGCTTCGGCTTCGATACCGCCAACGCCCCAGCCCAGCACGCCGAGGCCGTTGATCATGGTGGTGTGTGAATCCGTGCCGACGCAGGTGTCGGGGTAGGCGGTTGTTTCGTCTTCTTCCTCCTTGGTCCAGACCGTCTGACCCAGATATTCGAGATTGACCTGGTGGCAGATGCCGGTGCCCGGAGGAACGACGCGGAAATTCTTGAAAGCCTGCTGGCCCCATTTCAAAAAGCGGTACCGCTCTCCGTTGCGCTTGTATTCGAGTTCGACATTGCGGGCGAAAGCGGAGGGTGTTCCGAATTCGTCGACGATCACCGAATGGTCGATAACGAGGTCGACCGGCACCAGCGGGTTGATCTTTTCCGGATCGCCGCCGAGGCTTTTCATGGCATCACGCATGGCGGCAAGGTCGACCACCGCGGGGACTCCGGTGAAATCCTGCATCAGAACCCGAGCCGGACGATAGGCAATCTCCTTGCCGGCGGTGCCCTTGTCGGCCAACCAGTTGGCGACGTTCTGGATATCTTCCTTCGTTACCGAGCGCCCATCTTCATTACGCAGCAGGTTCTCAAGGAGCACTTTCATGGAAAAGGGTAGTGCGGTGATGCCTTCAAGGCCGTTTTTTTCGGCCTCCGGCAGGCTGAAATAGGTATATTGCTTGTCGCCGACCGTCAGTGTGCTGCGGCAGTTGAAGCTGTCGAGTGATTTGTTCACAGGCGATTCTCATCTTACGTTGCTCACCGAAAACTACGAACGAACGCCTTGTGACGCGCTTTGCTGCGCGTATAAGCCTGCGGGTGCGGCCATTTCCGCTGTCCGTCCGAGGATGATCAATGCGGTTGATTGACCGTTAACCAGGTTCGGCGCAAATATGATGTTCACGCCGACCGCTGGCGTGTTTGCAGGTCTTATAGATAATTTTGTAGAACGGTTCTAGACCGTATCGGTTGGATTTGGGAGATTTTTCCATGGTGCAGCATTGCCGGTGGGAAGTGGACTGAACCATGCGGCTTGAAGCCGACAATGTTTCGGTAGCGCGCGGAAGCCAGATTTTCTTTTCCGGCATCAGCTTCAGCCTCGCCGCGGGCGAAGCATTGATCGTCTCCGGGCCGAACGGCGTTGGAAAATCCACCTTCTTGCGGGTGCTGGCGGGTCTATTGCCAAATTTGGACGGTTCGGTGGCCTTGCATGATTCGCCATTCGCATCGGCTGCCGAGGGCGCTCATTATCTCGGTCATCGAAATGGCATGAAGGCAGAGCTGACGGTGCGGGAAAATCTCGAATTCTGGCGCAGTTTCATGGCCGCGCCGGACGCTGTCCGGACCAAAACAGACGCATCGGTTCTGGAGGCGATCGCGATGGTCGGCCTTGACGGAATTGACTACCTCCCCTTCGGTTACTTGTCGGCCGGTCAGCAGCGCCGTATCGCGATGGCGCGGCTTTTGACGGTTCATCGGCCAGTATGGATTCTGGATGAGCCGACAGCGGCGCTGGACAGTCGGGCGCGGGACCGGTTTGCCGATCTCGTTTCCGATCATCTCGCTTCCGACGGTATCGTGGTTGCGGCAACGCATCAGGATCTGGGCATCTCCGGCGCAAGAGAGTTGGCGCTTGTTCCCGGAGCGCAGGCACAGATGGGCTCGCGCGGCCCTTCCTTATCGGAGGCACCAGCCTGATGTGGGCGCTCTTTGTCCGTGACACGCGTCTTGCCGTGCGGGCCGGCGGCGGCGCTTTGATCGGCATGCTGTTTTTTCTCGCGGTTGTTGCGGTCGTGCCGTTCGGCGTCGGCCCGGATCTGAACCTGCTGGCGCGGATCGGCCCCGCAATCCTATGGATCGGCATTCTGCTTGCCGCCCTGCTAGGCCTCGACAGACTTTTTCAGATCGACCGCGAGGATGGCTCGCTCGATATCATGCTGATGCAACAACGGCCGATGTTTCTGACGGTGCTTGTCAAATGTCTGGCGCACTGGACCGCGACCGGCCTGCCGCTCATCATCTTGTCGCCCGTGCTCGGCATGTTCATGAATCTCGACGGCGCGGCGATGGGTGCCGTCTTCGTGACATTGCTTGCGGGAACGCCGGCAATCACGTTCATTGGAGCAGCCGGCGCCGCCGTCTCCGTGGCACTGCCGCGCGGCGGCTTGCTAGTGTCGGTGCTCGTCCTTCCGCTGGCAATACCGGTGCTGATCTTTGGCGTCAGCGCTGTTCAGGGTGCAGTCGCTGATCCGGCGCCCTTTTTGCCGCCGTTCCTGTTCTTGTGCGCGATCACGCTGTTTTTTTCGGTGCTCGGGCCGTTTGCAGCGTCGATGGCGCTGCGGGCAGCGTCGGATTAGCCTCCCGGCGGCTGGATGGCTGCCGGAACAACGCTTGAAGAAACAGCCAATGCTGCCGGCAGGATCTTGCCGTTGAGAGCGCATTCTGGTCGACAACTTTTGGCGCTGCTGGATGATTGGCAGCTCAACTGTAGGCCCTCAAACGGTTGCCTTTTTCCTGCGGTTGCAATAACGCCGAGCGCAGAACATTCCCACCGAGGTCAGTATCATGTCCCTTCCTGCGCTCCTTGACCACGTCAAGAAAACAACAGCCCTCAGCCAGGTGGCGGGCCTTATCTCCTGGGATCAGGAGACGATGATGCCCGTGAACGGGGCAGCGCAGCGCGCCGAACAGGCAGGCACGCTTGCCAGTGTCATCCATGCACGAGAGGCGGATCCGCGGGTGGCCGATTGGATTGCGGATATTGATGGCGGCAGCCTGTCGGCGTTCGACAAACGCAATGTCGCCGAGGCGCAGCGGGCCTATGATCGTGCGACCAAAATCCCGTCTCGTCTGGCTGAGGAAAGCGCCAAGGCGGCGTCGGAAGGCCAGCGGATATGGGCAAAAGCGCGCGCGGAAAAGGATTTCTCGGTTTTTGCGCCGGGGCTGAAACGCAATATCGAACTTGCCCGCGAAAAAGCCCATTGCCTCACAGAATCAGGTGGAGAGCTCTATGACAGCCTTCTGGACGAGTTCGAGCCCAACGCGACATCAGCCGAACTTGTCCCTTTGCTTGAAGGAATGCGGGCCGGCCTCGTTGCCTTGCGGGAAAAGATAGAAGGAAAGGCTGCGCCCGAGATGATTTCCGGCCATTTTCCGGCCGATGCCCAGATCGCCCTTGCAAAGACCATTGCCGCGCGGCTTGGCTACGATTTCGACGCCGGGCGCATCGATACCGTCGTGCATCCCTTCTGTTCGGGCAATGGCGGCGATGTCCGCATCACGACCCGCACCGACGAAGCCGATCCGTTCAACTGCCTCTATTCCACCATTCATGAGGTGGGCCATGCGCTCTATTCGCAAGGCGCCCTGGATCCCTATATGCCTGCCGCCGATTATTGTTCGATGGGCGTGCACGAGAGCCAGTCACGTTTCTGGGAAAATCAGATCGGCCGCTCGCGGCCCTTCGCCGACTGGCTCTATCCGGCGATGGAAGGCGCGTTCGGCACCCTATCGCTGTCCAGCCCGGATGCGCTCTATGCGGCGGTCAACCGCGTGCACTCGGGCTTCATCCGTACCGAGGCGGACGAGGTGCATTACAATCTGCATATCCTTTTGCGCGTGCGCAAGGAGCGGGATCTGATTTCGGGTGCATTGCAGGTCGATGATCTTGAAGCGGCGTGGAATACCCGCTTTGAAGAAGATTTCGGCGAGACAGTGCCGGATCCGAGCCTCGGCGTGTTGCAGGATGTGCATTGGTCGGTCGGACTGTTCGGCTACTTCCCGACCTACAGTCTTGGCAACATTTATTCGGCCTGTCTCGACAGTGCGATGCGCGCGGATCTGCCCGATTGGGATGCTATGGTGCGGGCCGCCGAAACGCAGCCAATCCTCGACTGGCTACGGGAGCGAATCCATGCAAAGGGCCGTCTGCTGCCGGCACCCGAACTGATCGCGCAGGCAACCGGAGAAGCGCCGTCTGCAAAGCCGCTGATCGCCTATCTGGAAGACAAGTTCAGCGCGCTCTACGATCTGTAACGTGGTTCCCTGAACACAAGTGTTTTGCGGCTTCCCCGGCTCACCGAACAGGTAAAATTGCCTTTCGGCGCCAAGCGCTTAAAACCCATTACGACACACTCAGAACCGGTTCTTCTTCTTGTCCCTGCCCAAGCTTCTTGATCATCTCAGAAAAACTGCAGCACTGTGCCAGACTGCAGGCCTGATCCTGTGGGACCAGAGAACCATGATGCCGGTCAAAGGTGCGCCGCAGCGGGCCGAACAGGCCGGTGCCATGGCCGGCGTCATCAACAGTTATAAAGCCGATCCGCGGATTCCGGACTGGATTGCCGCGATCGACGAGGCGACGCTTTCGGCCTTTGACCGATGCAATGTCGCAGAAGCCAAACGGTCCTATGAAAGAGCAAGCAAAATCCCGTCCCGACTTGCGGCGGAGAGTGCTAAGGCAGCCTCAGAAGGCCGGCAGATCTGGACTGAAGCGCGCCAGATCAGGGATTTTGCGATTTTCGGACCGGCGCTCAAAAGCAATATTGCGCTGAAGCGAGAGGAGGCGCAATGCGTCGCTGCGCCCGGCGCCGAGCTCTATGACTGCCTGCTGGACGTTTTTGAACCGGGGGCAAAGGCGGGCGAATTGATGCCGCTGCTGGAAGGCATGCGGCCCGGCCTCATGGCTTTGCGTGAAAAGGTCACCGGCAAGCCCGGACCCAAGATGATCAACGGCGAATTCCCGGTCGACGCGCAGTTGGCGCTGGCCAAGCGTGTCGCCGTACGGATCGGATATGATTTTGAAGGAGGCCGCATCGACAATTTGGACCGTGCCTTCTGTATAGGCAGCGGTGGGGATGTCCGCGTTGCGGTACGCGCCAACGCGGCCAATCCATTCAACTGCCTCTTTTCGACCATGCACGAAGTGGGCCATGCGCTTTATTCGCAGGGCGCATCAGACCCCTATATGCCGGCAGCGGATCTGTGTTCGATTGGCATGCATGAAAGCCAGGCGCGGTTCTGGGAAAACCAAATCGGGCGCTCGCGGCCCTTTGCCGACTGGCTCTATCCCGCCATGGAACGGGCATTCGGTAAACTTTCCGTTGTCGGACCGGATGCGCTTTATGCGGCGGTCAACCGCGTGAAATCGGGATTCATGCGCACCAATGCCGATGAACTGAGTTACAACCTTCATATCCTCCTGCGTTTCGGGTTGGAGCGCGACCTGATTTCCGGCGCGCTGGATGTCGATGATCTGGAGGAGGCGTGGAATACCCGCTTCGAACGGGATTTTGGCGACACGGTGCCGGACGCCAGCCTTGGCGTGCTGCAGGATGTGCACTGGTCGTTGGGGCTTTTCGGTTATTTTCCGACCTACAGCCTGGGCAATATCTATTCTGCCTGTCTCGACAGGGCGATGCGCGCGGATCTGCCAGACCGTGACGCCATGGTGAGTACCGGCGAGATGCAACCGATCCTCGACTGGCTGCGCGCGCGGATTCATGTGAAAGGCCGCCTACTGCCGGTAACGGACCTGGTTACGCAGGCGACCGGTGCGCGGCCGTCTGTGGAGCCGCTGATCACTTATCTTGAGGAAAAGTTCGGCGCGCTTTACGAGCTGTGACATGGTGTTTGCGGACTTATTCTGCGAAGATTGTCGCGCCGTAGTCGTCTTTCGGGAGAAGGCCCGGATTTAAGGAGTTGCGACAATGAACAAACGCGGTGCCGCAGTGGCTCTTGCCGTTTGCGCTGTGATTTCGTTCAGCGCAAGCGAGGGGCTTGCCCAATACCGGCCGGAACTTGTCGGCGAGTGGAAAGGTGTGCTCGAACACGGCGCACGAGTCGTTCCGACGGATCAGACTCCAACCTATCTGAGTGCCCTCGATCCCAAACAGCCCGTGAACATGACGATTATCGGTCAGGACGACCGGTCCTTCCATGGCACGTTGGGCAATGCAGAGGAGCGTGACTACGTCGTCGGTGTGATTGCAGCCGACGGCAAGACCCTGCACATGGCGGACAATGGCGGCCTCAAGACCGCAACGATGCCCACGCCGACAACGATGGAATACTGTGTCCAGGTGGCAAGCGGTGATCACTTCGTAGCCGCATGCGGCGTCCTTGAAAAACAGGGCGAGTGATCAAAGCAATTCGGATTTCAACCATTCGGAAAATGCGTGGGCACTTATGGTGTTCGTGCCTGCTCGGCCTCGATGAGCCAATAGCCTATTCCCGTCGGGAAGCGCTCTAAGCGGCGCGAGCTAAGATCGTCGCAACCCCTTTGAAGAGCGACCGGAATCAGCCTCGTCTGCTTGAAAAGGCGGCCGTTGCGCTGCTAGCTTGATTTTCATCTTGATTATCTCGCAACGGAGGGCACATGTTCAAGCCGTTTTCCCTGTTATTCGCATCTATCGTCTTTCTAGCGGCACCCGCGCTTGCGGCGGATGAACTGAAGAGCATCTCAATCGGCCTCGACTGGTTTGTCGACCCCAATCATGCGCCGCTCATCGTTGCGCTTGAAAAGGGATACTTCGCAGATGAAGGGCTCGACGTGACGCTGGTGGCACCGGAAAACACGCAGGACAATGTCACGATGGTGCTCGACGGCCGTGTTGCCATCGGCATGTCCGACCAGCCGCGTACGCAGATGGAGATCGCCAGCGGCAGCCCGCTTCTGGTGGTGGGGACGCTGATCCCGCAACCGCTCAACGTTGTTCTGGCGGTGGAAGGCGGGCCGATCAGCACGGTCAGGGATCTAGCCGGCAAACGCATCGGCTATGCGGACAGCAGAAAGACCGAGCGCGATCTGTTGAAAATAGGATTGAGTGCAAATGGCATTGACATATCGGAGGTTACACTCGTCGATGTCAGCTTTGATATGGTGCCCGCACTTCTCGACGGTACGGTTGATGTGTTGACGGACGCTTATGTCAATTTCGAGCCGATACAAGTGGAATTGGCTGGCAAGAAGCCGCTGGTGCTTGACATTGAGAAGGGGGCAATGCCGCCCTACAGCGAATTGATCTACATCGCCAACCGCGACATCGCCGATCCCGATGTGATCGATGGTTTCCGCACTGCTGTTGCGCGCGGTGTCGAAGCGCTGGTCGGAGATACGGATCAGGCCTGGGAGCTGTTCGTCAAATACGACCCGAAGCTCGACACTGAACTGAACAGGAAGTCGTGGGACGCAACCGTGCCGCTCTTTTCAACTGCGCCTGGTGATCTGGACAGCAGGCGATATGCCGCTTTTGCAACCTTTCTGCTTGCCAACGACCTGATCGCTGCAATGCCGGCACCGGACACCTATCTCTACAATCTGCAGCCTTGAGAGCCGGACATTACCTTGTGTGAGCGTCCAGCGGGATCACGCATATGTGGCCATTTGCCGCCCCCGCGGCATTGTCGAGAACGATTCCAAACGCTAAACAGAGATCATGATGATCAGCAGCGCCGCCAACTATATGACGGGCCTTGCCAATCCGACCCGTTTTCTGTCGCTGGTGGCGGTTGCCATTCCATGGATGGCCGGCATCACAGGCGTTCTTTTTGCGGTCGGGCTGACGATGGCTTTTCAGGCGCCCGAAGACTATCAGCAGGGCATTACCGTACGCATCATGTATGTCCATGTTCCATCGGCGTGGCTGGCAATGATGTGTTACACGGTGATGGCTGTTTCGGCGCTTGGTACGCTGGTCTGGCGCCATCCACTGGCCGACGTTGCAGCAAAGGCGGCAGCACCGCTTGGGGCTGCGTTCACCTTTCTGGCGCTGATTACCGGATCTCTATGGGGAAAACCCATGTGGGGCACATGGTGGGCCTGGGGCGATGCGCGACTGACCTCCGTGTTCGTGCTGTTTCTGATGTATCTGGGCCTTATCGCGCTCTACCGCGCTATGGACGATCCGGCACGCTCGGCAAAGGTTTGCGCCATCCTGATCCTGGTCGGTTACGTGAATATTCCGATTATCAAGTTTTCGGTCGACTGGTGGAACACCTTGCATCAGCCGGCGAGCGTTTTCCGGCTCGACGGTCCGACAATTCACGAATCCATGCTCTATCCGCTGCTCGTGATGGCGGTGGCGTTCACTATGCTCTTCTTCACGCTGCATCTTCTGGCGATGCGAAATGAAATATGGCGCCGGCGCGTTGCTTCCATGCGAAGACAGGCCGCCAGAGCGGCGGCGTGAGGGCTACCCGCGATGAGCCATTTCACCTTCGTTGCCATTGCCTACGGTGTTACGGCCTTGACCTTTCTGGCGCTTGTAGGCTGGATTGTAATCGATCAGCGTGCGCGGCGTGCCGAAATGGCTGACCTCGAAGCCCGCGGCATCCGCAGGCGTTCGGCTGCAGGTGATCAAGACCATGGCAAGTGAATCAGAGCCACGGGCAGAACCGGAAATCCGTGAAAAACGAACGGGCCGGGGGCGGATGCTGGCTTTCGCGCCGTTGGTCGTTTTCGCTGTTCTTGCCGCGGTTTTCCTAGGGCAATTGCTTTCGGGTCGCGACATTTCGGAAGTGCCGTCAGTACTGATCGGTACGAAATTTCCGGCCCTTGATTTACCGCCGCTTGAAGGACTTCAGCACGACGGTGTTCAGGTGCCCGCGCTGACCAATGCGGCCGTTGAGGGCAAGGTGACACTTGTCAATATCTGGGCCAGCTGGTGTGTGCCGTGCCGTCAGGAGCATCCATTTTTGATGCAACTCGCGGCAGACAAGCGCATTGAGGTCGTCGGCATCAATTACAAGGATGACACGGCGAATGCGGTTCGTTTCCTCGGCGAACTCGGCAATCCCTATTCTGCCGTCGGCGTCGATCCAAGGGGTCTCGCGGCCATCGACTGGGGCGTCTACGGCATTCCGGAGACCTTTCTTGTCGATCGCTACGGCACGATCACCTTCAAACAGATTGGACCCTTTACGCCTGAAAGCATTGCACAGGATCTGGTGCCTGCGCTCACCAAAGCGCTCGAGGGTGGCTAAGGCCCAATGATCCAATCTAAGCCAAAAGCGCTCTAAGCCTCGCCCTCTTCTTCCGGGATCGTATGCCGCATGATCATCGGCATCTGGCTCATGGTGAACAGGATCGTCATGGGCATGATGCCCCAGACCTTGAACGCAACCCAGAAATCGGTCGAAAAACCGCGCCAGACGATTTCGTTGACCACGGCGAGAAAGACAAAAAACAGGCCCCAGCGCAGCGTCAACTTGCGCCAGCCCTCCGCATCGAGCTTGAACGCGCTGTCGAACACGTAACCCAGCAGTGCTTTGCCGAAGGCGAGGCCGCCGAGCAGGACGCCGGCGAACAGCGCGTTAACGATGGTCGGCTTCATCTTGATGAATGTGTCGTTCTGGAGCCACAGCGTAAGCGCGCCGAAGATGAAGACGATGACGCCCGAGACGAGCGGCATGACCGGAAGCGTACGGGTAAGCAGCCACGACACCGACAGTGAAATCGCGGTGGCGATCATGAATAGGCCGGTGGCAAGGAAAATCGGACCGCCAAAGGCTTCGAAAGCCGGGAATCTCTCGACCAGCCATTCGCCACGGGAGTTGGCGAAAAAGAAAACCATGAGCGGCCCGAGCTCAAGCGCCAGTTTCAGAATCGGATTGATTTCCTGACGGGCCGGGTCGGAGGGATCTCTTTCAAATAGGGGCTGGCTCATTCTTTTCTCGTTTCGTTTTCGGCGGGCACGCGCCCGACAATGGCTGCAGCGAACTCGTTTGCTTCAAAGGGCTCCAGATCATCGACGCCTTCGCCCACGCCGACGAAATAGACCGGCAATTTGTGTTTGGCCGAAATCGCCACAAGAATTCCGCCGCGCGCCGTGCCATCGAGCTTGGTCATGACCAGACCGTTGACGCCCGCGACGTTGCGGAAGATCTCCACCTGGTTCAGCGCGTTCTGCCCCGTCGTTGCATCAAGCGTCTGAAGCACCGTATGCGGCGCGTCCGGATCCTGCTTGCCGAGAACGCGGACGATCTTTTCAAGCTCGTCCATCAGTTCGGCCTTGTTTTGCAGCCGTCCGGCCGTGTCGATAATCAGCACGTCGCTGCCGGCTTCACGCGCTTTCTCGAAGGCATCGTATGCGAGACCGGCCGCATCGGCGCCGAGCTTCGACGACACCACCGGAGAGTTGGTGCGCTCACCCCAGATTTTCAACTGTTCGATTGCCGCGGCGCGGAATGTATCGCCGGCGGCGAGCATGACGTCCAGCCCTCCTTCGTGGAGCTTGGCGGCAAGTTTGCCGATGGTCGTCGTCTTGCCGGTGCCGTTGACGCCGACAACCAGGATTACATGCGGCTTATGTGCGAGGTCGAGTTCCAGCGGCAGGGCGACGGGTTCGAGCACCTTTTCGATTTCGCTTGCCATGATTTCCTGGACCTCTTCGGTGGAAATGTCCTTGCCGTAGCGCCCGGAGGCCAAGGTGTCGGTGATGCGCAGTGCGGTCTCAACCCCCAGATCGGACTGGATCAGCACGTCTTCGAGGTCCTGTAGTGTGTCCTCATCGAGCTTGCGGCGGGTGAAGATCCCGGTGATCTGGTCGGTGAGTTGCGATGAGGTGCGCGACAGGCCCTGGCGCAGACGCCGGAACCAGGACGGCCGCGGCTCGTCCGGTGCAGGCGAACCGATGCCAGATTCTGTTGTGGATTGACCGTCTTGCGGCTTGCCTTCCGTTGTCCCTGATTCAGCCTTTCGAGGCTCAGGCTCAGGCTCAGGCTCAGGCTCAGGCTCAGGCTCAGGCTCAGGCTCAGGCTCAGGCTCAGGCTCAGGC
>JBCCOK010000088.1:0-13097 GCA_039025395.1 Pseudomonadota bacterium
AGCGTCTGGCCCGTTCCAACCACGTATTCCACGCGTCCGTGTCTCCGACGAAAACGTTGATGTCGGCGTCCCCGTCAATGCCGGGGATGCGGCCGGTGCCGGTATACTGCCAGAAATGCCACGCCCGGCCTGGATAGATATTGTCCGGATGGTCGGCGACGGAACGAACCCAAAACTGATAATCGGTGAAGTGGCCTTCGAGGTTCTGCCGGTGGAAATCCACCGTTGTGTAAATCAGTGGCCGCCTGCCGTAATGCCGTTCTATCCGATCGAGAAACACGCGCATTTCCGATCTGACCTTTTCCGGCGCAGGGCGCAATTTGCAGGTCGGAGACTTGTGGTTCCATTCGATATCGAGAACCGGCGGCAGCGCGTTTCGGTCTTTCGGTGTATTGGCGATGAACCAGTCCGCCTGCTCATTGGCGGGGCGGCAGAAGTAGTAAAAATGATAGGCGCCGCGCGGAATGCCCGCTCTCCTCGCGCCGTTCCAGTACTCCTGAAAGCGATCGTCGCGAAGGTCGCCGCCTTCCGTCGACTTGATGAAGGCGAAGGCAACGTCTGCGCGCTTTACCTCGCGCCAGTCAATGTCGCCCTGCCATTTAGAGACGTCGATGCCATGGATTTCGTGGGTCGCCGGATGACGCTCGCCAAAGTGCTGCGGATCGCTGTCGCCATAGCGGGACGGCGAAACCTCCAGCTCCAATCCGAGATCGGAGGTATTGCATGCAACAAGGGCAAAGAGCAGGAGGGTTAACGCAAAGCGTGGGCGAAGCATACGGAACCGTTTCGAATCAAAGATTTGACCTGCGATCATGTTGTAAAGGACAAAATCGCTCCGGTCACGCCATTTGAACCGTCGCGGACCATGCGTAGCCGCGGAACAGGGGTTCGCGAATTGCGGTCGCACCGTGCCGAAAGGCGTGTTGACAAACCGCATCCAACAGTCTTTCGCGTGGCGTTACATGAAAACGGCGAAGCCATAGAAATAGGGCAGATCTGAAGGCTGCCGGCAGATGTTCCTGTTGGCCGAAGTCGATCAAGTGGAGAGAACCCCTTGGCGCCAGCAGATTGAGCGCATGCTCAATCGTTTGTTCCCAAGCCGGAATCATCGACAAGGCATAGGAAATGAATATCCGGTCGAAGTTTGCCTGACCGAGAGCGTCTTGCGGATCGAAAGAGGATGCATCCGCGCACGCGAACTGTATGGAACAGCCGGCGCGTTTCGTCGTCTGTTGCGCCTTTGCGATCATTTCGGAGGAGATGTCGAGGCCGAATAGCTGCGAATCCGGGTATGCACGTGCGGCGCAGACGAGGTTTCTTCCGGTTCCGCATCCGAGTTCAAGAATGGAGCACCCGGTCGGCACATTCAGTCTTCGGATCATCCGATCGCGGCCGAGGAGGAAGTATTTGCGGGTCAAATCGTAGATGTGTTTCTGCCCGCGATAGACACTGTCCATGCGTTCAGAATGAGAAATCTCACGCATCAAGCCCGTTTCACATACAAATGGAAGCCGCCATAAATCGCCGACCGGTCACGCTTGCAGAAGGCTTGCGAGGCTTCAGCCTTATACTCCCAGCGGTCAAGTAATTTTTCAGAGAGCCGATCATTCAATATAGATGCATTTCCGGCGGTGCGAAAGATAACGCGCGCATCCGGAGCGGCCGTGCGCGTGATCTCGGCCCAAAGGTCGTCAAGCTGGCAGGTGTCCATCCAATCCTGCGCATCGAGCAGCACAAACCGGTCGAGGGAGTAAGGCGGCTTGCGTCTAAGCAAGTCCGTGTAGCTGCAGTGATAGATCCGCACATTGTCGGTTCCGTTTCGGACGCTTTCGTAATTGTCGGCATCGAGATAGGCAGGCAGTGTTACGTCATCGGCCTCACCGTAACTGCGCGAGAAAGCCTGCCTTGCAAAATAGTTCTCACGCAACGGAAAATGGCATGTGAGCTTTTCGAGCCGATGCCTGAGCACCGACGCCATGGTTTGGTCGTCCGCGCACGCGAGCAGTTCATCATATTGGGCTGGCGGAATTCCGAGTCCGAACAGCGATGCCTTGCGATTTGTCAGCCAGCGGATGAACGGACGTTCAAACAGGGGCTGCAATCGGTCATAGAAGAACTGCCGTTGCTCGCGGACGCCGCTCGCCTGCATGATATCCGCCGGATTGACGCCATGCAGTCGGGCCATCAGGTGCGCCATAGAGATGAACCAGCCAAGGAGACCGCATTTATAGATATTGTTGTTGAAAAGCGCGATGCGGCGCTTGCCGCTCCATGTCGGCTGCTCCCAATAGTCGCGTGAGCGGCGGTCGAGGTTCGGGGCTATGAACCGGTCATAGGCGGCAGCGTTGTGCTTCTGCTGCGTCAAGCCGAAAAACCGCACGACATCGTTGTGGCTCGGCAGGTGCCTGATGGCAGCGAGTTTCAACCGGTTCAGGGCGACATGTGAAGCATTCAGGTCAACAGCGTCGATACGCTTGGGGCTGTGGGCTAGGTACGAAAGCATGTTGCAGCCGCCCGACGCGATCGTAACAATTCGATGATCCGGCCCGAGATCCATCGCTTCGATATCAACCTGGGGGTCTTCCCAGATCTGCGGATAGACCAGTCCTGAGAAAAGCCCGGCAAAGACCCGTTCGGACAGACCCTGACGGGACAACAATGGGTTCTGACAGACAGCTGTCCCAAGGTTCTTGAACGTGCTGCCGGCGATGCCTGTATCGTTGAGCACATCGGACATTGCGAATCGGCTCCCGCTGTTGCTTTAGATCGCGGGTAAGTGCGGGCAATGACATGCACGTGACAGGCGCGCAATGGTTCGGTGACGCCCCTGTGCAAAGCCCGGTCATTCCGGTCAAGGCTTGCCGAAGCCACCTGCGGTCGGCGTTGTCAGAATCACTGCCTCTCCAGCTTCGAGAACCGTCTGATCGCACGCGGCAAGCGTATCAATCGAGCCGTCGAGACGTCGGACGGCGGTCTTGCCGACCTGGCCCTCGCCGCCACCCAGGATGCCGTCGGGCGGCCTTTGCCTGTGCGACGAAAGAATGGCGCATTCCATTCTTTCGAGGAAGCGAACGGTACGCTTGGTGCCGTCCCCGGCGGAAAAGGCGCCCTTGCCTCCAGATCCTTCGCGGATATGAAAGTCTTCAAGCAGGACGGGAAAGCGCATTTCAAGGATTTCGGGATCTGTCAGCCGCGAGTTGGTCATGTGGACGTGCACGCCCGAGGTTCCGTTGAAGCCGTGCCCGTTGTTCATTTGACCGGCCGGAGAGCCGGAGCAAATGGTCTCATAGTACTGGTAACGGTCGTTGCCGAAGGTCAGATTGTTCATCGTGCCCTGGCTGTTGGCCATGGCGTCGAGGGCGCCGAAGATCGCGTTGGTGACGTGTTGCGACGTCTCGACATTGCCGGCGACAACGGCGGCCGGATAGCTTGGCTTGAGCATACAGTCGTCGGGCAGCACGATATTGATCGGACGCAGGCAACCGGCATTCATCGGAATGGCACTTTCAACCATCACCCGGAAGCAATACAGAACAGCGGCCCGCGTAACCGGTTCAGGCGCGTTGAAATTGTTTTTCATCACCGGCGACGTTCCGGTGAAATCGACCGTTGCCTCCCGGGCTTCCCGGTCGACCGTAATCCTGACTTTTATTGTCTGGCCGGTGTCGGTGGCATATTCATAGCTGCTGTCGCTCAGGGCATCGATAACCCGTCGCACGCTTTCGGCGGCATTGTCCTGAACGTGGCCCATATAGGCCTCGACGACATCAAGGCCGAAATGGGCGACCATCTTGCGCAACTCAGCGACACCTTTCTCATTGGCGGCGATCTGTGCTTTCAGGTCGGCAACATTCTGATAGACATTGCGCACCGGGAAGGGGTGATCCGTAAGCACGCCAACCAGTTCGTCCTCCCTGAAACGGCCCTGTTCGACCACCAGAAAATTATCGATCAGAACACCTTCTTCATCGACCGTTGTTGCCAGCGGCGTCATTGATCCGGGCGCGGTACCGCCGACATCGGCGTGGTGACCGCGTGATGCTGTATAAAACAGGATCTCCTGGCCGCTTTCGTCGAACACCGGAGTGACCACTGTAATGTCGGGCAGGTGTGTGCCGCCGTTGTAGGGCGCGTTAAGGGCGAAAACGTCTCCGGGGCGGATATTGCCTTCGTTCAGTGTGATGATCGTCTCGACCGAGCGGTCCATGGAACCCAGATGAACAGGCATATGCGGGGCGTTGGCGACCAACGCCCCCTCGCGGTCGAAGACAGCACAGGAAAAATCCAAACGCTCCTTGATGTTGACCGAATGGGCGGTGTTTTGGAGGGTGATGCCCCTCTGCGCGGCGATCGACATAAACCGATTGTTGAACACCTCCAGCATTACCGGATCGGCGTTGCGCGTTCCGATGGCGTCCGGGCGCGCCATTTCTTCATGCCTTCTCATCAGGACATGGCCCTTGGCGTTGATTTCAGCTCGCCAACCCGGCTCGACAACGATGGTCTGGTTGGCCTCGATGACAAGGGCCGGCCCATCCATCCGGTGACCTGGAGACAGCGCTTCGCGCTTATATACTGTTGCATCGTGCCATTCGCCCTCGGCAAAGAGCCGGCAGGTGCCGTTTGCTGCGGGCGTAGCCTCAGCCAGCGGACGGTCATGTTCGACGGCTGCGCGGCTGCGGCCGTCCTTCGCCTCGACCGCGACTGCCTCGACGATGATTTGCTTGTTGTCGTAGACAAAACCGAATTGTGCGCGGTGGGCGGCTTCGAAGGCGCGTCGGGCGCTCTCTTGGGAACCGTCTCCAAATGGCACGGCCAGCGGCGTATCGGTACCGTCATAACGCAGATGCAGAAGTGGACGCCAGTCGACCGCGTCCTCCGGTACGCCCTGATCATGCAACTCGCGGCAGGCCGCGTCAGCCAGTCTTGCAATGAGAGCCGATATTTCGTCCTGCGATTCATGACTGAGTGGCTTCACCAGCGCCTGCTGTCTTGAAGCAAAGAGCCCTGCCAGACCAATGCCGTAAGCTGAAAGCAGGCCGGACAGCGGGTGAATGAGGATGGCGCTCATTCCGAGTGCATCGGCTACGAGGCAAGCGTGCTGTCCACCGGCGCCGCCGAAGCAGTTGAGCAGGTAGCCGGTGACATCGTAGCCGCGCTGCACCGAGATCTTCTTTATCGCGTTGGCCATGTTCTCGACCGCGATCTTGACGAACCCCTCAGCCACCTCTTCGGGCGTTCGGCCGTCGCCGATTTCATCGGTAAGGGCGGCAAATTTTTCTCGGACGATTTCGGCGTCAAGCGGCTGATTCTGTGCGGGACCGAAAATGGCCGGAAAAAAGTTTGGCTGAAGCTTGCCCAGCATCACATTTGCGTCCGTCACGGCAAGCGGCCCGCCGCGGCGGTAGCAGGCGGGCCCTGGATCGGCGCCCGCCGAATCAGGACCGGCACGAAAGCGTCCGGCCTCGTAGTGCAGGATAGAGCCTCCGCCAGCGGCAACGGTGTGTATCAGCATCATCGGCGCGCGGATCCGCACACCGGCGACTTCGGTGTCGAATGCGCGTTCATAATCGCCGTTGAAGTGCGCAACATCGGTCGATGTTCCGCCCATATCGAAACCGATCACCTTTTCAAAGCCGGCCATGCCGGCGGTTTCCACCATGCCGACGACACCGCCGGCGGGGCCGGAAAGGATCGCGTCTTTGCCCTGAAAGAGATCTGCAGCCGTCATGCCGCCAGATGACATCATGAATTTCAGCGAAGGCGTGCTGCCGTCCTTCGACGTGGAATCAACACCGAGATCATCCCCGACCTCCTGAACGTAACGGCGCAGGATCGGAGACAGGTAAGCATCGACGACTGTCGTATCGCCTCGGCCGACGAGCTTGGCAAGCGGTGACACACGGTGGCTGACCGATATCTGGCGAAATCCGGATTTGCGGGCAATGTCGGCGACCATTGATTCATGTGCCGGAAAGTTCCATGCGTGCATGAACACGATGGCGACCGCGTCAATGCCATCGGCCTTTGCCTGGTTGAGCTGGCCTGCAATCGCCTCCGGGTCGGGCGCTGCTTCCACCGTGCCGTCAGCGCGCACTCGCTCGTCGACCTCCACCACCCGTTCATAGAGCTGTTCGGGCAGAATGATCTCCTTGGCGAATATGTCCGGCCGTGCCTGGTAGGCGATCTTGAGCGCGTCGCGAAAACCCCGCGTGATAACGAGCAGCGTTCGGTCACCACCGCGTTCGAGGAGCGCGTTTGTGGCGACGGTCGTGCCCATCTTGACTTCGCCAACGCGACCGGCCGGAATCCGCTCATCCCGGCCCACACCGAGGACATCGCGAATGCCCTGAATGGCAGCATCCCGATAGGCTTCCGGATTCTGGGATAGCAGTTTCTTCTGAACCAGCGCGCCATCCGGCGCCCTACCGATCACATCGGTGAACGTGCCGCCGCGATCGATCCAGAAATCCCACTTGTCGGTCATAGGCTCGTATCCTTTCCAAGCACAGATGCACGCGCAAGCGGAGTATGTCCATAGCAAGCCAAGCGCATCCTGCCCTTAAGCGCCGACTTGCCTCGTCATTGATTGGCATCCATAGATATTGCCATGGTTGACGTGCTTATGAATCCGATTTTTGCGCGCCTGTTTTCTGCACAGGTTATCGCGCTGCTCGGTACGGGCCTGCTGACGGTCGCACTTGCTCTTGCCGCTTATGATGTTGCGGGGGCACAGGCGAGTGTCGTTCTCGGAATTGCACTGACGATCAAGATGATCGCCTATGTCGGGCTTTCGCCCATCGCCAGCGCGCTGGTGAGCCAATACAATCGTAAAGCCGTGCTGATTGTTGCCGATCTTGTGCGGGCTGCGGCAGCAATCGTGTTGCCATTCGTTGATGCGGCGTGGCAAATCTATCTCGTTGTTCTGGTGCTGCAGGCGGCTTCGGCGACGTTTACGCCTGCGTTTCAGGCAACAATTCCAGACGTCCTGCCGCGCGAGGAGGACTATACCAAAGCGCTGTCGCTTTCGCGTCTGGCCTATGATCTTGAAAATATCATCAGCCCGCTGGTAGCGGCGATGCTGTTGACGGTGATCAGCTTTCATTGGCTGTTCGCCGGCACCATGGTCAGTTTTCTGATCTCGGCCGTTCTCGTGCTGGTAACCGCCGTACCAAACGTCGAGGCGGTGCGGGACCGCAGCTTCAACGACCGGCTGACACTCGGAAGCCGGATCTTTGGTGCAACGCCGCGCCTGAGGGGATTGTTTTTCCTGAACTTTACGGCAGCTGCAATCGGCGCTGTGGTGATCGTCAATACTGTGGTGATCGTGCGCTATCTCTACGAGGGATCGCAGAGCAGCGTGGCCGTGTTCCTTGCCGCTTTCGGTTGCGGATCGATGATTTCGGCACTGGCGCTGCCGCGGCTGCTTGATCGGATATCCGACCGGACCGTGATGATCTCGGGCGCCTTTCTCGGCGTCGCGACTTATATGGCGGTTGGCGCCTATGTCAGCCTTGACCAGCTCGTGCCGTTGACGGCGCTCCTGATGGTCTGGTTTGTTTGCGGACTGGCCTATTCGGCGATACTGACGCCTTCCGGGCGCCTGTTGCGCCGTTCGGCGCGCAGGGAGGACCGGCCGGCGCTGTTTGCGGCGCAGTTTGCGCTATCGCACGCCTGTTGGCTGATAACCTATCCGATGTCCGGTATTCTGTTCGATGCGATCGGAATGGGGCAAACTCTCGTTGTTCTGGGTGGACTTGCAGGCATCGCGACATTGGCAAGCATTGTGCTCTGGCCCGTCGGCGAAGCCGAAATCATCGAGCACAGCCATGAGGACTTGCCGGTGGATCACCCTCATTTGCGCGAGGCAGGGGTACGCACCGGGGCGCATCGGCACCGGCATTACTTCGTTATTGACGATGAGCACCGGGCCTGGCCCACACAAGGATGAACCGCAACTGTTTTTCGGCTAGGTCGCTTCTTTTTCACTACCAATGGCCGCGACATAAAGGTGCCATGTGGCGTGACCGAGAATCGGCATGACAATGATCAGGCCCAGAAACGCGGGGATCATCGCCGCGACCGCAAGGGCGACCACGATGATGCCCCAGCAAATCATCGGAACCAAGTTCTGAAACACCGTTTTGAAACTGACGATCATGGCGGTTATGAAATCCAGCTCGCGATCGAGCAGCAATGGTATGGCAACAACGGTCGCCGAGAACATGATGAAGGACAGGATCGCACCCGATATCGTCCCGACCCCGACAAACATCATGCCTTCCTGCGTCGTGGTGACGACCTCGATGAAGCGCGGGATCGTCGAAACGCTCTTGAAGCCCAGAAACAGCGCCAGCAGGAGACGCACCTGATAAATCCAGATCCAGAATACGAACAATACGACAAACGCCATCCAACTCAGCTGGCGCTCTCGCTGTCTGAAGATAACCAGCAGGATTTCGCTCCAGACAAGTGGTTCTCCCGCGCTCAGGCGGCGGCTGACTTCATAGAGGCCAACAGCCACAAACGGACCGATCAGCGGAAACCCGATGGCCACCGGAATGATCATCCAGGGCATCTGAAAGTATGTAAGGCAAGCCAGGATAAACAGTCCGCCAAGGGTGAAAATCCCGCCGAAGAAAATGCCGAACAGAGGTGCACGCAGGAAATCGCGGATTCCCGCCTTCAATGCATCGAAAATCGTTTCGAATGTGACGGTTTTGACATCAGGCACCTTGGGCGGCTGATAGGCCATTGTTTGTTGGTTTTTCTCCACAGCGAACCTCCCATTCGCACCGAATCCGGACCGTGCCAGCTTGTTTCAGCCTAACATCGCGCACAAGTGCCACATTTGATCTCGCTCAAGCTGAAGCGCCATTTTGCTTAATGAATTCATGGCACAACATTGCACCTTTGCCGCAAAATTGCGTCTGTCTCATCTTGGACAAAACGTCCGCAGCGCCTTGCTATTGCTGCAGCCAGCGTCGGACCGGACCACAAATCGCCTCATAGTGCAGTTTACCACAGAACCAGAACCGATGCCGCGACAGGCTGCGCCTGCAAATACGAAAGGGCGGCTTTTGACGCGCAGATGTTCAAAATGCTACTTGAAGCAGTGTGCGATGCCGATCTTGTCCGCGAAGGAAAGCAGGAGATCGGATTTTCCGCAAACCGCATTCGGTGCTCTACCCGTATTGCGACCGGCCAGGAATGATACGGCCACGGTCGCACGGGCCAGGGTCTGATTTCAACGGAATTGGAATGGATTGAACCCATGTGGACGGAATTGGAAAGCATCATAGCGATGGCTCTTTCACCGCAGGCGATTGCGGGCCATCTGTCTTATGGGCTGCTCGTCCTTTCGATGCTGATGAGTTCGATCGTCTGGCTACGGGCGATCGCGCTCGTCTCTGGCGTTGCCGGTATCTACTACAGCGGTGTCGTATTGCGCGATCCAATCGGCGCCGGATGGGAGACGTTGTTTGTTCTGGCGAATCTTGCGCAATTGTGCATCTTGCTGTGGCGCAGCCGCCGCGTGCGTTTCAGCGACGAGGAATTCCGCTTCTGCCAAAACGCGCTGGTTCTGGTGCCACCCTATCTGGCGCGTGAGTTCATCGATCTTGGCGAATGGAAGACGATATCCGCCGGAACCCTTCTTACCCATCAGGACGCTCTCGTTGAACAATTGACCTACATTGCCGAGGGGCATGTCGAGGTCGCGGTCAACGGCAGGATTGTGGCGGAATGCGGTACCGGCGACTTTATCGGCGAGTTGGGTATCATTTCGGGCAGGCCGGCGACGGCAACCACCACGGCTACCACCGAGTTGCGGGCATTGGTGTTCAAGCGCGACAAGCTGATGAAGCACCTGCAGCGGCAACCGGACATCAAGATTGCCCTGCAAGCCGGATTCAAGAACAATTTGCGTCACAAGCTGTCGAAAGCCAACGAGCGCACGCTTGCCGAAACACGCGCTTAAGGCCTATGGGAGCGGTGGATTGGTTTGCTTGGGGGGCGTGTGACCCCTTTTCAGGCCAGCGATCGCGGGCACAGTGCGGCGGGGCCAAATGATACAGAATGCGCCATGAATCTCGCATTGCCCCGGCAAATCGCTTAAACACATAGAATGTCAGTATTCGCGCGGCTCGGACAGTTTATCAGCATCGCGACATCGGGGGCGTTTTCCGGTGTCATTGAGGCTGTGCGCACGGTTTTCGAGGGTGATCCGGAAACCCGAAGGCGGGTTGCGTTTTCCGTTGCGATGATCGCGTTATCGGCGAAGATGGCGAAGGCCGACGGTATCGTTACGCCCGATGAGGTGGTTGCGTTCCAGGAGATCTTCGAGATACCGGACAAAGAAGCGCGCAACGTGGCCCGGCTTTACAACCTCGCAAAGCAGGATGTGGCCGGTTTCGAATCCTATGCGTCCAAAATGGCTGATCTGTGCGGAACGGGTGAAGAGAATTGTCCCGTGCTGGAGGACATACTCGATGGTCTCTTCCATATCGCCAAGGCCGACGGCGTGTTGCACGAACAGGAGCAGAGTTTTCTGTCGCGCGTCGCAGAGATCTTTCTCGTTAATGAAGCCCATTTCGAGCGGATCATTGCGCGCCACACCTATGAGACGACCCATGATCCCTACGCGGTTCTCGGGCTTCCCTCCGATTCCAGCCTCGAGACGATCAAGAAGCACTATCGCCGCCTTGTCGCCGAAGCCCATCCCGACAAGTTGATTGCACGCGGTGTGCCGGAAGAATTTCTGGCGATTGCCAATAGCCGCATGGCGGCCTTGAACGCGGCCTTTGCCGCCATTGAGAAGGAACGCAGGGCGGCATGACGCTCAGCGCGGCCGAGTATCCAGGCGCCGCCTTGCGGCCAAGTCCGAATTTCGGCGAGCGTCGCAGAGGGCCGCCGGACATGCTGGTTCTTCACTATACCGGGATGGATAGTGCCGACGACGCGCTTGCCTGGCTGTGTTCGGATCGCTCGGAAGTGTCTGCGCATTATTTCGTCTACGAAGACGGTCGTATTGTTCAGATGGTTGCAGAAGACAAGCGCGCTTGGCATGCGGGCGCGAGTTTCTGGAAGGGCGAGCGCGATAACAATTCGCGCTCAATCGGCATTGAAATTGCCAACCCCGGGCATCAGGGCGACTATCGCGAATTCCCGCCATTACAGATCGCAGCGGTGGTCAGATTGTGTCGCCATTGTGTCTCGAAATGGACAATTGCACCCGAACGCGTGCTGGCGCACAGCGATATTGCACCGCAACGCAAAACCGATCCCGGCGAAAAGTTCCCCTGGCGATCACTTTTTGAAGGGGGCGTCGGGCACTGGGTCGAGCCGTCTGTCGTAACAGGAGGCAGGTTCCTACAGCGAGGCGATGAAGGGCAGCCCGTCGAAGCGCTGCAGGCGATGCTGTCCTTATACGGCTATGACGCTGAAATCAGTGGAAAATTCGATAGCATGCTGGAGGCCAACGTGACCGCTTTCCAGCGCCATTTCAGACCCTCAATCGTTGACGGTATTGCCGACGTTTCAACCATTGATACGCTGCATAAACTGCTTTCCGCATTGCCGGGTCCAGTCAAACCAGGCTGATTATATGCGCTGCAGCAATGTGATGTCTTACATGCGGTAACGCAACGTTACGGCATTGCCACCATTCACCGGAAATTGCCAATAGGACTCATGCCCGTTTTGCCGCCGCATCTCATGCGGCGGCGGCAAATTGCTCTGTGAGCACAAAATTGAACCGGAGTTTTGGAATGACGAGAATGGGAACCTTTATTGGCGCGGCCTTTTGCGCCGGTCTGGTTTCGCTGACAATTGCATCGCATGCGGAAGCAAAGGAAACAAACAGTACGAAGATCCGGGTCGATTTGGGGATATTGGCTTCCCTGCGTTCGCCCTCCGCGGAGCCGGCCTTCGAGCGCCATCCGCAATTCACACCATTGATCAACCGATATGCCCGCAAGAACGGCTTGCCGCTGGACCTTGCCCACGCCGTTGTGCGTATCGAGAGCAATTTCGATCCGCAAGCGCGTGGTCGTGCCGGAGAGATCGGCCTGATGCAAATCAAGCTGGCGACAGCCCGGCTCATGGGGTATCGCGGCTCGAAAACGGACCTCTATGATCCCGAAACGAATATCAAATACGGAATGAAGTATCTCGGCAAAGCGCATGAGCTGAGCGGGGGTACAACATGCGGAACAATCCTTCGCTACAATGCTGGTCACGGTGCCAAGCGCATGAACAAGATTTCATCTCGGTATTGCTCGAAAGTCAAAAAAATCATTGGCTGAGGCAAGACACGGCCGGGTCTTGAAGCCCGGCCTTCAAACATTTTGAAGGGTGCCTGTTGCGGCACCCTTTCTGTCGCGGCGCTGGATTTGCTGGTGTTTGCTCTCGATTTTCGTTACTAGGGGCTGCCAGCCGGCCGGGCAGCCGCGTTCCGCATCGCCGAAAGGCAGCGGTATGAGGAAAGTCCGGGCTCCACGGAAGCACGGTGCCGGATAACATCCGGCGGGGGAAACCCCAGGGAAAGTGCCACAGAAAGCAAACCGCCCCGCCTGTATTCCGGTCCGCTTATGCCGAACCAGATTGCTGGCGGGGTAAGGGTGAAAGGGTGGGGTAAGAGCCCACCGCGTTGTTGGCAACAGCAACGGCACGGTAAACCCCACCGGGAGCAAGACCGAATAGGGATGACACGGAGCGCAAGCTCCAGCCTGTTTCCGGGCCGGTCATCCGGGTAGGTTGCTATAGGCAGGACGTGACTCCTGTCTCAGAGGAATGGCTGCCACGCCTGCCACTTGCGTGGCGGGTGCTACAGAACCCGGCTTACAGGCCGGCTGGCGTCCTGAGGACGATTATCCCACCCACAGCTTGTTGCGCAGGCAACAGAACGCGGCTGTGCGTTCAGTTTCAGGATTCGTTAAGCCCTTTAGAGCGCTTCTGGCTTAGATTTAATCATTTGACCGAGGCGATTTTGGTTGCTGACAAGGCGGGTTGCGCGCCGTGGTGCCAACCCACCCAAAGCGTGAGCCAACGCATTCTGTGGGCAAAATCGCCCGGCCCGTTTACCGATTTTTTTCAAC
>JBCCOK010000089.1:0-13074 GCA_039025395.1 Pseudomonadota bacterium
CTGACTGCGTTGGCTCACGCTTGTGGTGGGTTGGCACCACGGCGCGCAATCCGCCTTGTCAGCGACCAAAATCGCCTCGGTCAAATGATCCAATCTAAGCCAGAAGCGCTCTAGAAAAGACAAGGGCACGCCACGCAAACGCCTGACGCGCCCGTTTTCGCACTTTGAATGTGGATGGACCTATTCCGCAGCCTTCTCGGCTGGCGTGTCCGCCGCATCATTTGCTTCCGCAGCTGCTTTTTCAGCTGCCTCCTCGGCAGCCTTTTCGGCCGCAAGCGCCTCAGCGGCGGCAATCTTCTCGGCTTCGATGCGGGCCTTTTCTTCCGCTGCAGCCTTTCGTTCCGCTTCGTTCAGCTTGCGCGTGCGCATATTGGTGTTCTCGACAATCCTGGCGGATTTACCCCGGCGCTCTCGAAGATAATAGAGTTTTGCGCGGCGCACTTTACCGCGACGCACGACCTCAACACCTTCCACCATCGGCGAATAGACCGGAAAGACGCGCTCCACACCCTCGCCATAGGAAATCTTGCGCACGGTAAAACTTTCATTGATGCCGCCACCCGAACGGGCAATGCAGACGCCCTCATAGGCCTGCACGCGTGTACGGCTTCCCTCGGTGACGCGCACCTGCACGCGGACCGTATCGCCGGGCGAGAACTCCGGAAGTTTGCGTTTCGCCTCGATTTTCGCGGCCTGCTCGGCCTCAAGTTCACGGATGATATCCATGGTTTCGATCTTCCCTATTTTCTGAAATGGTCAGAGCGCCTCGCAGCCCCTCGGTCGTTGCCTCGGGCTTTGCCTTGCGGCCGGGCGAATTCACCATTCTTTGCCTGATGGTCTCGGATTGATCCGGTTGGCGGCGCAAATACACCAATGCTGTTAAAATGTCATCCCTTTCCGGGGGTTTTTTCAGCACCGGCAAGGTCCGGACGTCGCTGCCTTGTCAATTGTTCCGATTGATCGCGCCGCCATGCTGCAATTTTTGCGTGGTCTCCGGAAACAAGAACCTCCGGAATCTCCCGGCCTTCCCAGACCTGGGGCCGCGTATATTGCGGATACTCCAGCAGCCCTGCCTCAAAGCTCTCAGACGCGGTCGAAGCCGCATTGCCCACAACGCCCGGCAAAAGCCGTACCACCGCATCAAGCAGCACAAGAGCGGCCGGTTCGCCGCCCGACAGCACATAATCCCCGACGGAGACCTCATCGAGACCGCGTGCCTCGATGACCCGCTGATCGACCCCTTCAAAACGGCCGCAGACGATAATGATACCCTTAGAGGACGCAATCTCACGCACCATCTTCTGGGTGAGTGGGCGGCCGCGGGGGCTCATCAGCAACTTTGGACGCAGATCCCCTGCACCGCCGGCATGATCGACGGCATCTGCCAGCACATCGGCGCGCAAAACCATACCGGCGCCTCCGCCCGCCGGAGTATCATCGACACTGTTGTGTTTGTCGCTGGCAAAATCCCGGATCTGGATGGTTTCCAGCGACCAGTCGCCACGCTGCAGCGCGCGTCCCGCAAGCGACAGGCCGAGGTGGCCCGGAAACATTTGCGGGTAGAGGGTCAAGACGCTTGCACGAAAGCTCATTACCGCCCTTTCCCTGCCGATGACTGTTTGTCAGGCGTGTCTTCAAGACCGGCAGCGACCGGGTCAAGTGTGATAAAGCCCTGCTCCCGGTCGATCGTTTGCACCGCGGCTTCGGAAAATGGGATCATCACAGACTTGCCACCGGGTGTTTTCAACTCGAGAATATCGCCGGCGCCGAAATTATAAACAGCCTGCACGATCCCGTAATCAGCCCCTTGCGCGTCGCGTGCGGCCAGACCTTCTAGATCGGTCTGGAAATACTCATCCTTTTCGAGCGCAGTATCCGGCAGCGCATCGCGCGGTACAAACAGCCTCGCACCACGCAGCGCTTCTGCAGCGTCGCGATCATCAACGCCCTTGAGACGTAGCACCACGCCTTTACCGGCCGCGCGAACCGACTTTACATCGAACGCCTGACCGGATTTGTCACTCAGCGGACCATAATCGCCCACCGCGATTGGATCTTCGGTAAACGTCTTCGCGCGCACCTCGCCGCGTAGGCCGTGGGGCGCGCCGATCACGGCCACCAGAATGCGTTGGTCGGACGTCGCCATTTCAATCCAGCACATTCAAGGGAGAGGGCAGTTTCTCGCATCTGCCCGCCCCTTTTGATGCAAGCCTATTCGGCAGCAGCCTTTTCGGCTTCACCATCGGTCCCGCCGGCTTCCTCAGCCGGCTTTTCTTCTGCGGCCGTAGCCTCAGCCGCCGTGTCTTCAGCCGCTGTCTCTTCGACTGCAGCCTCTTCGGCCTTCGGTTCTTCAGCAGGTGCTGCTTCCGCCTCGGCAGCAGCCGCTTTTGCATCCTCTTCCTTCGCCTTCAACTCCTCAAGCCGCTCCTGAGCCTTCTTGCCGGGAAGGGCCTTGTTCGGATTGTTGCGTGCCGGGCGCTTGGCGATGCCTGCCTCGTCGAGAAACCGCAGCACACGGTCCGTCGGCTTTGCGCCTTCCGAGAGCCAGTGCTTGATGCGTTCTTCGTTGAGTTCGACCCTTGCGCCATCCTTGGGAAGCATCGGATTCCAATAGCCGAGACGCTCGATAAACCGGCCGTCGCGTGGTGCGCGGACGTCAGCCACGACAATGTGGTAGTAGGGACGTTTTTTCGACCCTGCACGGGCCAACCGGATCTTTAGTGCCATTCTGATGTTCCTTTAGTGTTGTGTAGTTGTTCCGTTTCCGCCGCCAATGCGGCCATGAATCTTTTGCAGGTCATTTCCCTTTGGCTTCGTGCCGGAAAGCCTCGTGATGTCGAATAACTTCCTTGATAATGAAGTTGAGGAAAGCCTCGGCAAAATCGGTATCGAGGTCGGCCTCTTCAGCCAGTCTTCTGAGACGCGCCACCTGCTGCTTTTCCCGCTCCGGATCGGCTGGAGGCATATCGAACTCGGCCTTTAACCTACCGACAGCCTGCGTACAGCGGAAGCGTTCCGCCAGAATATGCAATAGCGCGGCATCGAAATTGTCGATGGACCGGCGCAACTCATTCAGCCTTTGGATCGGATCGACTGTCATCGGCATCATTTCTTTTTGGGCAAACCAGAAAGGCCGGGCAGTTTCGGTCCGCCGAGACCGGGCAATGCACTGCCGCCAAGCCCTGGAAGATTGCCGCCCATGCCGGACGCCTGGGCCTGCTTCTGCAGCGCTTCGAGTTGCTTGGCATCCGGCATTCCGCCCATGCCTGGCATGCCGCCACCGAGCCCGCCCATCATCTTGCCCAGCATGCCCGCCTTTTTGCCCTTGCCGCCCATGGCTTTCATCATGTCGGCCATCTGGCGGTGCATCTTCAGAAGCTTGTTGATCTCTGCCGCATTGGTGCCTGAGCCTGCGGCAATGCGCTTCTTGCGCGAATGTTTGAGAATGTCCGGACTGCTGCGTTCCTTGCGCGTCATCGAAGAGATGATCGCCAACTGCCGTTTGAAGACCGCATCGTCGAGGCCGGCGGCAGCAATCTGGTCCTTCATTTTGCCGACGCCGGGCATCAGGCCCATGAAACCGGACATTCCGCCCATCTTTTGCATCTGGCGCAATTGATCGGCGAGATCGTTGAGGTCGAACTTGCCGGCCTTCATGCGCTCGGCCATGACCTGCGCCTTTTCGGCGTCGATCGTCTCGGCGGCCTTTTCCACCAGGGACACGATGTCGCCCATACCAAGAATGCGGTCGGCAATGCGTTTCGGATGGAACTCTTCAAGCGCGTCCATCTTTTCGCCGGTACCGATCAGCTTGATCGGCTTGCCTGTGACCGCCCGCATCGACAGCGCCGCACCGCCGCGTCCGTCACCGTCCATCCGCGTCAGCACCAAGCCGGTGATGCCCACCCGCTCGTCGAAACTGCGCGCAAGATTGACCGCGTCCTGTCCGGTCAGCGCATCCGCAACCAACAGAATTTCATGCGGATTGCCCCGCGCCTTGATATCGGCCATTTCGACCATCAAGGGCTCATCGATATGTGTGCGTCCGGCGGTATCGAGAATGACGACGTCATGACCGCCCAGCTTGGCCGCCTGTACGGCGCGCGCCGAAATTTCCGTGGGCGACTGGCCGGCGACGATCGGCAAGGTCTCGACGCCGGTCTGCTCGCCGAGCTGCCGCAACTGTTCCTGGGCGGCCGGGCGACGCGTATCCAGCGAGGCCATCAGCACCTTTTTCTTGTCGCGCGCCGAAAGCCGTGCTGCGATCTTGCCGGTGGTCGTTGTCTTGCCCGAACCCTGCAGGCCGACCATCATAACAACCACAGGCGCAGGCGCATTCAGATCGATCGCCACACCTTCGTCGCCCAGCATCGTCACCAGTTCGTCATGGACGATCTTGACGACCATCTGTCCGGGTTTGATGGACTTCAGCACATCCGCGCCGACGGCCTTTTCACGCACCTTGTCGGTAAAGGAACGGACGACCTCAAGCGCCACATCGGCTTCCAGAAGAGCCCGCCGAACCTCGCGAAGGGCTGCGGTTACATCCTTTTCCGAAAGTGCGCCGCGGCCGGTCAGTCCGTTGAGGATAGAACCAAGGCGATCTTGAAGGCTCTCGAACATTCATTATTCCTTTGCTTTCAGGGCGGATCCCCGAAAGATCGTAATCCGGCGCCGTCTTGGCAAGTCTTGAGCGGCTGAATGGCGGACAAGGTCCAACCAAAAGAGCACCCGGGGGCGCATCGCGCTGCCGGGTGTTGGCCTCCGGGATCTGTTTACACCTTTTCGCGGGTCCCGGTCAGCTGCTCGACGTTATCAATTCGTCGCTGAATGATCCGCGATAAACAGGATAGGCCGGTAAAAGTCAACCTGCGATCCGCCATCCGCTGGCCAAGGCATTGGCACGATGAACCTTGCAAGCAAAGCGCATTCGAACGGTACGAAATTCGCACAACGAACTTGTGTTCCAACCTGACTTGCATTGCCGCTTCCCATAAAGCATGGTTTTGACACTGTGCACAAAAGGGGGCTTTTTGCGCATGTCTGAAGTACAGCAAACCACGGGTCTTGCAGCGATAGGCACGGCAACCGTGATGATGACGGCGTTCATCATCGGTACCGATTTCACCGGCGCGCTCTTGCTCGTGCCGGCGATCGAAAACGAATTTTCAGCCGATATCACGACCACCCAGTGGGTCCTCAACATCTACGCGCTGGCATTCGCAATGTTCATGGTGACAGGTGGGCGGCTCGGCGACACGCATGAGCGGCGCCGCGTCTTGCTGATCGGACTGGGTGTTTTTACCGCCGCGTCCCTTGGCTGCATGCTGGCGCCGACAATTGGCTTCCTGATCGGGGCACGTGCGGTCCAGGGTGTGGGGGCCGGCCTCATTTGGCCAAGCATGCTGGCAATCGGTGCAACAAGCGCGACCGAAGAACAAAGAGGTTTCGTGATGGGCCTCATTCTTTCTGGCGTTACGGCCGGGAATGTTATCGGCCCCCTGCTTGGCGGCGTGTCGAGCTACTTTGGCGATTGGCGGCTGTTCTTTCTGGTCAATGCCGTCGTAGCAGCCCTATCCGTGCTGATGGTTCTTCGCTTCCTGCCAAAGAAGCCGCCCGAGATCGAGAATGAAAAAATCGACATCTCCGGAATTATCGTTCTTTCGCTTGCCATCCTGGCGCTGCTTTATGCACTGGATGTGGGCGCAAATCTGGGCTGGGGATCTTTGATCATTATCGGTCTGTTCGTTCTGAGCCTGATCCTGTTTGTTGTGTTCCCTGTCGTTGAACGGCGCGTCGACGACCCGCTCCTGCCGCAGCAATTGATGCAAAATCGCGAGTTTCTTCTGACACTGTCTCTCAACGCTCTGATGGTTCCCGCGTTTTTCGTCGCATTTTTGTACTTTCCCCAATACATGCAGAAAACCCTCGGCTGGTCGATCCTTTATGCGTCTTTCGGCATGACACCGCTGATGGTCCTTTTGGCCGTTGGATCGATCGTTGCCGGACACTTCTACGCGTCTGTCGGCCCGAAACGCCTGCTTTACGGTGGTTATGTGTTGGTCGCGCTCGCTTGTGTGACGGTGATTTTCTTGGATCCCTCGTGGGGTTACTTCGCCATTCTGCCTGCCATGCTGCTGATGGGGTTAGGTGCTCCGATGGCGGTAAATGCATCAGGCACGGCAGCGGTCAGCGCGGTCGCGGCGTCGCGTGCCGGCCTTGCCAGCGGACTGTCATTTATGATGCATCTGGTTTACGGCGCCATTGGCGTCGCCGTTGCAACGGCCATCTTGTTCGCAGCCAGTTACCATCGCGTTCAAGCAGCACTCAGGGAAGCCGGAATTTCCATCTCCCGGTCGGATATCGGCATCATCAATTCCACGACGCCGACTTCCGACAATGCAAGGTCTATCCTGGCCCGCTTCAGCACGGAACAAGTGGAAAAGATCCAGTCGGCCCTTACTGAGGGTTTTGCCCTCGGCTTGAGCGTTGCCTATTGGCCGGTGTTGTTTTCAACGGTCGTGGGCCTGCTCGTCATCTACGCAATTGATGAATCCAAACTGCACGCGATCGATGAGTAGTTCACTCTAAAGCGGAGCCCGTACAACGATCCCGGCATTGACGATGACCACAGTCCGGCCTGACGTCTCGTCAATGACATCAAGCCCGCCCTTGACTGGCTTGGGCGTTACCTTGCCGAAGGGCAGGGCCTTTACCACGGCGTCCAGATCGATCTGATCCGGTTGCTGGGCCGCAAGCGTCAGTTCGATTTCCATATTTGCCGGATCGATACCCAAACTTCGGAACATGGTGATGGATGAATGGTGAATGGCATCGTCAACCGCCCGCAGGGCTGCTTTCGTGTAGTCGCCGGAATGCAGGGCATTTCCGGTGCCCATTTCAAGGACGATGCGCTGCAGCCGGCGGCTGGTCATGCCGACACACTCTCTGGCAGGTCGAGAAACACCGTCAGCACCGCATTGGCCATGACCGTGATACCCAAACCGTCTCCAGTGGCAATGTCCATGCCGCCTTCGACAACACGCACCTCGGCGCTGCCATAGGGAAGCACGGCGGCGACGGCATGCCTGTCGACAGCCTCCGGGTTTCCTGTGCCGATGACGATTTTGACCACCATAGCCTGCCCCTCAAGCCCGAACGCCTGGGCGAAGGTGATGGAATTGTGCCGCAATGCTGCTTCCACCGCCCGCACGGCTGCCTTTGTATGGTCGCCGCCGCGAATATCCACACCGCTGCCGAATTCCATGATCATGCTTTTGAGCGCCATCTTTGCGTTCCCGGTTTCGGTAGAAACCTTGTTTGAACACCGGCTCTGGCCCGTTTGCAAGCAGGGCGGCGAAAGCGGCGCCGCAAGAGGCTCGTGTTCACGGAGTACTACCAAGTATTAAATATCTGCGGATAGACGTTTTCGTCCGTTGTCGAAGCAACTGTGACTCTCTAACATAGCTTTTCTGGGCGGAAATTGGGGATGAGAGTAAAGGGGATAACCCATGGGTAGCGCCGCGTACTCGTACAACGTTCGCGAAGACATCGCGGACGAAAAGAAGCTCCACAGCACAATTTCAGCAATCAGCACATTCAAGGCACCCGACGGGATCGATCGCTATGTCGTGGTCCGCGAAAGCGAGTTCTGGGCTATGCAGGATGCCCTGCAGCTTGCCGAATCGATGGCAGCTCAGTCGATCCTCGAGGCTGCGATTGAACCGGCGACGACGGAAATCGCCGCAGTAGCGCGTGAAAGCGGAAACGCCGTAATGGCCGTGCGCGAAGCGCGGCGTATGAGCCTTCGCCAGCTTGCTGCGCGCACCGGTCTCGACGAGCACTACATCGTCGGCATCGAAGACGGCTCAAGACGTCCAACGCTGACGGCAATCAGCAAGATCGCAAGAGTGCTGCAGGTCACCATCGACGACCTGGTCAACAGCTAGAACTAGAGAAGATCAGGCTTGGACTGACTTGCTCCAATACCTCCGGCCTCCGCCATGGCGTCCCAGAACATCAGCTCGTAGGCCTGCATCATCCGCGCAGCGCGCAGAATCAGGCGGGGATCAACACCCCGCTTCAAATCATGCTCGATGACGTCCGCTGCGCTTTTTTCTTGCGCAGGCAACGCCGAAAAACCATCCAGAAATGCCGTGTCGGCAGGCCTGAGCCCGTAATGCGATCGCAGGCCGCTACTCATCAGCGCGCAGTTATGGCCCCATGCGGCAAGGTTGAGCGCACGGGCGCATGCGATTTCTGCCGCTGAAGCATAGCAGATCAGCCATGCCTTGTAGGCAGCATAACCAAACGCCCCGGCAGATGGTTCAAAACCGTCCGGGTCTTTCAAACCGACACACTGCCCAAGCGCCGAAAACGCCTGCGCGGCATGGTCTTCGATTTCGGGTGGCGTAAGAAACACGGCACTGTATGGATGTTCGGCAAACCGAAACATGGCGACGGACCGTGCGTCTGCGTTCGGTTTCCACATCTGGTATTGATTGCCACAGAAAAACTGCAAGGCCGATTGCTCCGCCTCTCCCGTCGCCACCGCGACGGCCGCCGGGTGGCTCCGGATCTTTCCGTCAATAACGGCAAGCGCGCCCTTTGCCTCTTCGATAATGTCGTGAGCCTCTGCCATGCCGGGATCTCCGATGCTGTCACGTCATCCGAAATTTTAGGCAGGCAGGGCATGCGAAGGCAAGAAGCCACGTATAAAAGACGCCGTATCCGACGGAAAGCTTCAGATCGTGCCGGCCTGGGCCTGGCGGGGCTGCAGCGCGTCGGAGATATCGATGACCGTACGGTCCTGCTTGAGAGACAGAACCGCGATCTCCTGCGGCTCGGACACACCTTCAAGCTGTTGGGTTTTCAGTTCCGCTTCCAATTTACCCGCATAGCCCTTGCCAACCGCCTCGCGCCAGGTGGATGCGGCGGCAATCAGCCTCGACCCCAGCACCTTGTTGTGTTTTTCAAGTTTCGCGGAATAGTTGACCGCAGCACCGATGACGGTGATTTCGAGCCGGTTTTCCTGGCCCACCGCGCCGAACGACACCGGACCCGAAGCCACGCCGATGCCAATCCCGGCATCTAGAACCGCATTCAGCCCGGGCTCGTCCGACCACGCATCGAAATCGATCAGCACGCGCTCGGCTGCTTCGATCGCCCGGCGCGATGCTTCGGAACGGTCGCCGTCGACGGTAAACGTCGCCATGATGCCGTCACCCATGAATTTGTCGATCACGCCGCCGCAGCCCTGAATGATCGGCACGACGCGGCTGTGGTAGAGCGACAGGGTCCGCATCACATTCGATGCTTCCATCGTCGCCGCCATGCGGGTGAAGTTGCGGATATCGACAAACAGGATCGCGGCTTCGCGCTTTTCCCCCTGACCGGCCTCAAGCCGCTCGGCGTTCTCGCGGATGTCGCTCGCAATGCTCGTATCGAAGAACCGCGACAGATCGCTTGCTGCCACCTCTTCCGTCACTGCGCTGATCAACAGTTTCTTTGAAGCAACCACCACCAGAGTGAGAACGCCGGTCACCAAGAGGATGGACAGGATTTTGTCGATCTCCGCTCCAATAAGGATCGAGTTCGATGTCAGATAGTCGACATAGGAACGCGTCAGCATGTTGTCGCCTGGATCGATCCCTATCACGTAAAATATCATCGCCGCCCAGCCGGCTGCCGCCACCATCCCGGATGCGATGACGAAACGCGCCTCGAAACGCAGCGCGCGGATGGCAATGAAAATGAACACGTAAAGCAGGGTCGGCGCCTTGAGAATGAAGGAGGCCGGTTGCATGTACTGAATGTGAAAACTGATCATCAGGCTGTACAGCAGCACGAAGTCGAACAGGATGGACCCATAGACTGACCAGTGCGGCAGCGTGCTCCTGATCGACCAGACCAGTCCGATAATGCTGACGACCAGGTAGGCGCCAAGAACGTAGGGAACCGGCGAAACGGCTTCATCAGGGCTGGTTTTTGGACTGACCGCGTAGATGATCGCGAAGAGAACAACAATCGTCAGCTGAATCAGGCGCGCGACGATTTCGTTGGCGTCTTCACGTGCGGCAATCGCCGCACGCACGCGCGCAGGCAACTGCTCACGCCGCGTTCCTTCCGAAAAACTCCTGGTGATGAACTGCAGCGCCTTCAACACAAAACTCCCTGGGCCTCAACAAGCGCGATTCGATGCGTTTCGCATGCAGCAGATATGCCGGAAGATATCATTTGGCGATACAACCGCATATCAAATCGCTTGAACCAGCCGTGATGAACGGTTGATCGGCGCTTGAACGCCGAGGCCGCCGCCTATCCACGGTCGTAGGAATGAATGACGTCAGAGTAGAATGACAACTGGTAGCAATAGCAAAAACACCAGCCGCAGCCTTTGAAGTTCCGGCCCTTTTCGCGGCGATCTCAACGGAACGGTGGCTTTCAATCCGGGCAGCGCGCCGCCGCAACTGATGTTCCGGTCGATCTGAACGCTTCTGCGATAACGCCCGAACACGCTTCGTCTGGTAATTTGGCGAGACTTCGGCCATATACACGCCATTGAGGAATGGCCGATGGCGCAGATGGTTCCATTTGCAAAAATGAACGGGCTGGGAAACGAGATCCTGGTGGTCGACATGCGCGGCCGGCCCGATAGCGTCACGCCTTCGGCTGCGATTGCCTTGACGGGGGATACGGCCACGGCCTTCGACCAGATCATGGCCATTCACGATCCGCGCCTGAGCGGCACGCAGGCCTTTATCGACATCCTCAACTCAGACGGCTCCAAGGCGCAGGCCTGCGGCAATGGCATGCGTTGCGTCGTCCAGGCCCTGGCGGCCGAGACCGGCGAACAGGTCTTTACCTTTCAGACAGTCGCCGGCGTTCTCATTGCCCGTGAACACGAAGACGGCAGCGTCACGGTCGATATGGGCAAGCCGGAATTTCAATGGGAAAAGATCCCGCTCGGCGAGGAGTTTCGCGACACCCGCATGATAGAATTGCAAATCGGGCCGATCGACGATCCGGTCCTGCATTCGCCGTCCGCGGTTTCAATGGGCAACCCGCATGCTGTCTTCTGGGTCGAAAAGGATGTGCGGTCCTACGATCTCGAAAAATTCGGTCCGCTTTTGGAAAATCACCCGATCTTTCCCGAACGCGCCAATATTTCTATCGCCCGGATCCTGTCACGCGATGCGCTTGATCTGCGGACCTGGGAGCGCGGCGCCGGGCTGACCGAAGCCTGCGGTTCCGCCGCCTGCGCGGCGGCCGTTTGCGCGGCACGCACAAATCGGACCGGGCGGCAGGTAACGGTCAATGTTCCGGGTGGACCGTTGCGCATCAGTTGGAATGAAGATAACGGCCATGTCACGATGACGGGGCCCGCCGAGTGGGAATTTTCCGGCAGGCTCGATCCGCAATCCGGGACCTGGATGCCCGACCCGCAAGAAGAAGCGGTGCCATGAGCGGCGTCGATATCATTACGTTCGGATGCCGGCTCAATACCTATGAATCCGAAGTCGTGCGGCGCCAGGCGGAAAAGGCGGGGCTGAACAACGCCATCGTCGTCAATACCTGCGCCGTGACCGGCGAAGCGGTCCGACAGGCCAAGCAGGCCATCCGGCGCGCCCGCCGCGACCACCCGCATGCCCGCATTCTGGTCACCGGATGTGCGGCGCAGACAGATGCCGCCGGCTTTGCCGCCATGGATGAAGTCGACGCCGTGCTGGGCAATGAAGAAAAGCTCCATGGCGCCAGCTATCGTAAACTGCCGGACTTCGGTGTCGCGGCGGAAGAAAAGATCCGCGTCAACGACATCATGGGTGTCAGGAATACGGCGCCCCAGATGGTCGATGCCATCGAGGGCCGCGCCCGCGCCTTTGTCCAGGTCCAGAACGGTTGCGATCATCGCTGCACCTTCTGCATTATTCCCTATGGCCGGGGCAATTCACGGTCCGTACCCATGGGCGCGGTGGTCGAACAGGTCGTACGGCTTGTCGACAACGGCTATCTGGAAGTCGTCATTACCGGCGTTGATGCGACCAGCTACGGTGCCGATCTGCCCGGCAAGCCGACGCTTGGCCTGCTGGCGCGAACCGTTCTTGCCCGTGTGGATGGTCTCAAGCGCCTGCGCCTTTCGTCCATCGACTCCATTGAAGCCGACGATCATCTGCTCGATCTGATCGCCAATGAGCCGCGCTTCATGCCGCATCTGCACCTGTCGCTTCAGCATGGCGACAACATGATCCTGAAGCGTATGAAACGCCGACACTTGCGTGATGATGCGATTGCGTTCTGCCGGCAGGTGCGGGCATTGCGTCCTGAAATCGCCTTGGGTGCCGACCTTATCGCCGGCTTTCCGACAGAGACGGAGGCGATGTTCGAAAACAGCGTATCACTGGTGGACGAATGCGGGCTTTCCTTCCTGCATGTCTTTCCGTTCTCGCCGCGCGAAGGCACCCCGGCCGCCCGTATGCCGCAACACGAGCGCAGCCTGGTCAAAGCGCGTGCCGCACGGCTGCGTGACAAGGGAAAGCACGCCCGTCAAGCGCATCTCGATAGGATGATCGGCAGCCGGCAAATGGTGCTGGTCGAGCGCGAAGGGCTCGGCAGAACCGAGAATTTCACCCTCGTCAACATGCCGGGCGGCGACCCGGGCTCAATTGTTCCAGTCCGTGTGAGAGGCCATGACGGCGACCGGCTCACCGCCGAAGATGCGGAAAGCAACCCTGCGACCCAAGCGGCGTAGCGGTAAGGAAAAGAGCGGCACATGGCATTGGGCTTCATAAAGCGGGTCTTTTCCTTCGGCAAAAAGAAGACCGTAGAAACACCCGCTGAAGCCGAAAACGAGACGGCGGCGGAAGAACCCGCACTGCAGGCGCAGACTGTCGAAGATACGCAACAGTCTTCCGAACCCACCCCCGCGCAACCATTAGAAAACAACGTCGGGCCTTCGGCGATCGAGCCTGAGCCTGAGCCTGAGCCTGAGCCTGAGCCTGAGCCTGAGCCTGAGCCTGAGCCTGAGCCTGAGCCTGAGCCTGAGCCTGAGCCTGAGCCTGAGCCTGAGCCTGAGCC
>JBCCOK010000090.1:0-12806 GCA_039025395.1 Pseudomonadota bacterium
CGATTTTGCCCCCTGACTGCGTTGGCTTGCGCTTGTGGTGGGATGGCACCACGGCACGCAACCCGCCTGGTCAGGAACCAAAATCGCCTCGGTCAAATGTTCCGATCTATCCCAGATTTGCTCTAACGCCTGCGTCAATTGCAGGCGATGCGCATACTGCCGTGACGAAACTCGGCATCACCCTGTTGGCTGCCCAAGGTCTCGCCATTGACGTTGACACGGTAGAACGGGATCCCCCGAATGTCCGTATGGCTGGGTTGGATTTCGACCATCTCGCCCGCCCCGAATGGCTCTTCAAACAGGTCGCCGGTAGCGCGTTCGCCTGAAAAGATGCCTCCATTGACGCAGGATCGCCTGTCAAACTCAACCATCTGAAACGCAAAGCTTGCATTGCCGAAGGCCGATAGCTTGCCGATCGCTTCGGCCACCGACTTGTCGACATGATCGTTCGTCGAATCGACGACCTTGTTTTGCAACCAGCCGGAAAGTTCGGCGAATTGCTCCAGCAGCGCGTCCTGGTTTGAATTGATCGCCTCCGCCAGCAAGGCATCGTTTTGTTGCGCCGAACTGACGCGCTCGCTGAGCGCCGCCAGTTCCGCACGCATTTGCGCTATCTGCCACCACTGCCAGGCCAGAACGACGCCGAATACAACGGTGATCGCGATCAGGGCCATAACGATGCCGCCGCGGCGCGCCTTGTCGCTCGGTACGGTGTCATCATATTGCAGCGGTTCGTAATCCTGGTCTGACATTCCAGCTTTCCGGCTGATCGACTCGACGCGCAATACAACATTTCCTTGACTGCGGCGACAAGTGTCTAATTGGCCTGTGACGCCGTCGCCTCAAGGCGTTTTGTTGCGTTCCATTTTGGAGCGTTTGGAATCCGCTCCGCTGTTGCCTGCCTCCAGACCGTCTGCCACTTCGGCGTGGAACTTGTCTTCGCGACTGTCGCCAAAGAGATGCCGGTTCTCCAGAAAGCCGCGTTGTTTTTCATAAAACGCCATCAGAAAATCCCATTGGTCGATCGGCGCGATATTTTCGGTATAGCCGATCTTGTCGATGATCGTGCGCGCGACTGCGCGCATGCGATCATACTGATCCTGCGTCTTCGGAGGGTTGCGCAGCAGCGTCTCCAACGTCTGAAGTTCGTACCGGCCGTAGATTTCGAGATGTTCCGGGTTGAAGTGGAACAATTTGCGCAAAGGCTTTTTGTCCGTCGTCAGGTCGGGCAGCAGAACCGCCTTAGGCATCTCGACAACCAGCGTATCGGCAATCATGTCTCCGAGGCGTTGACGATTTCGGTTCAAGAAGGGCACGAGCAAAACGAAAAACATCCATACGACCATCGAAACGCCGGCCCATGTATTGAGATCGTTTGCGCCGAACAACGTTGAGATCGGCAAGAATACCTCGACCTCCTTCATCAGATTGCGTGCCACGATCTGATGCGGCGTCAGACGCTGACCCGTTGCACTGATGACCCTTATTCTGGTCATTCGCTTGCCGAGCGTTCTGCCGTTCCAGATCAGCTCGGCGAAGATGTAGTAGGGAATGCGCACGAAGAAGGTCAGCAACAGAAACAACGCAAAGAGGGGAGCGCCGCCTACAACACCGGACCATGCAAGCAGAACGACCAGGATCGTTATACTGCCGTATGTAATCACGATATCGAGTAGCTGGGCGCCCAAACGGGTTCCGCGCGAAGCCAGGTTGAAAGCGATCGGCACGCCCTCCGGCGGAACAAAATCCTCGATTCGGCCCTTTCTTCTTGGCTTCTTCGGCTTCATTGCGCATGTCCGTGGCGTCCGGCCAGCATCAACCAGCCAAGCCAGAAAATGCCAAGACCCCAGCCGATCACGAGCCGCCACTCGGTCGGTTGGACGAGTTGGCGGAGGTAGCCTTCAACCAGTGCCGCCACAATCAACATCAGCCCGGCCAGTATCATCAGCTTGACTGCATCTCTGCCCTTCTCGCGCAACGCAGAACGGCGGGATTTCTGACCGGGAATGAGCACGGCCAGACCGAGCTGGGCCCCGCCCGCGCAGGCAATGCAAATGGCTGCAAGTTCGGTCACACCGTGGATCGACAGCCATCCGAAAACATCGAAGCCAAGACCTGCATCGACGAAGATTGCGACAAAGGGCCCGATCAACAAACCGTTGTAAAAGGTCAGGACAAAGCTTGGCAGCGCGGCAAAGATACCAAGCGCGAATACGAGGATGGCGATTTGCGTGTTGTGGGAAAACAGATACGCCGCGAAAACGGTCAACAGGTCGGCTGCATTGCCTGTTGTCCCGTAGAGCGTGTCGCGCAGGAAATCGGCCGAAGCCTGCGGTGTGCGACCGCCGGCGAGCTCTGCAGGCACGAACGTGTAGAACCAGGTGGGATCCCTTTGAAACAGCGTAAAGCCGACAAGTGCACCTAGTGTCATCGCCAGAAAGCCGATCGTAAGCGCCACGCCCGAGCGCCGAAATGCCTGCGGAATTCCGTGCGAAAACAGCCGCAGGATTGCCGGAACGATGCTTTCCTGCGGTGCGTAGACCACCAGATAGGCGCGGGCGCACAGCTGCTCAAGATAAGTCAGAAGCGCCTTGTCCATGGACAAGGCTCGCGCGGCGCTCAACGAATTCATAGCCTGCCGGTAAAGGCTGCTCAGCTCGAGCGTTTCCCGGTAGCTTAAACCGCGGACGCCGGACCTTTCAGCGGTAACGATCAGTTTTTCAAGCCTGAGCCAGCCGTTCTCGCGTTCCTGACGGAAACGCGCGGACCGGATGGTCTGCTGTTCCGGGCTGGGCTCGAACGCGCTCATATCAGCTCCTGCGATTTGATGTCCATATAACGTGAGACCAGCGATGCTGTGAGCGCATTCGGCTCCGTATCAAGGCACAAGATTCCCAGGCGTCGCAACCGATCGAGAACCTGCAGCCTTTCCTGCATGATTTGCCGGGCGGCGACCGAGCGAGAGATCGTCTCAAGGGAGAGTACTTCCGGCGTCACGATCTCCTGCAGCGCTGGATCGCGCAGCGTAACATACAGGATCAGGTGCTTTCGCGTCATCACGGCCAGGTTCTCAATCAGCAGTTCGGCCGTCACGCTGTCGACGAAGTCGGAAAAGACGACCACGAGGCTGCGCCGCTGCAACCGGCCGTTCAGGTTGGAAAGGCCAAGCGTATGATTGGTTTCGGCGGCGTCGTGTTGCAGTGCGGCACCGGTCGCCTGAATGCGGCTAAAAGCGCTTCGTCCTGGACGCGGCGGTATGTAGGTCCGGGGTCGGCTGTTGAAGCTGTAGAAGCCGACCATGTCGCCTCCCAGACCGCCTGCCCAGGCAAGCGCGAGGCTTGAATTGATGGCCCGGTCCAGCTTGGTCAGCGGACCGATCCGCTCCCCCATCAAGTGGCCGCTGTCGAGGCACAGTATGATCTGATGATTGCGTTCGGCCCGCGTTTCGCGCGCCGTCAGGCTGCGCATGCGCGCCGAGCGTTTCCAGTCGATGGACCGCGGGTCCATGCCGGCGACAAAGTCGCGAAGCTGATGAAACTCCGACCCTTCGCCGCGCAGCCGCATGTCCTTGGCACCATCGAGCAAAGGCAGCATTTGCGTGTCGATGGTTCCGTTCAGGATCGGACTGATGTTGGGCATGACGGAAATGGCCCGGTCAAGCGTCCAGTTTGCGATAATGTCGAAAAGCCGGAACCGCGAGGCATATTTCAGCGACAGCGTTTTCAGTATTTTTTCGCCGCGTTGGCTCAACGACATCCGCGTATCCAACCGCGTCTCGGCCGTCCCGGCGCGAAGCGTAACCGGCGTCTCCCAACCTGCGCCAAGGCCGTCATCCATTTCAAGCCGCAGCTCGAAAGGGGAGGGCAGACTGCCGCGCCGGGCGGAAAGTGTAACAACCAACGGAACCGACAGGCCGTTGAAGCCGCTTTCCGGCAGATCAATCTCCAGGGAGAGCCCGCGCTTTGAAGGGGTGGCCAGCAGGTCAACGATGGCTAAAAGCGCCAGCCCGCCCCACAGAACAGCCAGAACCTGCGCGACGTCTTCGACTGCCAGGATCATCAGAACGGTCAAACCGGTAAATGCCAGGACAATGGCGACGAGCAAGCGGGAAGGGCGCATCTCAACGCGGCGCGTCCAGACGGCTGACAATCGTTGTCAGCACGTCATCTGCTGTCCGGCCTTCGATCTCCGCCGACGGCCCGAGCACAATTCTGTGTCGGAACGCAGGCAGCACCAGCGCCTGAACATCGTCCGGGATGGCATAGTCGCGCCCGTCAAGCGCCGCTGCCGCACGAACCGCCCCGGCAAGGGCGTCTGCAGCACGAGTCGATACCCCGTGCAGGATTTCGCTGTCGCTGCGCGTCGCTCTTGCAAGATCGACGATATAGTCCACGATGGAGCGATCGAGGCGGATGCTGTCGACGAGTTCGTGACCGCCTTTCAGGTCTTCCCGGCTCATCACCTGTTTGATGTTTTTGCGGCCGCCATCTGCTTCCAGCGGCAGTTCCGCGTGCCGCACGAGAATCGAGATTTCCGCCTCCCGATCGGGAAACTCCACGAGCAGCTTGAAAAGGAAACGGTCGAGTTGCGCCTCCGGCAGAGGATAGGTCCCGTGCTGTTCAATCGGATTTTGGGTGGCGATGACGAAGAACTCCTGCCCCAGCGGGTAGTGTGCCCCGTCGATCGTGACTTCCCGCTCGTTCATCGCCTGCAGCAGCGCCGATTGGGTCTTCGGAGGCGCACGATTGATCTCGTCGGCGAGCAGAATGTCGGTGAAGACGGGACCCTTGGTCAGTACGAACTCATTGGTCTGGAAATTGAAAAGGTTGACCCCGACAACATCGCCCGGCATCAGGTCCGGCGTAAACTGGATCCGGCCGAAGCCCAGGCTGGTTGCATGTGTGAGACAGCGGGCAAGCAGCGTCTTGGCTGTTCCGGGCGGCCCCTCAAGAAGGCAATGGCCGCGCGCAAACAGGGAAATCAGGAGCATATCGATCAGCTTGCCCTGTCCTTGGACGACCGATCCGATTTCGGATCTCACATGTTCAGCGAGTTTTTGAAATTCCGATAGATCCATGAGCCTTTTCAACCTTGTCCAGAAGCGTCTTGTAGGTTTCGAGAAGCTGGAAAAGTTCCGTTCGTGGCGTGTTTTCCGCATTATTGATAAGGCGGTCGCAGGCCGACTGAAACGCCGATCCAAGTTTAGCATCGCGGCGCGAAAGCTGTGCGAAATAGCGTTTTATCCCGGCTTCCCCTGCGTCCGGCCCCAACAACGCCGTCGTCAGATCCATCAGCTGGTGGCGGACGAAATCCGCCACCATGTAACCGTCGCTATCGGACAGCCGCAAAAGACGCGCCTTGGTCGCAATGGCGGCCGTCTTGGATTGATCGGGGCTTGTCCCGGCTTCACGCTCCAGCGGTCCGAAACGGACCGAACCTCTCCAGAACAGAACCGCCAGTACAAACAGCATGACGGCCCACAACGCAGACAGCGGATAGGCAAAGAAACGGGCCAGATCATCGCCGGATCGCTGGTAATCCTGCCGTTCATCCTGGTCTGCAGCCACCGTGGTTGAGATTGCAACGCGTGTGTCCACGTAGACCGGATCTGGATCCCCGGATACCAATTGTTTGACAAGTGCCGAAACAAAAGCCGCATTTTCACCTACGGACAGCCCGTGATTGTTCATCAAATCCGGATCGGAAACAAAATAGGTCTCGTGATCGAACGCGTTGGATTGGCAGGCGATGACAAGTACGCCCGAACCGAAGCTGACAATTGGCCGGCAATTGTCAGGCACGCTCTCTGGGACAAATGTTTGCGCGTGAAAGAGTGCTGGTTGACGACGTCCCGAGCCCCCGACCGCGTGTGTGACAAATACAGCATTGTCGCGTTGCAATCTGAGGCCAGAGAGCGAAAGCTGTTCGAACAGCCGGTTGAAATCTGCGGTTGGGATCAGTCTGCTACGGTGCGCAATACCGTCCTCAATCATCCCGGTGGTCCATTTCGGCAGCAGCACCAGGGTCAGCATACGGGAGACTTTTTCGCCATAGATGATGACATTTATGTCGCGCTGCGTTTGCTGCCGCTCAAGCTCGTCCGCATTTGACGGATCCGGCGCGTCCAGACGCAGGTCCATATCATAAAGCGGCATGATCCGCAGGCTCAGATCGCCGACCTCCGGGGCAAAGCCTGCAGCGGATCTGCGAACGGGAATGCCGTCGTCCTGAAACCAGATGGCGAGCCCGTTCAGGCCGATTACGGAGTTGTCGACTCGCCTGTCTGCGCCGATCCCCGAGAGCAGGATGACGGCAAAGCCACCCACAATCAGCAGTGCCAGCACAATGATCAGCGGGGCGTTATGACGCATGGCCGTTTGACCCCCGCGGATCGAGCAGAATTCGTCCCAACTGCAGATTGCGTGAAAATGTCTCTTCGCTGACATCGCGCCCGCCATAATGGGCAAGCTCCGCATCGCGAAGCATTGTCTTCAGCGCATCGTGGTGCCGGAAACCCGCCGGCAGCCGCGCAAACGCCTCGCGCTCGGTGTCCGACCGGGCGAACCGTGTTTCGCAGCGCTCGCCCGCCGACAACAGACTGTATCGAAGCAGGCGTGTGAGCGCCTCGCGCCGGTCCTTGATTGCGGCAAGGCGCGCGAGCAGTGCGCCGCCTTCAAGATCTGCCTCCTGATCGGCCAGCTTCCATGCTTCGGGAGCGCTTTGGTTTGTCTTGATGTCTTTCATTCCGCCTGAAAGCAGGACACCGGCGCCGCCATATTTGATCCACAACATCAATAGGCCCGCTGCGACCAGAACGACGATCGCAATGCCCCAGGCACCGTCAAGCGCCGGCTCGAAGGATTGCTGCCGGTCCGTTTCCACGATTGCTTGCCGGTCGATGCCGGCATCAAAAGCGCCATCCGCATAGATCGCATCGGGCTCGACGCCGGCGCGCCGTGCTGCTTCAGAGTACCTGTCCGACGTGTCGCTTCGCGGGGCATCAATTACGGTAACGGGCTCCGGCCCCGTGTCCTGAGCCATGGCGGGCGCAATGAGGCATAAGGTAACAAGAAACTGTGCGAGAATGTGCGTCCCGGCGCGAACAATCGGACCGATCTTCAAACCGTCAGGCAAAGACGTCTGCAGTGTTTTGCTCGATAAGCGGATCCGGGCCGAATTTATTGTCACCGGGCGTACCTTTGATGAGGCCGACAACATACGGGGCGAGCGTTGCCAAAAGACCGATCAGGGGAACAAAGCCGCCGATAATGCAGGCGAGATACCACCAACCGGAAAGGTTTGTATCGTGAAACCGACGGACAAACACCGCGATAAAGGGCACGATCAAAGCCGCCGAAACCACAAGAAACGCGATACCGATAACGGCCACACCGCCGGTAAAAACAGCATCCGGTCCAATCGCGACAATGTTGCCGAAACCGGCAAGAAGAACCAGAGCGACAGAAAAAACGGCAGTGATCAGGACGCCGAAAAGCATGAACCACCAGAACTCGGAGCGCGAGGCGCGACCAGAAAAGGTTGCATACTTGTCGCGCAGGCAGGTCCGCACCGCCTCCTTGAATCCCATCCTTTGCGCTCCCGAGGTAGAAAACTATCACGAGTGTTAAGTGATCCTCCCTGCCTTGGCAATGAGCGAATGACCGGTTGGTGTACAGTCCGTTGATGTGCCAGTTTTATCATATCGGCTCGTCTCTGGCCTTGTGCCGCTGCTCCGGGTTGATGGGCCTCGGCTGCCTGCGAAGGCTCCGCTGATGTCACACTGTAGATTGCCGAACCGGCTCGCGGTGTCGGCAACCATTTTGGAGAGCCGCTATGCACCATCTATTCCGCATTCTTGCCCTGCCGCTTTTTCTCTTTTCGGCAACGCCCATTGCGGCCCAGGAAGCCCTGTCGGACCCGCGCGTCATGGCGATCCACGATGGCTTGCTGACCATTGACAGCCATATCGACATCGGGACGGGCTACGGGACGGCCCGGCTCGACCCCGGCGTGCTCAACCCGGCGCAGGTGGATCTTCCTTCCATGCGGATCGGCGGACTCGATGCGGGTTTTTTCGTGGTCTACATACCCCAGGGCGAGTTGAGCGAAAACGGCTACCGGCAGGCGTTTGAAGCGGCTGAAGAAGGCTATCGCGGGATCGTCCGAATGCTGCGTGCAAACCGCGATTCAATCGGCCTGGCAACGTCTGCCGAAGGGATCGAAACCTTGCACGGGCAGGGCAAGCTCGTTGCCCTGATCGGCATGGAAAACGCCTATCCGTTGGGCGCTACGCCGCAAGAGGTGGAGGAAGCGGTGGAGCGTTGGAAAGAGCGCGGCCTTGCCTACGCCTCGATAACGCATTTCGGCCACAACCAGTTCGGAGGATCATCGAACCCGTCGGTAGCGCGTGGCGAAGGCGAAGACCCGGGTCTGACGGATTTGGGCCGCGTTCTGATTTCGGAACTTAACGATCACGGCATCATGGTGGACGTCAGCCACGCCGGTCCGCAAACCGTTGCCGACGCCATTGCCGCATCACGAACTCCAATCATTGCCTCGCACTCGACCATTGCTGCGGTTCATAACAATCCGCGCGGCCTGACCGACGAGCAGCTCATTGCAATCCGCGACAGCGGCGGCGTTGTTCAGGTGACAGCCTTCCGGTCCTATCTTGCCGACATCGATCCTCGGATTGCCGCGGCGATGAGCATATTGCGCAACCGCCTCGGTCTGAACACCGGCGCCGATTTCCGCGCCGCAACGCCTGAGGTCCTGTTGGAATATGTCAGTGAGCGCGCGCGTATCCGCGAGGCCTTCGAAGATGTCACGCTGGCCCGGTTCATGGAGCACCTCGATCACGCCGTAAGCATAGCCGGGATTGACCATGTCGGCATATCTGGCGATTTCGATGGCGGCGGCGGTGTTGAAGGCTGGGACAGCGCTGCCGATTCACCCAATGTCACCGCGGCTTTGCTCGAACGCGGGTACGCGCAGGAAGAGATTGCCAAAATTTGGGGCGGCAACCTTTTGCGTGTCATGGGCGAGGTAGAGAGAGCCGCGACGAACTAGCAACAGGCTGGCTCCTTTGAGGCTTCAAAGGCGCTCGAAGAGCTTTTCAGCCATCACGCCGACGCGCTTTTCGATCGCCTCGCACGCGTCGATGATCAGATCCTCCCGAAAGCGGCGCCCGATGATCTGGATACCGATCGGCAAACCCTCATTAAAGCGCGCGGGCACGCATCCCGCGGGTAGTCCGAGATAGTTGATAGCCCCAGCATAGATTGATGCGCCCTGCATTTCCATGACACCATCCTTGCCCTGTGCATCACGGTCCCAAGCCAGGGTCGGATGTGGCATGAACGGCGTGAGGACCAACGGAAATTCCTGCAGGAAAAGCTGCCAAGCACGAACGTGGTGCGACCGCCGCGCCATGGCTGCAATCAACGCTTCGCCGTGGTAGGGCCGGAAAAGCTCGAGGTAATTCGCGTAGACGGACTTAAAGGTCTCGCTGCCATAGGCCTCGATGTCGGGCCCAAGCAGGATGTTGACTTCACCAAGAAGAGCCCGCCACATTTCTTCCGATACCTTGCGTATATCCGGAAGCGTCGTTTCTGTTACGGCATAGCCCGCCTCGGTCAGAGCGTAGCGTGCCGTTTCCAAAGCCGTCTCGACCGCCGGATGCAAATCGAACTCGAACGTGTCCCTGGTAAACGCAACTTTGATCGGGCGCTCCAATGACTCTCCCTCGGAAGTTTGCTTTACCATCCACGGATCATGGGGGTCGTATTGAATGAGCGTACCCATCGCAAGCCGCAGGTCCCGCACTTCGCGGGCAATGACACCCTGAACGACCATGATTTGAGACAGGATTCCGCGCTCCACGCTGGCTGAAGAATTGTATGCAGGCGTTCGCCCAAGCCCCGGCTTTATGCTGGCCGCGCCCGCGGCTGCCGCGGGAAAGCGCAGAGAGCCGCTGAGATCGTTGCCGTGGGAGAGGGCGCACATTCCTGACATGACCGCAGAAGCCGCACCGCCCGATGAACCGCCGGCCGTCGCCCAATCGTTCCAAGGGTTGAGTGTTCGGCCATAAAGCGCGTTTGCAGTCGTTGCGCGAAAGGAGAATTCCGGCGTGTTGGTTCTGCCGATAATCACTGCCCCGGCGCGCTTGAAATTACAAACAATCGGCGAATCCTCTGACGCGATGTTATCCTTGAACGCCGTGACCCCGTTCGGCGTTGCGCGCCCCGCCTGATCCGTATTCTGCTTGATCGTGATCGGCACGCCATGGAGGGGCCCCACCGGACCGGACCTTGCCATTTGGCAGTCGAGTTCATTCGCTTCCTTGATGGCCTCTTCGCAGAGGGCATCGACGATTGCGTTGAGCGCCGGGTTTACCTGTTTCATGCGGTCGATTGCGGCCCGTGTAACCTCGGCCGACGAGACCGTTCCATCGGCGATCAGCGCGGCGATACTGGATGCGCTCAACTGCCAGAGGGGACGATCGTCCTTCACGCTCTTTCCATCGTTTCAAAACACCTGCTAGAGCCCCCAAGCTTGGCATCCTCGTAGACGACAAGCACCGCGCCACTAAAATACATGTCTCATTAACGAAGCAAAACAGACAGCAATCGGAGGACCCGGCAGATCGCTTTCGCCAAACAGCAAATACAGACCGCACCGCCGATAACGAAGTCACGGTCAGGATAGAAACAGCGTCAATACCGCGCGGTTAGGCTCATTATGAACTGTCTCGGCAATCACGAAGGAGAAACTCTCTTTCGGCTATGCGAAGGCAATTGGAACGGTCATGCCACGTTCTGCAAATTGAAACAGGTACTGGAAAGGCGCGCAATCTTTTCGGTTGCAGGCGTTTGTACCTGCAAGCAGGGCATCATACCTTCACTAAATTTCAGCGAAATGCGGCTCACCGCTTTGCTCAAACATTGGGCATTGTAGACACCGCTGAAGTCTTCCGCAGTCAGCGCGCCAACAGCTTACAGTCTGAAGCCTGTCAAGCAAGATTCTCTCCAGGTGATCTCTGCGCTGCGACCCCTGTAAAAGGACCAGGTCTCCATGCCGAAGGATCATGCGCAATCCATCCCGTGCGGAGCGCGTGTCGATAAAGGTGAGCAATCGCCCGGACTCGGTGGCTTCCTGTAGTTTGGCGAGAGAACCGCCCCAACGACCGACGAAAACAACCAAGTCGGCCACCTTAAGCGCCTGGCGTGCGACCGAGCGATAGCGCGATGACGTCGACCCTGGGTAGTCAGATATGGAGCCGAGAACGATGATCTTCCGTTTGGCTTTTGCCTGACTCAGAAGCTGAAATACATTTGGCAGAATATGGTACGGCGTCTTCCAACTGTTGTCGATAAACATAACTCCGTCAGACGTCTCGGATGGTCGAAGGCGCCCTTCGACCGGTTCAACCGCAGCGATCGCCGCTGCGCCATCCTCCAGCCGAATTCCTTGCGCCAAGCCAACGGCGAGCGCCGCTGCTACCGGCAGTGCCGCGTAATCACCAAGAAATCGTGTTTTCACATCAAGCGTGCGTGCTCCATGCTTCAGTTGCACGGTCATCCTGTTTGGCCATTCACCGGTCGCTGACTCAACTTGCAGTGTCGCCGATGGCGACCGGCCGAAGCCGATAACCTTTCCTGGCGCCAGGCCTCTCATTCCCCATACAAGAGGATCATCAGCGTTTAGGATCGCGACGCCGTCATCTCCCAGAGCACGAATGACTTCGCTTTTCACGCGGGCGATATTCTCCAGACTTTTGTATTTTGAGCGATGATCACTTGCAATATTTGTGACAACACCCACGTGGGGCCGCAAGAACTGCGCGATTTCACGCAATCGCGGTCCGATGCTCAGCTCGATGACGCAATAACGGTGCTGCCTGCCAACCGCTAGAACAGTGTGGTCAACCAATTCATCAGTGTTGCTTCGCGAAACAACGGTGCCGTCAACGACCTGGCCGCGGCAACTGAGTACTGCTGAAATCAGCGCGGATGTCGTTGACTTGCCGACGCTACCGGTGATTGCGACCCAACGAACGTTTCTCAGCACATTCCGTTTGTAGTAAAGATGACCTTTACGTATGAGCTTGCTAAGGAACGACATCTAAACCCAATGAAAAAGGCGCAGGTTTTCTATATTCATTTTGTCAATCTAAAATTCGTCTGCTGGCGCTCACTGTTGCTTATATCTAGAAACAAGCGGACATTCATATGAGTCAAAAAGAGAATGCACACCTATTTCATTTTATCGGTAAATGACATCGCCTTGACGCAAATAGCGATAATCACGACATCATAATTCGTTTAATGCTTACATGCATACGCGGACGGATTTACACTGTTTGTAAATCGAAAGCCCTTCATTGAGCAAAGGAGGCAGATGTATTTTTCTGTTTCTTTAGAATTACAAACGAAGGAGCATCCCGAAACCGTGGCCGCGGGAATTCTAAAATACAAGAAAAACCCGCGATCGTACTGATCGATCTTTTCCCGATAGCGTCTTTTCTCATACATGTATCGCGTCGGCACCACTGCGTATGGCTCACCCTTTGAGCGACCGGCATCGCCGCGAAAGAAGCGATTCAGTCTGGGGCGGACTTGTTCCAGGGCTGTCTTTGACAACGCACAAACGGCTAGCACTCTAGCAAAGTAAGCCCGTTATCCGATGCCTTTCATTCAGGTGCCGGTGCCACGGCGCCCTATTGTAAGGACGCCGGTCTGTGCTTACAAAAGTACGAATAAATACAAAGAGTTACTGAAAAAAATCTGGTGGAGCCAAGGGGAGTC
>JBCCOK010000091.1:0-12533 GCA_039025395.1 Pseudomonadota bacterium
CACTCAACCGGCAAAGTCCGGTCGCCAAGGCGTCCTTGGTGATCGTTGATGAATGCTCAATGGTGGATGAAGAGCTTGGAAGCGACCTGATGGGTTTCGGCACGCCGATACTGGTGCTCGGCGATCCAGGCCAGTTGCCGCAGGTTTCGGGCGGCGGTTTCTTTACCGAGCACGAGCCGGACTATCTGTTGACAGAAATACACCGTCAGGCACGCGACAACCCGATCATCGATCTTGCCATGCGCGTGCGCGAAGGGATCGATATAGGCTATGGCGATTGGGGCACGGCGCGCGTTATCACCAAATCGGACGTGACAACGGATCTGGTGCTCGAAGCAGACCAGGTGCTGCTCGGAATCAACCGAACGCGGCGGCGCTATAATCAGCGGCTGCGCGAGCTCAAGGGTTTCGGTTCGAAACTTCCGCAATCGGGCGACAAGCTTGTCTGCCTTCGCAACGATCCGGCCAAGGGACTGTTGAACGGATCTTTGTGGCAGGTGATGACCGCATCGCGTGAAACCGTCAAACCGGGTGTCAATCTGCTCGTGACACCGGAAGATGACGATATGAACAGGGGCGCAGCCAAGATCAAGCTCCTGAAGGCGGCGTTTGAGGATCCGGAGGCAGAGGTTCCGTGGCAGACGCGGCGGCGTTACGATGATTTCGACTACGGCTATGCGCTGACCGTGCACAAGGCACAGGGTTCACAGTGGGACAATATCGTTTTGTTCGATGAGAGTTTCGCCTTTCGCGATACCCGCGAGCGCTGGCTCTATACGGCTATCACGCGGGCCGCCGAAAGCCTAACGATTGTGAGATAGTACGGGCTAAGCTTTATTTTCCGTGTTTTCGTAGATCCAGTTCCATGCTTCGGTCTCTTCATCGAGTTCAAAGTGCCTGACGTCCATGCGGAACAGAGGCGCGAAGAAACGGGTCGCGCTTGCAGCCCATGACGGCCCGCCGACGAGCGCGTAACGCCGCATATGGCGGATCGCGTGGAGCTTGCCGATATAGGATGTTTCCGAGAACAGGGTGTCCCAGTCGAAACCGTCATAGCGGCCAATCCGCATGAGGACGCTGACCTGGTCGTGCTTCTCGTAAGCCTTTTCAAGCGTCTCGTAGACGTATTCCACTTCCTCCTTCGTGAGGTGTCCATCGATTTCGAATGCGAAAACGTCTGCCCGTTCCGTATCCAGACGTGTCAGCGCCGGATGTCTGAGTTTGGTCGTCATGGGTCACCTCGCAACGGTCGTTGAACTCCTTAAAAATATGTAGATATCACTGTTCGTCGATACAAGCAGTTCGCCTGATTGGATTGGCGGCAAATCCATCAATTGGTTGGTGATTTCGCAGAAGTTGCGGATTAGTTTGCGCCTGCTTCGTTCACCGGGAACATAACGCATCGATGACACAAAGAGCCACCAATTTGTCGGTCAATCTGAACGCTATCGCGCTCCTGCGAAACCGGCGCGATCTACCGTGGCCGAGCGTCACCGGTCTGGGCGAACAGGCGCTGGCCGCCGGCGCTCATGGCCTGACCGTCCATCCGCGACCCGATCAGCGCCACACAAGGAACGCCGACCTGCCAGATATCCGCGCTCTCATCGACGACCGGTTTCCCCAGGCCGAGTTCAACATCGAGGGCAACCCGACGGCTGAGTTCCTCACCCTTGTTGAGAATGCACAACCGGAGCAGGTGACACTGGTGCCTGACAATCCCCTGCAGGAGACCTCCGACCATGGCTGGGACTTCCGCCGGGATCACACGTTCCTGACCCCTATTGTCGACCGGCTCAAGAAGGGCGGCGTGCGCGTTTCGTTGTTTGCCGATGCGGACGGGATCGAAGAGCATATGGAGATCGCCGCCGGCACCGGAGCCGACAGGGTGGAGTTTTATACCGGGCCCTATGCAAGCTGCTATGATCGGCCAAGCGAGCAAGCTGAACACCTGGCGCGGCTGGAACGCAGCGCCAAGGCCGCGACCGGTTTTGGTCTCGGTGTCAATGCCGGGCACGACCTCACAGTGGCCAATTTACCCGCGCTGCGGCAGCATGTTCCCAATCTGCTCGAAGTTTCCATCGGACATGGCTTGACCGCCGATGCCTTGCAATACGGGATGACCGAGACCGTCAGGCGGTTCCTGCGGGCCTGCGGACATTTGGCTTGAGCGCTTGCGGTGCGCTGTATATCTGCAAAAAGATTGCAAATACCGCGTGATGCCATTTGGGCGAATGCCTAACACAGATCGGCAGGCATTGCGCTTCCAAGGCTGAAAATAATGTTATATCGTTACACACAGGCGTCTTGATCAGAGCCGGTCCGTTCACGCTGATTTTGCAGTTGTTCGGCCTGCGGGCACTCGTTCATGAAAGGCGCTAAGGCAGCGGTGCGAAGGAAGGGCGGCTGAGGTACCAACCGGGCGTGGAGCATACCAGGCCGCTCACCCTCACGGATAGCTCCAAGCACCGCTGTCTCTTAAATACAGCCACGTAATGAATGGGCGCAGGCAAGGCCGCATTCAAACTGACGCACGAGGAAACATGGCCATGATTCCGACGACCTATGAAGAGTGGGAACATTGCATCACCGTTGAATGCGGTATCCCGCTGACGGCTGAATATGTTGCAGAGCGGATTGAGGCCCTGCAGAACATGGGCGACTATCACACCCAAAGGTTCATCAGCCGCTGGGGTCAGGAACACCACGCGCGTACACTGGCTTGGTTTCGCGAAGCCGAAGAGCAGCTTGGTCAATGAACGAAGCTTCATCGCCGCTTCCGATTACCATTCTCAATGGTTTTCTCGGAGCCGGTAAAACGACCTTGTTGCAGAGCCTGCTCGTCCAGGCGCGGGAGTTTCCGGATGTTCGCCTCGCGGTGATTGTCAATGAGATGAGCGCGCTGGACATAGACGGCCTCATTCTCGATACCAGCGAAGTTATGTCGTATCAGGATGCTCTCTTTGTCTCCATTCCGGCAGGCAGCATCAGCGGGCTAGAGGGGCTGACTCAGTTTGCTGCTGCGGTCGAGAAGTTTCAGGCCGTTGGTGCAACCCACATCGTTATTGAAACCTCCGGCAGCGCCCACCCCTGGCCTCTTCTGGAGGCGATCCGGACCCATGAACAGGTGCGGCTGCATGGGTTTTTGTCGATCGTCGATACGGTCACACTTGCGCAGGATCACGATCTGGGGCGTGCCATCGTGCCTGCAGCCTCGCGCAATCTTGCCGCCAATAGGCGCGGTATCGAAAACCTTTTGGCTGAGCAGATCATGTTTGCAAACCGTATTTTGCTCAGCAAGATGGATCGCGTGACGATGGAAGACCTGCGCACCGTTGCTGAAGCCATTCACCCGATCAACCCGGGCGCGGAAATCCTCGGAATGCAATGGGGAAATGTCAAACTCAGCGATTTACTGGCCATGCCCGCCTATGATCACGGGCGTGTGGCGACACTTGGCGCGGAACTGACGGATTGGGACGAGAAACACGGCACCAGTTCGATGGAGAGTGCCGCGGACTATCGGATCGACAGTGTTGTCATTTCCGATCCGCGCCCTTTCCATCCGCAGCGTTTGTGGGATGTCTACAACCACTATCTGGGTGAGGGCATCTACCGCAGCAAAGGTTTCTTCTGGCTGCCCACGCGCGATCGTTTGCAATTGCTCTGGAACCAGACCGCCGGCAGCGTTGGGCTCGGGATCGTCAGCTACTGGAAGATTGCAGCGCTCGAGGATGAGAGCCTGAACCTTTCAGAGGAAGAGCGCGAAGAGTTGCGCCGCCGTCTCAAGGGCTTCTCGCCGGAATTTGGCGATCGCCACTGCCGTCTGACCGTGATCGGCGATCTTGACGGGCTTCGGACCTTCGCCAACGCTCTGCAGGAATGCTTCTGTTCGCCCGAAGAGATCGCACAATGGAAAGCCGGGCATGTTTTTGACGATCCGTGGCCCAAGGCGACCGCTCATCTGGTGTAAAGGCATTGCGTTTAGTGCACCGGCCGCACAGAAAATCTGGGGATGAATTGCGCTTTATGCAGTTCGCCTTTGGCGTATGATCAACTATCGTCGAAGATGTATCGGCAACCGGTTTGAATAGCAGCCTCACCATAGGGCTCTTCCTCAAAGCCCCAAAAACATTGAAAGACGCTCGATGATGATCCGATTGACAGCATTTGCGTTGCTGGCCTTTTCCGGACAAGCGGTCGGTCAAGATGCACCCGACCTCGTCGGAACATGGGTGAAGACAGCAGGGCATATTCTCTATTGGAACGGTGAGATCAATGAGATTCCCGATCAGTTTGAGACGGCGATGATCGTGATCCATGACCAGACAGGCCCTGTTTTCGAGGGGACTCAGATCAGTATTGCTGCTGATCAGGCGAATGCCGGCCGGCATGGAACAGAACCACTGAGTGATGACGGACATCCGCTTTTGGGTTCGATCGGCTGGGACGGGCGTAGTATTACTCTTGTCGATATCGGTGACACGACTACGCAGCAATGCACGCTGGTCGATGCCAACCGCATGGAGTGCTCCATCGCAGAGGCGGGCGAACACGCACTTGCAGGGCGTTATGTTCTTGAGCGAAAAGAGCAGGAGACTACAGAGTAGCGGATCGTGGTCTGCGACAGTACCGTGTCCGCTCATGGTCTGCTCCAGGATATAGAAACAGATCCGGCGACTTGCCTGACGCGCTTGAATAGCAAACGCAAACCGATTCTAGCGTCCCTTGCGTCCAAAATTGCTTGGCGCGGCCGTTTTCTTTCTTACGGCCCGTCCACCGGTAGACGCCATCCGAGTAAGATGTTTAGAGTCGAAAAGGTTCGTCAATGATGCTCGGCCGCGCGCGCCTTGAGGTCGGCACGGTCGATCTTCCCGGTCGCATTGAGTGGAATCTCATCGAGAAAAACGATCTCCTCAGGTGCCTTGTAGCCGACCCGCGCGCGTGCGTGATCAATCAACGCTTCGGTCTTGGGTCGCTCGACGCCGTTTCGGATTGCGACATAGGCACGGACGTTCTCGCCATGCAACAGGTCATGGACCCCAATGACAGCCGCGTTCTCGACCGCCGGATGTTCTAGCAAAGCGTTCTCGACCTCCTGGGGGAAGATATTGGAACCGTCATGAATGATGATCTGCTTTTTGCGGCCGCAGAACCATAAATACCCGTCGGTGTCATGTTTCATGATGTCGCCCGAATCAAGCCAACCGTCCCGCAGTGCCGCGGCCGTTGCTTCCGGATCGTTCCAGTAACCCGACAATAGGCCCGGAGACTTGATGAAAAGCTGTCCGGGTGTTTCCGTTGGGAGTTCAACGCCGGCGTCGTCGCGAACGCTCAGCGAGACGCCCGGGATCGGCTGACCGACCGAGCCGACCTTGATTGGTCCCTCGGGCGGATTTTGCGTTGCGACACCAACCTCCGTCATGCCGTAACTCTCGACAATCTTGTGACCGGTCCGGCGCTCCAATTCGGCTTCAAGCTCGGCAGGGACCTTGTCGGCACCGGAGCGGCAAGCGCGAACGGTGGCGAAGTCGTCGCTTGTCACGCCGTAATCATGAACCAGCTTGAGCAGCATTGTCGGGATCATGAACATCACTGTTGGCCGCTCGGCGCGCAGCAATTTCACAATCGTATGTGCGTCGAACGTTCGCGCCACCACGACTCGCGCACCGGCCGCAAGTCCGGCAAGGGCCAGCGCAAAGCCGCCAATGTGCGACATAGACGAGCCGGGCAGGATGACGTCATCCGGCGACAAATGAGACGCTGCGATGTGGCCGGCAAGCATAAAGCCGATCGAGGAAGCGGTGTGCGTCACACCTTTGGCCGGGCCGGTGCTGCCGGACGTGAAGAAGATTGCGGCTGGATCCTGCGGATCGCGGGCCGGAAACGATATCTCTGCCTCACCTGATTTGATTAGCTGCAGGTAATCGGGCAACCCTGTTCGCTTGCCGCCAAAGGTGATGACGCCGTGCGACAGATCGCCGATGCGCCGGCTTGCAAGCCAATCGGGTTCGCGCTCGATATGCGAGAGGAGCGCCCTTGCGTCGCTTACTTCAATCGCGTGGTCGATCTCGCGCGGCGTATAGCGGTAGTTCAAGGGCACGGCGACGAGCCCGGATTTGAAGCAAGCGATGTAGAAGATGAGAAGCGCCGTCCGGTTCGGCATCAGGCTGGCAATGCGGTCACCTGGCTTGAGGCCCAGAGCCAGAAAGTTTGCAGCGAGCCGGTGCGATACGGTTTCGAGATCGTGCCATGTGGTTCGGGTCTTGTCTGAAACGAGCGATGGGGCGTCGGGCGCGCGATGCAAACCGGCGTGCAGCAACTTCGGAATATCGACCGGATGGTCCAGGGGCGGTCCGGAAAGCGGCATTGCAAAGTCCTCGAGAAGGCAGGGCGTTTTGCTCGGAGGATACATGGCTATGCGACACAGGCAATCCGAAGGCTACCCGGCCGATCCGTCATTGGCGCGAGTCTGGTGTATTTCTGACGTTGAGACTGCCTGCTTCCCAGAGATGGCAGACCCTCACCGCCGTGGTCGTCTTTTATCCTTTTTCAAGCCGCAGATGTTTCGATTACGCATAAATGCTGACGCTATTGTCCGGTCGATGCCAGATAAGCAGCCCGACCACCGACGAAGCTGCGAAGAAGAAGATCATGCCGAACGCTACGGTGAAGGTACCGGTTACCTGCAGTGCCACGCCAGTGATGACCGGCGCCAGAAAGCCAGCAAGCGCCAGGCCGCTGTTCATGACACCCATGCAGGTGCCCGCCCGTTGGGGAACCACATCGGCAATGACGGCATAGAATATCGGATTTGCCCCAAGGCCAGCTGACACCGCTATTGAAATGCACAGCAATGCGACCGGGAAACTGTCGACAATTGCCAGCGGCAAAACTGCAAGAGCCACGATAGCGTGCATCGCTGCCATCGGATAGGTGCGTGCGATCCGAAAGCTTCGCGTTTTCACCAGCAGACTGTCTGAGATGCGTCCCGCGGCGTAAAGTGTTACTGCAGCCGCGGCCCAGGGAATGGCCGCTGCCCATCCGATTTGCTTGAGATCCAGGTGGTATGTCGTTCGCAGGAACTCCGGCAGCCAAGTCATGACAAAAAAGAGTAGGTAACCAAAGACAAAATAGGACCAGTAGCTGGCAAGCAATGTGGGAGTCGTCAGCAGGATCCTCATGTCTTTCTTGGTTAGTCTGGTGTGGCCGGGTCCACGGTCAGATGCTACGCGGCCTGCCGATATATATGCGCTTTCAGCATCATTTACGAAGCGCGATTGCTTTGGCCAGTCGCTGAACAGCCAGAGCCATGCCGGCAACCACAAGAAGCCTGCCGCTGCCAACACGACAAACATGGTGCGCCATCCGAATTCGACGATCATGAAGGTCGCCAAAGGTGCGCCAATTGCCAGCGAAATCGGAATTGCGACGAGGGCTGCACCCATCGCGGTCGATCTTTCATGCGTAGGCAACCATCGCTCCAGGACACGCGAATGCGCCGGAAAAGAGGGTCCTTCGGCCAGTCCGAGCGCCATTCTTGCGCAATAAAGCATGGCGAAGCCGGTCGCCGCCCCGGTCCAGCCAATGGCAACAGACCAAAGCACAACAGCAATCGCAAAGGTGACACGGGCGCCAAAACGGTCCGCAAGATAACCGCCCGGCAGGGTCGTGAGCACATAGCCAATGCCGAACGCACCCAGCACCAACCCCAACTGCGCACTTGACAGTCCGAAGTCAGACTGGATGGAATGTGCTGCATAGGATATCGCCGACCTGTCGACGTAGTTGATCGTATTGATCAAAAACAGAAGCACTATGACCGCCCAGCGAAAACGGGTTGCGGGCGCAGTTGGGTTGTTCACGTGATTACCTGGCTGGGTGATGTTTCAAACAGGAACATGAATTGTCCAAACACGTCTCGACGCGGGACTGAGACAACAATCGTATCCCCTGCCAAATGTCCGCAAGCACGGAAAGGAGGTCGAATTGACAGTGAGGCCGGGTGAGACTGTGCGCCCGTTCCTCATCGCCGGATTGACCTATTCACTGACAATGAGCATGGCCTTTTGTTGCACTTTCCAGTCCAGCGCCGCAACCAGTGCGGCATTTGCAATGCCCGGTATCCAAGCAGTCTTTCCCGAGCCGGTCCACAATGCCTCGTAACTCAAACCATCGCAATGTGGAGTGTTTTGCGCCGCACCACTGTAGTCGGCTTGCAAGCCAATCAGGTTCGCGCTCGATATGCGAGGGGAGCGCCGTCCGGTTCGGCATCAGGCTGGCAATGCGGTCACCGGGCTTGGGGCCCAGAGCCAGCAATTTTGGGATATCGATCGGATGGTCCAGGGGGTGGTCCGGAAAGTGGTATCGCAAAGTCCTCGAGCGGGCATGGCGTTTCGCTCGGAGGATGCATGGCTACGCGGCACAGGCAATCCTACCCGGCCGATCCGTCATTGCCGCGAGCCTGGTTGGTTTTGGGGCTGAGACTGTTTGCTTTGCAGGCGAAGTGCGTTTTGGTCGCGTCTGCACCAATATCGCTAGTTCCGGCCAGACAGTGATGCCACGCATCACGCTGCTATTGCCGACATGCGCAGCAAAGCTTTCCTGACCGGTCTTCTACTGGGTACATAAATCGGCGACCCCACACATACTCAATGTGGTCAGGGTGTCAAAGTGCCGAACGCTACAAGCGAAGTCTAATCCGCATCGCCCAAAAAAACGAAACTCATCTTGTTGCCATCAAGATCGCGGACATAGGCTCCATAAAAATCAGGCCCATATTGTGGACGCGGCCCCGGCTCCCCCTCATTTGTTCCGCCAGCAGAGAGTGCCGCTGCATGGGCTGCTTGCACCTCGGCTTCATTTTCACACAGCAAACCGACCATATTTCCATTACCGGGCGTTGCTGGTTCCTTATTGAACGGCGGCGTCACCCAGATTCGCCCGCCGCCACGTAGGCCATAGCAGAAACCATGGGGCATGAATTCCATGACCACGGTTCCACCAATCAGAGGTAGGACGGCATCAAAATAAGCTCTTGCCTTCGGTACATCATTGGAACCGATCATCACATAATTCAGGGACATGAAACGCCTTGCAGAGCTGGAACATATACAGAACATATGCCACCTCATGGGCCAGAACGCAACCCCTGATGGATTGGGTGCGGTCTGGGACCTGCGCCTAAAAATGTGCTTTTCCACGCCTTTTGATGCGGCAACGAAATCTGTCGGAGTGGTTCACGATATGCTGCGTGCAAGGCGGAAGTAAGCGGCCGCGCTTTACCGAAAGATTGTTGCCGACAGCATCGGCAGCGCAGCATCCGGCAAATTCGGCCCAAACCGGACATTCGATAAAGTTGCCGATGTTGCATCGCACTGCTGAAAAGCGGACAGGCGAGTTTTTAGTTCCATGAATTGCGCCAGAGGACAGCAATTCGAACCAAGCCGCCGTCCGCTACGGCGGATCAAATGACCGCTTCTCGGAAAAAGCGGTCACGTCAGACTTTTTTCCCAACAATAGATCGCTGAGGAAACTGCCTGCATTTGTTGGCATCGGATGCAGATCAGAAGCTCAGCAAGGGCGCTCTGCTGTTGTCGGGTCGATGATGCGAGAGACCTCAGTAATGGTATTCGCGGGGAAGCCCGATAATTCTGCGTGACGGCGGATACCGTCCTCATCCTCTGCGAGGTAGACGCAAAATGTCTTTGACGGCGTAACGTAAGAATGAAGCCATTGGACTTTTGGTGATAGCTTTTCCAGCGCTTCGTTTGATGCTTTCGCGGCACCACCGATCTCGTCATCGTTCATATCGCCGACACCGGGGATATCGCGCTCAATTACAAACTTCTTCATGGTGTTTCTCCTTGATTTGGATTGGTTAAGGGTTTCATTGTGCCACTATTGAGCCGTGACGCGGATGAACGCATCGCTTACATCTGCCTCGCATCGATCGGCTGTGTGCCTCGTGAAGGACAAACCCGACCTGGGGGTCGATCCACATAAGGATCGCCGCCATTCTGCCCGAGATCTCACGAACATGCCCAAGGCGCATTCGGGTCAAAAAGGCATCTATCCCCATCCCGCAAAGAGGCGAATTGTGGGCATCCTCTATGCGGACCTTGATTTGTATTCGCCACAAAAACACATCGCGCATCAGGCGTTCGACGAAAGCCCAATCTTTCCTGACCTGCCGCCTGCGCTGCCAAGCAGCGGGCGCCTCGTCAACAGATTCGTAAGGATCGACAGCCCGGGAGTGAAACCCGTGATGCTTGCCGTCGCGACGGACCAACCAGAACAGTGATCCGTCGCTTGCGTCCAGAGCTCTAAATGCTGTCGCTCGCACACTTGGGTATTCTATGGCGTGGCCATAGTCGACAAAAGCCCTTATCCAGTTTTCGTTCTCTTCAATGATATCATCCCAAATTGCGAGAAGCTCGCGATCTAGAAGAGAGGTCATAGTGCGCTGAAAAGCGAGTTTTTGCCGAAGCTGCTGTGACCGATTTTGTAGACGTCTAATCCAAAATGGGCGACGGAATTCAGCGCGACTACGCATTGATCTTGCGAAAGTTCTCTGTGGCATGTCGGCCCTCACTTTCGGCGGTTTTCACAAAAGTTGACGCCAGACTCACAGAACTGATCTGCCTATACTTCGGGAACATTCCCTATTTTTCGGTGGCCGTTTCCCTATTTTTGTGTTCCCCAGTGTTTGTCACGGACGCTAGTGTAGCTTTGAGAAGCACGACGCATGGAAATATTCGACCGCGAACCTGAGCTGGCCCAGTTTGCCGATGCCCTTGAACGTGTCTCGCGTGGACACGGGTTAGTCATTGCCTTGCTGGGAGAGGCAGGGATTGGGAAATCGAGCCTTGCGAGAAAGTTCGTAGAGACAATCGATCAAAATGTCCGCGTGCTTCGCGGCTATTGCGACGATCTCGGAATTGCCGAACCGCTTGGCGTTTTACGAGATCTCGCGCGAGAGGCGGAGATTGAGCTACCAGATGATCTCGTGGAGCCGGGCAACCGCTTGCGCGCATTTTCCAAGGTCTTCGAAAGTTTCTTCGACACGAATGAACCCACCTTAATCCTTGTCGAAGATGTCCACTGGGCAGACGACGCCACCGTGGATTTCCTGCGCTTCTTGACGAGGCGCATAGCGGGAACGCGGCTAATGCTTGTTTTGACCGCCAGATCGGATGGTGCTTTGGGCCGCAACAAGGTTCGGCGGATTATGGGGGATGCGGTTTCACATGATGCGATCCGCCTCGAACTCGGACCTTTATCGCAAGAAACCATCGTCCGCTTGGCCAATGAAGCAGGAGTAAGTGCCGATCAGTTAAACGAACTGACCGGCGGAAATGCATTTTTCGTGACAGAACTCCTTAACAGTGAGGACGGAAGGCACTCAGAAAGCGTTAAGGAGTCCGTACTTCTTCGCGCCGATCGCCTTGACGCATCGCATCGAGAGGTCTTGGACACCGCTTCTGTCTTTCCGCGCCAAGTCGACGCCGCGCACCTTTCTGCTCTGATCGGGCGAGATCTAGAACAAGCGCTTTTGTCGATTGTCGACGAAGGATTTCTGGTTTCAATCCACGAAGAGTTCGAGTTTCGGCATGTTATGGTGCGCCAGGCCGTCAACGACGCAATCCCTTCAACGCGCCGACGTGCAGTAAATGGTCAACTTTTGAAGATGCTCAAGGCTGAGGGGCGCGCCTCGGCGTCGCGGCTGTTGTATCACGCACGCGAGGCTGGGGACGATACCGTAGTAAAAGAACTTGCGGTCAAAGCGGCCGCCGAGGCCGTGAACATTGGAGCGCGGCGCGAGGCTCGCGACTATTATAGTCTTGCTGTCGAGATGCATGGCCCAAAGGCATCAGCTGAACTGCTGGAAGAGGCCGCACACGCCTGCCACCTTGTCGGAGCTGACGCTGACTCCATCGAGCTCCAAAATCGGGCGCTCGAGATTCATGACCGCCGCGGCGATCAGATGAAGTTCGGCAATGCGCTTCGTCTCAGGTCCCGCTTTCACTGGTCCGCCGGAGCGTTTGAGGAGTCTTGGCAAGACGCAAAAGCGGCTGTCGATTGCCTTTTGGAAATGCGCGGGCCCGAGTTGGCCATGGCGCAGTCAAACGCGGCACAAGTCCACATGTTGAACCGTGAGTACCGGTTGGTCCAAGAGCCCGCAGAGGCGGCCATTGAGATTGCAGAAGAACTCGGACGCTCCGATGTACTGAGCCACGCGCTTAATAACCTGGCTTGCGCTTTGATGTTTAGTGATCCGAAGCGCGCGCGCAAAGAAATGGATCGCAGTTTACAGCTCGCGATAGAAGATGGGCACGTCGAGCACGCGGCGAGGGCTTTCGTGAACGCGACCTACATCGAGATGTACCTTTGTCAGTACGATGCAGCGAAGGCCTATGCCACCAGAGGCATCTTTTTCTGCAAGTCGCAAGAACTGGACGCCTATCTCGCTTACCTCACTGGTGCACTGGCTCTCTCAGAACTAGGCTTGGGCGAGTTCGAGGCTGCTAAACAAA
>JBCCOK010000092.1:0-11845 GCA_039025395.1 Pseudomonadota bacterium
CGGACGGATCGGATTTGAACTGATTGAAAACCTCCTCCGTTGTCACCGTGCAGGAAATAGCTGCATATCCGGATGCCACGCCCTTTGCCATCGTTACCAGGTCGGGCTTGATTCCGTAGTGCTGGTAGCCAAACCAGGTACCTGTCCGGCCTAGGCCGCAGACAACCTCGTCAATATGAAGCAGGATATCGTATTTTCGGCAGATCTCCTGAACTGTCTCCCAATATCCTTCCGGCGGTGTGATGACGCCGCCGCCCGCGGTGATCGGCTCAAGTACAATGCCGCCGATTGTGTCCGGGCCCTCCCGGATGATCACCTCTTCAATCGCCCGCGCCGCCCTTATCCCGTAGTCGGAACAAGGTCCATATTGCGAGCGGTATTCGAGACAATGCGGCACTTGCACGAACCCGGGTGTGAAGGGACCATATTGGTCCTTGCGCTGGTTCTGTCCTGTGGAACTGAGCGCTGTGATCGTCGTTCCGTGATAATCACGTTCGCGATAGAGGATTTTGTTTTTCCGACCGCCATACTTGGTGTGCGATATTTGACGGATGATCTTGTAGGCCTTTTCGTTGGCTTCCGAGCCGGAGTTGGACAGGTAGACCCGGCTCATACCGGGCATCTTGTCGATCAGTTTCTTGGCAAACAGGGCGCCCGGGACATTCCCGGCCGTGTTGGCAAAGTAGTTCAGCCTGACGAGCTGCTCGCGCACAGCATCTGCGATGCTTTCACGGCCATAACCGACATTGACCGTCCACACGCCCCCGGACACCGCATCGAGATACTCCTTGCCGTTTGCATCCCAGACGCGCATCCCTTTGCCTTCGATAATGACGAATGGCTCGGCCTGTTCATAGCCCTTGTGCTGGCTGAGGTGGTGCCAGACATGATTGCGGTCGCTTTCGACCACGTCGCTGAAATCGTTGCCGCCCGGTGAAATGTTCATCTTCCGCCTCCTGCTGGTCCCGCCCTGCACAAAAGAATAGACTCCTTCTTGCAGGGTCGCCGCTTGGATGAGTCTCAAGCATCCCTAGACCGGGTAATAGCCCCAGATCCCGTTCCTTGATGACGCCAGTTTTGTACTAAGGCCATCTGGATCGCAGCCAGTTCAAGCGCGTGTTGTCAATGTTGCGCAAGATTACGCTTCAGAAAGTCGACAATGGCTCGAACTTTGTAGGGCAAATAGCGTTTGCTGCGATAGACCAGCCACGCTGATGCCTGCGTGTGACCTCCCACTACCTCGAAATCGGGTAGAACGTTGACGAGTGACCCCGAAGCGATCTCGGTCTTGACCATCCATTCCGGAAAGAGCGCTGGCCCCAGGCCGTTTCTGGCGCAATCAAGGACGGCCGGCAACGACGAGATGACAATATCTCCCTCGACCGGCAGGATCGTCTTCAACCCGGCGGGACTCTGCGCCACCCAGTTTTCGGTCGCAAATGAAGGCCGAAACAGCAGGCACCGGTGTTTCAACAGGTCGATGGGCTGTTTGATGAAACCGTTTGCCCGCAGATAATCCGGGCTGGCACAGATAATGTATTTTGTATCGAATAGTTTGGTCGCGATCACGTCTCCGTCGATCCTATCTCCAAGGCGAATGGCAAGATCGATGCGATTTGTGACCAAGTCGATCTGGTTGTCGGCAAGGAGCAGATCGAATTTCAGATCAGGAAACTCGCTCATCATTCTCGGTAGGATAGGGGTCAGACAAACTTGTCCGAACGCGGTCGTTGCCGTAATGCGCATGGTGCCCGTTGGCCGACCGCTTACCGAGCGCGCCTCTTCAAGCGCGTTGTCCATGTATTCAATCAACGTCTCCACACGATTCAGATATATCTCGCCCGCTTCAGTGAGCGTCATATTGCGGGTCGTCCGCTGAAACAGCCGGATCCCCAATTCGGTCTCCAGGTTTGCGATTGTCCGCGAAATGGTAGAAGGGTCCTGGTTGTAAGCCCTTGCTACGGCAGCAAAACTCTTTCGTTTCGCCACGTCGACAAAGAGCTTTAGGCGATCGATATCCATTGCTGCAGATTACGCACGAATGTAGTTCCAGTCGAGCAATTTATTGTCTCATGACGAAAAACTAATCTGTAAAGTTGTAGTGGCTTACTTCAGCCTTATTGTCGCTCAGGAAGACAAATGATTCCGTGCTGCAAGACCCCAGTCGTGTTTCAAGCGAACAGTTGCCTTCGCACAGAGCGCGCGGAAAAACGACGAGTGTCTGCTGCGATCAGACCTACGTTTGATCGCATGGATCGCAAACGGTTTCCTGACTTTCACAAAAATGGAAACCGTGCTGCTGCGAGTGGCGGGTCTTTTACGGGAGCAATTGACGGGCACTTGTGTAATGTCGGGGTCGCACGAAGCGGCGGGATTGCCGGATCGGTCCCCGTGGCCAGGGGCAGTGCCGGCAATCGGAGTTTGTTACGTTTTCAGAACCGCATTGGTGGCTCTGATGTGCGCAAAGGCGCACACAGAACTGTTCGCGGATTTGAGTTGGAAAAAGACCAAGCACTACACTTTTGGGATCTGGGATACAGTCGAAACTCTCTGGCTGTATGCAATAGAGTCCCGGAAAAAGTGGCAGCACATACACTGGCTGCCATCAAGTCCTCCAGCGAAAACGCTTACGGCCTGGCAGCCCAACAAGGCGGCCGCTTGCAGTTCGGGTGAAACGCGCCTTTACCCGGTCTTGCAAAATAAGCTGTATCGTTTCTGCTGGAGGCAAATTTTCGTAACCAAGAGACAGCCGGTGACAGCTTAGGTCGAAGACGCCCGTATATCGACTTTGAGGGTGTCATGTCCGTTTTCAACCCGGTGCACCATAAGCATCGATGAATTCGGCGAAAACGGCATCGAGCTGTGCCGGATCTGCATAGCGGTCAAGGTCTTCAAGGAGAACGACCAGGAGGTAGTTGTCTCCGAGACCCCAGCGCGCGTTCAGCGAGCGCAGACGCCCATAGGCATCTTCAGTTGGACTGGCATTGAAACGTTTTGGAAGCGGCAGTCGCTTTACGGTCATAGCATACCCCTGAATTTGCATGGTTTTTATACACGTCCGGTAAGTTCATCGCCGCGCCGGCAATCGACACACCATAGCGTTAGGCAGATCACGCGGAAGCGTAAATTCGTGTAGTCGTTTCTCCCGTGAGCCGGTTGTTCCCTATGCTGAACCGGTGTAGGTATCGCCCCAATGGGCCGGCTGGTCTCAGCCGACCTTTTCAGAAAGGAAAATGGGATATGACACACCTCCGCATAGGCGATATTGCGCCCGATTTTGAAGCAGAAACCACACAGGGAAAAATCCGGTTTCACGAGTGGCTTGGTGACTCCTGGGGCGTCATATTTTCTCACCCGAAGGACTTTACGCCGGTCTGCACCACCGAATTGGGGTACATGGCCAAAATCAGTCCTGAGTTTCAAAAGCGCAACGTCAAGATTATCGGTTTGAGCGTTGATCCGGTCGAGAACCACTCAGAGTGGGCTGCTGATATCGAAGAGACCCAGGGTTTTATGCCGGACTACCCGATGATAGGCGACACTGAACTCAAAGTCGCAAAACTCTATGGCATGTTGCCGGCAGAATCCGGCACCACCTCTGAAGGCCGCACTGCTGTGGATAACCAGACGGTCCGAACGGTCTTTGTCATCGCGCCCGACAAGTCGATCAAGTTGACCATCTCGTATCCGATGAGCACCGGACGAAATTTCAATGAGATCTTGCGTGTGATTGATTCCATGCAGCTGACCGCGAAACACAAGGTTGCGACGCCAGTGAACTGGGAAGACGGAGACGACGTGATCATCGTTCCCGCAGTTTCCAACGAGGAAGCTGAAAAACAATACCCGGACGGCTGGAAAACCGTGAAGCCGTATCTGCGGATCGTTCCGCAGCCCAAGGGCTGAGAGCTGCTGGCGGCGGCATAGCGGTTGCCGTCGCCTCCATTAGAGCGTTTCTGGTTTAGCTTTGGCGCATTGACAGGTGCGCTCTGAACTAAAGGTTGACGAAATACTGGATGATGACGGCGTTCGCCAGGTCGACAAAGAACGCCGAAACCATGGGCAAGATGATAAAGGCCAAAGGCGCCGGGCCATACCGCTTGGTGACTGATGACATGTTTGCAATGGCTGTCGGCGTGGCTCCGAGAGTAAACCCGGCAAATCCGGAACTGAGCACGGCAGCGGTATAGTTGCCGCCCATCAGCCAGAAAAACGCAAACACAACAAACAGCGCAGTTCCAACAACCTGAAAGGCGAGGACGCCCAGAAGCGGTGCGCCGAGCCCGGCCAGTGTCCACAACTGCATGCTCATCAGTGACATCGCCAAAAATATCGACAATGAGTAATCGGAGATGACGGCGAGGGCGCGTGTGCGGGCCGGCCAGGGCAGCTTTGGAAAGATCAGCGGAACCGTGTTGGACATGGCAATGGCAACAAGCAGGCACGAGACGAATAGCGGCAGATTGATCCCCACAGATTCGATCGCCTCGTCGACCGCGTAGCCGATAATGATTGCAATATAGATTGCGAGAATTGAGCGCATAATGCTGATGTGATTGACGGCGCCGGATTCCTTATTGTCGCTTTCATAGGGCAGCCCGACGACCGGTCCTTCCGAAGCCTTGGCCTCGAGTTCATTCTTGTCGATCAGATTTTTCGCGATGGGCCCACCAATGATCGCCGCACAAACGAGGCCCAGAGTCGCAGCGGCGACGCCGATTTCTTCGGCAGCCTGGAACCCGGTCAACTCCTGGATTGTAGGTCCCCAGGCGATTGCCGTGCCATGCCCGCCGATCAGCGAGGCTGATCCAAGCAAGACGCTCACAGGCCGTGGCAGATCGAAAATGATCGTCCCCAGCAAGCCGACGCAATTCTGCAGGATGATGAAAGCAACGGTGATCACCAAAAGGAGCCCCAGCATTCGTCCGCCGGCGATGAGGTCCGAAATACGCGCGTTCAATCCGATCGTGACGAAAAACATCACGAGCAGTTGATCTCGGGTCGACAGGTCGAATTCGATCTGCAGGTTCAAAACCGAATACACCGCCCATGTGAACAAGGCCGCTGCCAGCCCGCCCGAGACGGGTTCCGGAATGTTGTAGTTGCGCAGAAAAGCGACATGGCGTGTCAGAAACGCACCCAGAAAAAAAACGATGATCCCGACAGCGACCGCAGGAAAGTCCGGTATCTCGATCGACCGCAGCGTGTCACTGTTCATTTTTCAGCCATTGTCCGGGATTTCGCCGGTGTCGGTTTCCGGCGGGGACAGTGATGGCAAAATATCCATGTGATGGCAATAGGTTGCAGCCTCGAAGCGCTTGGGTCATCGGCGATAGGCGCCCTATCCGGCATGCACCGTGCGCCTGTGAACGATAACCAGAATTGCGATGGCAATCAGGCCCAAAAACGCCATGAAACCGGCGCCGGATATGGCCAGATCGTAGCCGCCGATTTGCCAGAGCCATGCCCCGGCGAAGGGAGCGATCGCAAACGTCGCGAGGTGGGGCATCGCCAAAAGGCCAGATATCGAACCGAAGCCCTGCCGCCCAAGAGTCTCGGCCGTGACAACCGGCTTGAGTATGTTTGTAAGTCCGTAAGCGGCACCCTGGATCGCTGCAAAGGCGAATGCCAGCATCGGCGATGCACCGGCCATCACGAGCAGTACAGACGCCACCGTGAGGCCAACGAAACATACAACCGTCATGGATAGTGCACTGACCCGGTGCTCCACTTGCATCATTGCAAGGCGGCCCGCCACCTGCATGGGTCCGATGACCGATGCAACCGACACGGCGAGCGCCTGCGTCAGCCCTCGGTCGACCAAAATCGGCATAATATGATTGAGCAACAGCCCGTGGTTAAGGCCGATCATCGGAAAGGCAAAGGTCAGCAGCCAGAACTCCGGTCGGCGCAAAGCGGCAGCAACGGCGGCACGGTTCTCGGGCCCATTTGATGCTGCGACGGAATGCTCGCCATGCCGCCTCAGGATCGAAGCGCCCGCAAAGGTCAGCGGTGCACCGACCGCGCCGACGACAAGCGCGAACACCAGGATTGCACCGCGCCAGCCAAGATCGTCCGCCAGCCATACGCCTGACGGAAAAGCAATCGTCGATGCAAAACCCGCGCAGAGGGAAATCCGCGTGATTGCGCCGCGCGCCGCATGTCCCATGGTGCGTGTGATAAGTGCGAAGCAGGGTTCATAAAGGCAAGCGGCCTGCGCAACACCGATGAGCGACCAGGTTGCGAGGAAGGCCCATTGGCTGGCGACAGTCGAAAGGACGGCCAGAAGACCCGCGCCGACGACTGCGCCCGAGGTCAAGAGCAGGCGACCTTTCCCGGCATCAACGATATGCCCCGCGACCGGTGACAATACAGCCCAGATCAAGACAGCGGCTGTAAGGGCGATCGCAATATCTGTTTTCGCCCAGCCGAGATCGTTTTCCCACGTCAAAAGGAGCGCTGCGAAACTGTAAAAGAGACCTGCCCAGACAATCGTTTGCCCGGCAGCAAGCAGCCAGACGGCAATGCGGGTTTCGCGGTTTGTGCCGCCCACATAATCAGTGCGCGATGTCATGGGGCATATCGTTCTAGACGATCATTTGGAAGACAATTCCCGATAGAATAGCACCAAGCACGCCCAGTCCGATATAGCCGGCGAAAACATCGCGTTTGACCAGCGACCAGACCGCAGCCATTGCAGGCACGGAACTGACCGCACCGGCCACCATAAAGGCCATTGCCGCGCCCGCGCTCATGCCCTGTTCCATCAGACCCGCGAGCAAAGGCGGTGCGACATACCCGTTCAGATAGGTCGGCATGCCGACAACCGCAGCCGTTGCAATCGATCCGATCCCTTCTCCGCCGACGGCTGCAGCAATAAGCGAGGCGGGAACATAGGTCACCAGCAATGCTTCAAGCACATAGGCAAGAGCAAGCCACTTGAACAGGAACAGGGTATTTTCCAGAAACTGCGTTCGAAACACGGTGCGCCGTTCGGCGCCCTGCCAGAACGCCCATTCCGGTTTGCCGCTGAACGGTGACGGTCCGCAGCCGCATCCCGAACCTTGCCGGGCACGCAAAGGGTCGGAGAACAATCCGCCGGCGATCATGGTCTTGACAGCGAACCCGCCCAAAAGTCCAAGAGCAACCGCCGACAGCGCCTTGCCGACGGCGAAGGGCCAGCCGAGCGCGCTTGCCGTTATGATCAGTGTAGGCGGATCGACCAGTGGAGATGAAAGCCAGAAAGCCATAACGGCGGACAGCGGAGCCCCGACCGCCAGCAGGCCAGCGATGAATGGGATCACCTCACAGGAACAGAAAGGCGCAAGCCCGCCAAGCAATGAAGCGAGCACGATCATCCTGCTTTCACGGCCTTCGAAGGCGCGCGCCACATAGGCTTCTGCGCCTGCTGCTTTCAGCCATGCGATCATGACCACAGCAACCAGAATGTAAGGCAACGTGTTTACAAAAGCGGTGGCCGCGAACGCGGTGACAGGCAAGGTGTTCGGCCTGTCAAAAATCAGAACCAGAAGCGGCACGAGGATGACGATTGTCCACGGGGACTTCATCCGCTGGAAAACCCTTGTCGGTTGCGGTGCTGAGGCCTGCGCAATGTCTGACATGTCTTCAGTTTCCGTAGCAATATAACTAAAAATCTAGTTATATAGGATATTTTATCATGTCAACCTCTGATGGGATCTTTTGTGGATGAATGTTTGCTTGAGAATGCCTCCGGCTTGTTTCGCCTCAAGGACCGAATCGGCTTGCAATATTCCGGTGCCTGTCTTAATCGGGAAGGCGATGGTTCCGCTGAATCGATGCGAAACGGCGGATGAAAAGGGAACGCGGTTCGGTTTACCCATCAGGGAACCAATTCCGCGGCTGCCCCCGCAACTGTATGCGGCGAGCATGGGTCCATCGATGCCACTGGCTCTCAAAGCCGGGAAGGCGGACCCAATGCACCAAGCCGTGAGCCAGGAGACCTGCCATCTGTTTGTACTCAAATGGGACGGGGTGTTTCCAGAGGGCTGAATGGCAAAGACGAAAATCCAGATTCCGATTCCACGAGTCGCCGTTCCCTTCCTGATTCCGTCCGGAAGCAGGGGGGATAATGACGGCCAAAACGGTTCGAGTCCGCGACCGCCAGAGGGCTGAGCAATGCAGCGTTCCTGCGCGCTGGTCGCCGGGCCCCGCGTCTCAGAGCCCGGTGGACCGGTAGCGTGCGCGCCCAGCAGAATCCAGACGACCTGCTCACGGCCCAGGAGCTTTCGTTCCGTGTAAATCCCCGTCGCACGCTCGTCGAGGGTGCCGGCCTTGCTGTAAGCGCGGGCGACATCGTCGCAATTGTCGGTCCCAACGGGGCAGGCAAATCAACCTTTTTGCGCATGCTGGCGGGTCTACTGGTGCCGACAACCGGTTCGATCACCCTCGACGGCAGACCATTGTCCGATTACTCCGCAGCCGACCGCGCCCGATCAATCGCCTACGTTGATCAACTGGATCAGCCGGATCGACGGCTGAGCGTCGCCGAATATGTGCAACTCGGCCGGATTCCCCATACGCTCAACGCCACGCGCGAAGACAATGAGCGCGCGATCAACGACGCTCTGAAAGCGGTCGGGCTTACGGATCGGACGGCCTCGAGGATTGGCCATCTTTCCGGCGGCGAACTCCAGCGCGCTATCCTTGCCCGCGCCTTGTGTCAGGAACCTAAGCTCCTGTTCCTCGATGAACCAACCAATCACCTTGATCCAAGGGCCAAGGGCATTTTGCTTTCGCTTCTGCTTGAGCGCCGCCTTACGACGATATGCGTGCTGCACGACCTGGCACTCGTTCCGAAGTTGGCCACGCATGCGGTCCTGATGAATGAGGGGCGGGTGGTGGCATTCGGCAAGACCGACACCGTACTCACTCAAGACAATGTCCGCCGGGTATTCGGCATCGACGTTCTCCATCTCGCCCATCCGACGGAGGACCGATTGTTGACCGTGCTCGATATTCCCGTTTCCACACCGCAATCACACTGACCCGAAAGGAAAACCAATGAGATACGTGCTTTCAGCTGTGGCCATTCTCGCCTTTACAGGCGCTGCCCACGCCTTCCCCGTCACAGTGGACAATTGCGACGGCACTCTGACGTTCGACAAGGCGCCTGAACGTCTGATTGTCCATGATATCAATATGTCAGAGATGGCTTTCGCGCTTGGCCTGCAGGACAAGATGGTTGGTGTTACCGGCATAACCGGATGGTACAAGACCAGCGACGCGTTCGATGAAAAGCGCGGTGAGATACCTGAATTGGCGCCGAAATACCCGACCGTGGAGAATCTGGTCGCCGCTGACGCCGACACATTTTTTGCCGGCTGGTACTACGGCATGCAGCCGGGAGGCGAGGTGACGCCCGACACGCTTTCGCCTCTGGGTATCAAGACACTGGTGCTTTCGGAGAGCTGCATTCACCTGAACAAGGACAGGCCGGCAGCATCCATGGATCTTCTCTATGATGATGTTCTCAGACTGGGCAAGGTGTTCGACAAGACCGAGGAAGCCGAAGCGCTGGTCGCGGGCTGGAAGTCCGAGCTGGAAGAGATCAAGGCTGCAATCGGTCCGGCCAGTGGCAAGCGGGTTTTTCTCTTCGATTCAGGTGAAGACAAGCCCTTTACCGCGGGCAAATATGCAATCATTACCGCTATGATTGAGGCAGCAGGCGGCATCAACGTCACCGGCGACATGGACACAAGCTGGGGGCGTTCATCTTGGGAAGCGGTTGCTGCCGCCAATCCCGAGTTTCTCATCCTGCTGGACTATCAGAACGGTACCGGTGCGCAGGGACTCATGGAGTGGCTGAAAAACCATCCGGCCATGAAAGAAACAGACGCCGTCAAGGCGGAGCGTTATGTGCCATTGCGCTATGAAGAGCTGACGCCCGGGCCAGCCAACATTGCGGCAATTGCGAAGATCGCAAAGGCAATGTCACCGGACTCGTTCTGATCCGTCAAAGTGCGCCTTTCGATCGCAACATTTGGCGGTGGCGCCTCCCTGATCTTTCTGGCTGTCTTGTCAGTGATCTGGGGGGCGACACCGATCTCGCTGGGCGACGTATTTTCAGCCTTTGCCCGCACAGCCGGCCTCGATTATGGCGACGCCACCCCGGTTGATCGCATCATTGTCGACCTCCGCGCGCCGCGGGTTTTGCTTGCGGTTATGGTCGGCGCGGGTCTCGGCATGGTCGGGGCGTTCCTGCAAACCGTGACGCGCAACGACCTTGCCGATCCATTCCTGTTTGGGCTTTCGTCCGGCGCAGCGGCCGGTGCTGTGTTCGTTATTACTGTGACCGGTGACAGGTTTGGAATATGGACATTGCCGGCAGCAGCCTTTTGCGGCGGTATGCTCGCTGCGATGATCGTGCTGGCCCTGGTCCACCGCATGGGCTTCCAGGGGCCTGAAAAGCTGGTCCTTACCGGTCTTGCAGTATCGTTTCTCTTTACCGCTTTGACCAACTACATGATTTTTGCAGGCGATCAGCGCGCAGCTCATTCGGTGCTGTTCTGGAGCCTTGGCGGCCTCGGCCTTGCGCGTTGGGACAATCTGCCTCTCGTTGCCGTCGGCTTTGCGGTCTTGGTTGCGTTTGCGGTCCTGCGCCACCGCCAACTCGACGCTCTCTTAGGCGGTGAGACCACGGCCGCCAGTCTCGGGGTCTCGGTTTCCACATTCCGTTTGCAGGTGTTCATGATTTCCGCCTTTGCGACAGCGATTTTCGTTTCTGTCACCGGTGTGATCGGATTTGTCGGCCTCATGGTGCCGCATATCGCGCGCGCTTTCGCCGGCCCACTTCATGCGGGAACGCTTGCGCTTTCCGCTCTGTTCGGAGCGCTGTTGTTGCTTGCCAGCGACCTTGTCTCGCGCATCCTGCTGGCCCCGCAGGAACTGCCGATCGGCATTGTTACCGCATCGATCGGCGCCTCGTTCGTCTTTGTCATGTTGCTTCGGCGCAGGATTCTGTGACGAGGTGTGACGCAATTTGAGACATGGCTTTGCGGCCAAACCTGAAGGCAGGCCATACCTCAGGCCATGGTGCGCCTGAAGGTGGCGCCGCTAAACGGCGATACGAGCAAGTCGTTGAAGTTTTGCCTTAAGTGCCGACTGTGAGCGGCCTTGATCCGGAACGCGCTTTCGCAATACATTGCCAACCATGTCAAAGGTCAGCCTGAAAGTGCTTTCGGAAAGAGTTATGCTGACCGAAAGTACACCGTTGCTTGTGCTCAACACGTGTTCAGACATCCCCGCGAAGAACCGCGAAAGCATCCGAACCGTCGCCGATGAAATGGGCTACAAACCCAATTCAAATGCGCGGCTTCCAGCGATGCGCAACCCCGGATCTGTGAAATACTTTGGATCATGGCAGTTGGGTCAATTGTCCGACGATCCGCCGTTCCGACAGGAGAAATAAACAAGAGCATCTCATTTGGGAGGATAAAATGAAGACTCTGAGCAGACTGACCGCAGGATTGTTGCTTTCGGCATCCATGATTACGATGGCGCATGCCGACACAATTCGGTTCTGGACGACAGAAGAACAGCCCGAAAGACTGGCGAAACAGCAGGAGATGGCAGACCGTTTCAAGCAGGAAACCGGGCATGAAGTCGAAGTTATCCCCGTCTCCGAGACGGAACTCGGCACCCGCGCTACAGCAGCATTTGCCGCCAACGATCTGCCTGACGTTATCTACCATACGCTGCAATACGTCCTGCCTTGGGCCGCAATCTAGGTCGTCTACGAACGGCTCGTTGCCTGTACGCTAATGGGTCGATAATCGACCTCAGGCGGCCCGCCCCGCCGTAGCCG
>JBCCOK010000093.1:0-11702 GCA_039025395.1 Pseudomonadota bacterium
ATCGTGTCCTAGAAATGGACACGATGGCATCGGATTTCATTTCGCCCCTTCAGACGGCGGACCAAGGCGAAAGGCGGCTTTTGAGCCGCCTTTCTCACAGGGCATCAAAGATAGGGCGACCGGCAGGGCTTGCGGGGGCCATGATAGGGCTGAAACGAGTTGTCTGACGCCCTGTAAGAGCGGTACCTGTTGAAGCAATAATTGTAATGCGCGCGTCTGTAGGACCGTTTCGAGCGCACCTGCGGGCGATAATAGGGCACGCGGCCGTAGTACCGCTTGTGAATGCTCGGCCCGTAATAGCGCTTTGGGTAGTATCCGCGATGGCCGTAGCGATAGGAACGGCTGCAATAGGCGCCGTAACAGTTGTAGCGCCCGTACCGGCGGTTCGAACTGACGATCCCGCCGATGATCAGCCCCGTGGCGATACCGGCGGCGAAATTCGCGCCCTTGTTGTGCTTGTAGCGGTATTTGCTGCCAGCGTCGGCACTCGGCACTGCCATGGCCAGCAGGCCAAGGCTCAGTGCTGCAATGGCAAGGCTACGCAATACTCCAGACATGTCTGCCTCCCGTACGATGTTGCGATGGGTTAACTATTTGCGATGCGGTGCGCTGTGGCAAGGCCGCACAGAGCCCGTAGCGATCACAATACAATCACGGCGAAATTGACAGGGCGGGGGTGGCAGCACTTTTGTGCAGGTTTTTCAGCGTCTTGCCAGCGTCTTCGCAAGCCGCTTCAAGCATACGTGACAAGTGGGCGCAGAGCCTCTAAACACAAACTCCCGCCAGGAAAGGGAAGAAACGCCGCCCATGTCGTTGCGTATTGCCACCTTCAATGTCGAAAACCTGGTGAGCCGATTTGATTTTTCAGGCTTCCGCAACGAATTGCACCAGGACCGCAGCGTCAAACTCTACGATATCCGGAGCGAAGCGGAGTACCGGCAAATCGAGCAGGCCCGCGCGATTGCGCTCACCGACGATACGCGGCAATTGACGGCGCTCGCCATCGCCGAAGCCGGTGCGGATATCATGTGCCTTCAGGAGGTCGACAGCCTAAACGCGCTCAAGGCATTTGAGTACGGCTATCTCTTCAAGATGATCGGCCGCGGCTACCGCAACAAATATTTGGTCGACGGCAATGATGGCCGCGGCATCGACGTGGCGGTGATGATGCGCAATCAGACCCGCGACGGCCAGGAGATTGCCTTCATCGAAATGCAGAGTCATGCACACCTGACCTATGAAAATCTCGGTCTTTTCGATGATGCCATTGCCGAGACCAACCAGCCGAATGACCGGATATTCCGGCGCGACTGCCTCGAAATCAGTGTCGAGGTGGACGGCATGCCGTTGTCGATCTTTCTTTGCCATTTCAAATCGATGGGTTCGCCCCGCAACGGCATGGACGGGCGCAGCGCAACCATGGCGGTGCGCCGCGCCGAAGCGATGGCGGTTCGCCGCATCATCGAGGACCGGTTCGGAGGGGACAAAGCTGCGTCGAAACGATGGATCATTGCCGGCGACCTGAATGACTACCAGGAGCGCATCATCATCACGGGAGATCGGGCTAATGGCTTTGCGTTCGAGCACAAAGCCGAGAGCGCCGGTGCAATCGACGTCTTTACCGCCGACGGCTTTGCGGAAAACGCGGTCATGCGGCTTGCGCCGGACGAAAGATGGACCCTGTTTCACACACGGGGCCCGGACGAGCGCCATTTGTGCCAGCTCGATTATCTGCTTTTGTCGCCGGCGCTTGCCAAGAGCAATTCGACGCGCAAGCCGGACATCATCCGCAGCGGCCAGCCCTACCGCACCATTTTTCCGCCGCACCAAAGTGTCGAACGGTATCCGAGAACAGGCTGGGACCGGCCCAAGGCGTCCGACCACTGTCCTGTTGCCATGACACTGGATATGCTTTGAGTGAAGGGTTTGCCTGTGATATTCGGACGGTCACCCTGAAGGCCCGGAGAGACTGAATACGCCCGGTTGTTTCGGACCGCCCGTTCATAGAAGCGCACCAAGACGGAGTGCAGACCATGCCGCGCCAATACGCCATCTACGACGTGTTTTCCTCAGACCGCCTTGCCGGCAACCCGCTGGCCGTCGTTTTCGACGCCGAAGGCCTGTCCGACGAGGCGATGCAGCGCATCGCCGGCGAATTCAACCTGTCCGAAACCGTCTTTGTGCTGCCTTCCGGCAATCCGGCCCATGGCGCTGCGCTGCGCATTTTCACGCCGGGCCGGGAGCTTCCCTTTGCCGGGCATCCGACGGTGGGGGCGGCCGTTGCGCTTGCCGAACGCAAGACCGAAGGCGGCGACACTGATATCGACCTGATGAATGTGCTGGAAGAGCAGATCGGGCCGGTGCGGACCGTTGCCAAGCTGCTAAGCGGAGAGCCCAGTTTCGCCGAGTTTGACCTGCCGCGCCTGGCAAGCCGGGTGGATGTCGACCTGAACCGCGAGGCAATTGCAGCGGCGCTGCAGATCGACGTGCACGAGATCGGCTTCGAAAACCACCACACCTCGCTGTGGAGTGCCGGCGTGCCGTTCCTGATGGTGCCGGTGCACGATCTTTCCGTCGCCGCCAAGACGCGCTGCGACGCGGTGCAATGGGAACAACTTGCGCCGATGGCCGACGGGCAGATTGCCGATGCCTATGTCTATTGCCGCGGCGGCGTTGCCCATGAGGCGCATTTTCATGCCCGCATGTTTGCGCCGCATGCCGGCATTCCGGAAGACCCGGCGACAGGATCGGCCGTTGCAGCCTTTTCCGGCGCCATCCACCAGTTTGACGAGCTGCTCGACGGCCACCATGCGCTGGTCATCGAACAGGGCGTCGAAATGGGCCGCCCTTCCAAGATCCATCTGCATCTGGAAGTGGACGGTTGCACGATTGCGCATGCGCGGATCGGCGGTCATGCGGTCAAGGTGGCGGAAGGCGCGCTGTTGCTCGACTAAGCGGGCAATTCTGTCCTGCCGGCACGCCCGCAGGACTGGACATGCCGGGGCAGGGCGACTATATCGGCTTTCTGCAATTCGGGTGTGTAGCTCAGTTGGTAGAGCAGCTGACTCTTAATCAGCGGGTCCACGGTTCGAGCCCGTGCTCACCCACCATTTTTCTTTTGCATCGGTTTTTTTGAATGACATGGCGATGGACTGTCGCCGTGCCGGAGTCCGGGTAAGGGGTTCGTAAGCCGTCACCGGCATTCGACGAAATTGCTTTCAGTCGCAGGAGATGTCCAAGCCGAACTGCACGTCCTCAGGGTTCCCATCGGTCGCGGGCATGTAGTCGACCACGCCACGCGCATGGCGAAATGCGCCTGTCCCGCCAAGGATGACCATCTCGGTCGGGGCGACGGACACCCGATCCGCGTCATGCATTTGAGCCATCAATGCATGGACCCCCTCAGTGATGATCGTCCCGCTGTCGAGCAAGAAGTACATTCGCATCAGGTGGTGCGTCGGCTCCCCGCCGTGATCGGGGTCCAACAGCGTAATCACCCAGCGTAGTTCGCCGACGGGGTTTCCGTCCTCATCGCCGACGATGCGCTCGCCGAGCCTCAGATCGCCGATACTTGGGCCGGAGTCCCCTTGGTCGTGGGTCTTGACCACCCGCCCATCAAGGGCTTGGAGCGTGAACGGGGTACAGTCAGGCGCTTGCGCAAGCACACCGGTTGGAGCAATAAGCGCGGCGAGAGCCAGGGCAGTGCGTCTCATGTCGATCTCCTGCGTAGCGTTGTGGCCGGCAGTACCCAGAGGAGATGCAGGCCGATGCTGCCGGATGGTGCGACATCAATCAATGACGTTCTCGGTCATGACCGGCCTGTTTGGCTTTTGTTTCAAAGAACGCGTGAGAAGTCAACTCTTGGTTGTGTCTGACGTTAGCACCAAATGGGACAGTTTAAGCTGATTTGACAACAGAGAAGTTACAGGAATGGGATGGACCTCCCCGTGATTGCAAGTGCTTATGGATGGTTTCGGCAAGGTGGGTTTGCGGTCATCTGTCCGGCCTATGTTTTGCGGCGATGCCGGTTCGCAATGGCGCCGTTGTGTCTCATGGCGCGTCCGGCACGACGCTGACGATTGACAGAAATCAAGGACATTCGGGGCAGCGATGACAATGTTCGATCATGCCGCCGCGCGGCCGGATATTGACGAGTAGCCTTATGAGCGAACAACATCCAAACATCGTCTTATTGTCGCAGCTTGATCTTGGCAATCTGGACGCATCGGCAGATCTGTTTTCCGAGCAATTCGTCTGGCACTATTTCAATCCAAACCTGCCCGAAGTCGAGGGCGACTATGTCGGTGTTGCGGGGCTGACCGATTTCTTTGCGAAACTCGGCGCAGAGACCAGCGGCACATTCAAGGTCAATCCGATCTCGGCAACGCCGATCGGCGAGGAACTGGTTGTTGTCCATGTCCGCAACAGTATGGAACTGGACGGCGAGGCGATCGCGATTGATGCAGCGGTTGTCTGGCGTTTCGTCGATGGAAAGATTGCCGAGGCCTGGGACATTCCATCAGTGCACACGCTGGCGACTTCATCAGCCGACGGTGTTCGTTAAGAAGGTGGCAGTTGAAATTGTCCTTTAGACGCTGAACCAAAGTCAGCCATTTCGTTGCCCCGGCACGCCCTCGCGGGGGACGTGCTCAAGCGTACCGGGGCCGGGCCGTGGGCCCGTCTCGTTTGTTGCTACAAAGGTCGCCGGATTCGCCTGTAAAAGCTAAGTCAGTTAGCTGGTTTTTTTGCAGGAGAACCCAATAAACCCTCTGATTTTATTGTTTTCTGACGGATCCTCTATCGGCCAATCCAGCGTTCGAAGCCGTGGTCAGCCGCCATCGCCTTGCAGTTCTTTCTGCGGCGGAGGCGCCTCTTGGCGCCGGTGCGTGCAGCGGGTTCCGAGTTCCTCAATCCGGTAGCCCTCGGGATAGGTCGGGCGCGGAAGCTGCGTCAGGAGGCGCGGATGGCGGCGCTTCGGCAGAAGCTTCAGCGCTCCGGATCGGATCCGCATCGTGGCAAGAACGGCTGTCTTGAGCCAGAAGGGCGCCGGTTTGAAACCCATGCTTTCAAGCAGTGGGTCGTCGAGGAACGCGCGCACCACGGGCCTTCCGGCCCAGAACAGCCATCGCGGCGAATAAAAGCCGAGCAGAAGGTCGCTCGTTGCGACGGCGATCTGCCGGTTGGATTCGGCGAAGCGGAAATGGACAACCTCGTAGGCCGCGTTCCATCGTACCAGTTCGGCGAGCGTATCAGGGATGCCCCATATGCCCATGCGTTCGCCCAAGCCGCGGTAGTAGAGGAACCAGGCCCGCTGTTCGTCGGGCGTCATTGCTCTGCGCCCGAAGCGGTGGAGCCATCGGATCGGCTCGCAAACGAAGGTCGACAGGACATAGAGCATGTCTTCATTCTTGATCGCGAAACGGCGGTGCATCTCGTTCATGCGGTCGATGGCTGCCTGACCCCGCGTGCTGTCTAGCCCGTGCTCGAGCGCTTCGGCGAGGATCAGCTCGGTGTCGTCATAGCGCTTGCGGGTGCGCTGGTTGAATTCTCCGGTTTTGGCGAGCAGGCCGGAAATGGACGGCACCGCATAGGTGCGGAAGAGAGCAAATTCGAGGGCGCGCTCGATGTCCCATGAGAATTCCTGCGCGTAGAGTGTGCGGGCGATCGCCTCGAAGTGCTTTTCGGGCTCGAGTTCCTTTTTTTCATCCGCGACAGCCTTGTGACGTTTGAAGGTCTGATTTGGGCAAGATTTATCCATGCCGAGAAAACTCCGGTGGTTCGCGCCATGGATTGATGTCACGCCGCCGGCGGCAGCGTTTGGTGCGGTCGGACTCGCCATTGCCGGCCATCGGGGAGGGGCCGGAAAGGACAATCCGTCTGCACGGGTTCAGTTTGTGATTGCGTGCCGCGAACGGATCCGAGACGCGCAAAAGCGGTTTGAGCGGCGGGCTGCTGAAGGATGCGTTGATAAGCCTGGCGCAATCGGGGTGCAGCCCCGCTCGTGCCGCTGATCTGCCGTCTGGGCGTTGTTATGAGCGTTGTGCGCTACATTGAAATGCAGCCCGATTGCAGTTGTTTTTTTATTTTTGCCATGGAGGCAGTACTTTGCCCTGTACAGAACTGTAACGGCGATCAGAGCCGATGTTCGGCGAGAAAATCCTGAATGGCGTCCATGCAGACCCGCCACGCCGGCTCGTAGCCGACGAGAACATGGTTGCGGCTTTCCAGCGGTACGAAACGCGCGTCCGGGATAGCCGATGCCACGGCCCTACCGTGTTCGAGCGGAATGCGCTGGTCGTCTTTGGAGTGTAGGACGATGACCGGCACACTGAGCGCGCCGAGCTGCTCGCGGACATCGATTTCGCCGAAGGCGTCCTGAAATCGCGCGGCATTGGCCGGCGACGTGGTCAGCCGCTGGAAATCGTCAAACCAGGCAAGCTCTTCCGGTCCTGCATCGGGCATGAACGTTTGCGAGAAAATGTGCCGGTAGGCCGGATTGTCGGTGCCCCAGCCGAGTTCGGTCAGGTTGCGGACCGCCTCGCGCCGCGACTTTTCCTCAGGACTCGCATGGTAGCGCCATCCTGCGGCATAGGCGCCAATGAGGATCAGGCCCGAGACGCGTTGCGGGTGACGAACGGCATATTCGATCGACACGGCGGCGCCTTGCGAGATTCCAAGCAGGGGGAACCGCTCCAGTTCCAGCTTGTCAGCTACCGCCTCGAGATCCTCGACGAATGCATCGAAGCTCAGGTCGCGCACCGCCCAGTCCGACAGGCCGCAGCCGCGCTCGTCGTATCGGATAAAGGTGCGTGTATCGGCAAGTTCGGCAAAACATGCACCCCAGATCGGACTGGTCCAGTCGAATTCGAGATGGGTGAGCCAGTTGGCGGCCTTGAGCAATGGTGGACCGGAGCCGAGCGTCGCATAGGCGATCTTGGTGCCGTCGGCGACCTCGCAGAAACCGATCCGCTGCGCGCGCAGCGGCGGCTGGCCGGTTTGGGTTTCGGGGAGGTGGGGTTCGTTGCCTGCCTCTGGGGCATGCATCGGCATGCCGCCGCGGGCCGGGCAGGTTGCGAATGCGGCGGCGCCCTGCGGGTCGGCCTCGCGCCAGAGGCGCAGCCATTTGGTTGCGGAGAGGGCTGGAATGTCTGATCGGGTGCCGAGAAGGCGCAGCACCTTGACCCGAGCGGCCCGCGCATCCTCACGCTCTGCCGCAAGCCAGGAATCGAACGCCGCATCGCCGGCGCCGTCGAGGCCGTCGAGCAGGATCTGATCAAGCCGCTGTGCCAGCTCCTCAAGAGTTGCAACAGGCAGCGTTTCGGTTTCTGCATCGAGCCGCCGACAGGCATCGCAGATGTCGACGACGGCACCTTCCAGTTTAAGCCCGACACGTTCGCGGTCGGCGACGAGGCGGACTTGCCGTGGCGTATCAACCACTTTGCGCAGCTTGGTCAGCGACCAGCGCAGCGCCGCCTTGGGGTCGCTCGGCAGGTCCCAAAACAGTTCGCACAGGCGCTCGCGCCGGTGCGGGCGACCGGTGGCGACAAGAAAGGCAAGGAGCGCGCGGGTTTTTCGGGAGGCGGGAAGTGGGACTTCAGTGCCGTTGCAAAATACGCGCAATTCGCCGAGAAGCCGAAACTCAAGCTCTACGTTCAACAGGACCTCTGGGAAGATGACATGTGATTTTCACGCCTCGATAGCACCCGCCTTAATGGACGGTCAATCACGGCAAAACGATGTTTTCAAATATTTTCACAACATAAAGCGCTATTTTTCGTCATCGTACGCTTTCGTCAAGTTTAATTGATGATTAATTGATTCCTACAAGAAATAGAAAAAGCGGTTTGCGGCATAAATATTATAAAATACTAATTTATAATACTCTAAAGGTAGCCGCGTTCGACAAGGCTGCTTCACTTCATATCTTCCTAGAAGGCTCCAAATGTCCGACTTGCAATTGCGGCGGCGAACTGGAAAAAATCGCCGCCAGACGTGCTCCAGGAGGTTGCGGTGCTCGAAAATCTCTATCTGACACCGCTGACCGGTTCCGTGCTGGTTGTTCTGGTGGTGGGTTTCGGCCACCTGTATCGGGACAATTGGAGAAAACAGGGGGAGGGCTGGCGGCTGCGCGCCTGGCTTTACGGCGTGCCGGCGGGGCTCGGTCTTCTGGCGCTGGCATTTATTCCGCTGAAATTCTGAGGCCCTCGGGCGGCAAGCGCATCAGCCGCAACTGGATTGACATCGATAATCATGTCGGCCAGTGGTTGTGTATCCAATTGCTGATGCTCAGTGTCGTCTCTTCATGGTCGGAGCGGTCGACCTTTTCAGATATTCACTTTGCTTCTCCGGCTCATACGGATGGCGTCCATGGTCCGTCAACCGTATAGGCCTCGTCGTCCCCCGGCCAGGGCGGCATGGCTACACCGACGGCCTTGAGGGATTCGCTGCTATCGCAGCGAAACTGAAAGTGGGCGCCGACCGGGATTGAAATCGACGAACCGCGGCCGACCTCGACTGTCTCCTCTTCGCCGTCAAGTTGCCGCCACATGCGGCCGCGTCCGGACTCGAAAAACCAGATTTCCTCGATCGTGCGGTGCGCCACCGCAATGGAGACCGCGCCCGGTGCGAGCGTGAAGTGTGCCATGCTGCCGCGCGAGAGGCTGCACAGCAGCCGCACTTCGGAACCGTCAGGAGCGATTGCATCGGGCTTGTCGCCCAGTTGCTTTACATCAAACGCCATGCCGTTTACCCCGCTGTTGGGCTGGTCGATCACCTTTACAGGGGAGCGTAGCGGGGATGTCGGTTGCTGGTCTAGAAGATTCTCCATTTCTGCTGAAATAGCAAAGACCGATGTTCAGCGTATGAAGGATGTTCCGGCTATGTCAAACGCTTCAGACCTGCCGTTGAAACTGCCCGCTGCATCGGAGCCTGTGTTGGTGTTGTGGCGGCGCCTGCACAAAAATGAATGGTTTGCGGCGTGGGTCTGGAAACACGCGCTACAATGTGAACGAAAGGGTTCAGAATACCAGGATAGGGTTTCTACTGTCCTTCACCTTTTTTTATTTGGGTAATCCAGTCGTAATTGGCCATCAACGCGGACTTGACTTGAAATACATGTCCGCCGTTGCCTAAGATCAGGGGGAAGAATGTTGCGTTTGCGTTTTGCACCGGCAATCACCTCGATGATAAAATTGTAATTCGGTACCTCCATGAAAAGATCCACCCAGGCAATTCACAGCATCTGCAAAAAAGTGGGTATCGAAATCAATGGAAGTCATCCCTGGGACCTGCAGGTCAAGGATGACCGCCTCTTTGATCGGGTCATTCGGCAGGGCTCTCTTGGTCTCGGTGAGGCCTATATGGACCATTGGTGGGATGCGGAGGATGTTGTCGAGCTTTTTTGCAGGCTCATGCGCAACGAACCGGCGATCAAGGTTGTCAACGCCAACAGCCTTTTCCTTTTATTGCGCTTTGCGATGCTCAATCTGCAGAGAAAAAGCCGAGCCTTCAACATCGCGGAGGCGCATTACGACCTTGGTAATGATCTCTACGAAGCAACGCTTGGACCTTACATGCAATACACCTGCAACCTCTGGACTCCCGAAACAAAAACAATCGAGGAATCGGAAGAACTCAAGCTGAAAGGCATATGCGACAGGCTAGGCCTGAAAGCCGGGGACCGTGTTCTAGACATTGGCTGCGGCTGGGGCGGTTTCATGTATTACGCCAGCAAAAATTACGGGGTATCCTGTGTGGGCCTGTCGGTATCGGCGGAACAAAAAAAGTTCGCCAAAGATTTTTGCACCGGTCTGCCGGTCGACTATGTCATCAGCGATTATCGCGACTATACGGACAAAGAGGGCTTTGATCATATCGTTTCGATAGAAATGATTGAACATGTCGGTCCAAAAAACTACCGGACCTATTTTGAAAAGGTGCTTGAGCTTCTCAAGCCGAGCGGAACCTTCTTGTTGCAGACCATCGGTTCAAGTCATCCCCGGCCAACGCCGGGTCCCTGGATCAACAAGTATATTTTTCCCGATGGTGTCGTCACATCGATCCCCCGTCTGGAGAAAGCATTCCGCGGGCTGCTTGTCGTTGAGGAACTGCGAAATATCGGCGCCCACTACGAGACGACATTGATGTCCTGGTGGAATCAGTTTGACGCGAGGTATCAGAACCTCAAGCAGGCCAACGCGCGATATGACGAGCGCTTTTATCGAATGTGGAAATTTTACCTGCTGTCATGTGCGGGCATGTTCCGCTCCCGCGCAGTCGCCGACTGGCAAATCCTCTTTTCAAAGTCACCCTATTCCGGTTTCTCAAAGCCGTTTGGTACCGGTTATACGACCTGAAGTTCAATCAGCCTGCAACAAGGTCACAATTGGCATCGCCAATGTCGATGTCTGAGGCCCAGCCCGAAGTGATGGTTTCGCCGCCTGGGCCCGTTGCAATGTCGTAGAATTGCCAGTCCGGATAATATGAATAGTACATGGTCACGACAGACTGTCCGGGTTGAGCCGTGCCGACGATCGGTGAATTGCGGGAAGCCCCGGCATGCAGTTCGAATGCGGGCCCGCGGTAGCCCCAGCAGGCATATCCACCAACATGGTCTGGTGCCGGCAGATCGGAGATTTCAGCGAAATGCGCAATAACCTGCCACATGTCCTCGGTTGGGGGCGTTGCCGTGTTGATTCGGCAGCCGACATGCTCTTCACCGCCACGGATGAAGTTTAGCGTGTCGGTCTCTTCGGGTGACAGTGTGGGGTCCGTCCCCGTGCAGTCAGAGTTGTCGAATAGCATCCTGCCCTTCGCAGAGCTGAAGCAGTATCCCAGCCTGTCGAGGATCAAATTCCGCAAAACCCACGCCTCTGTGCAGTAATCTGCGGCCAATGCGGGGGCTGGCAAAAGCGCAGAAAGGCAGAACACGGTAGCAGTGATCGTATATTTCACGGGCATATTTGGGTTGTTGGCGAATCAGGACATCGATTGAGAGATATCATGATGTGAACGCACATCGTTGGCAATCGCCTTGAAAAAACTGGCGTTCCAGTGTTTTTGCGCCCTGCATCATCGATACGGTTTATCCAAAACGGCGCCAAGCGCCTGAACCGGGCCGACAGGCTTATAGGTCCAAAGCACGATTGCCCGAGGGTCCTAACCAGGAAGTCCCGGATCATGCTTGGACGCAAGACGATACTTGCTCTGCTCATTCTCGGGTTGACGGTGTCGACTGCCCGCCCGGCGCAAGGCGCTCGGAGCGTTGATGTCTGCCTCCATGTGGATCCGGAGGATTTCGAAGCCGGTTTTATGGAGACGATGAGACGCTAGCGCCTTGGGGAAATTGTCCCTATGCAGGCTTACGACTCTTCACTGGGCCGGATAGGGCGTTAACAGCGGCGACCTCCAACCTTGGCGAACTTTGGAATAACCCGCTGACTGTCTTCGGAGCCGCCGTCGCAGTCGGAATTCAGCTCCGCACCGGTCATGCGAATACTCGGCATCTCCAAGAAAGCCCGCTCTAGAATTTCATTGCCGCGCTTGCCTCTGCCCTGATCTCGGAAAAGGAGTCCGTGCCGTAGCGTCCCTCGAGCGAGGCGTTGAAAGACCATTTGCCGTTTGTCGGTTTGTGGTTGATCCCGACGCCTGCAAAGCCGATGGCCGCTGAATCGGTAAAGGTGGCTTCAAAGGCGTCGAATGGC
>JBCCOK010000094.1:0-11099 GCA_039025395.1 Pseudomonadota bacterium
CCTGTCATCGTTTCAGCATCCTCCACACAGGACCTTCAAATCCGCAAACCACACGCGAACCAATAATGCATAGCGTGTCCTTGTCGAATCTGAAGTTCGTGCGGAGTTTGTCGTACATCCGGCGAACTTCAGATTTGGGACACGCGCCCGAATGAACCGATCTTCCGCCATCAAATGCTTCAAGCTAAGCCTGATTTGCTCTAATGGCGCTGAAGAGCGACATTGAAGCCGAGTGCGATCAGAATGCCGCCGCCGAGCCGTTGTGCGAAGCGGCCGGTCGCCTGCGACCGGCGGAACAAGTCGGTTATCCGGTCTGCCAGCAGCACGCAGACGATGTCTGCGCAGGAAAAGATGACGTTCACCATCGTCCCCAGAATGAAAAGCTGCAGCCAGATTGGAAACAGTGCCGTTGGATCGGTGAACTGCGGCAGGAAAGCGACGAAAAAGATTGCCGTTTTCGGATTGAGCGCCTCAACCGTCACGCTTTCCCAGAAAGCGCGCCGCGGGCTCTTCGATTCGATTTTCAGCATATGGCCGCCGACCGGCTGTTTTGCCCTGAACAGACGGATCCCGAGCCAGATCAGATAGGCGGCTCCGGCGAATTTCAGCACCATGTACAAGATCGGCACCAGATCGAAAAGGATGGCAAGGCCGAGTGCCGCCGCTGCGACATGGACATAGCCGCCGACATGGATGCCGAGCGCTGCCAGCCATCCGGCTTTCCGGCCGCGCGCGATCGTTTGGGCAGCGGCGTAGAGCATTGCCGGCCCCGGCATGTAGGCAAAAACGCCGGTGGCAATGAAAAAGGCGACAAGGAGCTCAGTGGATGGCACGGAGACGGGTCCTTCATGGATTCATGGCACTTTGCTCAAAGCAGGCCAGACCGTCAATTACAGATATTGCTGCTGAGCAGGCCTCGTACCTGTATCGGCCCTGAGCTCATGTCTGCAAGACCTTCATGATCCAAATCTCACAATAGAAATCGGGCTCGGTCGTCGGCATCATCTGGAAAGCCTCACCTTTGGATTTGAGAGAAATTCGACCTGCAGCCGCCAATTCCTCAAAAATTGCGGCGTATCCATTTTCCTCCCAAAGCCCTGTGACAACTGCGAAGATGATATAACCTTCCGCACGGACAATTCTGCAATACTCGCGCAGCGCAAACGGCGGCATCTGAGACGTTGTTCCGCAGGTGATAACCGCATCGAATGATGCGTTCTCAAACGCGGTTTGTCTGCTGAGATCGCACAGGAACAGCTCATGATAGACTCCCTTTCCACGAGCTTTTTCAAGCATTTGAGGAGAATAGTCAGCAGCAAACAGACTTTCAAATCCGGCCTTTTTCAAGGCCTCGCCGACAAGTCCGGTTCCAGCGCCCGCATCCAGAATTTTTGCACATGGATCCAGATGCGATCTGGCGACGTCCGCTACGTTTTGAGGGCCCAGGTAATCTGAAAAGGAACCGATATCGCTATCGTATTTCTCCGCCCAAAGATCATAGCGGCGTCGCATTTCCGCGTTGCTTTCGGCGTGGATAACCCAATCAACGCGCCCGGTTTTGGAAGCTGGAAGTTCGTCTTGCGGCATGATGCGTTTCCTCCGCCTTATCGCCAGCGCGTTCTGAGTGAATGTTGGTAGCCAGGCATGGTGTCGCCGGGCCATCGGTCTTGGCAACTGTTTTCGGGCATTCGGATGCTGTTGTGACGAGGCCCGCCCGACTGCAATTTGGAAGGACCGGATCAGGCGATCGTAATTGTGCTAGTTTTCGGGGGCAGCAGCCACTTGTTCAAAAGGAGCCCATCGTGTTTCCCTTTCTTTACACGACAAACAACATTGAATACCCGCTATCCGGGGACGTCACGCAAGATATCTCATCGGCCTTCATATCCACGATGAAGGGTGTGCCGGCGGTCGAAAAGGAAGTCGTTACCCGTGTTGCAAGTTACGGCGATCAGCTTGGCACGTTGACCGATGCCGTTCTTGCGATTGCGCACGCCAAGGGCGTGCGTGGGAAAGAGATCAGGAAGCTGAGCCGCATCGCCGATGCGGTGGAAGACGTCAAGGAGGATTTCAAGGCGGAGTTGCGAACACGCGCCGAGGTCGCCCTTGAGCAGTTGAAGAAAGCTGACCCTGAGACGTATCGGAAGGTTATCGCCAAAGCATATAAGTATTAGCCTTAAAGCCTGGGTGAGGGGCATGATGTTCGACTATACGTCTATTGGATTTTACACTTTTGACTGTCTTGGAAGGCCGGTCACGGACATCCCACCCGGCGGAGGGACCTATTTCATCGACGAACTCACCTTGGCCGTGTCGGGTGCCGCCGGAAGTGCGGCCATTGTCGGTGCCAAACACGGCATGACGGTCCGGGCGGTCGGCGGTATCGGCGACGACGACATGGGTAAATGGGTCCTGCAGAAACTTCGGAGTTTCAATGTCAATGTCGCAAACATGCAGCTTTGTGCAGACTTCACCACCTCCTCGTCGATCGTCACTACCAGACCCAACGGAGAGCGACCCGCCTTGCACAAGAGGGGCGCAACCGCCGGCTTTTTTGTTCGCGATGACGAACTCGAAACGGTTATCGATACCAAGATCCTGCATGTCGGTGGTGTCGGTCTGATGGACGCCATGGATAGGGGCCGGACCAGGGAAGTTATGGCGGCAGCCAAGCAAAATGGATGCATCACCACACTCGATGTATTTGCCTCTACCGGCAAAGATCTCGGTCTGATTGAGCCGCTATTGCCCTATACCGATTATTTCATGCCCTCGGAGGAGGAGGCCAAGGCTCTGACGGGTTTGAGCGCCTTTGATGCTATCGCGGCGAAGTTGCATTCGATGGGCACCAACAGCGTTATCCTCACTCTTGGCGAGAATGGCGCCCACTATAGTGACGCTTCGGGTACTCAATTCGAGATGCCGGCTTTCGATATCGATGTGGTCTGCACATGCGGGTGCGGCGACTGTTTCAATGCCGGTTTTGCGACCGGTCTGAATCTGGGTTTGCCGCCGGAAGATTGCGTGCGGCTTGCACAGGCCACGTCAGCGCAAAATGCAATGGGCCTCGGATCACAGGCTGTGGTCCGGGATCTGGATACCACCTTCGAATTCATGCGCTCGACGCCAATGCGGAAACGGTAGGCGCCTTTTTGCGAGCGGACGGCTGAGGAACGTCTGGACAAGCCGGTCCCGATGGAGGCGGCGAACGCTGGTCTTTATGTGGCGCTCACAGAGATGCTCGGGTCGATCATGTCTGCAATTGGCTCGTGTTGTCCAAACGCAAGGCATATGACGGCTTCATACACCGTTAACGCAAACCAGCGCTTTTCCCTGCAACCAATGGCTTTGTAACGAAGGTTTCGTTTTTTTTAGGAGGTCTGCGCTTTGAGAAATATGCGAGAGCATTCCCTTGAAGCTTTTGGTATCCGCATGCCTTCTACTTGTCGCATTGGTTCCGGCAGCGACTTCAAAACCGATCTTCACACAGTATGGTGCCCAAGAATGTCGCGTTGAACAGGGCGCTCGCTAAAGATGCTCCAGAACCGCGCCGGCGGCGCGCAGGCCTTCCTTGTGCGCGCCTGACACGGTGACGGTTTCGCCTTTGTTCATCGCCTCGCCGGCAAAATGGATTACCTCGGCGTGCGGGTGTTTCAGGTGTTCCCGCATGCCCGCCCCACCGGGCCGCGTGCCGGAATAGGAGCCGCGTGTGTGCTCATTCGACGCCCATTGGGTCGCGTGGCCTTTTCGGAAGCCTTTCATGATGTCGCTGCCGAATACGTCCCGCATTCGTTCCAGCGCAAAGGCAATGGCGGCGTCCTGCCCCGATGCTTCAAGCTCTTTGGCAAAGTTGCCGACATGTTCGAAAACGCAGAGGCCTGTGCCTGAGATATTGCAGAGCATCTCACCTGCACGCGCCATGCTTCCTGAAAGTGCCGTTATCGGATAGCACACAAGGGTATCGGGACCGACCGGCAGCGTGCCGTCGGCGAATTGCAGGGCGCAGTGGTTGTAGGTGCCCATGGTGATGACGTCCAGTGCGGCCATTCGGGTGGCCTCAAGCGGCGGATCGAAGCGGATCGCCTCTGCGGCCAACACCCCGACCGAGACAGTGACGATGACGTGAGCAGCGGTGAGTTTTCCTTGCGGCGTCTCAACTTCGGCGCCTTGCGGTGTTCGCGCAATCGCTCGCACGGGTGTGTTCAGCTTGACCGGAAGCCCGTCGGCGTGTCGGGCCACAATGGCCCCGAAGCCCTCGCGGCAGTACCAGTTGTCCCTTTCCAGACCGGCAGTGACCCATTCGTGCATCGAGATTTCGTCGAGATCGCGCCCGGCTGAAAGCACTCTCAGAAACAGGCATGTGCGTTCAAGATCGTTCCGGGCAGTGAACGCCTCCGTCATAGCCATGTCGGATTCAGCTTGCGTCTTTTCGTTGAGTTTGGCTTCGACCTCATTGTAGACCGCGGTCACCTCATCAATGGTATTGTCGCCATCGAAAACCACGTCATCGCTCGCCTCATAAACATCAAATCCAAGGCTGCGTCCGATGAGGATGAAGGCGTTCAATTCGCCGTAGTGCAGCCAATGTCCGCCGATATCAAACGGCACGCCGAAGATCGATGTGTCGGTATGGCACCGCCCGCCAATCCGGTTGGCGGATTCCAGGCAGATGACGCTGCGCCCGGCATAGTGTAACCGGCGGGTCGCGGCCAGACCCGCAGCGCCTGCGCCAACGATGACTGCATCGAAGTCCGTAGCAGCGTTGGGCATTTTGGTCTCCCTGGTCGTCGCCTGGTGCAAGTGATGGAGGCTTAAGAGGTGGTTTACGTCTACCCCGCATCTGCTCATGAGTACCTCTTCTTTTTATCCCGTCAGATGACCGGTGCCAATTGCAACGGAGCGGCCAGACCCGCAACAAGGCTGCCGCATTGGTGAAACTGGTCTATGCTTGTAGCCATGGGAGCAGTGACGTCGCTTTTCGTGCGCAAGATGGTTGCAGCAGCCGGGCCGGAGGTAGATTCGGCCCATCTTTTGCGGTCGGTTGGCCTCGACCCCGAGGCATCGGCCGATCCGAAGGCAATGGTAGCCGATACCGCCTATTATGGCCTGCTTGAGCAGATTGCCGAACAGACCGATGTAACCCGACTGCCACTGCGTGGCGGCGCCTCGATGCGTTGCGACGACTACGGGGCACTCGGCCTTGCATGGAAGGCTGCCCCCGATCTTCTGGGCTCGTACAGGCGCGTCGAACGCTTCGCCCGAATCTGGACCGATGTTGTCGAATATGAGCTCCGGCGCGCCGAAGGCGGCATGTGGTTTTTCCTGCATCGCTCGGGTGCCAGACGGCTTGGCCTCCGGCTCTCGAATGAAGCAACGATGGCAAGCGCTGTCGCGATCAGCCGCGAGGTTTCGCCGGTTCCCTTCACGCCGCTTGAAGTGCATTTCAGGCATCCCGCGCCGCGAAAGACTGCGCATCACATCGACTATTTCGGCTGTGACGTTGTCTTCGAATCGGATCGCGACGCTCTTTTGATTGCCGATGATGCCTTGGCGCAGCGCAACAGGCTTGGAGACGAGGCGATCACGCAATTCCTGCTTGGCCACCTCGTGCAGGAACTGGCCGAGCTGGAGGAAGACCGGTCGCTGACCGATCGGACAAAGACCATCATCGCCCGCGCCTTGAGCGAGGGCCTTCCGAAGATGGATGAGGTCGCGCGGCGGCTCGGTATGAGTGTGCGTTCGCTTCACCGCCGTCTTGCCGAGCACGGCATGTCGTTCCAGTCCCTGACCGAAGACACACGCCGCGAACTTGCCATCGGTCTTCTCAGCGAAGAAGACTATTCGATTGCGGAAATCGCCTTTCTGACAGGCTTTTCGGAACAAAGCGCCTTTACGCGTGCGTTCAAGCGGTGGCAAGGCGCGACGCCGGCGAGCTTCAGACGCGGGCAAAAAAGGCGCTGATCTCTTAAGGGCCTGCGTGGCCGTATCGGTCAAAATTCTGGCAGACAAGCACAATACGCCACGCGCTGCAGCGCGGTATCCCTTGCTCATCAAATCAAACAGGGGAGATAGACCCATGCAAAATGCACAGATTCAAAACGAACCTATTCTCGTCATAGGCGCCACCGGAAAGACCGGATCACGCGTTGCTTCGAAACTCGAAGCGATGGGCTGCAACGTCCGTCGGGGTTCCCGCAATGCTGCCGTTCCCTTCGACTGGGACAGTCCGCAAACCTGGACCCCGGCGCTCGAGGGCGCATCCCGCGCATATGTTACATACTTTCCGGATCTTGCCTTTCCCGGTGCGGTCGAGAAGGTCGGGGCGCTGTGCAAGCAAGCAAAGGACGTCGGCGTCGGTCGACTTGTGCTGCTGTCCGGACGCGGCGAACACCACGCCCGGTTGGGTGAAGAAGCCGTTCTGGCCTCGGGCCTCGATTTCACCCTGATACGCTCCGCCTGGTTCGCCCAGAACTTCAGTGAAGGTTATCTTCGCGATCCGATCCTTTCCGGTGTCTTGCCGATGCCCGGCGGAGACGTTCGCGAGCCGATCATCGATATCGATGACATCGCCGATGTCGCCGTGGCAGCGCTCACGCAAGACCATCATTCCGGTGCGCTCTACGAGGTAACCGGCCCGCGACTGCTGAGTTTTGCCGAGATGGCCGGGATTCTTTCCGATGGGATCGGCCGGATGGTCAAACACGTGCCGATCACCTTTGACGATTTCCACGCAGGACTTGCCGAAACCGCCGACACCTTTATCGCCGATATCTTTACCGCGATTGCGCGTGAAACTCTGGATGGGCGCAATGCGCATCTGTGCGACGGGGTAGAACGCGCCATTGGGCGCAAGCCGGTCGATTTTTCCGAGTTCGTGCGTAAGGCCGTGACCAATGGTGACTGGAAGCTTGCGGCCTAACCTGGCGCCGGATCAAGACTCAGTCCTGCTCCGGTTTCGAACATTGAGGAGATCCCGATGTCCACATTGATGTTCCTGTTCTTCCAGCTATGTGTCCTCTCCTACGCGCTTTTGGGGGGCGTATTTCTGGCATTCTCCGACTTCATCATGCGCGCGCTCGGCAAGACCGGCGGTGTCGCAGGCGCCGAGACGATGCAGCTAATCAATCGCGAAGTCTTCCGCTGGGTCTTCATGAGCCTGTTTCTCGGCATGGCTGCCGCCTCGGCGATCGTCGCGCTCTACGGTGCATTCAATCTTGACAGCCCCGTGGGTACAACGGCCCTTCTTGCGGGCCTGATTTATCTTGTCGGCTGCTTTGCCGTGACCGTCTTCTTCAACGTGCCGATGAACGAGGCTCTCGCTGAAATGGACACATCGTCCGAGCAGACACTTGTCTACTGGACCGATGTCTACCTGCCGCGTTGGACCCGGTGGAACACCGTGCGCGCATGTGCCTGCGCAGTTTCATCGGTGCTGCTGCTGATGGCGCTTCTGGCGATGGCAAATGCAGGGATCCCTTGAATACTAAAAGACGCTTGCAGCGGCATCCTGTGCAGCAGCTTTACACGATAGACGGTCTTTGCAAACATCATGGCGTAATCGAATGCAATCGCGGGGAATTTGCCGAATGGACGATGTCTCAAAGGGCATCAAGCTGTTTTCGCTTGAAGATCAGGTCATCGTGCTGACCGGCGCAACCGGCGGGATTGGCCGTGAGATCGCAAGGGGGCTCAGCGCTTCAGGCGCACGCGTCGGCCTGAATGCGCGAAATGCGGCTGAATTGGAGGCACTGAGTGCCGAAATTCCGGAAAGTTTCATCCTGCCCTTCGACATTACCGACGAGAAAGAGTCCGAAGCGGCCTTCCGCGATCTCCAAGACCGTTATGGCCGTCTGGATACACTCATCTGCAATGCAGCGGCGCGGGACAGACGGCCAATTGCCGAGATCAACGGCCAGGACTACCGTGCCCTGCTAGACGCCAATCTCGTCGCGCCGTTTCATCTTGCCCGGATGGCCGCGCCCGCCATGATCGCTGCTGGCCGCGGGCGGATCATCATGGTCACATCCATTCTTGGGGATTTTGCCATGCCGGGAGACGCGGCCTATCCGAGCACGAAATCCGGGCTCGCCGGTCTCGTTCGTTCACTGGCGGTGGAGTTCGGCGCGCATGGCATCAATGTCAACGGCATTGCCCCCGGCGCCGTCGCCACACCGGTTAATGCCCACATGGCGGAGCGGCCGGAATGGCAAGCCATGATCCGGCGTAGCGTGCCCTTGCAGCGATGGGCGGACCCCTCCGAAATGGTCGGTGCTGCAATCTTCCTCGCCTCCGCCGCCAGCAGTTATGTCAACGGACAGATCATCACGGTCGACGGCGGCGCCACCGTCAAGGTGTTTCAAATGGATTAAAGTTCCCCAAATAAAGCCAATTTGTTTGATTTGGCCGATTGTGTCGACATGTCCGGAATGGCGCGTCAAGCATGAGCTCAAAAGCGTCTTTAAAAAACAATTGTCCATACAAGTTCGCACTGTTAGAGTCCGGTTAACAACGAACAGAGACGCGCCCTGTGCCGGCATTGGCTGGCGCGGCGCGACAGGAACACAAAGTGAAAGACCCCGCAGACGACGCGTCAGCGTCCGCCAACGGGGCGCCGGGGAATGGCGGGTTGACCAAGGCGGCAGAAGGCGCGCGCCGTATCGACCAGAACGTACCGGGAGGTGAATCCCGAAACGCCAAAACCGCCGTGGATACGCCATCACAAGGCGAGGACGGACACCGGCGCTCACAGACAGACGGCCCCGAAAGCCGCCCGGATGTGCACGGCACGTCACCGGAACGGTCCGGCAAGCGGCGGAGGCGTCGCAGAAAGCGTCGGCGAAAGACCAACCTTGGCGACCTCCGGCCACACGAAAACGGCGCGGTGCCGCAAACCGCGGCGTCGAAAGGCAAAGACTCGTCGGCACAGGATAACGAGAAGCGCCGCGAACGGGCGGTTGACGGCCGCAATGATGGCAAGTTCCGCAACGCCCGTGATGCCAGCCAGATCGGACGCGACCGGAATGGTTTTCACAAGTCACGGCGATATGCGGCAAATTCACCGCTCTATGCGGCGCTTGACCTCGGCACCAACAACTGCCGGTTGCTTGTCGCTTTGCCAACAAGGCCGGGACAGTTCCGCGTCGTTGATGCTTTCTCGCGGATCGTCAGGCTCGGCGAGGGGCTCGCAACCAGCGGCCGCCTGTCCGAAGCTGCGATGGATCGCGCCGTGGACGCATTGAAGATCTGTGCGGCAAAACTCCAGAGCCGCACCGTGCGTCGCCACCGGCTGATTGCCACCGAAGCATGCCGCTCTGCCGTGAACGGATCGGAGTTCCTTGAACGGGTCAAGGCGGAGACTGGCCTGGACCTGGAAATCGTCGATCGGGAGACCGAGGCGCGCCTTGCCGTTTCCGGCTGCTCGTCACTGGTGGGAAGAGGCACCAACGGCGTCGTGCTTTTTGATATCGGCGGCGGCTCCTCCGAGATCGCGGCGATCGACCTGTCCGGAAGCCGCTCGAACCGGCTGGCCAATCACATCGCTGCCTGGACATCACTGCCCGTCGGCGTCGTCAATCTTTCCGAGCGCCACGGTGGCCGCCATGTCACGGACCAGATCTTTGCGGCGATGGTCGAGGAGGTTTCGGGTCTTCTCGGCGACTTTGCCTGTCCTGACATGCCCGGTCTCAACGGAAGCGGCGATGGGATGTTCCACTTGCTGGGCACATCCGGGACGGTGACGACCCTGGCAGGTGTACACCTCGACTTGCCGCGCTACGACCGCCAGCGTGTCGATGGACTTTGGATGAGCAGCCGCGATGTCGACCGGATGACCGCAAAACTGCTGTCCTGGGATTTCCAGGCGCGCTCCTCAAATCCCTGTATCGGCAACGACCGTGCCGATCTCGTACTGGCCGGTTGCGCGATTTTGGAGGCGATCCGCCGCCGTTGGCCGTCCGAGCGGCTGCGCGTTGCCGATCGCGGTTTGCGTGAAGGGTTGCTGACGGAAATGATGGCTGCCGACGGTGTATGGCGTCGGGGCAGGGGTCGGCGCAACCACCATCAGATGAAGCAGTCGACGAGGCGCGGGGATTTGCGGGAGGGACGCCAGAATCCCAAAGGCGAGAACCGATGAAGCGACCGGGCGGCGGCCAGCGAAGCGGGCGCAAGCTCGGACAGCGGGTGAAAAAGCGCGGCAAGATCAAGGCATCGTCGCGGCGCTGGTTGGAACGCCATATCAACGACCCCTACGTTCAGCGCGCCCGGCTCGAGGGATTTCGCGCGCGCGCCGCCTTCAAACTGCTCGAAATAGATGAAAAACACGCGATCTTGCGCGGTGCCGCGCGCATAGTCGATCTCGGGTCTGCGCCGGGCAGTTGGTCCCAGATCGCTGCCAAGGTAACCGGTTCCACCGACGCGGACCCGAAGGTCGCGGCCATTGATTTTCTCGAGATGGATCCGGTGCCGGGCGTCAGTTTTCTGCAGATGGATTTTCTTGACGACGGTGCGCCTGAAAAGCTGATAGAAGCCTGCGGCGGTTCGCCCGATGTGGTGCTTTCCGACATGGCGGCGCCGACCACCGGCCATCGACGCACCGACCATCTGCGCACCATGCATCTTTGCGAGGTTGCCGCATACTTCGCCGTCGACGTTCTCAATCCGAACGGTCATTTTCTTGCCAAGACGTTTCAGGGCGGAACGGAGGCTCAGCTTCTCACCATGCTGAAGAAGAATTTCAAGTCTGTTCTGCACGTCAAGCCGCCTGCCTCACGGGCCGAATCAGTAGAGATGTACCTGCTGGCAAAGGGGTTTAAAGTCGCGCACTAACAACATGCGGCCAAACGAAAACCTGAAACGCGTTCGCCTTTCAGGGCCTTAGAGCAAATCAGGTTTAGCTTGAAGCATTTGATGGCGGAAGATCGGTTCATTCGGGCGCGTGTCCCGAATCTGAAGTTCGCCGGATGTACGGCAGGCTCCGTACGAACTTCAGATTCGAGACACGCGCCCGAATGAACCGATCTTCCGCCATCAAATGCTTCAAGCTAAACCTGATTTGCTCTAAGGCCCTGAAAGGCGAACGCGTTTCAGGTTTTCGTTTGGCC
>JBCCOK010000095.1:0-10942 GCA_039025395.1 Pseudomonadota bacterium
CAGCCGGATCACCTTGGCACCGGGGAAGTCCTGTTCGAAGCGAAGAATGTTGCCCACTTCGGCCCCACGCCAGCCATAGATCGACTGGTCGTCATCGCCGACGCAGCAGATATTTTTGTGGCCCCCGTCCAGCAGTCGCAACCAGAGATACTGCGCGACATTCGTGTCCTGATACTCGTCGACGAGGATGTAGCGGAACCAACGTTGATACTGTTTCAGGACGTCTTCGTTTTCCTGAAAGATCGTGACGACGTGCAAAAGCAGGTCGCCAAAATCGACTGCGTTCAGGGTTTTGAGACGGTCCTGATACTGCTTGTAAAGCTCAACACCATGGTGATCGAATGCGCCGCTCTCGGCAGTTGGAACTTTTTCCGGTGTCCAGGCGCGGTTTTTCCAGCCGTCGATGACATGGGCGAGTTGCCGTGCGGGCCAGCGTTTTTCATCGACGCCTGCCGCGACGATCAGTTGTTTCAACAGGCGCGTCTGGTCGTCGGTGTCGAGGATGGTGAAGTTCGTTTTCAACCCGGCAAGTTCGGCATGGCGGCGCAAGAGCTTGACGCAGATGGCGTGGAAGGTGCCGAGCCAGGGCATGCCTTCGATTGTCTGACCCAGCAAATTTGCGACGCGGTTTTTCATCTCGCGCGCCGCCTTGTTGGTGAAGGTGACGGCGAGCAATTCGTTCGGGCGGGCGGTGCCGGTGTTCAGCAGATGCGCGATGCGTGTGGTCAGCGCTTTGGTTTTTCCCGTGCCTGCGCCTGCAAGCATCAGGACCGGACCATCAAGCGTCTCGACAGCTTCGAGCTGCGCGGGGTTCAGCCCGTCGAGATAGGGTGCGGGGCGCGCGGCAATGGCCTGTTGGGACAGGGGAACGCGGTCGGGGAATTCCTGCGTTTCGCTCATAGTCGGAGACTAGCGCGGCTTGCCGAAAAGTAAAAGAGGTGTTCTTGGTCTGTTCGCGCGCCGATAAAGGGGATTGCGCCCGCTGTCACGGTCGCTCCACTGGAGGAGTTCCACCCCTCCAGACCTCCCCGGCGTATTTTTGAAGAGATGAAGGGGAAAGGGCTTTTCATTCAGGGTTTTATGCAGGAAAACGCAGGTCATGGACCTTGATACCCGTTTCCCTGCCATCTCGGATTTGCGCGATCAGGCGCGGCGGCGCATTCCGCATTTCGTGTTTGAATACCTCGATTCCGCGACCGGCTTGGAAGATCAGCACCAGCGCAATCGCGACAAGTTGAAAGAGATCAAGTTCTGGCCGGATGTGTTGAAGGGCGAGCAGGATTTTGATTTGTCGACGACCTTCCTGGGGCGCGATTATCCCGTGCCATTCGGCTGCGCACCGGTTGGCATGTCGGGGATCATGTGGCCGCGGGCCGAGAAGATTTTGTCTGCAGCCTGCGCTGAGGCGGGCATACCTTATGGTATGTCCACCGTGGCGACCGTGCTGCCGGAAACACTCGCGCCATTGATCGGCGATCAGGGTTGGTTTCAGCTTTATGTGCCGCGTGACAAGGACATCCGCGCTGACATTGTGCGGCGCGCGAAGGAGGCGGGGTTTCATTCGCTGATTGTCACGGTTGACACACCTTCGGAAAGCCGCAGGGAGCGTCAGCGGCGGGCGAACCTGACCATTCCGCCGAAGGTCAATCTGGCGATGCTTTGGTCAATGGCACTGCATCCAAGCTGGACCATCGGCACGTTGAAGGAAGGCATTCCCAGCCTGAAGCTGTGCGAAGAATACGCCAAGGATGTCGAGGCGACCTCGGTTGCCCATGCCGGGCATATCATCCGCGGAGCGCCTAACTGGGACGACATTCAGGGTTTGCGCGACATGTGGGACGGGTCGTTTATGGTCAAAGGCATTCAGCAGCCCGAAGACGCCGTGCGTCTGGCCGGGATGGGGGTTGATGCGGTCTGGGTGTCGAACCATTCGGGGCGGCAATTCGATGGCGGACCTGCTTCGATCGAGTGTCTGCCGGCCATTCGCGCCGCCATTCCGGATACCCCGATCGTGTTCGACAGCGGGATCAATGGCGGGCTGGATATTCTTCGGGCTTTGGCACTGGGGGCTGATTTCGTCATGTTAGGGCGCGCGTTTCACTATGCCGTGGGCGCTTTGGGGCCGCGTGGGCCTGCGCATCTGATCCACATTCTGAAAGAGGATATGAAGACCTGCATGGCGCAAATGGGTGTGTCGCGGTTGCAGGATGTAGCGGCGCGGCGCGTGCGAGAGTTACCGAAAGCCTAGACCGGTTGAGGTTCGGAGTTGATCTGGCGGGCGACCGACAGAAATGCATCATGTGGCTTTGGTTTTGAGAAAAAGTAGCCCTGCACCTGTGTGCAGTCCTGTCCGACAAACCAGTCCAACTGCTCTTTGGTTTCGACCCCTTCGGCAACTGTCGAAGCGCCAATCTGGCGCGCCATCGTCAGAATGAGCCGCACTATTGGGCCTGACTTTGGCAGTTGCTGCACGAAGGATCGGTCGATCTTGATGCAGTTCAATGGGAACCGCGAGATGTAGGACAGGTTCGAATATCCCATTCCAAAATCGTCGATGGCAATCTGATAGCCCATTTTGGTGATAGCTTCGAGTTTGATTGCAATGGCTTCGAGATCGCCGATCAAAACGTTTTCCGTGATTTCAAGTTCGATCTGGCCTTTCGGAAAGTCCGGGGCGCCTGCATAGGCGGCGAGCGTTTCCATCAGTTTCGCATCGTTGAACTGGCGGGGGGAGATGTTGATCGAAAGCTGCAGGCCGAGGCCCTGGCGGGCCCAGTCGAATGCGGTTTCACATCCCATGGTGAGGACTTGCTGGCCCACCTGTTCGATCAGCCCGCTTTCCTCACAGCTTGGGATAAACTCATTGGGCATCACCAGACCGCGATCCGGATGGTTCCAGCGCACAAGCGCTTCTGCCGCGACGACCTTGCCTGATTTCAGATCGACGCGGGGCTGATAGTGAAGTGTGAACTGCTGCTGCTCAACAGCGCGCTTGAGCTCAATTTCAAGCTGGTCGCGGGCTTTTGCGGCATTACCCAGCTCTTCACAGAAGTAGGTGAGACGGTTGCGACCGGCCTGTTTGGATGCGTAAAGCGCGATATCCGCCTCGCGCAGGATGTCGTCAAAAGCGTTGCCGCCTGGATGGAAAAACGACATTCCCATGCTGACCGTGACATTCAGTTTGGCTGCGGCTGTCTCAAAGGGCTGCGTGAGTTGATTAAAGAGGCGCGAGATTTGGGTCGAGAATTCTTCCGCACTTGGCGTATCTTCGAAAAGGATAACGAATTCATCGCCGCCAAGGCGGGCGATGAGATCTTTTTTTCGGATGGCGCCGCGGGCCCGTTCGACCAGCATTTTCAGCACCAGATCGCCCATTTCATGACCGAACCGGTCATTTATCTGTTTGAAGCGGTCAACGTCGAAATAGAGCAGGGCGCATTGACCTGACATCAGTGTCAGTTCGCTCATCCGTTGTTGCAGGAAGGAGCGGTTATAGCAGCCGGTGAGTTGATCCCGGCTGGCAAGATAGCGCGCGCGATCGCGGGCGTCTTTCAATTCGCTAACGTCGATATATGTCGTCAGGAGTGCGGTTTTGCCGGTTGCGGCGTCAAGGCAGTGCTTGGCTGACACATCGTACCAACAGAGCCCTGCCGGGGTGCTGACGCGCGTGATCATGCGATGGACGCCGTTTTTTTGCAGCTCATACAAAAGAAGTTCGTGATCTGTCGGATCGGCAAACATTGATCCAAGTGTTACCCCTGCCGGAGCAGCCTTGCGCGCAGCCGGGTTCATGTAGAGCGGTTTGCCGTCTAGGCTGAACAGCGTGATCATGACGTCAGTGTGCAGCAACGCCTCTGCGCTGCGCAGGTTTTCGGGCTGGTCATCGGCATAGCCGGTGGCTTCACACAACATCGCCATCTGACCGTTTTGCAACGGATAGCCGCTGTAATTGACCATCACGCTGGTTGGAACGTTGTCCGGGTACAGTGTCCACATTTCGTTGAACGTGGCATCGGAGGCGATGAAGTCATTTTGGTACTGCTTCAGACGCTCCGCAACAGAGGTGGACATGTCTTTGCCAAGATCGCGGCTGCAAAGCTCGGCTTCTGTGCTTGCCTGCCAAAGGCGGCAGGCAGAGGCGTTGGCGAATAGAATACAGCGCCCGTCGATGTCATAGACCCAAACAGGCGTTTGCAGGGAATACGCAAACCCGAAAGCCTCTCGATCAATCTTCCTTGCGACCCGGGCGCCCTTAGGTCTGGTCGAGAATGCGGTCACGTTGTCTTTCGTCTGTGTTGACACCTAGGCTACGCCGCTTCCGCTGCTGATCCACCCAAAGCGCTGAGCGGTTTGAAGCCATCTGTGGCCTGAACCGCTTCGATCCACTGCGCAATCGCGGGCTGCGCGTCGAGAGACAGTCCAGCCTCCTCCAGCACATGAACGTACCCAAACAGGGCGATATCGGCTATTGAGTAGCCTTCCTTCAGGATGAAAGACTGCTCGGACAGGTGTTCATTCAACCGATCCAGCCCGGGCTCAGCCGAGTTTTGCCAAGACAGGATATCCGCCGCGCGCGCATCACGTTGGTCCGGCAAGATGGTGGTAAAGAAGCGGGCCGGCGAAATGAATGGTTCCAGCTTTGATTGTTCGAAGAACATCCACTGCAGCGCTTCAGCGCGCGCCGCCCGTGTTTGCGGCATCAGCTGCGACCCCTCAGCCAGATACCAAAGCATTGCATTGCTTTCGCCAATCGCATGGCCGGTGTCAGTGATCAAATACGGAACGACACCCAACGGATTGAGCGCCAGATAGTCGGGTGACTTCTGCTCCCCCTTTAGGACGTCGATGAGATGAAGCTCGAACTTCTGGTCAAGCTGCTGCAATGCCAGCCACGGTTTCATGCAGTTGCCGGACCCCAGACATGCGTAAAGCTTGTGCATTTAGAATGCTCCCCGAAAAAAATTTGTCGCAGGTTAGTCCGCAGCTAATGAACAGAGTGTTAACGCACCGTTCGAAATACGCCTCAAAACGTATTGAATTTGCGGCAATCTTTGTTTCGAAATGTGGGAAAATCAGAAAAGTAAATTAACATGTGTCTAAAATTAATAAATTTTTTATTTACCTAAATTTATTTTTAGCGTGGAACGCTTTGCTGCCCCGTGTTGTTAACAAACCGTAAACTGAAGAATTCAGGGGGCTGTTGAGGCACATGTTTGATCAATCAGAGGTACTCAAACACAATGATATCGGGCAGGAAGCCCGCTTTGATCAGCCGATTTCCGAGCAAATCTGGAAGGACAAATATCGGTTCTCTTCCGGCGGCAATCCCGATGTGACTGTTGCAGACACATGGCGGCGCGTCGCACGCGAGCTTGCGGTCTGCGAGGCGCCTCAGGATCGCGCGGGCGTGGCAGATACGTTCTACCGCGCCATGCAGGAATTTCGCCTTTTGCCCGCCGGTCGGATTCTGGCCGGGGCAGGCACCGGTCTCGATGTGACACTGTTCAATACATTCGTCATGGAGACTCTGCCGGATTCTGTCGAGGGTATCATGGACACGATGAAGGACGCCGCGCTGACGATGAAAATGGGCGGGGGTCTAGGCTTTGATTTCTCAACCATTCGCCCGACCGGCTTCCCAGTCAAAGGGCTTGACTGTCCGGCGGCTGGACCCCTGGCGGCAATGGACATTGCGAATTCGGTCTGCGCGATGGTCGTGACCGGGATGGGGCGCGGTGCGATGATGGCGACGTTACGCTGCGATCACCCCGACATCGAAGCCTTCATTACTGCCAAATCCGATCCGAACCGCTTGCGGAATTTCAACGTCTCGGTCTTGATCACGGACCCATTTATGGATGCGCTGGACCGCGACGCGAGCTGGGATCTGGTGTGGGACGGGAAGACGGTCAAAACCGTTTCAGCCCGCGCGCTGTGGGACATGATCATGCAGCAAACCTACGATGCGGCCGAGCCCGGCGTGCTGTTCATTGATCGAATAAACCGCGATAACGCCTTGTCATATTTAGAAAATGTGCAAGCCACGAATTCTTGCGCCGAGCAGCCCTTGCCGCCGAACGGTGCCTGTCCATTGACGTCAATCAATCTCGCCAAGCTGGTAACCAACCCATTCACCGACAAAGCCCAGCTTGACATTGCCGAGTTGAAACACCTTGTCACGGTGGCTGTCCGCTTCCTCGACAATGTCGTTGATCTTTCGCTGCTTGCTAACGAAGCCCAGCGGTGGGAGGCCGTCAACAAGCGTCGGATAGGGGTCGGCTTGACCGGTGTTGCGGATGCGCTGGCGATGATCGGGCAGGCGTACGGCTCGGACGACGCGGTTTGGACGTTCGAAAGCTGGATGCGCCAGGTGCAAAATGCGGCCTACCTCGCATCGGCCAGGCTGGCGAGGGAAAGGGGTGCCTTCGCACTCTACGACGCCGAACTGCACTTGCCACGTTTGAGACGCCTGGATCAGGCCGTACGCGAAGAGATTGCCGAGCACGGATTACGCAACGGGCTGCTGACCACGCTTCCGCCGACCGGCACGACGTCAATGTTTGGTGGGAACGTCTCTTCGGGGATCGAGCCGATCTTTGCAACGTCTTACAAGCGACGGATCACCCGTCCCGACGGCACCCAGGCGGAGGAATTGGTGCAAGACTACGCTGTGATGCGCTATCGAGAGATTTATGGGTCTGAAGCCACACTGCCAGACAGTTTCGTCACGGTGGCCGATCTCACCCCGGCGGATCATGTGCGCATGCAAGCGGTCGCGCAGCGCTGGTGCGACAGCAGCATCTCGAAAACCGTGAACTGCCCCGAGGATATCTCGTTCGACGCCTTCAAGGATGTTTACCTTCACGCTTATCGCACTGGATGCAAAGGGTGCACGACCTACCGGCCAAACGCCATCACAGGTTCGGTGCTGTCGGTATGAGGTTGCGCGTGCCGGGGAAGTGGCGTCCCACGCATCGCCACAAGAAGGGGGGCCTCTATCGCGTGCTGGGTCAAGCGATTTTGGAGGCGGATCGCAGCGATGTGGTGATCTATGACGACGCTGATGGCGCAACCTGGGTCAGGTCGCGCGCCGAATTCGAAGACGGTCGGTTCACGCCGCTTGCCCCGTCAGGCGTTACAGAGCACCCCAGCCAGCTGAGTCGAAGCTTCGTGCAGCGTTGGCGCAAAGCTGTCGGCTTTTTCCAGCGAAAATCGCTGCGTCGGCCCATGGACCCCAATTGACGCAAGATAACGGCCCTGGCTGTCGCGCACCGGCACAGCAATCGCGATCATGCCGTCGATGAACTCTTCATTGTCCAACGCATAGCCGCGCCGCGCGATCATGTTGAGTTCGCGAAGCAAGTCGTCCGGCTGGGAAAGAGTATTGGCGGTCGAGGCTTTCAGATCCATCGTTTCGACCAAATGCTTGCGCTCTGCCTTACGGCGCGAGGACAGAAACGTCTTGCCGCTTGCGGTGCAATGAAAGGGGACATGACTGCCGATGGGAAGCTGAATGCGGAACGGCCATCCTGTCTCGACGCGGTCCTTGTAGCTCATGCCCTTGTCCTCGGGCACGACGAAATTGACGGTCTCGCCAATCTCATCTGCCAATTTTTGAAGAATCTGTCGCCGCGCGATGTGCGAGCTTGAGGCAAACAGCGTGCCCGCCGCCATCATACGTGCCCGGCGTCCGGGAAGCAGTCCGCCATTCTTCGCGGTTCGCACCAAAAACCCCTCTTCGACCAGCGTGTTGCAAAGACGGTGGACAGTCTGCTTTGGCAAGCCGATCAGGCGCCCGACTTCCGCCGCTGTCATTGGTTCCGACTGCGTCCCGACTGCCTCAAGAATAAGCATTGTCCTCAGGTTGGTCGGTATCCGCTCTCCGGCTGTGTCCGACATATTCTTTCTCCCGTCATCAATTTGCTTGCACGGTTCTGGGAATCGTGTTGCACTTAAATTGAGACGTATAGTCTCATTTTTTGACACATGTGTCAAATTAGGGAGGAAACAACTTGGAATTTGACTTCGTCGTTGTTGGCGCGGGTTCTGCTGGCTGTGCGCTTGCGAACCGCCTGACGGAGAACGGCAAGTTCCAAGTTGCGCTTCTCGAAGCGGGGGGAAGGGACCTTTACCCCTGGATCCACATCCCCGTCGGCTACTTCAAAACGATGGGCAATCCGAAAACGGATTGGGGCTACGAGACCGAGCCCGACCCCGGCCTGAACGGGCGCAAGCTGAAATGGCCGCGCGGTCGGGTGTTGGGGGGCTCAAGCTCGATCAACGGTCTGCTCTATGTGCGCGGGCAGGCGGCTGACTACGATCACTGGCGGCAACTTGGCAATGTCGGCTGGGGCTGGGACGATGTTCTACCGCTCTTCAAGCGCGCCGAGACCTATGCGGGCGGCGACGATGAGTTACGTGGGCGCGGTGGCCCGCTCTCTGTATCGGATTCCGCAGTGAGCCGCGAATGCGTCGACAGATATCTCGACGCGGCGGTGAATGCCGGTTTCCCGCGCAACGCCGACTACAATGGCGCCTCACAAGAAGGCGTCGGTCATTTCCAATTGACCATGCGCAACGGGCGGCGCTGTTCGTCAGCGGTGGCTTACCTTGGGCCAGCGCGAAGACGCACAAACCTTGAGATCCTGACCCATTGCGCCGCCGAGCGCATCGAATTCGACGGTGCGCGGGCAACCGGGATCAAGGTAATCCATAAAGGCGTGCCGAAAACCATTCGCGCGCGGCGCGAGATCATCCTCTCCTCCGGGTCTCTGGCCTCGCCGCAACTGCTGATGGTGTCGGGCATCGGCGACCCTGACATGTTGCGCCCGCACGGCATCGACGTGCGCGCGGCATTGCCGGGCGTGGGCAAGAATTTGCAGGATCACCTGCAAGCGCGACCGGTCTATAAGACCTCGCTTTCGACTATCAACACCGAGATAAACAGCCTGTTCAAACAGGGCCTGATCGCGCTGCACTACGCCGCCACCCGCACCGGGCCGATGACTATGGCGGCCAGCCTGGGCACGGCGTTCCTAAAGACGCGCCCGGATCTGGAGCAGCCGGACATTCAGTTCCATGTTCAACCGTTCAGCGCAGACGCGAAGGGCATGGCCAAACCGCACGATTTCAACGCCTTTACGGCCAGCGTCCTGCAGTTGAGACCTGAGAGCACGGGCCACATCGAATTGCGGTCTGCCAACATGCAGGATTATCCGGCGATCCATCCGAATTATTTGGCGACGAAAACCGACCAGGACACGATTGTCGAGGGCATCCGTATCGCACGCCGCATTGCCCGGACCGAACCTGCCGCAAGCTGCATCACCGATGAATTCACCCCCGGTTGGAGTATGCCCGATGACGACTACGACGCGCTGCTCAACTGGGCGCGAGATACGGCGACAACCATCTATCACCCGACCGGTACGTGCAAAATGGGCAGTGATCCCATGGCGGTGGTTGATGACCGTCTGCGCGTGAAGGGGGTTGAAGGGCTGAGGGTTGCCGACGCCTCTATCATGCCGGTCATCGTGTCCGGCAACACCAACGCGCCGACAATGATGATCGGTGAAAAAGCAAGCGACATGATTTTGGAAGACGCAAAAGCGACGGGAGCGCGGATGACATCAAGCCAGGTTGAGGCAAGCACCGCATGATGGAACACGTGGTTGATTTCGGCGCGATCATCCTCGCCGATCTGGTTCTATCTGGCGACAACGCTCTGATCATCGGCATGGCCGCTGCTGGTCTTGCCCCGGAATTGAGGGCGCGCGCGATCCTGTTCGGCATGGTTATCGCGGCGGTGCTGCGCATCGTCTTTGCCTTGGTGGCCACGAAACTGCTGGGCATTCCGGGTTTGCTTTTCCTCGGCGGGCTTCTGCTGTGCTGGGTGTGCTGGCGGCTTTACCTCGAAATTCGCGCGAATGTGGACGAGAAAGCCACGCACGCGCTGGAAGAGGCCGAGAACCCCGAAGCAGGTTACACCGGCCCGCCGCGCCGTACACTGAAGCAGGCGCTTTGGACGATCACGATCGCTGACGTGTCGATGTCGCTCGACAACGTGCTGGCCGTTGCCGCGATTGCCGACGGCGATACCACGAAACTGGTGTTCGGTCTGGGCCTGGCCATCGTGCTTATGGCCTTTGCTGCGACACTGATTATGCGGCTACTTACAAAATACCCATTGATTTCCTGGGCAGGTCTGATCGTACTGATCTACGTGGCCGGACACATGCTGTTCCGGGGTGTCTTCGACATTGAGACAGGAATTGGCCCGATGCTGGGGCTGATAGAAGGGATGGACCTCAGCAAAGGGCATTAACCGAATAGTCGGGCGGCGTGGCCTTCACTGCCCGACAAGACGTTCATGAACGCAAATGAAGGCAAACTAGGGAGGAAAACTATATGTTTTCAAAACTAACCAAGCTAGCCACGGTCTCTGCCGTTGGTGTGGCGATGATGGCAAGCACTGCCATGGCCGAGAAGGTCCTGCGCATTCAGTCGGTGCTGCCGAACACGGCTGACGAAGTCTTTATGCTGAACGAGTTCGGCAAAGATGTAGCGGCTCTCACAGGTGGCTCGCTGACCATCGAAGTTCTGCCTGCGGGCGCCGTTGTCGGCCCGCGCGACATCATGGATGCGGTTGACGCCGGTCTGGTCGAAGGTGGCTTTGCTTGGACCCACTACTGGGGCGGCAAGCACGTGGCAGCCAACCTGTTCGGCGCACCTGTCGCCGGTGCCGGTGTTGGCCTCGACAACATCGCGTTCCTCAGCTGGTTCCAGTACGGCGGCGGCAAAGAGCTGTATGACCGCCTTTGGGACGAAATGGGACCATGGCCGCTATCGGCCCATCGAAGAAAGGACTGCTGCCAACAATCCCTAACAGTGCAAATAGCGCTAGACTCACAAGCGGTCCAGCGATAGCTATCCAGAAAGCACC
>JBCCOK010000096.1:0-10940 GCA_039025395.1 Pseudomonadota bacterium
CAAGCCGATCGTCTCATCGGGGGCTCGGCAGCTTTCGCCGGCAAGGTTGAAATCCACGACATGGTTGTGGAAAACGACGTGATGAAAATGCGTGAAATCGAAGGCGGCCTCGAGATCCCGGCCGGCGGCGAAGTCACGCTCGAACGAGGTGGCCTGCATGTGATGTTCATGCAGTTGCAGGAGCCAATGAAAGAAGGCGAAACGCGGACAGTCACGTTGGAGTTTGAAAACGCCGGCGCGGTCGAGTTCGACGTGCCGGTAAAGAGAGTCGAAGGCGGCGGCCACCATGAGCATGGCCACGGACACGGGCACGCACACGACTGACCATGTGAAACCAGAAACTTAAAGCGAGGAGCGGCCCGTTCGCTCCTCGTCAACGCACCGGCAATTTCTTAAGCTTTCGGATCGCGGCACCCGAGAAAGGCCGGACGCATCAGATAACGAAAACACAGGCTTCCGACACCCGCTTTTCAGGCGCCGAATATCTCCTTCCGCACCATCTCCCAACTATCGCGGTCGACAGCTGTGATCAAACCGCCTTCGGTTATGCCGGGTCCATAGGGCTGGCCGTCGATACATGCAGAATAGCCCCCAGCCTCAGCGTGAATCAGCACACCTGCAAGATGATCCCAAGGCATCAGCTTATGGGCGCTAATGAAATGGGCCCGACCGGTCGCCACCAATCGGTACTCCCACGCTGAACAGCGAAATCCGAACGGCATTCCGATCTTGGAAAGACCGCCGGCAACCCTGCTGCGTTCCGGTTCACCCATGAATCCCCATGAAACCGTGCCGATCATTTGCTCGAGTGGCACCGGATCAGCAACTTTGACAGGCACGCCGACGCCCTGACCATCGACAAGCCGGCTCCCGGCACCCGCAACACCGATGAGCGTTTCACCGCCGATCGGATAATGAATGATGCCGGCAACGCATTCGCCGCCGACAACGATCGCCAGAATGGATCCGAAGACAGGCATGCCTGATGCAAAGTTGTAGGTTCCGTCGATCGGGTCGATGACAAATGCAAGGTCCGCTTTGTCGAGGCCCTCCATAGAAGACGGGTCCGCAGCCGCAGCTTCCTCGCCGACGATACGCGCCTGCGGGTAACGCTGGCGGATTGCCTGGCCAATCCCCTGCTCCGCAGCGATATCGGCCTGGGTCACGACATCCCATGCGGCGGATTTTTGCTTCGACTTGGCATCCTTGACACCCAGGAAGCATGAAACGATCTCGCGCCTACCGACGTCTTTGAGAATATCGGCGAGATCCGAGATATCGCTTTCCGAGAATTTCATTGCGGGCCTTTGCGTGCGACTGAGACGTCGCTCTCCAGTCCGGTAAAGTCGAACAGTCCGCGGTCCAGAAGATGCGAAGGCCGCACATTTGCAAGCGCGCGGATCATTGTGTCTTTCCGCCCAGGCATTCGCTTCTCGATATCGGCAATCATTGCTTTCATGGCGTTTCGCTCAAGGCCATCCTGAGAGCCGCAAAGATCGCAAGGAATAATCGGAAACGCCATTGCGTCGGCAAATCTTGCAAGGTCGTTTTCCGCGCAATAGGCAAGCGGGCGATATACCATGACATCGCCTTCATCATTCATCAGCTTGGCAGGCATGGCTGCCAGCCGTCCTCCATGGAACAGATTCATGAAGAAGGTCTCGAGGATGTCTTCGCGATGATGGCCTAGCACCAGTGCATCGCATCCCTCCTCGCGCGCGACGCGGTAAAGGTGTCCGCGTCGCAGCCGCGAACAAAGCGAGCAATAGGTGCTGTTTTCCGGCAGTTTTTCGGTAACGATCGAATAGGTGTCCCGATATTCGATACGGTAGTCCACCCCATGCCGGTCCAGGAACTCAGGCAAGACATGCTTGGGGAAGTCCGGCTGACCCTGGTCGAGATTGCAGGCCACAAGCTCTGCCTCAAGAAGGCCCCGCCATTTGAGGTCGAGCAGCAGCGCCAACAGACCGTATGAGTCCTTGCCGCCCGAGATACAAACGAGCCAGCGCTGCTTGCTTTGCCCCCGCCTCGAAGCCATGGAAAAGTCGTCGATCGCCTGGCGCATTTTGCGCAGCAGCCGCTTACGCAATTTGTTGAACCCGACACTGGAGGGCGCATCACGAAACATCGGATGGCATGCAGCTTCCTGCTTGTCGGACGGTGTCTGAATTCCAGAAGGCTGTTGATCCTTGCATTCGAGCATAGGCTTGATCCCCGTTCGCGCGACCGCAGCGGTCTGTTTGTCGCGGTCTTGTCGCGCTAACTAATCAGTTTCGCGACAGGTGCAAACAAAAAAGCCGCCGGTTGTCACCGGCGGCTTTCTCGAAATTCCCGCGATCCTCAAATCAGCGCGAATAGAATTCAACGACGAGGTTCGGTTCCATCTGGACAGGATATGGTACATCCGACAACATCGGAACGCGCACATATGTTGCGACCATCTTGTTGTGGTCGACCTCGATGTAATCGGGCACATCGCGCTCGGCCAACTGCGTGGCTTCAAGCACCAGCGCCAGATCTTTCGACTTCTGACGAATTTCAATCACGTCGCCGGGCTTGCAGCGGTACGATGGAATATTGGTGCGCACGCCATTGACCATGACGTGGCCATGATTGACGAACTGGCGGGCAGCAAAAACCGTCGCCACAAACTTGGCGCGATACACGATCGCATCAAGCCGCGACTCCAGAAGACCGACCAGATTTTCCGGCGTGTCGCCCTTGCGCCTGTTAGCCTCGGCATAAATCTTGCGGAATTGTTTCTCGCGGATGTCGCCATAGTAGCCTTTGAGCTTCTGCTTGGCGCGCAACTGAACGCCGAAATCCGAAAGCTTGCCCTTCCGGCGTTGTCCGTGCTGGCCGGGACCATATTCGCGCCGGTTTACGGGCGACTTAGGCCGGCCCCAGATATTCTCGCCCATACGGCGATCGATTTTGTACTTGGATGGTTCGCGCTTGCTCATCGCATTCCCTTTCAAACGACAAGTCCGGCCCTTATCAAGCCGGTCGAAGGAAACGCGCCCTCCTCTGCCGGCTTTTTTTGCCGACCGACAGAATGTCCAGCCTTTCTTCTTGGCGGTCATTCACGGGACACGTAATGAAGTGCCGGACCACATGTCCGGCATCGGCGGCGTGTTAAGTCAAAGGCACCGGCTTGTCAATGGTCCCAGGACACGATCGAAAGCCCGAAACCGGACATCAACCGCTGCACGGGAAAATCGGGTGCATTGGATGTAAAGGCGGCAATATCAGCCTCCTGTGCATCCTGTTCGCCCGCCGCGATCAGGGACTGGGCGCGTTTCGCGATGGCTTCTGCCGGATCAAGCCAGTCGACCGGCCAAGGCGCCAATCTTCGAAACTGGTTGGCGAGGAATGGATAGTGGGTGCATGCAAGCACCACGATGTCCGTCTTGTGCCCGTCCTGTTCGACAAAACACGGACCGAACTCGGCCAGAAGTTCGGCCGGTGGAATATCATCTCCACGTATATAACGCTCGGCAATCCCGGCGAGGTTCTCTGAGCCGACGAGGCGAACGTGGCAGGTCGCCGCAAAGGACTGAATCAGATCGTGCGTGTACGTACGCTTGACGGTCCCGGGCGTCGCCAGAACGCTGACAAGCCCGGAACGCGTGCGCTCGGCGGCCGGTTTGATAGCCGGAACGGTGCCGACAAACGGCGTATCGGCAAACGCGTTGCGCAACGGTTCCAGTATGAGCGTTGAGGCCGTGTTGCACGCAATAATGCAGACCTCCGGTTGGTAAGTCTCGATCAGCGGAGCGAAGATCCCGACTATGCGCTGCGTCAATTCCGCTTCGCCCCAACCGCCATAGGGAAATCCCGCATCATCGGCGATATAGACGAAGCGGCGCTCCGGCATGAGCACACGCGCCTCGCGCAGCACCGTCAGCCCGCCTATTCCTGAATCGAAGATGAGAACCGGACGTGCGCTCAAGGCTTGTTTTCCAATTTCTGCACCGTTGGTTCGGACGGTTCGTCTTTAATGCTGGCGGAACCCTTGGGCGCGCTACGGCTAAACCGGTCAAGCGATCTGATCACACCGCGAAGGACATGGATCTCGGGCAGAAAAAAGCCTGGCCTGCTCAAAACCGCGCGCAGATTATCGACCATTTTCGGCTTTTTGTCGGTCGGCCGGAAATAACCGCGCGCATCCAAAGCTTCTTCGAGGTGATCGAACAGCCCCTGCAAATCCGCCTTTGTCGCCGGCTGCATATCAGGTGGTGAAAAGGCCGTTTCAGACGCGCTGTCCTGGCCGGTCTTCATCCACTCGTAAGCCATCAGCAGAACGGCCTGTGCAATGTTCAACGAAGCAAAGGCCGGATTGACCGGATAGGTGACGATCTCGTCGGCGAGCCCGACTTCCTCATTGCTCAGCCCCCACCGTTCTCGGCCAAACAGGATCCCGCATTTCTCACCGGAAGATATGCGCAGGCGCAGCGATCCGGCCGCATCCACCGGACTGCGGACCGGCTTGAAGCCGTCGCGTGCACGCGCCGTCGTCGCCAAGACGAAATTCAAATCCGCAATCGCCTGTTCGAGCGTTTCGAAAACCACCGTCCCGTCGATGACATGGTCTGCCTTGCTGGCAGCCGACCGTGCAGACTCGCTCGGCCATCCGTCTCTCGGATTGACGAGCCGCATTTCAGATAAACCGAAATTCGCCATGGCACGGGCAACCATACCAATGTTCTCACCCAATTGCGGCTCAACGAGAATGATTGCCGGTCCGCCGGTGAGCATGGGGCGCTTCCTGTCTGTTCCTGCCATCGATTTTTTCCAGCTCCGTGGCTTTGTTAACCGCCCTTCGCGCGGCAGAAAAGATCAAGGACCGCCATCGGGCACAAATTCGCGCTGATATTCCTGCGAATAGTTCGAGCGGATCTCGAGCCACATCGGCAGGTGGTCCGACATCTGATGGGTGCGCCAGTAGGTCCGGTAATAACGCGTCTTGCCCGACTTGGTTCGGATCTCGCCCCTGCTGGTTACATGATAGGCGTCGCCCATTTCAGCCGCATAGGCAGCTTCGTCATCGGCCGTCGCGCGATAAACCGTGTTGAAGAAATCAAATACGCCTGCACGCCCCGTCGGCTCCATGCGCCACATCTGCGGCATGATGGCGATCTGGTCGTAATGCCGCTTCCTTTTGCCGGTGTTCGTGGCCGGTACATTTTGCAGCTCTTCGGGGATGACGAAACCGGCATCCGTAATCGCCTTCATCGTCACGTCGCCGGGACTGAAGATATTGAAATCGCCGAGAAGCACCAGATTGGCATCCTCGATCTGTCCTTCATTTGCGCGTTTAGCGAGAAAACGCGCCACCGCGTCGATCTCCCGGGTCCGCTCTGCATTGTTGGCTTCATCCTTTCCATAGAGAATATGGACGGTGCACAATTGCAGCGTCGTCCAGCCGGACTGAAAACCGACGATGAACGGCGTACGGTAGAGCTGGCGCGCCGGATCGTACCGGACGATCTTGCCGTTTTCCTTTACCTCAATGGGCGGCATAACGATCTCCCCGGCGAGGCCGGTGAACGTCACCTTGCAGCTATCGTAGACAAATGCCATCCGCTCGCGGTTGCCGGGCTTTCCCTCGCTGACGTCACTGACGATAAAACGCCAATCTGCGCCCATAAGATCGCAGACCTTCACAAGCGCATCGAGCTTTTCCCGGACTTCCTGAATGGCAATGATATCGAACTTGGAACAGATTTCCGCGATGTAATGGAGACACTCCAGAGAGCGCGGACCATAGGCATTTGAATCGAACTCGCGGATGTTCCACGTCGCAATCAGCGTCGTGTCGGGCCCACGTGCCGGAATGCCCTCCTGCGCCATGCTCTCCTTCAGCCGCAGGATACCATCGGCCGTTCTTGCCGCATCGTGTGTCTCGCTGACGCTGAAATAGAACATCCAAAGCCCCCACCCGTTTTATTCGCCGGCAATGCTTGCACGAAACGGCAGCTCACATAACCCCGAGTAAGAACCGTCTTTGCTTGATCAGATCGCCTTACGTTCAATCCACTCGGTAACAGCGGCGGCAACCGCTTTCGGACGCTCATGCAGGATCCAATGACCGCTGTCCGGTACTTTGACGATTGTGAGATCGTCTGCGAAACGGTCGAGACCCGAGAGGCAGGCGGGCCGCAACGCCTCGTCCTGTTCGCCCCAGATCACCAAGTGCGGCGTGCGGACAGTCAAGGCATCCACGGGCAGGTCGAGGACCGGAACCTTTCCGGAAAGTTCCGATGCCGGCTGGTCGGTCGGCGGAACAACGACAGGTGAAGCGCGGTACCAGTTGAGCATCGCCTGCATCGCACCCTCGGCACTCCATGCTGTGCGATATTCGGCTTTGGTCGCCTCATCCATCCAACCGGTCTTTGAAAATCCGGCAATCATGTTCATCGTGCGCGCATAGTCATTCTCGCGCATCGCAGCGGCCGCACGGTCGTTGCGCAAAAAGCGCATATACTGGCTTGCCGCCCGTTGTTCCGGATCTTCAATGATTGCTTTCTGGAATGTAAAGGGATGAACGCCATTGGCAACGATCAAACCGCGCAGCCGGTCGGCAAATCTGAATGCAAAAGCATAGGCGACGGATGAACCCCAGTCATGACCGAAAAGCAAAAACGGTTTGGAAGGCGCGAGATGGCTGGCAAGCGCTTCGACATCGCGCACCAGATTTCGTGTTCTGTAAGCTTCAAGGCCATCCGGTTTGAAGGACTCCCCGAATCCCCTTTGGTCCGGCGCGACCACGAAAAAGGTCTGAGCAAGGAGCGGCATGAGTGCACGCCACGCGGCCCAGTATTCCGGGAACCCGTGCAGGCAGAGCATCAAGGGGCTTTCCGGATCGCCGGCGGAAACATAGTGGAGCCGGCGCGTGCCGTCGTCGAAGTATGACGATGTGAATTCCATGTCTGTTCAAACCCCTGGCTGAAGCCATTACAGCGGCAATAGCGGGCAACAATTGCCGAACCGGAACGCGGGTTGCGGTCCGCTTTGCCTTCCAGCATCACAATGCTATAGGAGCGCGGACGTCGCACAGATTTTCCGGGCGGTTGCCCAATTCTCAAATCATACGAGGCTTTCACATGGCAAAGATCAAGGTCGAAAATCCGGTCGTTGAGCTGGACGGCGACGAAATGACCAGGATTATCTGGCAGATCATCAAGGACAAGCTGATCCACCCCTATCTGGATATTGATCTGAAGTATTACGACCTTGGCATGGAAAGCCGCGATGCGACGGACGACCAGATCACCATCGATGCAGCCAACGCGATCAAGCAGTACGGCGTCGGCGTCAAATGTGCAACGATCACGCCGGATGAGGCGCGGGTCGAAGAGTTCGGCCTGAAGAAAATGTGGCGCTCACCGAACGGCACGATCCGCAACATTCTGGGCGGTGTCATTTTCCGCGAACCGATCATTTGCAAGAACGTCCCGCGCCTGGTTCCTGGCTGGACGAAGCCGGTCATTGTCGGCCGTCACGCTTTCGGCGACCAGTATCGCGCAACCGATTTCAAGTTTCCCGGCAAGGGCAAGCTGTTCATGAAGTTTGTCGGCGAGGACGGCGAAGAGATTGAACACGAGGTTTTTGAATCGCCAGGTTCCGGCATTGCCATGGGCATGTACAATCTCGATCAGTCGATCATCGATTTCGCGCGCGCGTCCCTGAATTATGGCCTGCAGCGCAATGTGCCGGTCTATCTTTCAACCAAGAACACCATCCTCAAGGTCTATGACGGACGCTTCAAGGACATCTTTCAGGAGGTCTATGAGGCGGAGTTTGAGGACGCCTTCAAGGCAGCCGGCATCACCTACGAACACCGCCTGATTGATGACATGGTGGCGGCCAACCTGAAATGGTCCGGTGGCTACGTTTGGGCCTGCAAGAACTACGACGGCGACGTTCAGTCGGATACTGTTGCGCAAGGTTTTGGATCGCTCGGCCTGATGACGTCCGTGCTTATGACCCCGGACGGCAAGACCGTTGAGGCGGAAGCGGCGCACGGGACCGTTACCCGCCACTTCCGGCAGCACGAGAAGGGCGAGGAAACCTCCACCAATTCGATCGCTTCGATATTTGCCTGGACGCGCGGCCTCGCACATCGTGCGAAACTCGATGACAATGCGGAACTCGCCCACTTTGCCAAAACCCTTGAAGTGGTTTGCGTGGCAACGGTCGAAGGCGGCCACATGACAAAAGACCTTGCGCTTCTCATCGGCCCTGACCAGCCGTGGCTTTCGACAACCGGCTTTCTCGACAAGGTCGATGAGAATCTTCGTAAGGCAATGGATTAGAACCGAAGCGCTTGTAGCACATTGTCAGACTGCAATGCGACGTGCCACTGTGAATGAGAAAGTGTGTCTTAGGCAGCCGCAGAGATTGCACCGGCAACGGCGTCGACCGCTGCATCTGCCTTCCCGGCGTCCGGCCCGCCTGCCTGCGCCATGTCCGGACGGCCGCCGCCGCCCTTGCCGCCAAGTGCCGCCGAGGCGACGCGCACCAATTCGACCGCGCTGAAACGGCCCGTCAAATCGTCTGTGACGCCGACAACGACGCTGGCTTTGCCCTCGTCCGAAACGCCGACAAGGGTAACCACGCCTGAACCGAGGCTCGTCTTGGCATCGTCCACAAGGCCTTTGAGATCGCGCGGTTCGACACCCTTTAAGGTCTTTCCTAGGAACCTGACCCCGGAAAGCTCACGGGTTTCATCGGCCTGTTGGGTATTGCTTCCAAACGCCGCTTTCTTTTTCAGTTCACCGACTTCGCGTTCGAGTTTCCTGCGCTCCTCGACAAGCGCGTCGACGCGCTCAACGACCTCCGAGGGCTGCACGCGCAGCGAAGCCGCAAGCGATTTTACCCGCTCATCCTGGCTGGCCAGATAGTGGCGCGCCGCCTCTCCGGTCAACGCTTCGAGCCTGCGCACACCGGCAGCCACCGCGCTTTCGCCGATGACCTGCATCAGGCCGATATCGCCGGTTGCGCGCACATGGGTGCCGCCGCATAGTTCAACGGAATAGGTCTTGCCGGCCTTTTCTCCTTCTTCGGCGGTCCCCATGGAAACGACCCGCACTTCATCGCCGTACTTTTCGCCGAACAGGGCCATGGCGCCTTCGGCAATGGCATCGTCGACTGCCATCAGCCGTGTTGTCACCGGATTGTTTTGCAAAATGATACTGTTAGCAATGTCCTCAACGCGCGCAATCTCATCCGCGCTGAGCGGCTTGGGGTGCGAGATGTCGAAACGCAGCCGGTCTGCTGCGACCAGCGAACCCTTTTGCGTGACATGTGTGCCCAGCACTTCACGCAAGGCTTCATGCAACAGGTGCGTGGCCGAATGGTTGGCGCGCACATGGCTGCGGCGGTCGTGGTCAACACTCAACACGATTTCATCGCCGGCTGAGACAGTACCCTTTTCGACAACAGCACTATGGACAAGAAGCCCGTCCGCCCTTTTCTGCGTGTCGTTGACACGGATCGTCAGGCCATCGGCCGTGATTGTTCCGTTGTCGCCGATCTGACCGCCCGACTCGCCGTAAAACGGTGTCTGGTTGACAACCAGTTGGACCGTATCGCCCGCCTTCGCGCTCTCCACCTCTTCGCCGGCAATGACGACGGCCTGAACAACGCCTTCGGCGGTTTCGGTGTCATAGCCGAGAAATTCGCTGGCACCGAGCCGGTCACGCAAGGTAAGCCAGATCGTTTCGGTGGCAGCCTCACCGGATCCGGACCAATTGGCGCGCGCTTCCGCCTTCTGCCTTTCCATCGCCGCATCGAAACCCGCATTGTCGACCGAAATACCGCGTTGCCGCAGTGCATCTTGCGTGAGATCAAGCGGAAATCCATAGGTATCGTAAAGCCTGAAAGCGGTCTCACCGTCGAGCTCTTCACCCTCCTTCAGATCTTCACTGGCCTCAGCCAACAGGCTCAGGCCACGCTCCATTGTCCTGCGGAACCGTGTTTCCTCAAGCTTCAGAGTCTCGGAGATAAGCGACTCCGCCCTTACGAGTTCCGGATAGGCGAAGCCCATCTGTTCGACCAGCGTCGGCAGCAATTTGAACATCAGCGGTTCGCGCGCGCCCAGAAGCTCGGCGTGGCGCATGGCGCGCCGCATGATCCGGCGCAGCACATAGCCCCTCCCCTCGTTCGACGGCAGAACGCCGTCGGCGATGAGAAAAGCGGACGAGCGCAAATGATCGGCAATGACCCGGTGGCTCGCTTCATGCTTTCCGTCCGGTTTGACGCCCGTGAACTCGACCGAGGCAGCAATCAGGGCCTTGAACAGGTCGATGTCGTAATTGTCGTGCTTTCCCTGCAGGACGGCCGCGATCCGCTCGATGCCCATGCCGGTATCGATCGATGGGCGCGGCAGGTCGACGCGCTCTTCGGCCGTCAACTGCTCATACTGCATGAAGACGAGGTTCCAGATCTCGACAAAACGATCACCGTCTTCGTCTGCCGATCCGGGCGGACCACCGGCAATATTGTCACCATGATCATAGAAGATTTCGGAGCACGGACCGCACGGACCCGTATCGCCCATCGCCCAGAAATTGTCATAGGTCGGTATCCGGATAATCCGGTCTTCTGGCAGACCGGAAATCTTCCGCCACAGATCAAAGGCATCATTGTCAGTGTGATAGACCGTCACCAACAGCCGGTTTCCATCGAGCCCGAACTCGCCCGTGATCAGCTTCCACGCCAATTCGATCGCTTCGTCTTTGAAGTAATCTCCAAAGGAAAAATTGCCAAGCATCTCAAAGAAGGTGTGGTGGCGTGCGGTATAGCCGACATTGTCGAGATCGTTGTGCTTGCCGCCGGCGCGCACGCATTTCTGGGCCGTCGTGGCGCGGGTATAAGCCCGGTGCTCCATGCCGGTAAACACGTTTTTGAACTGCACCATGCCTGAATTGACGAAC
>JBCCOK010000097.1:0-10530 GCA_039025395.1 Pseudomonadota bacterium
CCCGAACGGATTCAAATCGGGCATTCGTCGCATCGTTGGGGTTTGGGCGTCCACTCTGCGCATGAAATTGCAGGGTGATAGCCGGAGAACGGCGCCTCAGCTGCCCGGCGCATTTTCCAGCTCTTGAATGGCAGGCGCGCGAGAAAGAATTGCCATCAGAACGAGCGCTGCAACGCAGCAGCCTATGCCCAGAATAAACAACTGACCAGAACTACAATCGGGATTGCGTATTAGACAGCAATTTCGCGGCAACTTGCCTTTCGTGGCTCGGTGGATAGCCGAAGAGCTTTCTGTAGTCGCGGCTGAAGTTCGTCGGATCGCCATACCCAATTGAATGCGCGGCCTGCGCGACGGTCATCTGGTGGGCAGTCAAAAACTCTCGCGCGCGAAGAAGCCGTTGACGTTTGAAATACTGCAGCGGCGGGTAGCCGGTCACGCTTCTGAAATAGCGGTGCAATGTTGCTGGGCTCATTCCGGCCTGTCCGGCAAGCGTTTCTGTGTCCAGCGGCGCATTGCCCTGCGTTTCGGCCCAGCGGAGAAGGTTCGCTATGCGCGCCTCGGGCTGGCCCAATTGGGTCAGAGCGAGCAGAACCCGTCCATGGTCGTCGCTGAGTGCGTGGAACAGGATCTCTCGCAAGGTGCCCGATCCGAGTGCTTTCGCCTGTGGCGGTTGGCAGAGCTGGTCAACAAGCCGTCCGACTGCCTCCGCCATGGGAGGTTTAACGATGAGCGGTTCCACGCCCTGATGTGTGGCATGGTGTTTGTGTTTGCCTTCCTGCATCGGCAAGACCGCACCCAGCTCGCTGAGCATGGTAGGGCAAAGCTCAAGGAACAAGCCAAACATCGGAACATCCGGCGAAGCGTGCGTTTCACATTCAAAAACCAGCGGCAAACCGACGGCCAGATAGGAACCGGCACCATATTCGAACCGGCGCCCATCCAGATATCCAATCTTCTTTCCCGACAGGATAATTGCCAGACCGGGCGGGTAGTGCAGCGGCGTACGCGGTGCGTATGCGTCGGTGAAAAAGTATCGAACTCGCGGCAAGTCAGTGTCGCTGAACCCTCCGGGATTGCGATCCCCGTAATGGTCAAGCAGTGCTTTCGCGGCCCTTTCGAGCGTTGTACTCATCTCTTCTAGCTGCGGCATTGATCGAAAATATCAGGAAAGTAGGTGTTGTTCAGTCCTATTCGGTCGCGATTGAGAGAAACTGACAGATAGTTGAGAGTCGCTGACATTCTGCCGATGGCGAACGGGCATTACGTCGGGAGCATTACAGAAATGGAGGCTCCTATGACCAATAGGCAAATTCCCGAAGACAAGCTGGCAGTAGTCAAGGCGCTGGCCAGGTTTGCAGTCAAACCTGCCTTTCGCACGCCGGTCCACAAGACGCCTGGCGACCACGGCATCGAAACCTGGGAGGACGTATACTTCCCGTCTGACGATGGCACGGCGCTTGAGGGCTGGTATGTGCCGTCAGTCGGCGGCGAGAGCGACAAAATCATTATCATGAACCACCCGATGCCCATGAGCCGATCGGGCTTTACCGGTCACTACGGCGAACCATGGAGCCAGGTTGACGATATCGAGATCGACTTTGTGGCACATGTGGCGCATCTGGTGCGCGCCGGTTTCAACGTGTTGACCTATGATTTGCGCAACCACGGAAACTCCTCTGCCGCCAATGGCGGGATTTGTGGGATCGGGCGCTATGAGTGGCGCGATTGCCTCGGCGCAAAAGCCTATGTCGACCAACACCCCCGCCTTTCGAAGATGACGCCCGGCCTATACAGCCAATGCACAGGCGGCAACGCGCAATACGAGGCCATGTCGCGCCGGCCCGAGCTTTTCGAAAACGTACGCTGCATGCTCAGTCCTCTGGTCGTGTCGATGGCGTCACTGATGGGACAGTTCGCCGGTTTCCAGGGCGTCAGCGAATACATGGAGGAGATGGATTTCGAGCAGAAGAAGCTTGGCGGTTTTGCTAATGCGGAGATGACGCCGCATCTGTTTGCCGGGGATGTAAAGGTGCCAACGCTTGTCGTACAGGTCCTCGACGACCTCTGGACTACACAGGAAGACGGACAGAAGACATTCGACCTGTTGGGCAGCAACGAAAAAGATCTGTTCTGGATTGAAGGCACGACGCGGCGTTTTGACGGCTACAATTATTTTGGCAGGAACCCCGAGCGCATGATTGACTGGTTCAACAGGTTCATGAACTGACGATCATCGCCCGTTATGCAAAGGCGGCTCGCGGGACCAGCAATTCCTGTCGCGGTGGCGGCGTCAATGGACGCCGCCGGGCGTCAAAGTCTAGCGTTTGTTTCACCGCCAACAATCTGCCGATTGGCTTTTGGGCTCGATCACATCGGTAATCTCCAAGTATGCCTGACGCGGCTGCGGTTTGCCGCATGACCGGCTGTATGAAGGGCCATGCGCAGTACCTGCCGCGCGCGATCCGGACGAAACTGCTGTTCTTCAATGACGATTCCTTAGCCGGCGATACCCAGAATTAGACGTTTGTTAGTCAATTTCTTCGATCCTGAGCGAATGCTACGAAAGCTCTTCATAGCTATCCTACTGGCCTGCGCGGGCTGTCTAACGTTGGCCTATGCAACCGGAAACGCAGGCGCGGCACATCTTGCCTGGGCGCGCTATGAGCAGGCGATTTATGCTGGCAACTACAGCAAAGCCGCAGACCTGGTCAGCGACAGGTACTTGAATTTCGAAGGGGAGCAGCGAAAGCGCGCCCTGTTGGCGGATGAGAATGAAATGATCGGATTGCCAATTTTGGCGAAGTGGTTTGTCGCCAATTTTCGATCGCAAGTATATGATGGCAGTCTGTCGGCGGACACTTTGCGCAACGTTAACGAGGAGCGTGACTTTCATGCTTCGTGGCTTGCCGCGGGCACCGAGAGAAGACTTCCTCACGGATTGATGTTTGTGTTGCCTCTTGGTCCGAAACACGCGATAGGCTGGTTTGGACCAAAGGGCGACTTCAGCCTATCCGCCCTGGTTTTCGCCATGGCCCTGGACATGCGTGTGAACTTTCACAAGGAAAATGACACGTGGCGATTCAATGTCCTGCCTGCCATGGAAGCATCCATTGCCGAAAATCAGTACTATTTTCAGGGCGATGTAACGGGCAAACAGTTGCTGAGTTTGACACTCGCGCCAAATGATGCGGCCAAACAAAGGGCGCTCTGGAAGCCGATTGATTGATAGCCAGCCGGTGGTGCGACGCAAAGGCACCTGATTTCAGCCTAAACCTGACTTACTCTGAGGTCGTTTCAAGACCCTTCCGGTGAAGTGCCGCAGCCGGTAAGTGAACTTACCCAAGCGCCCGTCGCAGCAATGCCCGTCTCAACAGCACGGTCAACAAGCACGCCCGGATCTGTCGTTATCTTGTTGATAGCGGGTCCAAGCTCAGCGCCCATCTGCAAAACCGCCTCGTCCAAGACTGCCAGCCTCGAAAGCACAGCTTCGGAGGCTTCTGCAACCTTGGTGTCGTCAGCGCCTCGCAGGTCGGCAACTTCGACACGCAGTTTAGCAAGCTGATCCTGCACGCCTGAGATTTCGTCCGCGAGTGGTTTGAACTCGGCAAGCTGGTTGGTTGCGGCGGCAACGGCGGTCTCGGTTATGCGTTCCACCGTGCGAGAGAGGTTCCATGCAAGAAGCAAACCAAGGACAACAAGGATCAGTGTTGCATTGAGCAGTGCCAAGGCGAGTTGGCCGACGGAACGCGACAGACGTCCCGAAACTGTGTGTGTCATGCTTCGTGCTCCTATGTGAATGCTCGCCCAGCTGCCTGCAATAGATTTCTACGGGGCCGGAGTTCATCCTGAGCCTCCCGGTAGAACCATCAAACAGGCTATCGCTCTGAGCACCGACGTCAATTCTGCATTAGCAGCATTGGTTCAGGCTTGATACCCGGAAGAGGATGCCGCCGGGTGCCGGATGGGACCGCTACTGCGGCGGGTTCTCGGCTATCCCGTCGAGACGCGCACGCAGGCTCTGAAAATCCTGCCAGGAGAGCTTTTTCTGCGCCGGACTGCGCAACAGATAGGCCGGGTGGAGGGTGGGAAGCGCCGGAATATTGATGTCGGCGTTGGGATTGTACTGAGACCAAGTGCCGCGAAGTGAAAGAATTCCGCGTGTCGTTCCGAGGAGGGCCTTGGTTGAAACGTTTCCAAGCAGAACAATGATCTTGGGGCTGACCAGTTCCACATGCCGCTCGATGAATGGCTTGCAGAGTTCAATCTCAAGCGGTGTTGGCGCCCGGTTGCCGGGCGGACGCCAGGGGATCATGTTGGTGATGTAACAGCTCGTTCGGTCAAGGCCGATGGCCGCCAGCATCCGGTCGAGCAGTTGGCCAGCGCGCCCGACAAAAGGCAGACCAAGCCTATCTTCGTCGCGCCCCGGCGCTTCGCCGATGAACATGACCGCGGCTTCCGGATTGCCGTCGGCGAATACAGTGGAACGAGCGCCAAATCGGAGGTTGCAGCCTTCGAAGGACAACAGGGCTTCACGCAGGGCCTCGATTGTCGGCGCGCTTCGGGCGGCTTCGCGCGCATCGGAAATGGCGCTTTCGTCAGGCACTGTAGCCGTAGGCTGCGAAGTCTGCCGGACCTCAGCTTTTTTCGACGTGTCCGCTGCGCCGGTTGTCTCCCGCCTTTCTTGACGGCTGTTTTCTTGCGTTTCGGCCGCGTTTGAATTCCGGACCGCCGCTGCAACCTTATGAAACCGGTTGACTGGCTTGTCTTCGAGCACACAGTCGACGCCAGCATCGGCATAAAAGTGAAGCAGGTCCGCCAAATCCTGTTCTACGCGCCTGTCGCCTTGTGAAATCATGGCAAAATACTAGATCAGTCATTGCGATTAGAGAAGCGCCAGGTAGGAATATTGACGCTGTTAATGCACTGGAAACCTGCGACAAAATAGATTATTGACGTTTACGTAAGAGTAATAGAAGAATTTGTACAACAGAATGATTCTAAAGGATTGCGCAAGCACCACCGAAAGGTTATTGGCGATACGCTGTATCCGAACGCTGGAGCACGGCGGAGGAATTGGAATATGAGCGAAGATTTCGAATTGCCGGAACGCGAAGGCATGGAGTTTGACGTGGTTATCGTCGGCGCCGGTCCGGCCGGCTTGTCGGCAGCAATTCGGCTCAAACAGCTCAATGAAGACCTTTCCGTTGTCGTGCTGGAGAAGGGCGCCGAAGTCGGCGCGCATATCCTTTCTGGTGCCGTAGTCGATCCCATTGGGATCAACAAGCTTCTTCCCGACTGGCAGGACGATCCGGAACATCCCTTTAAGACCAAGGTTGAGGACGACCACTTCCTGCTGCTTGGCGAGAAGCGCTGCTTGAAACTACCCAACATCCTGATGCCGCCTCTGATGAACAATCACGGCAATTACATCGTTTCGCTTGGCAATGTCTGCAGATGGCTGGCGGCCAAGGCCGAGGAACTGGGCGTCGAGGTCTATCCGGGTTTTGCTGCAACGGAAGTTCTTTACAACGACGACGGCGCTGTTATCGGCGTTGCCACCGGCGATATGGGTGTTGGACGCGACGGCAAACCCGGTCCGAACTTTGAGCGCGGCATGGAGCTGCTCGGCAAATATGTCCTGATCGGGGAGGGGGTCCGAGGTTCACTGGCCAAACAGCTCATTTCCCGATTCGAGCTCGACAAGGACTGCGAGCCGCAGAAGTTCGGCATCGGCATCAAGGAACTCTGGGAAGTCGACGCCGCAAATCACCGTCAGGGGCTCGTTCAGCACTCCTTCGGATGGCCCTTGGATGCCAACACGGGTGGTGGCTCTTTTCTCTACCATCTGGAAGACAACCTGGTCGCCGTCGGATTTGTGCTCCATCTCAATTACAAAAACCCCTATATCTCTCCCTTCGAGGAATTTCAGCGCTTCAAGACCCATCCGGCCATTGCGCCGACGTTCAAGGATGGCAAGCGACTTGCCTATGGTGCCCGTGCCATTACCGAGGGCGGTTATCAGTCGGTGCCGAAACTGACCTTTCCGGGTGGTGCGCTCATTGGATGCTCTGCCGGCTTCGTTAATGTGCCGCGCATCAAGGGATCGCACAACGCCATCCTGTCCGGCATTCAGGCGGCGGAGCATGCCGCTGCTGCGATCGCCGAAGAGCGCTCGGCCGATGAGTTGAGCGGCTATGAAGCTGAGTGGCGCGCAAGCGAGATTGGCAAGGATTTGAAAAAGGTCCGCAACGTCAAGCCCCTGTGGTCAAAGTTTGGAACGCTGATAGGTGTGGGATTGGGCGGCTTCGATATGTGGCTGAATACGCTGTTTGGCGTTTCCCTCTTCGGAACTTTGAAACATGGCAAGACCGATTATGCCTCCCTCGATCCGGCTTCCCAGCACAAGAAGATCGACTATCCGAAACCGGATGGTGTCTTGACCTTCGATCGGCTTTCGTCCGTGTTTCTTTCAAATACCAATCATGAGGAAGACGAGCCTGTGCACCTGCAATTGCAGGACGCCGAACTTCAGAAATCGTCGGAACATGATATCTACGCCGGTCCTTCGTCGCGTTATTGTCCGGCCGGCGTCTATGAGTGGGTCAGCGAAGACGGCAACGATCCGAAATTTGTCATCAACGCGCAGAACTGCGTGCACTGCAAGACATGCGATATCAAGGACCCGAACCAGAATATCAACTGGGTTCCGCCACAGGGCGGTGAGGGGCCGGTTTATCCCAACATGTAAGCGAGCCGGTTCGGTTGCCTACTGAAACGCCGGTTCAAAGAAGCTGCGCAGCTTACGGGAATGCAGGCGCTCTGGCGGCATTTCCGCCAGTTTCTCGAGCGCCAGGAGGCCGATCTTCAGGTGCTGATTGACCTGCGACCGGTAGAAATCTGTCGCCATGCCCGGCAGTTTGAGTTCGCCGTGCAATGGCTTGTCGGAGACGCAAAGAAGCGTCCCGTAAGGCACCCGAAAGCGGAAACCATTGGCCGCAATCGTCGCCGATTCCATATCGAGTGCGATGGCCCTCGATTGAGACAACCGGTGTACGGGTCCGCTTTGGTCTCGCAGTTCCCAGTTTCGGTTATCGATGGTCGCCACCGTTCCGGTCCGCATGATCCGCTTGAGGTCGTAGCCGTCCAGCCCGGTCACCTCTGCCACCGCATCCTGCATGGCAACCTGAACTTCAGCAAGCGCCGGAAGCGGCACCCAGACCGGTAAATCATCATCCAGCACATGGTCTTCGCGCACATAGGCGTGTGCAAGCACATAGTCGCCAAGCTGCTGACTGTTGCGCAGGCCGGCGCAATGGCCAAGCATCAGCCAGGCATGGGGCCGTAACACCGCCACGTGGTCCGTAATGGTTTTGGCATTGGACGGCCCGACACCGATATTGATCATGGTGATGCCGGTGTGGTCCGGTCGCTTAAGGTGGTAGGCGGGCATCTGCGGCATTCGTACTCTGCCGGCTTCCGTGTCGGGCGCGATATTCCCGGCACGGGTGATCGCGTTTCCCGGCTCGACAAACGCCTCGTAGCCGCCGCCGCCTTCCGCCATCAGTTGTTTGGCAAAAACGCAGAACTCGTCGACATAGAACTGGTAGTTGGTAAACAAAACAAAGTTCTGAAAATGGTCTGCCTGAGTGGCGGTGTAATGCGAAAGGCGCGCCAGGGAATAGTCGATCCGCTGCGCAGTAAATGCAGCCAGCGGCATCGGTGCATGTCCTTCTCTTTCATAGGTGCCGTTGACGATTGCGTCATCAGTCACATTGAGATCGGGCGCATCGAAAAGATCGCGAAGCGGCGCCGCGATCTGGTCGGCAAAGGACGAATCCACATTGGCGTCGGCACCCAGCGCGAAGTGCAGCGGGATGGGCGTATCGGATTCTTCCACGATCACTTCCACATCATGGTTCTTGATCAAAAGACCAAGCTGCTGTTCGAGATATGTGCTGAAAAGGTCCGGATGGGTAATCGTCGTCGTATAGGTCCCCGGCGATGTGACATGGCCATAGGAAAGGCGGCTGTCGACGTGCGAAAAGCTGGAGGTCGTCACCCGCACCTGCGGGTAATAGGCGCGGTAACGGGATCCGTCTTTGCGCTGGCCGCGTCCGATTGAATAGAACTGCTCCTGCAAAAATCCCGTGTTGCGGTCGTAAAGACGCCGCAACGCGTCAACCGCTTCGGAAGCGCTGGCGTAAGGCTGCGCTTTCATTGGTGGCGGTGTAACGACCGCCGAATGGTCGGGCGTGCTGATTCCTTTGTCCATGATCCAATATAGTCGCCATGGCGTGACAAGAAAACGACCAACATTCCAGTCGGGCCCGATTCATCGTCGCGCGGTTAACCGGTCGCTGGCGCGGACGTCTCATCGATTGCGTTGAAGGCTGACATAAAGAACCAGACCAGCGCCTTTCATACTGGCACGTTCTGCACCGGCATGGTTAGCGGCAAATCCAGCGACGGGCGCGATAAAAAGACTGCTGACAAGAAGGATCCGCAGTGTTGAAGTAAAGAATTCCGAGGCATCGGCGAACATGGGTCTGCTCCGTTTCAGCGATCATGCGATGCCTTGCAGGCATCGGAGTAGGGTTCGACGCAGGGAACGGCCTGACCGGCAACCCATGCGCGGCCCGGAGCGTCTTCTTCAACGACGGCGATGGCTGCAGCGCCGGCAATCAGCACGAAAATCAGGCTGACAAGGATCAAACGGCGGGTAAGTGTTTCGATCATCGGAAATCCTGTTCTGGCTTCCACTGCGTGTGCGTTTTGTGATGGGTGTAGAATGGCTGAGCGGTCCTGAACCAACGCTGATGCGCATGTTCATCTGCCATTCACGACGGCGATTTCGGCACGCCACCGCTGGCGGGCGGCGGTAGACCGCAGCTCTTGGCCGCAGAATTTACGAGATGGTTCAATTTAACGATCCGCTGTTCTATGTCTGAAGCAGACGACAAACGGAGGCTGAGCATGGCCGCGCAAACATTGCCGATCGACCTTTATTACTGGCCCACGCCCAATGGTTGGAAAATCACGATTATGCTGGAAGAACTTGGCGTTCCCTATAACGTCAAATTCGTCAACATCACCAAGGGCGATCAGTTCGCCGCCGATTTCCTGCAGATTGCGCCGAACAACCGAATGCCGGCGATCGCCGATCCCGAAGGGCCGGACGGAAAGCCGATTTCAGTTTTTGAATCAGGCGCTATCCTTCAGTATCTGGCGCGCAAATTCGGCCGGCTTTATCCGGATCATGAACGCCAGCGTGTTGAGGTCGATCAGTGGCTTTTCTGGCAGATGGGCGGACTCGGTCCAATGGCCGGTCAGGCGCATCATTTCCGTCATTATGCCCCGCAAGAACTGCCCTATGCGGTGGACAGATACACCAACGAGGTCAACCGCCTCTATGGCGTCATGGACCACCGCCTGGCTGACCGTGCATACCTTGCCGGCGAGTACTCGATTGCCGATATCGCCTGTATCGGCTGGGTCGTGCCCTTTGAACGCCAGGGACAGACTCTGGAGGACTTTGCCAACCTCAAGCGCTGGTTCAATGCGATGATGGCAAAGGAGTCCGTGAAAAGCGGCCTCGAGATCGGCAAGGACAAGCGTGCCAGTCACAACATTGCCGACGACAAGGAAGCCCAAAAACTGCTGTTCGGCCAGCGCGCCCGGTGAGGGCTGAAACCAATCCAGCCACCGGTTCGCCCCGCACCATGACCTTGCGTCGTGGTGAAGAAACCGTTGATATCAGATCATTACAATTTGACTAAAATTTCGCCAAAACACCCCGTTCAAGGCGGATTGCATATTTAATAAAAACTCAATTTTACCAATCGTTTGGACTTTGTTTGCCTGAAATTAAGCATGACCGTTAACCGCGGATTCAATCGACCGCGGCAGACTTGGCCCATCACAACGAAGCCGGCGAAAAGCAAAGGCTCTCGGATGTATAACTGGGATCAAAAAGGTAACGGAAGCGGGGATTAAGATGGCACGCATGGAAATTCTGGACCAGCAACTTGCAACGATGGGCGGCGACGCCGAGGCAGACATATTCTGTGAGATGGGGCTGATGTATGCAGCCGGGCGCGATTGCGCTCTCGATTTGGTGGCTGCCCATAAATGGTTCAATATTGCCGCCATAAAGGGCTCGGAACGCGCAGCGGCGCTGCGGTCCGACCTTGCCGCCAGCATGAGCAAAACCGATCTAGCCGAAGCACTGCGCGCAGCCCGCGAATGGATGACAATGCACTAAATTGATGGCCTGGCTCCTTTGATTGGGGCGCGGGCTGTTTTCCTTTGCTGTCGAGGACCGATCCAGCCTGAAAGCGCCACGGATCGGTTTTCGAGCTGACAATCTTACATGACTGACCTCCGGAAATCTGACTGGAGGTCAGAAAATGAAAATCAAGAGCCTTCTTCTCGGCTCCGCTGCGGCCATGGCTGCAGTGTCCGGTTCTCATGCAGCCGATGCGATCATCGCTGCTGAGCCGGAGCCCGTTGAATATGTTCGCGTCTGTGACG
>JBCCOK010000098.1:0-10279 GCA_039025395.1 Pseudomonadota bacterium
GGCCCAGCTGCCTTCATAAGTACCGCCATCTGCAAAGGTGATTTTGCCTTCGCCCTCGGGTTTGCCAGCGACGAAATCGCCTTCATAGACCGATCCGTTCGGAAACTCGGCGCGCCCCTTGCCGAGAATTTCGCCATCGACCCACTCGCCTTCGTAAACATAGCCGTTCGGCAGCCGATATGTGCCGGTGCCGTGCTGTTTGCCGTCTTTAAAGGTGCCCTCGTAAACACCGCCGTCGTCGTATTGCTTGGTAACGACTTGCTGCGCACTTGCCGCCTGCGCTGCAATAAATGCAACGAGAACAGCACCAATCCCTAATGCCCGCATTATCATTTCCCCAATTCTCTAAAGCGACGTCTTCTACGTCTGTTTTCCTTAACCCACCCAAAACCTAATAGAGCGGACCCTGTGTCGCAACGCTTTTCCCGGCAAGGTCTTTCCCTTCGCCCGATCTCTGCTAAGACCCGATCAGGGCCATCAGCTGTCTGTCAAATTGACGAATACAACGCGTTTTCGCCCTAACGGAGAGATGAATGGCAAAGTTTCGCCTGACACTTGCACAGTTGAACCCGACCGTGGGCGATCTCGACGGCAACGCTGCCAAGGCAAAGAAGGCATGGGAAGCCGCCAAAGCCGCTGGCGCTGACATGGTCGCGCTGCCTGAGATGTTCATCACAGGCTATAACGCGCAAGATTTGGTGATGAAACAGGCCTTTACCCGCGATGCGATGGCCCATGTCGAGACGTTGATGGCGGAATGCGCCGACGGCCCCGCGCTGGGCATTGGCGGGCCATTGTTGCAGGGTGACAAGCTTTATAACGCCTATCACGTGCTGAAAGACGGCCGCTTGGTGCGTCAGGTGCTGAAGCACGACCTGCCGAATGAGACGGTGTTCGACGAAGTGCGGGTCTACGATCCCGGCCCTCTTTCAGGGCCTTACGACCTCGGCGTCGTGCGGGTCGGCACACCGATATGTGAAGACGCATGGCACGAGGATGTGCCCGAGGCGCTGGAAGAGTCGGGCGCAGAAATTCTCGTCGTTCCCAACGGATCGCCCTACTACCGCGGCAAGTTCGACACGCGGTTGAACGTGATGGTGTCACGCGTGGTCGAGACGGGATTGCCGCTTGTTTACCTCAACATGGTGGGCGGTCAGGATGATCAGGTCTTTGATGGTGGTACTTTCGTCCTGAATCCGGGCGGCGAAGTCGCTGTGCGCCTGCCGGTGTTTGACGAGGTTATCGCTCACGTCGATTTTGAGGAGACCGAAACCGGGTGGCGCGCCTTGCCCGGCGAGATCGCACCGATCCCCGATGCCTGGGAGCAGGACTACCGCGTAATGGTCGAGGCAACGCGCGACTACTTCGCCAAAACCGGGTTCAAAAAAGCCGTTCTCGGCCTGTCAGGCGGTATCGACAGCGCCATTGTTGCCACAATCGCGGCCGATGCGCTGGGGCCGGAAAACGTGCGCTGTGTCATGTTGCCGTCGGAATACACTTCGCAAACCTCGCTTGAGGATGCAGCGGGCGTCGCCGACGCGCTGGGTTGTCGCCTGGACACCGTCTCTATCGCCGGACCTCGCGCGGCGGTGACCCAAGCGCTCGCTCCACTGTTTGAAGGCACTGAACCGGACACTGCGGAAGAAAACATCCAATCCAGGCTGCGCGGGCTGACCCTTATGGCGCTGTCCAATAAATTCAGTGAAATGCTTCTCACCACCGGCAACAAGTCCGAAGTGGCCGTGGGGTATGCCACCATCTATGGCGACATGTCCGGCGGCTATAACCCGATCAAGGACTTGTACAAAATGCGGGTGTTCGAGACCTGCCGCTGGCGCAATGCCAATCACCGCGACTGGATGATGGGCCCGCAAGGAGAAGTGATCCCGCCGCGCGTGATCGACAAACCGCCGACCGCCGAGTTGCGCGAAGATCAGAAAGACAGCGACAGCTTGCCCGAATACGAAGACCTCGACGTTATACTGGAAGCGCTGATCGACGATGAGAAATCGGTCGCCGAGGTCGTCGACATGGGTTTTGACCGTGACACGGTTAAAAAGGTGGAGCGACTGATTTACATCGCCGAGTACAAGCGTTTCCAATCTGCCCCCGGCGCGCGCTTGACGAAAAAAGCGTTCTGGCTGGACCGTCGCTACCCAATCGTCAATCGTTGGAGAGACCCATCGTAAAGCCCGAGGACATTGCGCCAGCACGGGGCGTGAACGTCATTGTCGCAGGCTGCGTGTTATTTCTCTCACTGATCTTCTGGCTGCCGATTTACGGAACACTTTATTACGACGGCTTTGCCAAAGTGTTGGATTGGCCAACGATGTTCTATTGGTTTTTGGCGATTGCTCTGGTCTTCACCGGCTTTGCACTTTGGTTGCTTCGGACAAAACCGGCAGGCGCAGAGGCGGTCTTCCACGAAGGCGGTTTCACACTGAACGTTCAACAGCTTCTTCAAAAGCGGCGGTACCATCGACTGAACTGGCGCGACATTGAAGAGGTGAAGCTGGTCGAGGCGCCGCGAGGCGGCGACTTCGTAGCCTTTCGGCTTGGCGTTAAAGCTGCCCTGCGTGAAGGGCTAATCCAGCCGGCGACGCGTGAAGACGCGGCGAATGCGCTTGTGCGCCGCGAGGTGACCTTTCCCGTAAAGCTCTCAAAAATCGGTCCCAAAGACGCCGCCGCCCGGTTCGAAGCCTCGGCCGAACAAGCGGGCGCCAGGTTGGTCGAGCAAACCTCGTTCAATGTGGTGGTCTTTGCGCGGATCATCTGGTCGGTGGAATGGCCTGAGGCATGATTTCCAAGACGTTCCAGTCCCATTAATTGCCGAATGAAGCGCACTGCTGTTTGATTCCAAGTTTATCAGGGCTTGCGGCTTGTTGCGCCCCGCATGCTGTCCTACATGGGCGCTCATGAGACGGTTCATCCCCTTTGTGAAATCTCCGCCGCAGGTCAACGTCCTGAGGCTTCAGGGTGTCATTGCAGCAGGTACGCGCGGTGCGCTCAATGATCAGGCTTTGGCCGGTTTGGTGCAGAAGGCATTCACCAAAGGGAAGCCAGTGGCCGTTGCATTGTCGATCAACTCACCCGGCGGATCGCCAACGCAGTCATCGCTAATCTCGGCCCGCATTCGACGGCTGGCGGAAGAGAAAGACGTTAAGGTCTACGCCTTTGTTGAGGATGTCGCGGCCTCGGGAGGATATTATATCGCAGCGGCGGCGGATGAGATCTGGGTGGATCGACACTCGGTCACCGGTTCCATCGGCGTGATTTCCGCCGGATTCGGATTTCACGAACTGATCGAACGCTATGGAATTCAGCGCCGCGTCTACACGGCCGGAAAATCGAAAAGCCTGGCCGATCCGTTTCGCCCGGAAAAGGACGAAGATGTCGCCCGCATCAAATCACTTCAGGAGCATATCCACGCGGGCTTTATTGACCACGTCAAAACCCGTCGCGGTGATCGGCTGAACTTGGAACAGGAACTGTTCGACGGCACGGTCTGGGTCGGTGACGAGGCCATGCCAACGGGCTTGATTGACGGGGTGGGGCATCTGGTTCCGAAGATGAAGGAAATCTTCGGCGAAAAGGTTCAATTGCGCCCTTACGCGATGAAAAGACCTTTGTTGGGCCGCATCGGCGCGCAACTTCTTGGCGATGCCATCGCCGAAGTCGAAGATCGTGCAGCCTTCGCGCGGTTCGGCCTCTGACAGAATGGTACTGAAAATTGTCACTCTGTTCCTGGTATTCATCGCCGTCCTCGGCATGTTCGGAAAACTGAGCATATTGATCCCAAAGAAGCTGCGCAGTGTTGCCAAATGCAAAGCCTGCGGTCGCCACAAGATCGGCAAGAGCCCGTGCCCTTGCGGTAAAGCCTGATGGTTTGGCTCACCTGCGGACTCGGTCTGGTCATCCTTTTGCTGGCAGGCGATCTTTTGGTGCGGGGAGCCGTGAACTTGGTCCTGCGGCTCGGTATCCCGGCACTCATTGTCAGCTTGACCATCGTCGCTTTCGGAACCTCCGCACCTGAACTTCTCATATCCGTCGATGCGGTTCTTGCGGGGGTGCCTGGTCTCGCGCTCGGCAATGTCGTCGGCTCAAACACGGCGAACGTGTTGCTGGTGCTTGGCATACCGGCGCTGATTTCACGGCTTGGAACATCGGCGCATGATACTCGCAAAGACTATCTCACTATGGTCGGTGTCACGCTGTTTTTCATAGCGCTTTGCTTTACTGCTCCTTTGGTCTGGTGGCACGGATTGATATTGTTGGGCTTGCTCGCATTCATTCTCTGGGGCCAGTTCCGCAAGGCAATGTCGCATCGCAGGGCGTCAAAAGCGAAAGCGAAAGAGGACGAAGAAGAGGTCGAGGGCGCCGACCCTAGCATGGCTGGTTGGAAAGTGGCGGTGTTTCTTGTTCTCGGCATTATCGGTTTGCCGTTGGGGGCGAACCTGTTCGTGGACAGCGCGGTCGAAATTGCCGAAGCCTTCGGCGTCTCGGACAGCGTGATCGGCCTGACGCTTGTCGCACTGGGCACGTCCCTTCCGGAACTGGCAACTACGGTTGTTGCAGCGTTCCGCAGACAAGCCGACGTGGCCATCGGCAATGTCATCGGCTCGAATATGTTCAATCTGCTGGCAATCATGGGCGTCACGGTTCTTGTCGGCCCCGTTCCGGTGGTATGGCCTTTCCTTGCCTATGATTTGTGGGCCATGTTGGGGGCATCGTTGCTGCTGGCCCCATTTGTCTTTAGCAAAAGACGAGATCTTACGCGTCGCTGGGGCTTCGGGCTAAGCATTCTATACATTCTCTATCTCATAATGGTGGTGGCACACGGATGAACGGACAGGCTCTTGTGACAGGTGCAGGCAAACGACTTGGCCGCGAGATTGCGCTTTATCTTGCAGATCGTGGCTTGGATGTTGCAGTGCACTACAACAGTTCATCGGACGAAGCAGAAGAGGTCGCAAAGGCTTGCCGAGACAAGGGTGTAAAATCCGCCACGCTTCGAGCCAACCTGATCGACGAAAGCGAGATGCAAACACTTGTGCCACGCGCCGTTGATGCATTGGGCGGCCCGCTCACTGTTCTGGTCAACTCGGCATCCATTTTCGAAGACGACACGATCGAAACAGCAACCCGCGAAAGTTGGGATCGCCATCTTGAGTCAAACCTCCGCGCGCCTTTCGTCCTGACGCAAGCCTTCGCGGCCCAGGTGCCCGAACCAAGCACGGGCGGCGAGTGGGACGATGTCACTGCCAATGCTTTGGTAATCAACCTGATTGACCAACGTGTGCGGCGCATGACGCCGAAATTCGCCAGCTACACCATTGCCAAGGCGGGTCTTTGGGCCCTGACGCAAACTGCTGCCCAGGCCTTGGCGCCAGCGGTTCGTGTCAACGCAATTGGGCCCGGACCGACAATGCAGGGCACGCGGCAGGCCCGCGAGCATTTCCAACACCAGCGCAGCAATACAATCTTGCGGCGTGGCGCTGACCCGTCCGACATCACGCATGCGGTCGGTTATTTTTTGGATGCAAACAGCGTAACGGGGCAGCTCATTTGTGCCGATGGCGGGCAGCATCTGGCATGGGAAACACCTGACGTTATGGGTCAGGAATAGTCTTTACGCGCGTGAATAATCTATTTCTGAGACTCGAGTTGTGCACCGACCTCAGCGGTGATCACGCGGCCGTTAAGAAAACGCTAATACTTTCAGGAAGTTGGCTGGTCGTCTAAAATTATCCTTATAAAATCAATTACTTAAAATATGCCTAAAAATTAGGCAAATCAGCAAAGTTCGTCAAACTAAACGAAAAATCCGACAACGCATTAGGTTGTCCCGAGGTTTATCCACAGATTTTGTGAACAGGTTTCTGGTTGTCACCGGTTCAGGATTTGTGCAGCCAGAAAAGAATCATGGAAGACGCAGAAAATACCCCCAAGCCGACAGGTCATCGCGTGATCCGGTCCTTCGTAAAGACGCTGGATGCGTCTCCGGGCGTGTACCGCATGCTGGATAGCAAAGGGGCAGTTCTTTACGTCGGCAAGGCACGAAATCTAAAGAACCGTGTCACCTCGTACACGCGCCCCACGGGCCACAGCGCGCGCATTGCGCGGATGATCTCGGAAACGGCGTCGATGATGGTCCTGACAACGACGACTGAGACCGAAGCGCTGTTGCTGGAACAGAACCTCATCAAGCAATTGAAGCCGCGCTTCAACGTGCAACTGCGCGACGACAAGTCGTTTCCATTCATTTTTATCTCGGATGAGCATGATTTCCCGCGGCTTGAAAAACACCGCGGCGCAAAGAACCGGTCCGGCAAATACTATGGTCCGTTCGCAAGTGCGGGCGCGGTCAACCGCACGATCAACACGCTGCAGAAGGTCTTTCTGTTGCGCACCTGTTCGGATCGGGAGGTTGACGCAGGCGACCGGCCCTGCCTCAATTACCATCTCAAGCGCTGTGCTGGACCGTGCGGAGGAAAGATCACCAAAGAAGATTACGCAACACTGCTGAAATCGGCCGACGATTTCCTGCGCGGCCGCACGCAAGAGGTTCAAGCGCAATTGGCCCGCGACATGCAAGCGGCCTCGGACGCGATGGAATTCGAGCGTGCCGCGGCCCTGCGCGACCGGATCAAGGCACTCACTTATGTGCAAGGCACTCAAACCGTAAATCCGGCGGGCGTGGCCGAGGCGGACATCATCGCGCTGCATATGGAAGGCGGGCAGGCCTGCGTGCAGGTCTTCTTCATTCGTGCAAACCAGAACTGGGGCAATCGCGATTACTACCCGCGTACCGGATCAGGCGCGGATGCGGCAGAAGTTATGCAGGCCTTCGTCGGTCAGTTCTACGATACTAAGGAGCCGCCGCGCATGTTGCTTCTCTCAGATGGCATTGAGGATCAGGAACTGATGGAAGAGGCGCTTTCGGAAACAGCGGGGCGCAAGGTGGAAATCCTTGTACCTCAACGGGGCGAGAAGAAAGACCTGGTCGCCAGCGCGCTGCGCAATGCACGCGAAAGCCTCGCACGCAAGATGAGCGAGAGCGCCACACAAACCAAATTGCTCAATGGATTGGCAGAAGCATTCGATCTCGATGCCCCACCGCAAAGGATCGAGGTGTATGACAACAGCCACATCCAAGGCACCAATGCCGTGGGCGGCATGATCGTCGCCGGGCCGGATGGGTTCAACAAAAGCCAGTACCGCAAGTTCAACATCAAGGATGAAACGATCACACCGGGCGATGACTTCGGCATGATGCGCGAGGTGCTGACGCGCCGCTTCAAACGCCTGCTGAAAGAGGATCCCGACCGCAACAGTGAAACTTGGCCGGACCTTTTGCTCATTGATGGAGGGGCAGGGCAGGTCAGCGCGGTGCACGGCATTCTGACCGAACTGGGTGTCGACGACGTGCCGATGATCGGAGTTGCCAAGGGCGTGGACCGCGATGCCGGCAAGGAAGAGTTTCACCGCTTCGGCGAACGGCCCTTCGCGCTCCGCCGTGGTGATCCGGTGCTCTACTTTGTTCAGCGCATGCGCGACGAAGCCCACAGATTTGCCATCGGCGCGCACCGTGCCAAACGCTCGAAAGCCGTCGGCGCAACAACGCTCGACGATATCCCCGGCGTCGGCGCAACCCGCAAACGTGCATTGCTTGCCCATTTTGGTTCCGCGAAGGCCGTCAGCAACGCCACTCTGCCCGACCTGAAAGCCGTGGAAGGAATTTCAGCAGCACTGGCCGAGACGATCTACGGATATTTCCACGAAAAAGGCTGAAAGCGTCAAACACCGCCGTCGCGCTTGCGGGTCCAGCGATGCAGCCAGACCGGGCTCTGCGGCGCCCCTTGCTCATCGCGCAAAATAAAGCGCAACTCATGTGCAGGCGCGTCACCCGGCTCCAACAGGAAGGTTGCACGCGTGCCGCGATCATCGGGCAGGTCAAAAACAGAGAGGCCTGAGAGAACGCTCTGATCTAGGCCCGACACCGACAGGTCGGCAACAAGCCCGTCGGATTTGGTGTTAAAGTCGATGACAAAGCGCCGCTTGGTCGGCGTGAGATGTTCGCGCCCGCTGCGGGATTGCACAATGGGGGCTGCCACACCATCGGCGGGAACGGAGAGGGTCCAGTTGATCTGGTAGTCAAACCGATATTCCTGCCCGGCCAAAAGCGGCTCCTGCGGGCGCCAGAAGGCAACGATGTTATCCAGAAACTCGGTCCCGGTCGGCAGTTCGACCAACATCACAGCCCCCGCGCCCCAATCGCCCTTGGGCCGGACTACGGCAGAAGGACGATGTTCGTAGCGCGCTTCAGTGTCCTCAAAGTCCTCGTAGTCGCGCGCGGTCTGGAACAGACCAAAGCTCTTCGGAGCCGTGTCAGCAAGGGCGGATGTCTCCACATGGGTCGGGTTCGCGATGGGCCGCCAGAGCATTTCCCCCGCGCCGTTCTCGACAAAGAGCACATCACTATCATGCACATGCGGGCGGAAATCGTCAGAGGCGGCGCTGTGCATCGGGCCTTTCAGGAACATCGACGTCAGCGGCGCAACACCAATGGTGTCGATCTGTACACGCGGCAAAAGCGTGACGGACATGTCCATCACCGTGTCTATGCCGGGCGTGATGACCATGTCGAGATATCCGGCGAGAGACGGGCTGTCGATCAGGGCTTCGATGCGGATTTTTCCGTTTGCGCCTTCGTGGACGCGGAGGTTGGTGAACCTAGGAAATTCTTCGGGTTCTGGCGCGCCAGTGCCGATTGCAACGGCGCGTGCGGACAGGCCGTACCACATCGCCTTGCCGACGGCGCGGAAATAGCTGGCGCCCTGCATGACCGCGACTTCATCGGTAAAATCGGGGCTGTTCAGAGGGTATTTCACGCGCAGTCCGGAAAAGCCCGCGCCGGGGGAGGTGGCAGGAATGTTCTGGAAGTAGCGGTCGTCGAAATCGAACAGGGCAGGTGTCACGTCCATCGCGTCCCATGCGCCGTCGATCTGCCGTTCGACGAAGACCGGGTCGGTGAAGTAGAAGCCGGGGGGCAGAAAATCCACAAGGAATTCATCGCCTTGCGGAAGGAGCGAAGTCTTTCCCGGCAAGGGACGAATGCCGCGATACGAGTCGTATGTCAGGCCGTCAAAAGGTGCGGGCAGCGCTCCGGTGGTCGTTTGATAAGGCGCGCTTGCCAGTTCGCGGGCCATGTCGAGAAACGACTTCTGGCTGCCCTCAGCCGCGATTTTCATCGGCAAGACAGCGGCCAGCGCGGCTGATGAGGCTAGAAAGCTTCGGCGGCTTGGGTGGTGTGATCTTTCCATATTGTCTCCCCTCGACAGGCAGGGATCGTATGGCGGAAACGTGGAAATTCAATCGCCGTGCCATCAGAAGCCCGTGAGCCTAAAGTGCCCCGTTTTGCAACGTCAGTATCACGTCGGTATTACGTCGGTATCGCGTCGGTGCCTGACCGGTGGCGCGCAGCAGAACAAAAACCTTGCCAAAGCCCCGAATCCCGCCTAAACGGCGGGCTTCACCTGATGATCTCCACCGGGCAAATGGGTGACGCCATATATTGCGGCCCTCCGGTGATGTTGAAAGGAAGACTGGCATGGATGCCAATGAACTGCGGGAGAAAACTCCCGATCAGCTTCGTGACGAGCTGGCAAATCTCAAGAAGGAGGCGTTCAACCTCCGCTTTCAGCAGGCCACAAACCAGCTGGAAAACACCGCGCGCATGCGCGAAGTGCGCCGCGATGCGGCCCGTGTAAAGACAATTCTTAACGAAAAAGCGGCAGCCGCCGCAGCGGAGGCTTAACGACATGCCCAAGCGTATCCTTCAAGGCGTTGTCACCTCGGATGCAAACGCGCAGACCGTCACGGTCAGCGTGGAGCGTCGCTTTAAGCACCCGCTTCTGCAGAAAACCGTGCGTAAGTCGAAGAAATATCGTGCGCATGATGAGAAGGACACATTCAAGGTCGGCGATATGGTCCGAATTCAGGAATGTGCACCAAAATCGAAGACGAAACGTTGGGAGGTGATCGCGGAATAGCGGTCACCTTCTTTCATGTCGAAACCCTGGGGCACCCAAGTTAGTCCCCAAAGGTCGGGAGAAACCAAATGATCCAGATGCAGACCAATCTGGATGTTGCTGACAATAGCGGCGCACGCCGTGTTCAGTGCATCAAGGTCCTGGGCGGTTCCAAACGCAAATACGCTTCCGTCGGCGACATCATCGTGGTGTCGGTGAAAGAAGCCAGTCCGCGTGGTCGTGTGAAA
>JBCCOK010000099.1:0-10187 GCA_039025395.1 Pseudomonadota bacterium
CCAACGCAGTCAGGGAGCAAAATCGCCCGGCCCGTTTACCGAAGCTTTTCAACAGCTTCGTCTTCTCAAGGGTGGCGGACAATCGGCCCATCGGCGGCGTTGCGCCGCTTGCCCCCTGACCCACATCGCGCTGCGCGACGCGCCTACCCGACTGAACCGATCTTCCGCCATCAAATGCTTCAAGCTAAACCTGATTTGCTCTAAAGCGCAATTGCCTCAGGCCGTTTCAAGCTCAGTGGACTTTTCAAGAACCGCAGTTAATCGCTCGACATAGGCATCCCATTCATCGGCGCGCTGCCTGCGGCTTACTTCACTTCGGAAGCCTGCCTGCCGAATTCTAAGAGCCGTGCCATCGTCGGACGTGCCGAATTCGACATCCACATCCGTGATTTCGCCATCCCGATCGCGCTCCCATGTGTAGCGAATGTGGCGATCAGGCTCGACACAAAAAAACAACCCCTCAGCCCGGTTGCAGCGATCTTCCGTTTCAATGAATTGACGAATGTGGCCACCAACGGTGAGGTTGATCTCTATTCTGGTGGCTGGCGGGATCGGATCGTCGGGCGAAACCCAAGCGGCATAAACCCGATCTGGCGGAAAGGGGAGTATGTAGGCTTTGTCTATCTTCATGCTGATCCTTCACTGCGATCACAGTGGGGCCGAATCATGACCTTGGCTGTTTCATAGCCAGATGTGGCACGGATCGTCATACACAAATTCTAACCTGTTGAAACAGAGGCTAAAATGGGAATCGACCCATCGGTCTGAACGGCCCTCTTTCCGCAAGGTTTTATCGTTTCGTCACGCAAAAAGCGCACGATTTCGCTAAACCAGATCTCGTAGAACAGCAGATGATGAGAGAGGCAACTCAGTAATAGATGTCGCTGACGTCTATGCCGTAGATTTGGCTCCACGTCTCAACAACCGGAACATCAAGTGCGCCGGGCAGTGCCGTAAAGCCATGCGCCTCGCCCTTGAGTATATACTCGCAGCACCGGTTGTGAGCCATGAAGATCGGATCGATAAAGAACATGATTGTCGGCGCGTCGAGCAAGAAATTAAGCGGTGCCTTGTTGGCGGCAATGCGATCATTCGGAAAATCGTCACCATATTCATCATCGGCACCCATATTGATGAGATGCACAGTCTCGGAGATTTCAGATGGTGAGAACATCTCGCCGACAAGAAACGGTTCACCGGTTGCGGTGATCACTGCGAACGCATTGTTGATTTCTTCAAGGATTGCAGCTTTTTCGCTATTGATGACGGCCTTGAGCCCGGCGGCTCTTGCCTGATTTACGAAAGCCTCGTTCTTCTCCACCACAATGATATGCGCTCCTTCATGACGAAGGTATCGCGCAACGCCGCGGCCCACTTTGCCATAGCCGAAAATGACGAATGTGCGGCTTTCCAATGTTGGTTCGATGAATTGCTTTATCGCCCGAACGCAGGCTTCGCCGGTGCCGAACATGCCCTCCAGGCATTTCAGCTTCGACTCGTCGATGCTGTACACGGGCAGGTCCGTCTTGAGCTCACTGTAGATGGGAGTCCCGGACTGGGTCAGTTCGACATAGCCTCTGCGAATGGACACGTCCTGCATCGCTGGCACTTGGGCACAGCAATCGAGTGCGAAGTCATATTCGCCGCTCAGAGCGCGATGGTCGATCTGAACATCTGCACCGGCATCGCGAAGGACTTCGACGCACTCCTGTTTTGGCTGAAGGCCCGGCAGGTCCAGATGTGTCACGGTGATGTCAGCGCCCGCAAGGTATAGCGGCTCGAGCTTGAGCATCGTTTCGCGGGTAAGCGGGATATTGTGAAGCACACGAAGGCCTTCCAGGGGACGTTTGGCGACCCATGTGGCGCCCAACTCCCTCAAAAATGGATAGTCTCCATCATATGCGGCATTGAACCGCTGCAGTTTTTCTATTTCCATTTAACCCGCCCAATCTTGCAAAACGGGGCTCCGGAAAAATTCCGGCCACCGTTCCTTGCGTTTTACCCGCCATGTTGGAGAAGGATTGCTGCAAAGCACAGCCACCCGCTTGTCAATTTAACCGCAAGGAGAAACGTCATATTGCGTCATATTTACGGCAAAAACCCCGCAACGCGAATGATGGGCGGATCATAACACGTTGCGGGGCACCAAAAGCCAGCACGTCCTCTGTGCATAGAATGCAAATCCTGGCTTCCGGATTCCGGAAATGCGTTTTTGCTGTCTGAGGTTGTTCGACCGATATAGGCAATTCGAACCGATCGGAACTCAGTAAACTGATGCCTCTATTTCAATCGACTCCTACCGCTTGGGAGGCGCAACAGCCGACCGCTTGGTTCCTCTTGAACCAGCAAGGCGGTGCTTTACGCCGAAACCCGTCTTGAGCATATTTGACTATATGATCTAAAATACAAAGCAAATACAGTTTCCATAAAATTTTATGGAAAAAAAGATAGGGGTCGCAAAAAAAAGAAAAATATCAAAAAGTTGGCCTCACTCGACCTAATCGATGAATTGAAGGCATCAACGAAAGTTGAATAATACAGATTTAACGGCTGTATACTGATCCATCTTAAAGTCTCTTTATATTGAGTTCTCCGGATTCGACATCAGTATCGGATATATGGAGTCGTTTTTACGATTTCAAATATTTGCTTCATCATAACATGAAGCAATAAATGACAAAATTGAATGTAACTAAAGTTCTACGACCGGCCTGCGTTAAGCCGCCACTGGCGCGCTTTGCGTGGAAAAATTCACAAACCCCTAAATATTTGCGATTGTCGTTGTCAACATAGTTAGGTTTCTACTTGCGCAATGATACAACGCACTGCCGACAGCCCGCTTATGTCATGGCACGAGCCGCATTTGGTTGAGATGCACTTGAAAATGACGAAACGCTGTCCGAAGCATCTGAAGATTTACAGATAAGCCTCAAGCGCCGACCGGTCCTGTCGAGTTGCCAACAACCAGCTCGGCTTCCCACAATTCGTGCCGTGGCCCTGTGCCCGGATGTTCGATCGCTTCTATAAGCAGTTCAGCACAGCGCCGACCGGCTTCCTTGATCGATGATCGTACTGCCGTAAAAAGCGGAATGTTTCCGCTGTTTGACAAAAAGGAAAGAACATCATCATGCGTGACAATGGAGATATCCCGACCGGGTACAAGACCGGTCTGCTGAATGGCACGAACTGCGCCCATTGCCGGAAGAATGCTTGAGCAGATGATAGCTGTCGGTCGGTCTTTGCCTGCAAGAAGCTGGCGTGTGCGCTCATAACCGTAAGGCTCTATCATTTCCTCCGCAAACATAATCCCCGGGTCTGCCTCAATTTCTGCAGACGCCAAAGCATCCAGATAACCGGCTCGGCGCCGGCGGGCGAATGTCATGGACTCAAGACCGTTGAGCAAGGCAATGCGTCTGTGACCAAGGTCAATCAGAAACCGTGTCGCGCGCTGGAAGGATCTGCGATTGTTGACGTCCAGCCATGCGTAGCTGTTGTCTTCATCCGCACTTCTGCCATGGACGACGAACGGCATATCGAGTTTCTGTAGCAACGCAATGCGCGTATCGTTGACCAGCGGTGCGTGCACCATCATCCCGTCGACGCGTTTGCTTGCGATAAGCTTGTAGTAAGTGCTTTCTTCCTGCTCGCGGTCGACCACTGACATCAACATGTCGTAGCCCGCCCGTGAGTATGCTTCGCCCGCTCCGGCAATGAAGTCAGAGAACAGCGGGTTGATCATCATGTGATCGGACTGCGGCACGACATGACCGATTGTTTTGGACTTGCCCGTTGCCAGTTTCTTGGCGTGAGGGCTTGGCGAGTAATTGAGCTGCTGCGCCATATCAAGAACCTTGCGCCTCGTCTTCTCGCTAACCTCTGGAAACCCGTTCAATGCCCGGCTGACCGTTGTTTGCGAGATGCCGAGGGCTTCGGCCAACTGCTTGAGGTTTACACTCATAGAATTTCCAAAGCGATTTGAATTACTTTGATTAGCTAGTCACATTTTCGCGCGTTTGGCAATGTTGGTGCCGTAATCGCCACAGACAGCACGCGCAAGAGTCAAATCGATTCAATTTGGAATGTTCTAAAAAAACAATAAAAACAACAGTTGGTTGGACAAAACCAGAGTCGTTCGTGAATATCCCATAAAAGCGCGTTGACAAGCGTAAACGATGACGGCATCCTGCAACAAATTCAAACCGCTTTGGATTTTGCGTTTGAACTGAATAATGATTTCGGTGCGGAAGTTCCGCATTTCGGATTATTGGGAGGAAAATTAATGCGTACAAGGACCGCGGCAGCGGCGTTTTTCTGCGCCCTCGGGTTAAGCACGGTATCGTTTGCACCGGCAAACTCGCAGGAGCTTGCCTTCACGCCTGGCGAGGACAGTCGATTCAACTGGGCCAGCTTTGAAGCGCTAAAGAACATGGATCTTTCCGGTGAGAAAATCACCATCTTCGGGCCATGGACCGGCGCGGATTTGCAACTTGTTGAAGGCATGATCGCCTATTTTGAAGTTGCGACGGGTGCGGATGTCGAATACACGGGTTCCGACTCTTTCGAGCAGCAGATCGTTATCGACACGCAAGCGGGAAGCCCGGCCAATATTGCCGTGTTTCCGCAGCCCGGGTTGGCGGCAGACCTGGCAGCAAAGGGTTTGCTCACCCCGCTTGGCGATCAGACACGCGACTGGGTTGCTGCAAACTACGCTGCTGGAGATTCATGGGTTGCTCTTGGCACCTATGCGGACCAGAACGGCACCTCCGGATACTTCGCTTTTCCGTTCAAGGCGGATGTGAAATCGCTTGTCTGGTTCTCGCCCGAGAACTTCGAAGACGCCGGTTACGAAGTGCCGGAAACGATGGAAGACCTTAAGGAGCTCAACGACCAGATCGTTGCGGACGGAGCGACGCCTTGGTGCATCGGCCTCGGTTCCGGGGGCGCAACCGGTTGGCCGGCGACCGACTGGGTCGAGGAGTTCATGTTGCGCACGCAATCTCCTGACGTTTACGACAAATGGGTTCGCAACGAGATCCCTTTCACCGATCCAGCGGTGGTTGCTGCAATCGAGGAGTTCGGATCGTTTGCCCGCAATGACGATTATGTGGACGGCGGCGCTGAAGCGGTCGCAACGACGGATTTCCGGGACAGCCCAAAAGGTCTCTTCGCATCGCCGCCCAAATGCTACATGCACCGGCAGGCTTCGTTCATCCCATCGTTTTTTCCAGACGGAACCGAACTCGGCGCTGATGTCGACTTCTTTTACTTTCCCGCCTATGCCTCGAAAGACCTTGGGAAGCCGGTTCTCGGTGCCGGAACGCTGTTTGCGATCACCAGGGATTCGAAAGGTGCGCGGGCCTTTATCGATTACCTGAAGTCCCCGATCGCGCATGAAGTCTGGATGGCCCGTGCTGGCTTCCTTACCCCGCACAAGGGGGTCAATCCAGACGCCTACGCGAACGAGACGCTCAGAAAGCAGGGTCAGATCCTGTCTGAAGCCACAACCTTCCGTTTCGATGGCTCTGATCTCATGCCCGGAAAAATTGGTGCAGGCGCATTCTGGACAGGTATGGTTGATTATGCCGGCGGCAAGCCGGCCAGTGAAGTGACAGCGGAAATCCAGGAAAACTGGGATGCGTTGAAATAGCGGAGGCACTGCTTGCAGCCGCGTGAGACCCGGGCATGTCCTCCCGGTCCGGGTCTTGCAACCCAAAGATGAACGGTCTGATGCATATTCCGCTCAGATCCGAATTTTGAGGAGGAGGTGAATTGATTGGGCAATTGTGCTCAGCGTTAGGGCCGGATTGCGCAGTTGTGACCGAAGCTGTTGTGGGAAGGCCACTCAGTTCCTTTCGAACAGTCACACAAATACAGCCGTCAAACGCGCCTTTCATGTCGTGTTTTATAGGCTCGCCTTTCTCTCATCGGGGAAGCCAGAAAGGATAGCGTGATGAACCAACTTGTCTTCGCGATCGGTACAATGGCTGTCGGTGTTGCCGCTTGTGCTGCCTATTTTCTGGCCTCGAACTGGCTTCTCGATACCATTCTGCCATCCAAGGAGGGAGAAGGCGAACGGTCCATCCGCAATCTCCGGCTGGCCAATACAATCCGGCCCTGGCTGTTCCTCGCGCCTGCGCTTCTGGCACTTGGCGTGTATCTCTTCTATCCGGTGATATCATCCTTGCGCCTGTCTTTGTTTGGACGATCGGGCGAAGAGTTTGTTGGGCTTTCCAACTACGCCTGGATGCTCGGCGATGGCGAATTCCAAGAGTCGATGCTGAACAATATGCTCTGGCTTGTCGTTGTGCCCGCCGCATCTACCTTCTTGGGACTTGTTGTCGCCGCGATGACCGATCGGGTCTGGTGGGGAAACATCGCCAAGAGCTTGATCTTCATGCCAATGGCGATTTCATTCATTGGCGCCGCAGTGATCTGGAAATTCATTTACGACTACCGCGAGGAAGGGACCGCGCAAATCGGCCTGCTGAACGCCATCGTTACCTACTTTGGTGGTGAGCCACAGGCCTGGATCACCCTGCCTTTCTACAACAATTTCTTTCTCATGGTCATTCTGATCTGGATTCAGACCGGTTTTGCCATGGTGATCCTCTCCGCAGCGCTGCGGGGTATTCCGGAAGAAACGATTGAAGCGGCGGTCATAGACGGCGCAAACGGCGTTCAGATTTTCTTCAAAATCATGGTGCCGCAGATTTGGGGCACCATTGCCGTGGTTTGGACCACAATCACGATCCTGGTGCTCAAGGTCTTTGACATCGTTTTGGCCATGACCAATGGCCAATGGAACACGCAGGTGCTTGCCAACCTGATGTTCGACTGGATGTTCCGCGGTGGGGGCGATTTCGGCCGCGGCGCGAGCATTGCGATTGTCATCATGGTTCTGGTGATCCCCATCATGGTCTGGAACATCCGCCGGGCAAACGCCGAAATGGAGGGCCGGTGATATGGCTTCAGCTGCCTCCGCAAAGTCGCCGCTGACATGGGCTGTCCATGCGGGGGTACTCATTCTGGTCGTCATCTGGACACTGCCTACCTTTGGCCTGTTCGTGTCATCTCTGCGCGATAAGGATCAACTGGCGGTATCCGGCTGGTGGACTGCACTAACGCCCTCTGAACAGCGCAAGATCGGCAGATCCGGATCGCCTGACAGTCAGGTGGAAGACAATGGCGCATATGTCCTTTCAGGTAATATTCTGGACGGTGAAGACGGCACGATAACGAGGTTTGGCGTCCGGTCGCAGGAGCCCTCTTCATTTGCCGCAGGTGAAACGGCAGAGATGCCTAACGGCGCGATGATGACCGTGGCGCAAAATGGCGACTATCGGCTGGTCTCGGACGAGCCGTGGACCGGTTCCCGCGGCAAGCGGATTTTCTACACAGTCACCGCGCCGCCGCGCTTTACGCTGGAAAACTATGGTAACGTCCTGCGCGCCAATGGATTGGGACAATCTTTCATCAACTCGCTCACGGTCACGATCCCGTCGACAATCATCCCGATCCTTATTGCAGCCTTTGCCGCCTACGCACTGGCATGGATGAAATTTCCGGGCCGCGCACTGCTGTTGGCAGCCGTTGTAGGGTTGCTTGTGGTGCCATTGCAGATGTCACTGATACCGCTGTTGCGCCTCTATAACGAAGCGGGACTGATCCTCGGCGTCCCGGCCAAGACCTATGTGGGCATCTGGCTCGCCCATACCGGTTTCGGTCTGCCGCTGGCGATCTACCTTCTGAGAAACTACATGGCCGGCCTGCCACGGGAAATTATGGAGTCTGCAAAAGTCGACGGCGCAAGCGATTTTGAGATATTCGTCAAGATCGTGCTGCCCTTATCCTTTCCGGCACTCGCATCCTTTGCCATCTTCCAGTTTCTTTGGGTATGGAACGATCTTCTTGTGGCGATGGTCTTCCTTGGAAACGGCGACGATCAATTGGTGCTGACGGGCCGGTTGCGTGAACTGCTCGGATCGCGCGGCGGAAACTGGGAGATCCTTACGGCGTCTGCCTTCATAAGCATTGTCGTTCCGCTGATCGTATTTTTTGCGCTGCAGCGTTACCTCGTGCGCGGGCTCCTCGCCGGATCGGTCAAAGGGGGTTAGATGATGACGCTGGTGGATACGAAGCCGACCTCTGAGCAGACTTCAAAGTCGACACATGACAATGAGTGGTGGCGCGGCGCCGTCATCTACCAGATATACCCGCGGTCGTTTCAGGATACCAGCGGCGACGGAACGGGCGACTTGCATGGCATCACTCAAAGGTTGCCGCATCTCGCCTCTCTTGGCGTCGATGCGCTGTGGATCTCACCGTTTTTCAAGTCACCCATGCGCGATTTCGGCTACGATGTATCGGATTACGAGCAGGTCGATCCGATGTTCGGCACCCTCGACGATTTCCGCAGATTGGTCGAGCGCGCGCACAGTCTGGGTCTCAAGGTGATCATCGATCAGGTGCTTTCTCATTCGTCCAGCGAACACCCATGGTTTATGGAAAGCCGGGCTTGCCGAACCAATGACAAGGCCGACTGGTATGTGTGGGCGGATGCAAAGCCGGACGGCTCACCGCCCAACAACTGGCTTTCGATTTTCGGAGGGCCTGCGTGGCAGTGGGATACGCGGCGCAGACAATACTACCTTCACAATTTCCTCGCCTCGCAGCCGGATCTCAATCTTCACAACCTTGCCGTCCAGGATGCGCTTTTGGCATCGATGAAATTCTGGCTCGAGCTCGGTGTCGATGGATTCCGTCTGGATACCGTCAATTTTTACTTCCATGACCCTAAACTGCAGGACAATCCGGCGCTTCATCCGCAGATGCGCAACGCGAGCATTGCGCCGGATGTGAATCCATACAATTTTCAGGATCATCTTCACGACAAAAACCAACCGGAGAACCTCGAATTCCTGCGCCGGATACGCAGTCTTCTCAATGGCTATCCAGGTGCGGCGGCGGTCGGTGAAGTGGGCGATGCCCAGTACGGATTGCAGATCGTTTCGGACTATACGTCCGGCGGCGACAAGGTGCACATGTGCTACAGTTTCGACCTCCTGTCGGCGACGCCACCGACGGCAGCCCACCTGAACAAGATCGTTGCCGATTTCGAACGAACGGTTAAGGACGGATGGGCGTGCTGGGCCTTTTCCAACCATGACGTTCGGCGGCATGCGACACGCTGGGGGCAAAACTTCGGCAATAGCCCTGCGCACCTGAAGCTTTTGGCTGCACTGCTTTTGTCGCTGCGCGGTTCGGTTTGCTTGTACCAGGGCGAGGAGTTGGGTCTTCCAGAGGCGGAATTGAGCCTCGAAGACTTGAAGGACCCCTACGGAATTGAGTTCTGGCCCGACTTTAAGGGGCGTGACGGATGCAGGACGCCGATGGTCTGGAATGTCGGCGAGAAAAATGCGGGATTTACATCGGGAAATCCCTGGCTACCCGTGCCCAAGGAACACCTAGCACTTGCGGTTGATCGCCAGGCTGATGACCCTCTTTCGTTGATGGCGCATTACCGGAACTTCATTGCCTTCCGCCGAAAGCTGGCAGCGCTGGTCAAGGGATCGATCCAGCTCGACGATCAAAACGAGAATGTCTTTTGTTTTCGCCGTATACATGACGGCGAAACAATTGTTTGCGCCTTCAATCTTTCCAATGAAACCCAGACACTGACAATTCCGGATATCAAACTGAGCAATATGCCGGAAAGCGGATTTGGTGGCAGCACAAACGGCCGGACCGTGCAGATCCCGCCGATCGACGCCTTTTTCGGGCGGGCCTGACAGGTGCTGAACTGAAGCGGAGAAGCAGAATGACTGGACTCAAGATCGCCAACGCGAAAAAGGCCTACGGAGACATTGAAGTGCTCCATGATGTCAATCTCGACATCAAAAGGGGGGAGTTCATCGTCTTTGTTGGACCATCGGGCTGCGGGAAATCGACCCTTTTGCGCATGATAGCAGGCCTTGAAGATATCACCTCCGGCACGATGGAAATCGAGGGTGCCGTGGTCAATGACATGCCGCCTTCAAAGCGCGGAATTGCCATGGTGTTTCAGACTTACGCACTCTACCCGCACATGACAGTCCGGGAGAATATGGGCTTTGGCCTCAAGATGAACAACGTTCCCAAGGACGAAATTGACCGCAAAGTCGGCGAGGCGAGCAAAATCCTCAAGCTGG
>JBCCOK010000100.1:0-9846 GCA_039025395.1 Pseudomonadota bacterium
AGCTTCTTCCTCTCAAGGGTGGCGAAGTATCGGCCCATCGTTCGCCCTCAAATTCGTCCACTGGACGAATTTGCAAGACGGGCTCACCGTTGCGCCGCTTGCCCGATGTCCCACATCGCGCTGCGCGACGCGTACCAATGATGCATAGCGTGTCCTTGTCGAATCTGAAGTTCGTGCGGAGCCTGCCACACTTCTGGCGGACTTCAGATTCGGGACACGCGCCCGAATGAACCGATCTTCAGCCATCAAATGCTTAAAGCTAAACCAGAAACGCTCTAAGACCTGTATCGTCGGCTCTGTCGGCTTCGATGAGGCGCTTCTGGAAATTGGCGGGTCGCGCCGGAGGGGCGATGTCGAGGCGCTTCGAGCCGTCTTTCAGCTGACAGCCGTTTCCGCGATGAGGCCGGCATCGATGGCTTCTTGCCTGAGCGATTGTTGCGGGCGCGGACCAATCTGCTGAATGACAAGTCCCGCCGCAAGGCTGCCGAGCCTGGCGCAATCCTCCAAGGACCGGCTATGGGTGTAGCCGTAGAGGAAACCGGCGGCATACAAATCGCCCGCTCCGGTCGTATCGACGAGTTGATCGATAGCGGTAGCAGGAACATCGACACGCTCGCCCTTGCGTACCACCACGGACCCTTTCTCGCTGCGCGTGACGGCGGCAAGCTTGCAGTCCTCGGTGACAGCCTCTATTGCCGATCCGAGTGAAGACGTCTGATAAAGAGATCGCACCTCGTGATCATTGGCGAAAACAATGTCGATGGTGCCTGAACGCATCAGGTCGAGAAATTCGTCCCGGTATCGGTCCACGCAGAACGGGTCGGAAAGAGTCATCGCAACCTCCCGGCCGTTTGCATGGGCAATATCGGCGCAATTGCGGATCGCTTCCTTGGCGCGCGGCGGATCCCAGAGGTAACCCTCGAAATAGGTGACCTTTGATGCCGCGACGACGTCTTCCTCCACATCTTCGGGACCCAGTTCGACACAGGCGCCGAGATAGGTGTTCATCGACCGCTCGCCGTCCGGTGTGACAAAGATCATGGAGCGCGCCGTTGGCGGCGGCGCCTGCAGCGGCGTGGTGCCGAAAAGCACACCCTGTGCCGTGATGTCGTGCTGGTAGATTTGGCCCAGGTGATCATGTGCCACCTTGCCGAAGAAGGCGGCTTTGCCGCCGAAACTCGCAACGCCTGCCGCTGTGTTGCCGGCGCTGCCGCCGGAGGCCTCGATCGCCGGACCCATGCGGCTGTAGAGCAGTTCGGCCCGCTCCGCATCGATCAGGTTCATTGCAGCCTTGGTGATGGAATTTTCGATCAGGAACGTGTCTTCGCAACGTGCAATGATATCGACAATGGCATTGCCGACGCCAAGTACATCCAGTTCATCCATTCGGCTGCCCGCTCCGATCTTTGTTTCCCCTCATCCGATCTAGACGTTTTCGCACGAAAATTGAAGGCCGTTGACAACGTTTGGGCGGGCCGCGGCTGAATGCGTGTATTGCCGCGACCGGGCATCAAATGGATTTGGCAAAACCTTGTCGTGCCCTTATCTAGCGGTCGCTGAGCGTAATGGCGGAAAGTGCGTTCGCAATCCGGTTGCCGGCCTCGCTGTCGAGGCATTCCACGGCAAGGAGCTCGGATAACCCGTGCGCGCCCGAATTCCTGTCTTCGCTCGCGATATTTACGGCGATCGCCGCGACAATCGCATCGCCCAGCCGCAGCAGTTCGGGGCGGATTTCGTTGACGAGATCCGCGCCATCCGCGGGCAATTCGCCTTGCGCTTCCCACCGCTCGATCCAGCAGGCCTGTATGACCTTCGCCGCGTCGATCTGCGCCTGGAAAAAGGCACGTGTGGAAGCGGGCTCAAGGCCGTGTTCTGCGGCCGACTTGACCGCAGCGTCGATGACAACAGCCTCGCGTGCGAGATCCTCGACGGGCAGGCCGCGTTGTGCCTTGTAAATCGCGACATCTTTCATCAGCGACAGGCGTTCGCCAATCAGTTTTGGCGCCTTGGCACTGTCGGCAAAGACTGCAGCGGGCAGCAGGCATATCGACAGGATGATGAAAGCAAGCAGGTGGCGCATCATGGTCTATTCTTTCATGCCGATGGATTGGTGGCAGAACGTTTTGGCGTCTGTGTGGATACACCGGAATTCAGCGTTGCGGAACCTCCGGTCTCATCGTGTTGAAAACGGATGCGGGTGACCTTGGCACTCTGCATTGAACCGGCAGCGTCAATCCCTATCTCAAGCCCATGAATCATATGAATCCCTCCGATGATCATTGAAGCCGCCCGCCTCGCCGGGCGCAATCTCTTTGCGCCTGAGACCCGATCTGCTTTCTGGAAGATCCTTGGCATAACCCTTCTTTTGCTTGTCGGATTGTGGGCGGCGCTGCGCGGCCTTTTCGTCGCCTATGCGCTGCCATGGTTGGACGCGCTTGTTCCGGGCATCCCGCAATGGGCCGGCTGGCTGGGTTTCGTCTTCGGCATCATTGCAAGCCTCGGTCTCGCGGTCGGCCTGGCCTTGCTCATCGCGCCGGTCACAGCAGTCGTTGCGGGATTTTTCCTGGACGGCGTGGCCGAAATAATCGAAGAGAGAGACTATCCCTCAGACCGTCCGGGCACTGCAGTGCCCGTTGGCCGCGCGCTCGTCTATACGCTGAAGTTCCTCGGAGTGGTGATCGCGGGCAACATCATCGCTGTCGCCTTGCTGTTTGTGCCAGGCGTCAACATCATCGCCTTCCTTCTGGTCAACGGCTACCTCTTCGGACGCGAATTCTTTGAGTTTGCGGCCATGCGCTACCGCAGCGAGGATGAAGTCCGGCAGATGCGCTCCAAGCACCGCGCCACCATCTTTATGGCCGGGCTGGTGATTGCGGCCTTTTTGTCGATCCCGCTCGTCAATCTTCTGACGCCGCTCTTTGCCGCCGGTCTCATGGTCCATTTGCACAAGATGCTGGCGGAGAAAGATCCGGAATTCGCCCTGGCTTAGAAAGACCCGCTAAAAACAAGCGCCAGGCCTTGGCTCATTGGAAGGCTCTAGAAGCGGCCCGGTTCCGCTGAGTCCTGCGGGTTTCGGATGATGCGGTCGGACGTTTCCTTCAGATGTGCAACCAGCTCCGGATTGGCTTTTTTCCACGCGACGTAGAAAGCGTAGGCTTCGACGCTCTTTTTCGCTCTTTGTGCGCTGGACATTTTTGCAGCTTCCGCCGACGTCATCTGCGGGTGAAGATAAAATTTCAGGGTCTCGAAATTGCGACTGCAACGTAGGGCCTCCTCCGGAGACACCGGTTGCACGGCTGCCTGTGCGTTGCAGATGAAGTGCGTGAGCAAGAGCGATGCAAGGTAACTGTTCACGATAACGTCCTCCTTGGATCGAAAACCGACATCTGCGCAAGGCCTCTATGCCGGAGCGTCTGCGAAAGCCAGGCTCCAAGCATGCAAATAACAAGCATAATATCTACGAAATTTTACGCGCCAAGATGTAGTAAAAGTCACAAATTGGATCTGATGCGTGGCGATTTCGAACAATCTTGCTATCAACAACAAGTAAAACAGCCTCATCCGCGCTTGACGCCTGGCAGGACGCACAACATCTCGTAAAGAAGGTTCGCCGCGATCAGTGCCGTATTGCCGGAAGGGTCATAGGCCGGCGAGACCTCGACCAGATCGCATCCGACAAGATTGAGGCCGGCGCAGCCGCGGATAATCTCGAGCGCCTGCCATGTCGTCAGGCCGCCGGGTTCCACCGTTCCGGTCCCCGGTGCGAAGGCCGGGTCGAGACTGTCGATATCGAAACTCAGATAGACCTGCGCGTCGCCGACCGTGTCTCGCACACGCTCCATAAGCGGCACTAGTGATTTGTGCCAGCACTCTTCGGCCTGTACCACCGTCCAGCCCTGCTCGCGGCCCCAGTCGAAATCCGAAGGCGCGTAGCCGGTGCCGCGAAGTCCGATCTGGAACACTTTGTCGTTCTGCAGGCAGCCGTCTTCCCACGCCCGGCGGAACGGGCAGCCATGGGCAACGGTCTCTCCGAACATGTGGTCGTTGATATCGGCATGGGCATCCACATGGATCAACGCGACCGGACCGTAAGCGTCTCTGACGGCCCTGAGGATCGGCCAGGTCAGCGTGTGATCTCCGCCCAGCGTAAGGGGCACGGCGCCGTGGGCGAGGATGCCGCGATAATGGTCTGTGATGATATCGACCGATTTCTTCAGGTCGAACGTATTGATCGGCACGTCGCCGATATCGGCCACCTGTATCGAGTCGAACGGGGCTGCCCGCGTCGCCATGTTGTAGGGCCGCAGCATACGGCTTTCATCGCGGATCTGCCGCGGACCAAACCGTGTACCGGGCCTGTTTGATGTCCCGATATCCATCGGAATGCCGACAAAGCAGGCGTCTAGCCCTTCGGCCGTTTCTTGCGCGGGAAGCCGCATCATGGTGACGGGTCCGCCGAAGCGCGGCATCTCGTTGCCGCCCAGCGGCTGGTTGAACTGACTCATGCGGCGTGCTCCGTCGAAATCAGTTGCGCCAGCGGCCGGGTCTGCGCGATGACCCGCTTGCGCAGCGTGTCGAGAGTCATGGTCTCGTCCTTCACGAATTCGATGAACATCTGGTTGAGATTGTTGAAAATGAGGCCCCCGAGGGGCTCGGCCTCCAGAGCTGTCTGCACTTCGCCGCGCGCCTGAAGCGCTGCGATCAATTCGGTGACCTGGGCTGCAAGCCGCTGGTCCAGCCGGGTGTATCGGCGCCCGTTCGGCGTTTGCGGCTTGTCGATCGCCAGCGCCATGGCCGTTCGCCACATCTCCTTTGATAGATATTCAAGCGAGTGGTCGTAATACTGAAAGATCAGCGAAAGGATCGCCTCGTCAACGCCCCGCGGCGGGTCCTTGACCGTCACAGCGCCAGCCTCCAGAACTTCTTCGACTTCCATAGCGACAGTGGCAATCAGAATGTCTGCTTTGCTCTGATAGTAATTGTAGACGGTGCCGACCGAGACCTCGGCGGTCTCCGCAAGGTCCTCAATGCGTACCGATCGGTATCCTTCGGCGCGAAAGCGCCTGACAGCGGCCTCGAGGATGCGCCGTTCACGATCGGCTTTCTGTTTTTCGCGAAGTCCGCCCATTGATACCGCCAAAAAAGTGATTGCGTTTCAAAATTGATGTTGACAGCAAATATGAATGACTTCAACTTTTTTACCGGCGATCATCGCCCAGGTCGACCACATATTCACGCCAGACTGGAGTCCAGTAATGAAACGTTTAACCTCGATCCTTCTTTGTGCGTCCGCCCTTGGCATTGTCGCAAACGCAGCCGCAGCCCAGGATGAGCTGAATGCGCTCGTATGGTGCGATCACACCGATCCGGCGCTCATTGAACCGTTCGAAACCGCCAACAATGTCAAGGTGAACCTGCGCGAATATGAGGGAACCGGTGCCGCTTTGGCAATTCTCGAGCAATCGCGGCCCGGTGATTGGGACGTCCTTGTCATCGACGGTATCGACGTCTTCCGTGCGGTTGACGCCGGCATTCTTGCGCCGTTGGCGGATGATCAGCTGCCAACCGATGATTTCTTCCCGCAGGTCGTCATGGCCGAGAACAACAGCGTCGACGGGGTGACTTACGCGGTAACCGAGAAGTTCGGCTACAACACCATCTCCTATAATTCGGAGAAGGTCGATGCTGCCGATATGGAAAGCCTCGCGACCGCGTGGTCCGAAAAATACGATGGCCGCATTACGATCTATGACTACTATCTGCCCGTCATGGGTTTGGCCGCAATTGCCGATGGAATAGCGACGGCGTCGATCACCAAGGATAATCTCGAGGCGATCGGCGGCGTGCTTTCGACAATGCGTACGCGGGCTGCGTCCGTGGCCGGTGTTGTGGCTGCCCAGACGGCCTTGGCGACCGGCGAGGTCGATATTGTCATCGGCGGCGGCGAGTGGCTGACCGCGGTGCTTGCGGCCGAACAGCCTGAGCTCACCTGGACCATACCCAAAGAGGGCGCGGTTCGCTGGGCTCAGTCGATCGGCATCGTAGCAGGAACGGAAAAGCCTGATCTTGCGCAAGAGTTCATCAAGTATATCGTCAGCCCCGAGGGACAGGCGCGGCTCGCGACGTCCTCCTGTTTCTGGGGGATGCCGGCAAATTCCAAGGCCGGTGAATTCCTGACCGACGAACAGAAGAAGGTCCTGCGCTGGGACGATCAGGCCGATTATCTGGCGCGCACGCAGCTCTACCCGGCACCCGATACCGAACTTGACGGCGAAATGCAGGATCTCTGGCTCGAAACGCTGCAGCAGTGAATTCCGCGCGCGAGCGCCGGATGGGCTGGGGCTTCGTCGCCCCGGCGCTGCTTTGGACCGTTGCCTTTTTCGTCGTGCCCTTCCTGGTGATGGGCGCGATGAGCCTGGCAACGCTGGAAGGGCGCTCGCTCGTCTGGGGCATTTCATTTGCAAACTACGCCGAGCTTGCCGAAAAGGCCTATCTCTGGCGGGCCATTGTCATTTCGCTCGAGATCACCCTGACGGTAACCGCCGTTTCGGTGGCTCTGGCCTATCCGCTGGCATGGATCATCGCTTTCCGGATTCCCGCCCGCTGGCAGCGGCTGGCCCTTCTACTCGCCATTCTTCCGTTCTGGACATCCTATGTCGTCCGTTCCTATGCATGGCTGCTCGTCCTGGCGCGTGAAGGCGTCGTAAACCAGACCCTGATGAGCCTTGGTCTGATTTCAGAACCGCTGACTCTTGCCAATACGCGCTTTGCAACGGTCACGGGCTTCGTGCATTTCTTCGTGATGCTGCTGACATTGACGATCTACGCCAACCTTGTTCAGCTCTCACCCAACTACCGGCGCGCCGCGATGGATCTGGGCGCCAGCGCCTTCCAAACCTTCCGCCATGTGATCCTCCCGCTGACGTTACCGGGAATCATCACCGGGGCTTTCGTGACCTTTGTCCTGTGCATCGGCGATTACATCACGCCGCAGATCCTGGGCGGCAATACAGAACTGACCATTCCCCAGGTCATCATGGTGCAATTGGGCCGCCGCGCCGATTTCCCGCTGGCGTCAGCGCTTGCCATTGTTTTGATGGCGATCGTCACCCTTGCCTATCTTGGCTGCATGCGCTGGCTCAAGCTGGACCGGTTATGATGCGCCACATTGCCTGGCTCTATCTTTTGGCCGCCTTCGTGTTCATCTACCTTCCGGTGGCAGCACTTGTGCTGTTTTCCTTCCAGGCAGGCAGCCTCCCGGTTCCGCCCTTCAACGGGCCTTCGCTGCAATGGTACGAAGAAATTCTGGCCGATGACAACATCGTAGCGGCACTGGGGCACTCCATTGCCGTTGCGCTGGGGTCTTCAACCATCGCCGTTTTCCTGGGATTCCTGGCCGCCTATGGCCTTGCCCGTTATCGCTTGCCCGGCTCGGTTTTCATGCGTGCGCTCTTGATCGCCCCGCTGACGGTGAGCTACCTCATAGTCGGCCTCGGGCTGCTCATCGTGCTGACCCGTGCCGGCTTCGGCCTGTCGCTGTGGACTGCCACGATCGGGCATGTGGTCATCAACCTGCCGCTTGCCTTTGCGATTGTCTATGCCTCCATCGGTGCACAGCAGGAAAACGCCGAACGGGCCGCGCGCGATCTCGGTGCCGACGAATTCCGCGTCATTTTCCTCGTGACCCTGCCGATGCTCGCGCCCTCCGTCGCTGCGGCATTCTTTCTGTCGATGACGCTGAGCTGGGACGAGTTCATCATCGCTTTCCTGTTGACCCGCTTCGATATCACGCTTCCGGTCGAGATCTGGTCGATGCTGCGTTCGGGTCTTTCGCCAAGCCTCAACGCCGTCGGCAGCCTTGTTTTCCTGGTGTCCATTACCATTGTCATCATTCTCGAGATCTTCAATGCGGGGAGGCGCCGCCGATGACCGCCTCCGTGACCATCGAAGGTCTCAGCCACTGGTTCGAAGCCTTACGCGCCCTCAGCGACATCGACCTTCAGATCGACGCCGGTGAATATGTTACGCTTCTGGGTCCCTCGGGCTGCGGCAAGACAACATTGCTGTCCGTGTTGGGCGGTTTTGTCGAACCGACACAAGGCAAGGTCCTGATCGGCGGGCGCGACATGACGCATGTCCCGCCGGCGCGCCGGCCGACGACGACCATGTTTCAGGATTATGCGCTCTTTCCGCACATGAACCTGCGCGAAAACGTGGCGTTCGGGCTGCGCATGGCCGGAACCGCAAAGAAGCAACGCAACGAACGGGCAGAAGCCTTTCTGGCGTTGGTCGGCCTGGAAGGATCGGCCGGCAAGCGGCCGCATCAACTCTCGGGCGGCCAGCGCCAGCGCGTCGCTCTTGCCCGGGCACTCGCCGTCGAACCCGGGGTGTTGCTTCTGGATGAACCGCTCGGCGCACTCGATCTGAAGCTGCGGCGCTCGATGCAGGACGAGTTGAAGGATATTCAACGCAAGGTCGGCACCACTTTCATTCATGTGACCCACGACCAGGAAGAAGCGATGGCGATTGCCGACCGCATCGTGGTGATGAGTGCCGGCCGCGTCGAGGACGAGGGCGACCCGCTGCGGATTTACAGCGAACCGGCGACGCTCTTTGCAGCCGACTTCATGGGCGAAATGAACCATATTCCGGGAACCGCAAGCGATGAAGGCATTGAAACGCCCTTCGGCGCCTTGCCGCTGAAATCACATCGGTCCGGTCCGGTAACCGTCTGCATCAGGCCTGAAGCCCTGGCCACCGCAGGTGCTATCCCGATCGGGCCATCAAGGCTGCGGGACGCCGCGTTTGTCGGAACCCACTATCGTGTCCATCTTGTGCCGGAGGCCATGCCCGAAGCGGTGCTTGTTGCGCATTTGCCGCCCGGCTCCTTGCCGGACGCTGGCAAAAGCTTGACTCTTTATGCTGACAGCGGCTCTTTCAGAGTGTTTGCCGGAAAGGAGTGACAATGCAGCGTGTTCGGGCGGCGGATTGGTATCGGGTTGTTAAAACGGATGATGGCGTTACCCTGATCGACGAGCCTTTTATCCAGCCATTCTATCGCTGTAACGTCTGGCATGTGCGTGGGCGCGAACGTGACATGCTGGTCGACAGCGGCATGGGGGTTGTTTCTCTGAGGCAATGGGTGCCGCTTGTCAGCGAACGAGCGTTGATTGCGGTGGCAAGCCACACCCATTTCGACCATATCGGCTGCCATCATGAATTCGAAGACCGCGCCGTGCACCGTGCCGAGGCTGAAATCCTGGAGCACCCGACCCGGGCCGCGACCCTGGCCGACCCCTATGTGACCGATGCCATCTTCGACCGGTTGCCGCCGCTGCCGTACGCCTCGGACACCTATCAGGTCGCCGACGCGCCTGCGACGCGCCTTCTCGATGACGGCGATATCATCGATCTCGGAGACCGGCATTTCGAGGTCATCCATACGCCCGGCCATTCGCCGGGCGGAATTGCGCTTTGGGAAGCAGCGACCGGTATCCTGATCTCCGGCGACATTGTCTATGACGGGCCACTGGTCGAAGACACCTACCACGCCAATGCAGCCGACTACCATCGATCCATGACACGGCTGCTCGACCTGCCTGTCAAGGTTGTCCATGGCGGCCATTTCCCGAGCTACGACGGAAACCGACACCATGCAATCATCAGTGCATGGCTGGAAGAAAAGGCAAAGCAGTCGCCGGCATCAGGCTAGAGCAAATCAGGCTTAGCTTGAAGCATTTGATGGCGGAAGTTGCGCGCTGCGTCAATTGCCGGCTGCAGCAAATCGGCCAGCGGCAGCTTGCCATGGTCGGCGTTGAGCGTCGCCCATGCATCCACCGCACCGGG
>JBCCOK010000101.1:0-9660 GCA_039025395.1 Pseudomonadota bacterium
GAAACCAGCATCACCGGCGGGGACGGCGCCGACACCATCACCGGCCACGACGACGGCGCCAATATCAACGGCGGCGCCGGCAACGACCAGCTCACCGGAGGCACCGGCGACGACACCCTCTCCGGCGGCGACGGAGATGATACTATTTCCGGTAGTGCTGGGGCGGACAGCCTTTCTGGTGGTGCAGGTGACGATCAACTAAATGCAGGCAGTGGCACGCAACAGTCCACCGGCGGATCGGGTGCCTCCCAGACGACATTTGGGATGATCCATCTCGGTGTGGCCGATGATATCGACACTTATGAAAGCAATGTCGCAAGTGAAGGTGTAACCGATCTTTTGGGTACTTTCGGCGGGAGCGATGACGTGCTTTTTGAACACATCGTCAAAGCCACGATGGAAAATGAAAACGGTGACGCCGTCCAAGGAGATGATGATTATGGTGCGACGCCAGAAACCGTAACGATTGGCGGGGAAAGCTACTTTATCGACTCAGTTCAGGCCTATGACGCAACTGTTCAATTCGTGGACGGTTCAGAAGGAAGCTTTACAGCTGTGGTCATTCAAATGACCAATGGCGATCTCTACCTTGCACCTCCTATGAACACGGGCGCGGATGCCACGCTTTTGTCCAGCGGGGCGATCAATAGCATCTCGCTGGACAGTGTTCTGACGGATTCCGCAGGCTTGTCCGCCTGGCGTGTCGATCTTGATTGGCAGACCATGGGCGGCGACACTTTGGAAGGCGGTGCTGGCGACGACACATTGGCCGGTGGTTCAGGTCAGGATACTGCCGTTTACTCTGGCGATGTTTCGGATTTCGACGTGTCGTACAATGCAGCGACTGAAACCTTCACAATTACCGACGGCAATGCATCAGATGGCCTGGATGAAGGCACAGACAGTTTAACCGACATTGAGACGTTTGAATTCAACGGAACGAGCTACGATGCATCGGACCTTTTCGAAAGCAGCAGCCTCGCGGCAGATGTCTATGACTATGATACTGGTTCTGCAGCAGGCCACCCGGCGACGTTTACTGGCGGCAGCGGATCAGGCTGGGCGGACCTTTCGAGTTCGACCTCTGACGAAGTTATCTACGCACGCGAAGGCAATGATACCCTAGATTCCGGCAGTGGCGATGACGTCATCTATGGCGGGGCCGGCAACGACGTTATTCGCGCAAGCAGCGGTGACGACACGCTCTTTGGCGGTACCGGCAACGACAGCATGTCAGGTGGCGACGGCAATGACACCTTCTATGTCACTGCGATGCAGGGCGACGACACAATCGACGGTGGTTCGGGATGGACTGACATAATCGAGCTGGCTGGCTTCGGTGATGATGTTGTCGTCGATGGGAATACCATTGACGGCGAAGGCTGGACGATTGTTCTGGACAGCGGGCATTCCGTTTCCAATGTAACCCTTGACTCGATTGAACTCAGTGCTGACGCCGTTGGCACAATCAGTTTCGATGACGGCGGAATGATTGACTTCTCTGGTATCGACCGGGTGACATTTTGAGCAGACTTAGGTGAACTAAGCTGCTGTTTCTGTTAAATAAGGTCGAAACAGCATTCCGTGGCATCTAGTGCCCGGCAGGATGGCATCACGGACAGCTTTAAATGAACTTTAGCAAATTAAGCGATTGAGCTGATTAACTAAATTTTACATCCGGCTGTGTATTTCTCGCCTACCTCCTCGCAGGCGGGACGGAATGAGTGCAGAGCAGATCTTAACCCGGGCGCAACGCGATCCCATGGTAGTTTTGGCCTCGTTAGGGGCCAACCTTTTGTCGCTCGCCATCCCGATGTCGATGATCCACATCTATGATCGCGTCATCCCGAACCAGGGTCTTGAGACGCTGGCCGCGCTCAGCATCATGGTGATTGGCGCAATCTTCGCCGAGGTCATTCTGCGTGCGTCACGCCGCTATATCCTAGAATTATCTGCCAGCAGGTTTGAGGCCGTTGCCTATCCCGCCGCGATCAGTGCGATTTTGCAGGCTGATCCGGCGCAATCCGAGCGTGCCAGTCAGGGCCAGTTGTACCGGTGTGTCACATCGATTGAAAAACTGCGCAATCTTCACGTGGGTAACAGTGCTCTCGACCCGCTTGATCTGCCGTTTTCGATGCTCTTTCTCGGCTTTATCGCGGTGATGTCACCCGCCTTGGGTTTTTCTGTATTTATGCTTCTGACAACGGCGTTCCTGGTTTTGCGGCAGGCGCGAAAACGGGTGTTGGCCCACCAGATCCGGCGTCAAGAGAATGAAGAAAGGCGCCACAGTTTCCTGACGGAGGTCTTGCGCGGCGTTGATGTCGTGAAAACAAGGCGCATCGAGGCGTTCATGCAGCGCCGTTACGAGCGTCTGTTGGGCGGGGCGGCGTTGATCAGCGCAGACACCGCGCGCGCTGTACAGCTTGCACAAGGGTTCACTGCCGCGATTGGCACGCTGTCACCGCTTTTTGTCGGGGCCATTGGCGCGGTTCTTGTGATCCAGGGAAGCATGACTGTGGGGTCTCTGGCCGCGGTCGTCTTGTTAACCGGGCGCATCATCCAGCCGGTGTTGCGGATGGAGGCGTATCTGGCCGGGGCCGACAACCTGAGGCAGCACCGGGAGGACCTTGCCCACGTCCTGTCCATGCCTGCCCGCGCAGAGGGAACGCGGGCCTTGGAAAGCGTCGATGAGGTTTGTCTGAAGGATGTCGACAGCAAAACTGACCCTGTGTTCAAGACCAGATTCAGCAACATCAATCTTACGATGCACCGGGGCGAATGCATCGCCCTCACCGGTGCGGATCGAAGGATCCAGCGCCATTTCCTGCGCTTGCTGGCGGGTGAAACCGGGCTGGAACGCGGCGAAATCTGTCTGAACCAACATCCCATGGAAAGCTACGCGCTGGCCGACCGTCAGGATCGGATACGGCTTTTGAGCGTGGATAACACGTTGATCGAAGGCACTTTGCTGGAGAACCTGACTGCGTTTCGACCGAAACTCTATCGCGATCAGGCGGTCCAACTGGCGCGGCGGATGGGTATTGAGGAAACCATCACGCAAAGCGCCGAAGGGTATAGCCTTGTTGTCGGGCCATCGTCGCGCGCCGGTCTGCCGCAATCGCTGTCAGACGCCGTGACAATCATCAGCGGTTTGGTGAGCGAACCGGACGTCATTCTGTTTGACGAAGCGAACGGTGCGCTTGATCGCGTTGCAGATGCGTTCTTACTGAAGCTTTTGACTGATATTGCGCCGGAACGGCTGATCGTCATGGTCTCGAACAGACCGTCCTTCTTAAAGCTGGCCACGCGTGAGGTGGACCTTGGCCAATTTGTCGATGCCGAGATTGAGCCCGCTGCATGAGCGCTGTGCCCGCACCATACCCTTCCGGCAGCGGACGCAAGGGCGTGCGGATGGCCCAGCTTTTCAAGTTGGACGCCATTTTCGACGGTCTGACATCGGGGCGCCTATGCGGCCAGAGGTTTGACCCTGAGACCGCGCAGATCATCCTCATCCTTCTCGAACGCTTGGAATGGATTCCCGATGCCCGCCAATTGGCAAGCGCGTTACCGCATTTTCCGAGCCGTTTCAGCATTAACCAGCTTCGTTCGACGCTTTCGGTCTTGGGTTTCAAAAGCACGGAGGAAACCGTCAAAGGCAACAGCCTTCGGCGGTATCCCAACGGTACAGTGATCGAAAAGAACGGGCTGTGGCTTCTAGAAAAAAGTGACCAGAGTCACCGGCTGTTCCGTCCAAGTGACCACGATGAGGAAACTGAAGCCATCGTGCCGAACAAGGCCTATCGCTTGGCATGGTTCGAACGCGCAAGCCACACCGACGACGTAAGTCCTGGCAGTTGGACCGCGCGCCTCCTTGGTCGCTTCACGCCTGAATTGCGGTTGCTGATTGCGCTGACTTTTCTGTCAGGACTTTCGGCCATTCTAATTGCTTTCGGCATCACCACGCTTTTCGACACGGTCATTCCAACCCGCAACTATGCGACGCTGGCGGGCATCCTTTTGGGGCTTGGCGCTGTCTTCGTCTTCGACTTCACTTTTCGCAGTATCCGGGCGGACATCGTCGGCCGGGTTTCCGGCAGGCTGGAATATGTGCTTGGCGGTGCGCTGCTTGACAAGTTGATGGGGCTGCCTGCCGTGATGCTCAGCGGCTCATCGCTGGGCGATCAGATGGCCCGGCTACGGCAATTCGAATCCATTCGCGATCTGTTCGGCGGCCCGGTTGTCGTTCTGATGCTGGAACTGCCGCTTGCGCTGTTGCTGCTGCTGACGGTGGCCGTCATCGCCTGGCCGCTGGCGGCGATGCTGGCAGCTTATGCCGTTGTTTTTGCGACAATTGCGTTTCTGCTGGCCCCGGCAATCCGCCGGGCCTCGCAAAACCAAAGCATGGCGCAAAGCAAGTTGAACCGCGTGGTGTTGGAGGTGCTTGAGCAGCGACACCGGATCGGACGCGACGGATTGGCGCCGATATGGCTGGGCCGCGTCGATGCGCATGTGCGCGACCTTGCACATGCGCGCCGAAAGGCGATGTCGCTGTCGCGATGGCTAGATGGGCTCTCGCAGGCCAGTCTGCCTTTGGCGGCAGGCTCGGTGATCGGCGTCGGCGCGCTCTTTGTCATTCAGGGAAGCTTAACGGGTGGTTCACTGATTGCAGCCACGATCCTGAGCTGGCGGCTGTTTGCGCCGGTGCAACAAGGGTTGGTCCTGCTGCCGAAATTGCAGAATGTTCTCAGCCTCTTCAAGCAGATCGACGCGTTGATGCGTATGCCAGAGGAAGAAAGCGGTAGCGAGCAGGGCAATGACACAAGCGGCACGCAGGGCAACCTTGTGGCAAAAAGCTTGGTGCTGCGCTATCCGAAATCGATCGCCCCAGCGCTTGCTGGTGTGCAGTTCAGCATCCCGCACGGCGCTTTCTTCACGGTTTCCGGCCCGTCGGGCGCTGGCAAGACAACGCTGCTCAAGGTTTTGGCGGGCCAATTGCAGCCCCAAGTTGGCGCGGTGCTTTTCAACGACACAAACCTTTCACAAATGTCGCGGGCGTTCCGCGCCAGAAACATCGCCTATGTCTCGCAGTCACCGCTTTATATCTACGGCTCGGTGGCTCAAAATCTCCGGCTGTCTGACCCTACGGCGGATGATGATCAATTGATGAGCATCCTCAACGAATTGGGCCTGACAGATTGGATCGAGAGTTTGCCAGACGGCATCGACACGCGGCTGGACCCTTCGATTGATCATTCGATGTTGCCGGCGTCCGTGATGAGCAGCCTGGCTGTGGCGCAAGCCTTGCTGACGCAACCGGCGGTCTTGCTGATGGACGAGGCGGCGGGCTCCATGGACAGCGTGCTGGAAGAGCATCTTCTTGCGGCATTGGAGGCGCGACGTGCGACAATGACAAGCGTTCTGGTCACGCACCGGCCAAGCCTGATCCGGCGCTCAGATAAAGCAATTTTCTTGAACGCGGGTGCGGCGCAGGTGGTTGAGACCCAAAAAGAATCAAGGCAGGCGTCATGAAGAGCGGACATTATGAAAACCTCGATGCAAGCGGCCATTTGCCTGAAATGCACGAAGGACGCTACGCGCGGGCCCTGATCGGCACCGTTCTGACGGCGATGACGTGCCTTTTCATTTGGGCGGCGATCACCCCGGTCAATGAAATCACCACCGGCAGCGGTGTCATCAAAACGCAGGCCAAGCCCGAGCATGTCGAACACCCGGACGGCGGCATCGTTGCTGCAATCCATGTGGAAAGTGGGGCTCAGGTTGCTGTAGACGCGCTCTTGCTCAGTTTCGACACCAGCAGTTTGCAGCGGGAAATGTCGCGGCTTCAGGCATCACTGACCGCACGACAGGCCGAATTGGGGCGGATTACCTATGTTTTAGAAGGGAAAGGCAAAGTTCCAGACTTTGTCGAACTGAATGAACTATCGCCAAAAGAACTGCTGTTTTGGGCCGAACAGACCTTTTTACAATCGCAGCTTGATTTGATCGACGCGGAAAGCCGTGCCCTTGCACCGGGGATCGAGAACCTTTCGAAGCAATTTCAGAACATTGCAGATGAATTGGCGATCCTTCGCGAACGCATTCTGCGCAGTCGTATTGCCGTGCAAAGCGGCGCGGTTTCGCGGAACGCGGTTGAGGATCTGGACCGCGAGTTCCTGAAACTCGAGCGGTCTTCATTGGGTCTGCGCCGGGAAATCCTTCTACAAAAATCCGAACTGGAGGCGAAAGCCTTGCGAAAGTCGGAACTGCTTGCTGAACGCAGCCGCGAAGCCGCGCTGCGCCGAACCGAAATTCAGGAGCAAATCACAGCGACGGAACTGACAATCGAAGAGATCGCGGCCCGAGTCGAGCGGGCACAGGTGCGCGCGACCGTGGCAGGCACGATTATGGATTTGACGGTGTCCAATCCGCAGGAATTCGTCGCACCGGGTGAGCTGATTGCCGAGATTATCCCTAATCAGAACATGTTAGAGGCCGAGATTGAGGTATCCGCAGACCGCATCGGCTCGGTCAAGTATGGTATGGAAGCGCGTTTGAAGGTGCTGTCCTACGATTTCACCCGCTACGGCGAAATCGTTGGCAGCGTCGCCAGCATTTCGCCCTTCAGTTATCTGGATGAGGGGGGCAATACGGTGTTTCGCGTCACCATCCGATTGCCAAATGGCGGTCAGTCGCCGCAGCTTGGAAACCGACCAGTCTTACCCGGCATGACCGTCACGGCCGATATCCTGTCTGACAGCAAACGTGTCCTGACGTACTTGCTGAAACCTCTGCGGGCTTTGGGCGACCGGGCCTTTACGGAGGCTTAGGCAATGTACCGCAAAGGCGTGGGAAGTTGCGGATCGGCTTCCGTTTTGCTGTGAATTTATCGAACATAACGTCTGTTTGTGCACTTTTCGCTAGTGCCCCAGCGTTTAGCCAAACCGCGTTGATTTCCGTGCTTCGCGCGCTCTTCATTCGGAACTTGTTGCAAATGCCGGGCGAACTTTCGTAAAGCCGTGGCATGTCGCACATAACGCATATCGAGATTGATGACCGCGCATTGCCGCCGCCAACGCCCGAGATCGAGCAGGAGCGGCGCGTGGCGATTTTTGACATTCTGGAGCAGAACGAGTTTGCGCTAGCGTCCGACCGTGAAGCGGGGCCGTTTCACTTAGGATTGGCAATCCGCGAGAAGCGCTTAGTATTTGATATAGCGGCGGAAACAGGCGAGACGGCGGCGGAATTTCACCTGAGCCTTGGGCCCTTTCGTCAAGTGGTGAAGGACTATTTCCAGATTTGTGAAAGCTATTTTGAAGCGGTCAAGAAGCTGCCGCCCAGTCAGATCGAGGCGATCGACATGGCGCGGCGCGGCATTCACAACGAAGGCGCCCGCGTGCTGCAAGAGCGTCTGGACGAAAAGATCGTGTTGGACAATGACACGTCCCGGCGGCTTTTCACCTTGATCTGCGTCCTGCATTTCGGGGGGTGAGCGTGGCCGAATTGCCCAATTCGGTGCTGTTCTGTTGCGACCACAATGCCATCCGTTCGCCGATGGCCGAAGGCATGATGAAGAAGTACTATGGGCAGGACGCATATGTGCAATCGGCCGGTGTTTTCAATGACATGGAGATCGACGGCTTCTCGGTCGCGGTCTGTGCCGAACTGGACGTGGAGCTGTCACGCCACCGCTCGCGCAGCTTTGACGAGATGCAGGAATGGGGCGACGACTTGTCGGGGTTTGACCTTGTGGTGGCGCTCTCGCCGGGCTCGCAAAGGCGCGCGCTGGAGTTGACGCGCTATTTCCATCTGGAGGTCGAGTACTGGCCGATCATGGACCCGTCGGACCTGTCCGAGGATCGGGATGCCAAGCTGGCCTTGTACAGGCAAACGCGGGATCAAATACGGGACAAAATGCTGCAGAGGTTTGGGAAGCCGACGCAGTAATTGTGCATGGTTTTGGGGTGAGAAATTCGACTTTTTAGAGATTTTGAGACCGTTTCGCTTTAACAGCGCGATAAATCGATGAACAAAGCAAACCAGCACATCTCCACCCACGTTAACCGCCCACGGATCATCTGTTAATTTTTCGTTTACGGAAACGGAGCACACTGAAAGGGCATTTCGTCCTTATGGAGTGTCTTATCGTGCGCCGGGCGGCCCTCTGACAGAATGGGCGCTTGCTCCTGCCCGGGGCCAAGGGCAATATGCTGCATATGCGAGCAGATGGTTGAACCCGACGCCGTCGGACCCAAGTATATAAGCCGAGGAAGAGATCGACGTTGCCGATTTTGGGACGAGACCTCTTTGCAGCTTCAAGGACAAAAATATGAACGATACCTTTGAAAATTCCCTTCCGGTCCTGCCTTTGCGAGACATTGTGGTCTTTCCCCACATGATCGTGCCGCTCTTTGTTGGGCGCGAAAAGTCTGTGCGGGCGCTGGAAGAGGTGATGAAGGACGACAAGCAGATCTTGCTGTCGAGCCAGATCGATCCGGCGGTGGATGAACCCACATCAGACGGTATTTTTGATGTAGGTGTGCTGGCCAACGTATTGCAATTGCTGAAACTTCCCGATGGCACGGTGAAAGTACTGGTCGAAGGCCGCAGCCGGGTGAAGATCACCGAATACATGCCCAATGAAGACTTTTTCGAGGCCTATGCCGAACCATTGGAGGAAGAACCCGGTGACGCGTCAGCTGTCGAGGCGCTGCTGCGCTCGGTCGCCGATGAGTTCGAGCGCTATGCCAAGGTGAAAAAGAACGTCCCAGAGGAAGCCCTGACCCAAGTGGCCGAAACACAGGAGGCCGCCAAACTGGCCGACCTTGTGGCCGGGCATCTGGGCATCGAAGTCGATCGCAAGCAGGCTTTGTTGGAGAAATTGAACGTCGCCGAGCGTCTGGAAGGCGTTTACGGCCTGATGCAGGGCGAAATGTCGGTTCTGCAGGTTGAGAAGAAGATCAAAACGCGCGTGAAGTTTCAGATGGAGCGCACGCAGCGTGAATACTATCTCAACGAACAAATGAAGGCGATTCAGAAGGAGCTGGGTGACAGCGAGGACGGTTCCAACGAAATCGCCGAGCTGGAACAGAAGATCGCCGACACGAAGTTCTCGAAAGAAGCGCGCGAGAAGGCGGAAGGCGAGCTGAAGAAGCTCAAGACCATGTCGCCGATGAGCGCGGAAGCCACGGTGGTGCGCAACTATCTGGACTGGATGCTGTCGATCCCGTGGGGCACCAAGAGCCGCGTCAAGAAAGACCTTGGCCGCGCGCAGAAGGTGCTGGACGACGATCACTACGGCCTTGAGAAGGTCAAAGAGCGGATTGTCGAGTATCTGGCCGTGCAACAACGCTCGAAGAAGCTGAAGGGCCCGATCCTGTGCCTTGTCGGCCCTCCGGGTGTCGGTAAAACCTCGCTTGGCAAGTCGGTGGCGAAGGCCACGGGGCGCGAGTTTATCCGCATCAGCCTCGGCGGCGTGCGCGATGAGAGTGAAATTCGTGGGCATCGGCGGACGTATATCGGCTCGATGCCGGGCAAGATCATTCAGGCGCTGAAGAAGGCGAAGACGACGAACCCGCTGATCCTGCTGGATGAGATCGACAAGATGGGTCAGGATTTCCGGGGTGACCCGGCGTCCGCCATGCTGGAAGTGCTTGATCCGGA
>JBCCOK010000102.1:0-9494 GCA_039025395.1 Pseudomonadota bacterium
ATCGTACCGGCCTGTCTGCAGAGCCCTCTGGCCGATCTTGACCCGATGCTGCGCACAATGTGGCTGGATAAGGTAAGCGAAGCCCGGTCTGTGGTCAGTCAGGCACGGTTCAGCCCTGAAAATCTCGGCCGCATTTACGCCGTTCCGCTGATTGCGTTGATGGTTTGCTTCTGGCAGGTCCGGCGCGGTCACAAAAGCCGACAGCACCTTGTTTTCGCCGCCGTGATTGGCATCGCCTTTGCGATTTCGCTTGTTCAGGTGCGCGGTTCGTTCTTTGCCAATATCCTTGCGATCATTCCGCTTTCCGCACTTGTCGCTGAAAAACAGTCGCAGTATCGCAAGGATAACCGGATCGGAGCGGCCGCTCTGCAGTATGGCTTCTTTGCATTGATTTCGATGCAGCTTGTGTGGTCCGTCGGTGGACTTGTGGCCGTAGACGGCGTCGACTCGATCCAGACGCACGCGACCGAGGCCGAGGAACAACAGGAACACTGCGCCGATCCCCATTATCTGTCGCCGCTTGCCGGCCAACCCACCGGGGTCGTATCGGCGGTATCCAATCTCGGCTCCGACATGCTGCGTCACACCGGCCACCGCGTGCTTTCCGCCCCGTATCACCGCAATCAGAACGGCATGCTAACGCAATTGCGTATTGCCATGTCGGATCTTGCTGAGGCTGAAGCGATCATTCGCAAAACGGGTGTCACGATCGTCGCCTTTTGTCCATCAGATCCTGAGGCAAAATTCATTGCCAAGGAGCACCCCGACAGCCTTTACGCGGCTCTTGCACGCGGGCAGATGCCGGAGTTTCTGATCCCGGTAAGCGAAACTCTTGACAACCCGGTTCAGCTCTATCGTGTTGCTGATTAGCGAATGGGCGGGTTCTGCAGTAGGATAAGCCCAAACTGAGCGTTTGCAGGGCTGGATACAATGACTGTTCGCATATCCTCTATCCGGACTCTGACAAGGTTTTTGTTCGCAGCATTCGTTCTGTTCGCTTTGACGCCGGCGCAGGCGCAGGATGCAATACCGGCGAAAAAACTCTTCGGCGGCAAAGCTTTGCCCGCCGTCATGCCGGCGCAGGCACACGGCTTTTATTCCAAGGGCTGTTTGTCCGGTGGCGTTGCGATCGCAACGGACGGCCCCCATTGGCAGGCCATGCGCCTGTCGCGAAATCGCCGTTGGGGCCATCCTCAATTGATCGCGACCATCGAAAAACTCTCGCGCGATGCGGCCCAGTTTGATGGCTGGCCGGGTCTTCTCGTCGGCGACCTGTCGCAGCCGCGCGGCGGCCCGATGCTGACAGGTCATGCGTCGCACCAGATCGGGCTTGACGCTGATATCTGGCTTACACCCATGCCCGACCGTCGCTTCAGCGCATCGGAACGAGAGACGACAAGCGCGATTTCAGTCTTGAGGGCAAAGTCGGTCGTCACCGATCCAAATGTCTGGACACCGGCCCATGGCCGGCTGATCATGCGCGCAGCGGGTTATCCGGAAGTGCAGCGCGTTCTCGTTCATCCCGGGATCAAGAAAAAACTCTGCGAGACTTGGAGCGGGGATCGCGCCAAACTCAACAAGGTGAGGCCCTATTACGGTCACCACTATCACATGCATATCCGGCTTAGGTGCCCGAAAGATTCAACCAACTGCAGACCACAGCAGGCGGTTCCGGCGGAAACAGGCTGCGGCGCTGCCCTTGACTGGTGGTTCGATGTGGCGCTCAAGCCTCAGAAACCCGCCAAGAAGTCGGCCAAAACCACGCAGCCCAAGAAAAAACGGCAGATCATGATGGGCGATCTGCCCGCCGTCTGCGCTGTTGTCCTCGATTCGGCCGCTCCGGCTTCGGAAGAGGCGGTGACGTTCAAATCGGGCGGCGCACGCACGGCTTTTGCGCCGGTGGAGGCGGTTCGCTCGCCATTCAGTATGCCGGCGCTGGTCCCCGTCCCGACGCCGCGGCCCTACGCGCAGTAAGATTGCAACATTCCCGCCCTATCGGGCTTCTGTGTCGTGAAACATCGGCTACGCCGCTTTCAATTGCTGTGGTATCGACTATAGGATGAAATCAAATCGATTTAACGAGCTGCATATCGGCCATTTTGCCCGACCGGGTTGCGAGCGGGTCTGCCTCAATGCAATGCCCGCGGGTTTCGGAGTTTGAATGATCATGCCCAACATTATGGACCAGGAGGCGATCATCCATTTTCCGATTTTGATCGGCGACATCGGCGGTACCAATGCGCGTTTCGCAATCCTCATAGATGCCTACGCGCAGCCGCGGGAATTTCCGATCCTGGCAACGGCGGATTTCGCAACCATTGAAGATGCAATCCAGGAGAGCGTTCTGGACAAGACCTCGGTGCAGCCGAGGTCAGCCATTTTCGCCATCGCCGGCCCGGTCGACAGTGATGAGATACAGCTGACGAATTGTCCATGGGTCGTCCGCCCGAAACAGATGATCAAGGATTTCTTTTTCGAAGATGTCATTGTCCTGAATGATTTCGAGGCGCAGGCTCTTGCCGCGGCTTCGCTGGATGGTGAGCATCTGCGCCAGATTGGCGGCGGCTCCGCAAACGCCAACATGTCGCGGGTTGTGCTGGGACCCGGCACAGGCCTTGGCGTAGCCGGGCTTGTCTACACCAATCACACCTGGATCCCAGTGCCCGGGGAGGGCGGACATATCGATCTCGGCCCGCGCACCGAGCGCGATCTTGCCATCTTCCCCTTTGTCGAGCCTATAGAAGGCCGCATATCTGCAGAACAGCTTCTGTGCGGTAGCGGCATGGTCAATCTCTACAATGCCATCTGCAGCGCCGACGCATGTGAACCCGTCCATACAGCGCCGCACCAGATCACCGCCGCCGGCCTTGAAGGTAGCGACCGCGTTGCGGCCGAAACCCTTTCACTGTTCACGGCCTATCTGGGCCGCGTCGCAGGCGATCTTGCTCTGATTTTTATGGCGCGCGGCGGTGTGTTTTTGTCTGGAGGTATTGCGCAGAAGATTGTTCCGATTCTCCAGCGGCCGGAGTTCCGGGATGCATTCGAAGACAAGGCACCCCATCCGGCGCTTCTAAAGTCGATCGCGACCTGCGTTGTTACCCACCCGCTTGCCGCTTTGATCGGGCTGGCGTCCTATGCGAGAACACCTGCGCGTTTCGGCGTTTCAACCGAGGGCAGGCGCTGGAAACCATAGGCAAAGCTTACCGAACCGTATATAGAGCCGCTGATGAAACAAAATCGGGGCAGCGCAGCGAGTGTCGAAAACAGACCAAGCGCGGATGAAAACGGATACGATCCTCAGCCTGTTGCGGCGGATCGTATCTGAAAACGCCCGAGACTATATCGGCACCTATGCGTTCGCGATTTTCTGCCTTGTCATAATATCGCTGTCGACTGCCTTCATGGCATGGATACTGAAGGATATTGTCGACGAAGCGTTCGCCAGGCAGCGTTCCGAGGTCGTCTGGTGGATTACTGGCGGCATTCTGATTGCTTTTCTCCTGCGCGGACTGGCGACCTATGGGCAGGCCGTTGCACTTGCCAAAATCGGCAACAACATCGTTGCCCGGTACCAGCGCCGGTTATTTTCCCATCTGATGGATCTTGGGGTCGCCTATCTTGGCGAAACGCGATCTGCGCAGATCGCTGCAAGAATCGGGCAGAACGCCGCCGGTATCAGCAGTGTCCTCAACCTTACCGTAACCTCACTGGCCAAGGATTTGCTGACCCTCGTCGCGCTGGTCGGCGTCATGTTCTATCAGAATGCGATCCTCACCATCATGATGTTCGTTTTCGGCCCGCCTGCCGTCATTGCGATCCGCTATATTTCCAAGCGCCTTCGCAGTGCCACGCATGAAGCTGTCCTCGTCAACAGCCGTGTGTACGGTGTCATACAGGAAACCCTGCAGGGTATTGCCGTCGTAAAAGCCTTTACGATGGAGGATCAGTTGCGTGACAAGGTCAATGACCTCGTGACCGAGGCCGAGGAGCGCTCCAATCGCATCGTCCGCTTGACCGAGCGAACGAGCCCGCTAACCGATACGATGGCTGGTATCGCCGTAGCCGGTATCCTTGCCTATGCAGCATTGCAGACCATCAATACTCAGCAGCTGCCCGGCTCACTTGTCTCTTTCATCGGCGCGCTGCTGTTTGCCTATGATCCGGCTCGTCGACTGGCGAGGCTCCAGGTTGAAATGGAGCGCGCCATGGTCAACGCCAGGATGATATATGAGATTCTCGACATCGTTCCGCACCAACCCGATGCGCCGGGCGCCAAAGACCTGAAAATCTCCGAAGCAACGATTGCGTTCGATAACGTCAGTTTCAGCTATGCCGAAGCAAGCCCAGTCCTGCACAATGTCAGTTTTGTTGCCGAGGGCGGCAAGACGACGGCCCTTGTCGGGCCTTCGGGCGCCGGCAAGACGACAATCATGAACATGTTGCCGCGGTTCTACGATATCGAAAGCGGCCGGATTCTGATCGACGGACAGGACATTGCCAGCACGAAGAAGGCCTCGCTCCGCGATTCGATCGCCTATGTTTCCCAGCATCCGTATCTTTTCGAAGGTAGCCTGCGAGACAACATTCGCTACGGCAAACCCGGCGCCACCGACGCTGAAATCGAGCGCGCGGCAAAGCTCGCCTATGCGCATGATTTCATCGTCGAACAGCCGCAGGGTTATGATACGCCCGTCGGCGAAGGCGGGGCGACGCTTTCTGGCGGCCAACGGCAGCGAATCTCAATCGCGCGTGCCCTGGTCCGTGATGCGCCGATTCTGCTTCTCGATGAGGCGACCTCGGCGCTCGATACCGAATCTGAAGCGTTGGTTCAAAAGGCTCTGGACGAGGCGATGTCCGACAGGACCGTCCTCGTTATAGCGCATAGGCTTTCGACCATTAACCGGGCCGACAAGATTGTGGTGATGCTGAAAGGAAAGGTCGCCGAGCAGGGCAGTCACCAGGAACTGGCGGAAATGACCGACGGCATCTATGCTCGCTTCCTCAAACTTCAATCACTCGGGATCGAGGGTGACGAAAGCCTGGGCATGCAGCTGGCCGCGGCGAGATCGAAAGACAGATGACGGACGCAATGAGACTGGTGGTAGCAGGCGCAGCCGGACGTATGGGACGTGCCTTGATAGAAGCGATCTCGGCCAATGACGGGACGTCGCTGGCGGCTGCGATCGAGCGCGAAGGTTCCGATACAATCGGCGCCGATGCCGGTGAACTGTCCGGTATTGGATCGTTGGGCATTCCGCTGACATTTGACACAGATACAGCGCTTGCCAAAGCCGATGGCGTGATCGACTTCACGGCTCCGGCCGTTTCCACCGATCTGGCGCAGCGTGCCGCAAAGACCGGTATCGTGCATGTTCTGGGCACAACAGGTCTTGATAGCAGTCAGGACGACGCCATTCTCGAGGCTTCCGGGAAAACGGCAATTGTGCGTTCAGGCAATATGAGCCTTGGCGTCAATCTCCTTAGCGTCCTTGTCGAACAGGCCGCGCGGGCGCTAGACGACGCAGACTGGGACATCGAGGTGCTCGAAATGCATCATAAACACAAGGTTGACGCGCCCTCCGGCACCGCCTTATTGCTTGGTGAAGCTGCCGCAGCAGGTCGCGACATAGAACTTTCCAAAAACAGCGTGCGGGTGCGCGACGGAATCACCGGAGCGCGTGAAGCCGGAAGCATTGGCTTTGCGACCCTGCGCGGCGGATCCGTTGTTGGCGAGCACTCCGTCATTTTCGCCGGTATGGGCGAATCTGTCGAACTGACACATCGCGCCCTCGATCGTGGTATCTTCGCACGCGGCGCCGTAAAGGCGGCTTTATGGGCGCGCGGTCGCGATCCCGGACTCTATTCGATGCTCGACGTCCTGGGAATGTCACGCACCTGAACGATTTGTAGAATAAGGCGGTCAATATGCCCGGAACCCTTGTCCTTGTGCGCCACGGCCAAAGCGAATGGAACCTCAAAAACCTGTTCACGGGTTGGCGGAATCCTGATCTGACCGAACAGGGGTTGGAAGAGGCAAACACCGGCGGTATTGCGCTCAAAGACTATGGAATCTTTTTCGATGTGGCATTTACGTCCGTGCTTGTACGCGCCGAGCGGACCTGTCAGATCATTCTGGACCGTGTCGATCAGCCTGATCTTGAAACCATCCATGACCAGGCTCTGAATGAACGCGACTACGGCGATCTTTCCGGGCTGAACAAAGACGACGCACGCGAGAAATGGGGTGAGGAGCAGGTGCACATCTGGCGCAGGTCCTATGATGTTCCGCCGCCGGGCGGAGAGAGTCTTAAGGATACGGGCGCCCGCGTCTGGCCCTATTACATGATGGAAATCTTGCCGCGTGTGCTGGCCGGCCAGAATGTTCTCGTTGCCGCCCACGGCAATTCGCTGCGCGCCCTGGTGATGGTGCTCGACCGGTTGTCGCGCGAAGAAGTCACAGGCCTCAATCTCGCGACCGGCGTGCCCATGGTCTACCGGCTCAAAGCCGATTCGACCGTCGAGTCCAAGCAGGTACTCGGGGACATGTCGAAGGCGCACTGAAGACGAGCTTGCTGCTGCCCCATGTGCCCATGACCGACCCTGTTTCCCTGCGCCCCGCCAAGCCGAATGAGATCGATGCACTGACCGATATCTGCCTGCGCTCGAAGGCACATTGGGGCTACGATGTTGCGTTCATGGAGAAGAGCCGCGACGCGTTGACGATCAAGCCCGAGAGGGTGCAATCCGGCGATGTCGTTGTTGCGGAATTGCATGGTCGGCCGGCCGGCGTGGCGGCCATTGCGCCCGATGAAGACGGTTATGAAATCGAGGTCTTCTTCGTCGATCCGAATGCCATGGGCAAGGGTGTCGGTGCGCACCTGTTTCAGGCGCTTGTTTCGCTTGCCGCGAAGCGCGGGATCACCCAGCTTACAATCGCTTCCGACCCCAATGCCGCCGCGTTCTATGAAAAGATGGGCGCGCGCCCTATCGGATCTGTCCCCTCGGAGTCCATGCCGGGCAGGCGTCTGCCTCTGTTGAAGGTCGATATCGCGAAAGCGCTTCAATCCAATGCAAGAAAGGTTTAGGTTCGAGGAAGCAAGCGGCAGAGCCAGCCTTTCGTATTGAGTGAGCAAACGACACAAGGCGAACCGTGCGCGCAAATCCAAAGCGAATATTGCTTTCAGCAAGCCTTGCCCTTTTCGTAGCCGGTTGTGTATCGGACGTTGGCTACCGTCCGAATACGACGCTGAAAGCGGTCGACAACGCCTATTTCCAGTGTCGGGTCGCGGCGGCGAAAAACGTTCCGGCCAATCTCAGGATTAGGTCGACGCCCGGAACACTGGGGCCTGTCTTTGCCAATTGTGTTGGCGGGCGGTGCGGGCCGGTCGGCGGCTATTATGGCGGTCAGATCACCAGCTACGACACCAATACGTCGTTGAGGCGCGCGTTTTTCCAACGTTGCATTGCCGATAAAGGCTTTACGATCTCCCAAATGCCGCAATGTACGTCCGGGCAACTGCCTGCGGATTTCAAACCCTCATTGCGCGACCGCCTCAATCGGCCCGGCAATGACCCCTGCTACTACAAGGTCACCAACTTCGCCAATCAGATCGTCAATCCGGATTGATGCACTGCGTTTCAGCTGGCGAGTTCCGCTACCACGGAATCGAGGACCATCATGCCGGTCGCAGTGCAGCGCATACGCGTATCGCCAATCTGTTCAAGCAGTCCTTCGGTGCGTAGAAAATGTGCTTTTTCCGCATCGACAGATCGGCCGGAAAGGCTCTTCCACCGTTCAAGGTCCATGCCCTCGCGAAGCCGCAAGCCCATCAGCATGAGTTCATCGGCCTGCGTATTCGGGTCAAGCAGCTCCTCGTGCGCCAATCCATGGCCTTTTGACAGGACCTGACCAAGCCACTTTTCCGGATTGCGCAGGTTGGTAGTGCCGATCTTGCCGTCGTCGCCGGTGACACGGCCATGGGCGCCAGCGCCTAAACCGACATAGTCGCCATAGCGCCAATAGGTGAGGTTGTGACGGCTTTCGGCGCCCGGCACCGCATGATTGGATACCTCATAGGCTGGCAGGCCTGCCTCGCTGGTAAGTTGCTGGGTCGCCTCATAGAAATCGGCTGCCAAATCGCCGTCGGGGACATTGAGCTTGCCTGCCCTGTGCAGATTGAAAAACGCCGTATCCGGTTCGATGGTCAACTGGTATAGGGACAGGTGATCGGCCGCGAGATCAATGGCCGATGAAAGCTCTTGCTCCCACTGGCCGACACTCTGGTGCGGACGCGCATATATGAGGTCGAAAGACAGTCTCGCAAAGCGCTTGCGGGCCAGTTCGATCGCAGCCAGGGCTTCGCTTGCCGTATGCTGACGGCCGAGGGCTTTCAGGTCCTCATCAACGAGCGACTGGACGCCGAGAGACAGGCGATTGACCCCTGCTGCACGGTAGCCGCCGAACCGACGGGCGTCGGCGCTTGTCGGATTGGCCTCCAGCGTGATTTCGATGTCGTTCGGCACATGCCAGGCGCTACAAATAGCCGACAGAACGCTTTCGACCGTCTTCGCCTCCATCAGCGATGGCGTGCCGCCCCCGAAAAAGACACTTGTGACCGTTTTCGGTCCCGTGACCGACCGCATATGGGCGATTTCCCGCCCGAACGCGTCCGCAAACTGCTGTTGGTCGACCGGCCTGTGGCGCACATGGCTGTTGAAGTCGCAATAGGGGCACTTCGCCGCGCAGAACGGCCAGTGCACGTAAACCCCAAAGCCGGGATCAGGACTGTCGCGCCGCTGCAGCATCAGTCTTTTCCTGTCTCCACGCACTGCTCGTAAAAAAGCTTGAATGCGCGCGCGCGGTGCGAGAGCGCTTCAACGGCGCCGTGCCGCCAGCCGTGTTTTCGCTCCGCGCTCATCTCGCCAAAGGTGCTTGAAAAACGGTCTGGCTGGAAGATCGGATCGTATCCGAAGCCCTGATCTCCGCGCGGCGGCCATACAATCTTTCCTTCCACCTCGCCGCGAAAGAACTCCGTGTGTCCGTCCGGCCATGCTACGCACAGGACGGACACAAACCTTGCGGTCCGGTCGTCGCTCCCACTGCCGTCCATCGCTTCCTTGACGCGCACCATCGCCGCATCGAAATCCTTGCCAGGGCCTGCCCAGCGGGCCGAATGGATGCCGGGTTTTCCGGCCAGCGCATCCACGGCAAGACCGGAGTCGTCAGCCAGCGCTGGCAATGCCGCGGCGCGGGCGGCCGCCAGCGCCTTCAGGCTGGCGTTTTCTTCGAATGTGCTGCCGGTCTCTTCCGGTTCCTCAAGGTCGAGCTCTCCAGCCGTCACAAGCGCATATCCGACGGGGTCGAGCAGGTCGCGCAATTCGCGTACCTTTCCCTGATTGTGGCTGGCAATGACCAGCTTGTTCTCTTTCAGCTTTCTCACCCTGCTTCGCTTTCGTCAGCAGCCAGTCCCCAAATGCGCGGCTCGGCGAATTCG
>JBCCOK010000103.1:0-9211 GCA_039025395.1 Pseudomonadota bacterium
AATGGTCGTTGGAGACAGCATGACGATTTCAGGTCAATCGACGAGCGCAGCAATGTGTTGTTCTTGTATCTTGTGGTTTGCACTGCCAACACAGAGAATTTCGGAAGACCTCAACTTGCTGACCGCCGTTACCCTTTGATCCAGTCTCGGGAGGAACCCTGCATGTATTTTTGGATGTATGTTCGCTGGATCCGTGCGTGCCACATGGGACACGTTCTTGTGTTGTTGGCCATTGGCTTTGGCCTCATATCCAATGCTGAGGCGCAGGAAGACAAGGTGACGCCGCTTGCCGGGAATTCTCACTTGTATTCTGGCGAGACGCTTGTGGAGGCTTCCGGTTTCGAGGCTCTCTATCGCTTCGTGCCTGGCGAAGGCACAAATCCGATGATCGTGTTCGTGCCGGGTGATGCGCACCTTGCGCGCATATTCTACGGCTATCCAGGGGGCAAATCAGAAGATTTCGTTGCCTACTGGGTCGGCCAAGCGGGCCACCCATTCCTCGGCGTGTCGTTCCCAATGGCGAATCCTGTTTTCACGCAAGCAGCGCCGGGCTACACAATTGAGGACTGGGGCAATCAGGTGGTCGCCGTCATCAAGCATGTGATGGCGGAAAATAATTTGAGCGGGCCTGTCATCGTGGCTGGCTGGAGCATGGGCGGCAAGATCGCTGCATCCCTGGGCCGGGCGGCCAAAAGTGCCGACCTTGAAATCGAGATGTTCGTGGCGATGTCGGCCGACCCTCCTGTGCCGGGTTTTCTTCCGCCCGCAAACACCAAATCCATCAAACTTGACAGCAGCGGTTATGCGGACCGATCGCCGATCTATGACTGGTTTTTCAACGCAGTCGCAGAGCAGAACCGGTACAATGGCCACACGATCATCCCGAAAGACACTTATGCTGATCAGTTCATCGGTGCCACGCCGCTGGATCTCATCGACACAGGCATGGTGTTCAAGGATGGCGAAATGGTTCCCGATATCGAAAGTGCGATTAAGACCTCGGCGGCCTTTCAGTTCGACGATTACCCGTTTCCAGTTGTGATACATGACGACTCAACGTCCGATCTGGAGAATGTTCTTCTCGATTCGTCGGACTGGGCTTTCGTTCGCAATCGGGTCCTCATGAACCGCATACTTGCCGGGCGCAAGCCGAGCGATCTGAGCCAGCCGGAGTGGCAAAGACTGCGCTTGATGATGGAAACATCGCAGTCCTATTTCACGGAAGTTGTGGAAGGGAACCACTTCTTTTTCATAGGTGAAATCGGGGCACGCGACACCGTGGCCAAGATTCTGCGGCAGCGAGACCGTGTTGCAAGTGTGGAATGAGCCTAAAATGCTCCTTCCGCAGCACGGCGCCCTCGGTTATCGCGAATTGTAGTGTATTCGATCAGGCGAGAACGATGGGAAGCTCATGCAATGCAAGGCGTCAAACGTCCTTTTGAGGTCAGAGCGCTGATCACGGCAGCGGAAATGCAAAAGCGATCAATCAGGGCTGATCGGCTCTGTGGCGGCCTCGAGCCAATCCTTGGCCGACTGGTTGTCCAAAAGCGGCGTGAGGACGCGGCGCACGTCGGCATGATAGTCGTTCAGCCATGACAGTTCTGCCGGGTCGAGCAATCCGGTGACCACCAGCCGCCGGTCGATCGGACAGCGGGTGAGCGTATCAAAACCGAGCATGGGCGTATCGCCCCCTTCGACCGGCTCGGCTTCCGTGACGACGACAAGGTTTTCAATGCGAATGCCAAATGCGCCCTCGCGGTAATAGCCCGGTTCGTTCGAGCAAATCATACCGGGAAGTAGTTCCTGCATACCACGGCGCGAAATGCTCTGCGGGCCTTCATGCACAGACAGGTATGAACCGACACCGTGGCCGGTTCCGTGGGCGTAATCTGCACCTGCGTTCCACAGGGCCGAACGGGCAACGACATCGACTTCGACGCCGCGCGTGCCCTTTGGAAAGCGCTGCAGGGTCAGGGAAATCATGCCTTTCAGGACCAGCGTGAAGAAGCGTTTTTCGTCGGCGCCGACCGACCCGATCGGCACGGTGCGCGTGATGTCGGTGGTTCCGTCCTGGTACTGGCCGCCCGAATCCACAAGATAGAGTTCGCCGGGGCTGAGAAGCCTGTTGGTTTGCGTCGTGACACGATAATGAACGATGGCGCCGTGGTGACCTGCGCCGGATATGGTTTCAAAGGCGATATCCTTGAGCGGCATTTGCAGGCGTTCTCCGGTATCGCGGCGCGCCTGTTCCAGTGCTTTTACGGCAGCGATTTCATCGACGGAGCCGGGCTGCTGATCGTCAAGCCACGCCAGAAACCGAACCATGGCCGCGCCGTCGCGCAAATGGGCGGCACGGCTGCCTTTCAATTCAACGGCGTTTTTGCGGGCCCTTTGAAGCCGCGACGGATCTGTTTCCTCGATGGCTTTGGCGCCGCTTTCGGCGATCATGTCGCCAATGCGTGCCGGTGCAAGGTTTGGATCGATGAGGATTGCAGCGCCGCCTTTACCCAGCTCGGAGACGACCGTTTCAAGCTGATCGGGTTCGCGCAGCGCGGCGAGCTCCGAGAGATGGGATTGCGCTTGGCTATCGAGCTTGCGCCGATCAATGAACAGCGCATTCTCGCCATCAGGCATGATGATCGCGTGGGCGAGCGGATGTGGCGTATGCGCGACATCGCTGCCGCGGATATTGAACAACCATGCGACGGAAGACGGATCGGTCACGATCCAAGCATCGGCTTTTTGTTCTGTCATTGCGGCGTAAACGTCCTCAAGTTTTTCAACCGCTGTGCGACCGGCGAATTCTTCCGGCTGAACTGTGACGCGTCCCAGCGGTTCAGCCGGTCGATCCTTCCACACGGCGTCTATCGGATTCGCGTCAAGCTTGATCACCGACGCTTCGAATTTGGCGGCGGCCTCATCGAGCGCGCGGATGCCTGCGACCGTGTGCAGCCATGGATCGACGCCGATGCGAAGTCCTTTCGGCGCGTTTTTCGCAAGCCATGTGCGCGGCGGCGTCTTGACCAAATCCTCAGGCGTAAAAACCTCAAGGTCTACCTGTTGACGAAGCTGTGACGTATAGCGCCCGTCTACAAACACGTGGGCATCGTCACGGAAGATCACGGCGGTGCCCGCAGACCCGGTAAATCCCGTCAGCCAGGCAAGACGCGCCTCGCAATCCGGAACATATTCGCCCTGAAACCGGTCCGCACGCGGGACCAGGAAACAGTCAATGCCGTTGTCATCAAACTTTGACCGCAGCAGTTGCAGCCGCTCGCGGCCCTTGTCCGCCGATGCCTTGACCTCGAAACTCTGAAACATGCGGTCTCTTTCTCCTGCGATGCGGATGAAGACCCGGAACAGCAGCGGCACCTTGCAAATATGCAGAATTCACAGGGCTCCTATGCACGGGTCCGCCTAACGGAATCCTAGGCTACGACATATGTCACTATTGAGATAGCGCATCAGTTATCTGCTTTGAAAAGGAACAAAAAAAATGTCCAATTCATTTTTCAGCAACGCGCTCAACAGGATATCGAAGGCGCGTGAAAGACAAGCACGCCGCTATGTCGACAATTACCTGCTGTCGCTGGACGACGAGACGCTGAAGTCGCTCGGACACACCCGGGAAGACATCTATCGCGGCCGGCGTCTGTTCGATTAGAACCGCCGCTTGCTCTAAAGACCGACCGCCGCAAATCCCATTGAAAGACTTGCGTCTGTTGTTCTCTAGCTTCCAAGATGGAGCGTTACCCAACCGTCACGCCAGAGGGTTCGTCGGTGATAAAGTCGCTGGGCGGTATAGGCGGAAAGTACCTTTCTCCGCTGTTCTGAAAGAATGCCCGACAAGATGACATCGCCTCCGGGCGCAAGGTTTCGCTTCAGGTCAGGGGCAAGCTGCATGAGCGGGCGCGCCAGAATATTGGCGATGATCAGATCGAATGGTCCGGCTTCTGCGAAAATGTTTGCGTGAAACCCACGCGCCGTTGCAAGCCTGATCCGCGGACCGCAGCGGTTCTTCCTGGTATTTTGGCGGGCCACGTCAATGGCCACTGGATCGGTATCGGTTGCAAGGATCGATGCCGGGCTGAGGCGCGCCGCTGCAATGGCGAGGACGCCGCTGCCGGTGCCGAGATCCAGGACACGCTTGAATGCGCGCGCGCGGGAAAGCCGGTCAAGCATTTCAAGGCACCCATCGGTCGTCCCGTGGTGACCGGTTCCAAACGCGCGGCCGGCGTCAATCTCGATACCGTGATTTCCGGCGCGAAGCTGGCTGCTGTGATGCGATCCGTGGACGACAAAGCGACCGGCACGCACCGGCGGCAGACCAGCCAGAGAATGTTCAATCCAATCGATATCAGGAAGCGTCTCGACCGAGACGGAAAGTGCAGGCAGCACTGGCTCAAGACAGGCTTGCATCGCTGCGGCAAGCCACTCTACTTCGTCTTCTCCAGCGTAAAGAGACACCTCCCAAGTATGAGAGCTCTCGTCGACTTCCATCGTCGCAAGTGCGTATCCGTCGTCTTCGAAACGCTGCCCCAGAACATCAAAGGCTATTTGGCACTCTTCTTCGCTGCCCGAAGCGTAGAGCCTTATCTGCTTCAACCGCTTTCGCCGGTTGTATTTCGAGTGTCCAAGCGCCTATCCACTGATCAGGTTCTGCAGCTTTTCGACAGCGACGTCTCCGTCTTCGCCATAGGCAATGGTGCCCTGAAACTGGCCGCCATCATTGAGCAAAAAGACCGAGGCTGTGTGATCGACGACGTAATCCCCTTCCGGATCTGCATCGTCAAGTGGCACCCTCTTGAAATAGACTCTGAAACCACGCGCCATATCGAGCACCTCTTTTGGCTCACCTGTAATCCCGATGACCCGATCCGTGATGCTTGAAATATAGTATCCGAGCACTTCCTTGCTATCGCGTTCGGGATCCACCGTCACGAAATAGGCGTTGATGCTGTTGCCGTCGGGATCGGCCTTGCGAAGCCAATCATCCATCTCGAACAGTGTCGTAGGACACACGTCCGGACAGTGCGTGAAGCCAAAAAACAGAGCGGTCGGCTTCTCCTGGAAAGCCGCCTGCGTAATGGGCGTGCCCGTTTGGTCGATGAGTTCGAATGCCACACCAAACGGTTCGTTTCCTTGCCCCGCATCCGAGCGTGACCATTCGAAGGCGAGCCACGCAAAGGCGACGCCGACAATGGCGATAAGTGTGATGAGTCCAAACCTGACTGCAGCCATAGAATTTTCCTTCCGCGTGCACACACGAAATGGTTGATATTTCTATTTTCTAGTGTTGGCCGGAGTGGATGTCACCGGTCTAATTTGACACACTCGAAAATGTGATCGACTGAGCCTCTAAAAGCACCAAGCGAGCCCTGAAGCTGTATAGGCGAGAAAAATGTCGGCACTGTGGTTCAGCCAGCCGGCAAAAGCCGCACCGGTGAGCAGGGCTGCGACAAAAACAGCCGAAGCAGCCATGAACATGCGAAATCTTGAGTCTGCGACTGTTTGCATGGTCCAATTATACTGCGCTGCAGAGGCGCATCCAAGTATTATTTTCTCATTTAGTTCATCATCTTAAATTGTTGTTTTTATTGTTTTTTGTTTTAGAAAAATTGTCCAAGTCCCGTTGACAGCCTTTCGGTTGATTATTCGCCAAGGACGGTTCCTTCGCGTCTCGGATCGGCGCCGCCGATGAGCGCGTCCTGCAGAATCTGAATGACGTGCAATCCGGAGTTCAGATCCCGGATTGAAACGCTGTAGCCGAGGGCTTCGAGCGGTGCAGCCAGTCTTTCGGCTTCCGTTCCACTTTCGATGTCGAAAGGCCCAAACCGATTGACGAGGTGGGGCATATTGACGGCCGTCTGCACGTCCATTCCCCAATCCAGATGGGCAATGATCGCCCGGGCCACGTAGCCGATAATCCGACTCCCGCCGGGAGAACCGATTGCCATGTAAGGTTTGCCATCCTTCATGATGATCGTCGGCGCCATGGACGATCGGGGCCGCTTGCCCGGCTCCACGCGATTGGCAATCGGAATGCCATCCTGGTGCGATCTGAAGGAAAAGTCAGTGAGCTGATTGTTGAGCAGAAAGCCTCCGGTCTTGAGGCGCGATCCGAAACTGTTTTCAATTGTTGTCGTCATTGAAACGACATTTCCGTCGCTATCGACAATCGAAAAATGGGTGGTTGACGGCAATTCGATGCTCTCGTCATCGGCGAGCAGCATGGCATGGTCCCATTCGGGCGCTCCGGCTTTCACATCGTCCTGTGGCAATGCAATACCGGGCGTTATCAGGCTGGCCCTTTCGTCGAGATAGGCCCTGTCCAGAAGGCCTTTCGTCGGCATCGGAACAAAATCATTGTCGGCCATGTAGCGCCCGCGATCGGAAAATGCGAGGCGCGATGCGTCGCCGATCAGTTGCCACGTTTCGGGATCCGCCGGGCTTCTTGATGCAAGATCGAACGGTTCGAGAATTCCGAGGATCTGGCCGACAGTCAGACCGCCGGAGGAGGGCGGTCCCATGCCGCAGACCTCGTATCCGCGATATGGCAGGCAGACCGGAGGCCGTTCCTTTACCCGGTAGTTTGCGAGATCTTCGATTGCCAGAACGCCGGGATTGCCGGGGATTCCGCTTTTTACCGTATAGACAATCATCTGTGCCAAGGGGCCGGTGTAAAACGCGTCGGCCCCATTTTCCGCGATGAGCCGGAGTGTTTGCGCATAGGCCGGGTTGGTCAGCAGATGGCCTTGCGGGTGCGGTGTGCCGTCCGCATCGAAGAAATGGTCGGCCGTTTCTGAGTGGAGACCAAGGCGTTCCCTGTCCAGTTCCAACATCATGGCCAGACGTTCAGAGACTTCAAATCCGTTATCAGCGAGATCGATCGCGGGCTGAACCAGTTGTGCCCATTCGACGCTGCCATGCGCTGCATGTACCTCGTACAAAAGCTTCAGAGTCCCGGGCGTGCCAACCGACCGGCCGCCGACAACCGCGTCGAAGAACTGCAGAGGCTCGCCGTTTTCATCCTGGAAGAGTGTAGGCGTTGCGGCCATCGGTGCAGTTTCGCGACCGTCAAAGGTGGTCAGGCGATCGGTGTCGCTATCATAGTAGACAAGAAAAGCGCCGCCGCCGATGCCGGAAGATTGCGGTTCCACCAGACCGAGGACAAGTTGCACGGCAACCATGGCGTCAATCGCATTGCCGCCAGCCGCCAGCACGTCAGCTCCCGCTTTGGTGCTGAGCGGATTGGCGGTCGCGACCATATGAGAGCTGGCGCGAACCGCTTCGCGCGAGGACATGCCGGTCGCCATTTCCGGGGCAACGCTGTCCGCTGCCTGCTGAGCGTATGCGTGAGACCAAAGCACAGCCAAGGCTGCAACGAGGCTCAGGCGGATGGCGTTTTTCACGGTTGCTACCATTGTGTGTCCTTTGCCGTTTGCCGTGGTTGACCTGCCAGGGTGGCTCCAGCCTCAACTATGAAACGGTCTCACGTCTGCGTCCAGACACATCTTCTGGTGGTGCTGACCAATGCTACTGTGTTGTCTCAAATCGGCACTTCGATCCGCCGGCACTCGCAATGGCAACAACGCCATTCCTATATGAAGGCAGAGGACGGAAAGAGGGAGAAAGCGATGCGCAAACTGGCGATTGCTGCGGCAACCTTAGCCGCGATGGCACTGGCAGCACCTGCCGCAATGGCTGACGAGGTGGGTGAGGTCGGTGTCGACTGGCTCGGCAATGACATCATCATTGAAGCGGTTGAAGATCCGGCGGTTTCAGGCGTGACATGCCATGTGGCCTATTTCGAGCGCGGTCTGGTCGACCGGCTGCAGAAGGGAAACTGGTTTGAAGATCCATCCAACTCGTCAATTGCGTGCCGGCAGACCGGTCCGGTCACCATTGGTGATATCGTGTTGGATGAGGGCGGAGAAGAGATCTTCAAACAACGCAGGTCAATCGTCTGGAAGAAGCTCGTCATCAACCGCGTTTATGACAGGAAGAATGATACGCTGATTTATCTTGCTCATTCGCGTCAGGTACAGGACGGGTCGGCTAAAATGTCGATTTCAACCGTGCCGCTTTTCGGGCAGGACGTGACATGGACCAACGGCAGGCCGCAGAGCCAGTAGACGAGCGATCGGATCTTAGCGCGTCCCGGAATTCCCGGATCCGTCCATCAGTGCCGACGTTGTCCTGTGGGCATCCTCGGTACCGCAAAGAATGAGGGTGTCGCCGGGGCTGATCTGTGCATCATCCTGCGGCGTCTCCGTGGTCAGGGATCCGGCCCTGCGGATGGCAAGCAGGTTTTGCCCCTTCAGATTCAGTTCATTGAGCATTTTGGTCCCTGTACCCATGAACTCGTGCTCGGCAATGCTGAGTTCGCTGCCAAGCTGCAAGATCCGGTGGTAACCGCTGTCTTCAAGCGATGTGGTGCGCAAGAGTACATGACCGATCATGGCACACATACCGCGGTCAAGCGTCTTGTTGGTCAGCACGATGAAGGTCACGGCGATGGCAGCCAATATAATCGTTGCCTGAAACAAAATGTGCTGCGTATCGGGTCCGGTGCGCACAAAGGCGACTATGAAGGTTGAAGCGATCGAAATCAGTCCGAGATTTCCGAGCACCATGAGTCCGATCGCGATGCGACGCCGGATCGGGTAGTTGACGATCATCTCCGCTTCATGGGTGGTAAATCCGGTTCCGGTCAAAGCCGAAACGCACTGAAAGCGGGCAACGTTCTCCGGCAATCCTGTCAGCCGCAAGGCGACCGCTGCGATTCGAACAACGGAAACGGAAAGCGCAAGGAGAACGGCAATGGTCAATGCGGCGGCCATAATAGATTTGCTCCAGTGGTTTGCGGGCGGCAGCACGGATTGCAGCGCGACCCGTATATTCACATAGAGCGCGGTTCGACAAAATATGTTGTCGTTTTCCTGTCGTTCTCGTGGCTTCGCCCACCGGTCTAACGCGACTTTTGAGACGCCGGGAAGCTCCATTCTTGCCCATCTAAACGACGAGCGTTCGAGGCGGCAGGTACGCGATTCGCCATGTCCCCAAGGATTTGCCTGAAACAGCGCGTGAGGACTTGGTGGCTGGCGTGCCGGCGGCGTGCAAAGGCTGGCCGCACCGTTAGAGCAATTCAGGCTTAGACTGAATCATTTGACCGAGGCGATTTTGGTCGCTGACAAGGCGGATTGCGCGC
>JBCCOK010000104.1:0-8182 GCA_039025395.1 Pseudomonadota bacterium
GCACGACAAAGCCATCACCGGCGGAAGAAGCCAACAGCAACTGCCGCCCCTCCTGATGGATAAAGAGCGCCACAATCTGCGCCTCGTTGGGCAGGTCCACCATCAGGCGCAGCGGCTCTCCCATCCCGCGCCCGCCAGGCAGGTTCGATGCCGAGAGCGTGTAAAACCGCCCATTCGAGCCAAACAGCAACAGCCGATCCGTCGTCTCGGCATGAAAGATGAACCGCGGGCCATCGCCATCCTTGAACTTCAACTCGCGACCCAGGTCGATATGGCCGTTCATGGCCCGGACCCAGCCCATCTGCGAGCAGACCACCGTGATCGGCTCGCGGTCGATCATCGCCTCCAGCGGAACCTCTTCCACCTCGGCGGCTTCTTCGATCAGCGTGCGGCGGTCATCTCCAAACTGTTTTTTTACATCGCGAAGCTGGTCGACCAAGGTCTTCCACTGCCGCTTCTCGTTCTCCAGCAAGTCCTGCAAGTCGGCCCATTCCGCCTGCAATTCATCGCGCTCGCGCTTCAATTCAAGCTCTTCCAACCGCCGCAACGACCGCAAGCGCATGTTCAGGATCGCGTCGACCTGAACCTCTGACAGTTCACCATCGCCCGGCAAAGGCGTCTTGTAGTCCTTCTCCGACGTGGCGCGCACATGGTCCTTCGACCAATCCTCGCGCATCAAGGCGGCTTTCGGATCGTCATCGTAACGGATGATGTCGATCACGCGGTCGAGGTTTAGAAAAGCGGTGATGAAGCCTTCCAACACCTCCAACCGATGCTCGATCTTGCCGATCCGGAAACGCGAGCGGCGCAATAGCACTTCGCGCCGGTGATCCATGAACGCCCGCAACACCTGTTTCAGCGAAGACACCTGCGGCGTAACCCCATCGATCAGCACATTCATGTTCATGCTGAACGCGCTTTCCAGCTCGGAATTGCGGAAACACATGTTCATCAGAACATCCGGATCGACATTCTTCGAGCGCGGCTCAAGGACAACGCGAACATCTTCGGCGCTTTCATCGCGAGGTTCTGCCAGTATCGGAATCTTTTTGGTATTAATCGCCTCGGCCAAACGTTCGATCAGGCGACTTTTCTGAACCTGATATGGGATTTCGGTGACCACGATTTGCCACTGCCCGCGGCCCAAATCCTCAACATGCCATTTCGCACGCACCCGGAACCGCCCGCGACCTGTCCGATAAGCTTCAGAAATCACCTCGGGCGGGTCAATGATGATCCCGCCGGTCGGGAAATCCGGGCCTTTGACAAACTCGATTAGCGTGTCATCGCGCACCCGCTCGGAATTGTCGGCCTTCGCCAGATGGATGCAGGCATCGCAAAGCTCGCTGATATTGTGCGGCGGAATGTTCGTCGCCATCCCGACGGCAATGCCGCTTGCCCCGTTCGCCAGAAGGTTTGGAAAGGCAGCAGGCAGAACGGCGGGCTCATCCAACCGCCCATCGTAATTGGGCCGGAAATTGACCGCATCCTCGTCCAGCCCCTCCAACAGGGCCTCGGCCATCGCCGTCATCCGCGCCTCGGTATAGCGCGAGGCCGCCGGGTTATCGCCGTCGATATTGCCGAAATTGCCCTGCCCGTCGACCAGCGGATAGCGCACGTTGAAATCCTGCGCCAATCGCGCCATCGCGTCGTAAATCGCCCCGTCGCCGTGAGGGTGAAAATCCCCCATCGTGTCGCCCGAGATCTTGGCCGACTTCAGAAACCCGCCGCTTGAGGTCAACCGCAACCGCGACATGGCGTAGAGGATTCGCCGGTGCACCGGCTTCAAACCGTCCCGCACATCGGGCAAAGCCCGGTGCATGATCGTGGAAAGCGCATAGGTCAGATACCGCTCGCCAATTGCCCGGCGAAGCGGTTCCGGGACGTTTTTTTCCTCGATATTGCGGTCGTCGCCGTCGCTGCTCATAGATGCTGTATTAGCCCCCTCGTCTTGGGGGGTAAAGCGGATGCTGATATGAAAACAACAATGATTTTTTCCCCTGAAGAGACGCCGCGTATTTGTGTACTTTCTCGAGGCGCGGCTTTAAGCCGGATGAATTCCTTGGGGGGAATGATCGATGTTTCGTCTGCTCGTGGTCACGCTGGTGGCCATTTTCGGTATTCTGCAAGTTTTTGGCGACCCTGCCCGTCGCCCAGAGCCTGTCGCGCGCAGTTCAGCACTTGAGGTTGAACTGATCCCGGCCGCCTATCTGCCCTCGGTGGATGATCCTGTCGCGCCCTACGTTTCGCCGATTTCCGATGCCGAAGCAGTGAAAATGGCGTTGGCCGCAGGCGACGATCTCCGTCAAACCCGCAGCGCCGCTGCCTTGCGCGGCACCAACCTCGCGCCACCTGCGCCCGAAACTGTTGCCGTTGCCGCAACCGAACCGGCAGTCGAGGCCCGCGCCCTCTGGAACGTAACCGGCACACGCGTAAACCTCCGCAGTGGCCCCGGCACGTCAAACGCCGTCGTCGGCCAGGTGACACTAGGCACCAAGGCCGAGATGCTGTCCGAAGCCGACGGCTGGTACGAAATCCGCAGCACCGACGGCACCGTGTCAGGCTGGATTTTCGGCAAGTTCCTGCAGCCCGGGTAAGCTCACTAGCACCCTGTCCGGCGCATTTCATCGGCTCGGAAATAAATCCGGGAGCTCAAGGGGCAGCGCCCCTCGCACCTAGGTCGGCTCCGGTGACCCCTTCTCAAACCGCGGCCACGCTTCTGGGAAACCCACCCAATCGTGCTGCTCCTCGGTCCAGATGACGCGCACGGGTTCCGGCAACTCGGTCCCAAACAACCCGTAGCTGACCCCGATATGGTCCGGCCGCATTTCAAGCGTCCAATACAGCGTGGTCCCGCAAGTCGGACAGAAGAAGTTCTCCAGTGCCCGACCTGTATCCGCTGTCCGTCCCCAGGATGAGGTCGCGCCCGCCACGCTCATCTGCGTTTTGCGAAAATACGCCCCTGTCCCAAACGGCGTACCAGTGCGCCGCTGGCAGGCCTTGCAATTGCACACGACGATAAAATCGGGATCGCCATAAAACTCCGCCGATAGGCTGCCGCATTGACAATGCGCATGATGCGTTGGCATGAGCACCTCCATTCCCGACTTCAAGGATGCCCCATGTCCGCCCAAAAAACCATTCTCATCACCGGTTGCTCCTCCGGCATCGGCTATGACGCGGCGCACGGACTGAAAAAGCGCGGCTGGCGGGTCTTTGCAACCTGCCGCAAGCCCGAAGATTGCGCGCGCCTGGAAGCGGAAGGGTTGGAAAGCTTCGTCCTCGACTACACCGACCCCGCCACGATGGAAGCGGCTGTCACCGAGACGCTGCAGCGCACCGACGGCACACTGGATGCGCTGTTCAACAACGGCGCCTACGGCACACCCGGTCTGCTGGAAGACATGCCCACCGAAGCGCTGCGCCTGAACTTCGAGACCAATTTCTTCGCCCAGCATGACCTGACCCGCCGCCTCATGCCCACCTTCCGCAAGCAGGGGCACGGGCGCATCCTGATGAACTCCTCCGTTCTCGGTTTCATCACCCTGCCCTGGCGCGGCGTCTACAATGCCACGAAGTTCGCCATGGAAGGCTGGGCCGACACCTTTCGCCTCGAACTGCAAGGCACTGGTATCCACATGATCTTGATCGAACCTGGTCCGATAACCAGCGAGATCCGCCGGAACTCGATCCCACATTTCGAGAAATGGGTCGATTACAAGGCCTCGCACCGCGTTGCGGACTATGAAAAGGTTTTCCTCCCCCGCCTCTACGACGAAAGCGGCAAGCCGGACGCCTTCGAGCTTCCCGCCTCGGCCACCACAGAGGCCGTTTACAAGGCTTTGACCGCAGCATCGCCCCGCGCGCGCTACCGGATCACCACGCCGACCAAGATGATGGCCGTCCTGAAGCGCATTTTACCAACGAAACTTATGGACAAAGTGCTTTTGAAAGCGTGATCTGTCGCGCTAGGTGCTGTTCCGAAGGAGACGCGCATGCTGTTCAAAGACCCGCTTTTCATCGTCGTGGCCATTGCCTGCCTTGTCGTGCTTGGCATCCTGCTGACCGGCATCGGTGGCTTTGCCAAAGGCGGGGATTTCAACCGCAAACATGCCAATAGGATCATGCGCTACCGCATCTATGCTCAATTCGTCGCGGTCGCTTTGCTGCTGGTCTTCGTACTTGTGCGCCGAGGGGGCTGAGACATGGTCGTTCTGAACAAAATCTACACCAAAACCGGTGACGCGGGCGAAACCGCCCTGGGCAATGGCGCGCGCGTCGCCAAACACTCGATGCGGGTGACCGCCTACGGCACTGTTGATGAACTGAACGCGACCGTCGGCATGGCCCGGCTGCACGCAAGCGGCGAGGTTGATACTGCCCTGTCGCGCATTCAGAACGACCTATTCGACCTCGGCGCCGATCTCTGCCGCCCGGACATGGAAAAGGACGACGAAGCGGGCTACCCCGTGCTGCGCATGTCGCCCGAGCAAACCTCGCGGCTCGAAGCCGAGATCGACGCAATGATCCATCGGCTTGAGCCGCTGAAATCCTTCATCCTCCCCGCAGGCTCCGCCCTCTCCAGCCACCTCCACCTCTGCCGCACCGTCGCCCGCCGCGCCGAGCGCCTGTCCGTAGAACTCGCCACAATGGAAGCCATCAACGAGGCGGCGGTGAAATACCTCAACCGCCTATCCGACTGGTTCTTCTGCGCCGCCCGCATCGCAAACGACGAAGGTCGCGCGGACGTGCTGTGGGTTCCTGGAGCGAACCGCTGAAACTTTGAAATCTGAATAAAGAAGGGGCCAAGTAATTTTGGCCCCTTGTTACTCGGAAAACTAAGGTTGCGTTTAACTGGCTGCTATTGGCTCAGCGCATTCGGCAGCTTGCCTTGCATCATCGCATCCACCATCACGTGAAACACCGACGTGTTGTCTACATACTCACCCTGCCAATCGTACTGCTTGCCCCAAAGTTCCGAGGCGCGGAGGTCGGTTTGAGTGAACTGCGCAAACAGGTCCGACCCGGCACCAAGAGCCCAAAGGGGCACCAGTTCGTTGGTATGGTTGCGCGACGAGAACATGTAGCCGGGCATATTGCCCTCACCGCGATCTTGAACGGCCAGATACTCGTTAAATGTATCCTCCGCAGGATGGAAACGCGCCGCAAGAAGCGCCTCATCGCTACGATCAGACGCCACAGGGCCGCCGACACCGTTCGTCCAGGTGCCCTCGCCCCAGATGCCGCCGGTTTCATGGTCAGAGGTGACAATCAGCAGCGTTTCGTCCCAGTTAGAATTCTCTTCCACCCAGCCAATCACGGCTTCCACGGCCAGGTTGAAATCGATCTGCTCTTCGATGAAGCGCGGCATGTTGTTCGCGTGGCCCATCCAGTCAACAGCACCGCCTTCGATCATGACGAAAAATCCGTCAGGGTCCTGGTCCAGGACGTTCAGCGCCCCCAGGCTCATCGTCGCCAGATCGGGCACAACGGAATTGTAGGCCATCCCGGAAGGGGTGTCTGCGACAGTCAAGTCTTCGCGGCTTGCCTGAAGAGTCGCACCGGCTTGAGCGACGCCAACAACGCGCTCGGGCAAATCGTTGCCTGCGGCCAAAGCTTCAAAGTCAGACTTGGTCTCGACAAAGGTGAACCCGTTCAGGCCTGCGTCACTGGTCAAGGCCGTCAGCGTGTCCGCCCCGCCGACGAAACGATAGGCGTCCTCGTCCTCTGGATCGACGCGATTGCCGCTATCGTCAAAGAACGGATGGCCCGCCCCCATGATCACTGACATATCGCTGGCAAACATCTCGTTGGCAATGTCGACGTAGTTATTGCGTGAGATATTGTGAGCGATCACGGTTGCCGGCGTGGCATGCGACAGCATGACAGAGGCGACGGCACCGGCGGACAAACCCTGATCCATGGCAATCTCTGCGATCGTTCGGAAGTTTTCTTCACCGCTCCAATCCTGATTGATGCGTCCATTGGATGTCTTGCGCCCCGCCATCAGCGCGGTACCGGCCGCGGCGCTGTCGGTGTAAGACGTATAGCGCTCTTCAATCGGCGGAAAATCGTTGCGGATGGTATTCTCAAACCGGTTCCAACGCGTCATCGGGTCGTAGCCCTGCGCCACAGCGCCCGCAGCAAGTCGCACATCTTCCGCGCTTGGCAAAATACGCCCAAGCCCGTCCACAAGATTCAAGGAATGGTGGTCAAGGCCGTACATGACGGGTTCAGTCCCGTCCGGGCGGGTCACCTGATAGGCCTGCTGATTGGCAAGACCCTGATAGTAGTCGGCGGCGAGCCATCCGTTAAACCCAATGCCATCCGAGATCATGAGGATTACATTTCGAGCGCCAGCCTCTTGGGAAGCGGCAGGCAGGGCAACAACGCTGCAAAGCGCTGTTGCGAGCAAAAGACGAGAAGAGATCATTCTGTAACCTTTCCTGGTAGCGAATGCCTCGTCTCTGCAGCTCAGACGTTACACAGAGGCAACAGAACAATGACGGTTTTGCGAAGGCTGCACGGATGTGCTTTGGGTTCCAGGAGCGAGGGTCAAGCTCTCACGGGACGACAACCCATTGAACCAGTTCCGCCGGAGCTTCTGCGCAATCCGCCAAAGTCAACACGCGCGACATATAGGGCCCTGCCGAGCGGCTCTCACCCCCAACCGCAACGCATTGCGCATCGTCGGCCGCTAAAGTGATATTTCCGGTCTGAGGCTCATAACTGAACTGCTGTGAGCTCTCCGTTGCGTCACATGACACTAAGGCAAAAGTCGTATCGTCATTCGGTGCAAGCGCCATGCAGTATTCCGGAAAAGCCACCGAGCGGATCATGCCCGCATCCAACTCAAACTGAACATCGCCACCATTGGGTTTGCAGGAATGCGCTTGCAGCCGCTCACCAAATCCCCGACCGAGCGTGTCGATGCACCACCCGAGATTGTCCTTCTCATCAAGGTTATCGGCAAGGTGAATAACAGGCGCGGCAGTCTTGATATCCGGTGCCTCAGCATGTGCCGCTCCGGCACAAGTCGCGGTCGCCGTGGCAACGCAATAAAGTGCTTTCTTCAATTCTCCGTCCTCCTTGATCGCACACCTCTCACATTCAACGCTTATCACGGACATTTCCGACGATCTTTTTCCACGAACGGCCTTGATACCGTGCCCGGATGTCTCGCAACCAATATCGGGAATGAACCCAAAGCGGTGAAAAAACAAAACCGCCAATGCTTGTGGAAGCCATGGCCGCCAAAGTCGATGTCAGCCTACTTGGGCTCAGGAGAGTTAACGCCTGTCGGCGAAATCAATTGGCTTAAGCTTAGTTCAATTTTGACGTCAGCTCACGAATTCTTCCGACGGTCTATTGCGAGAAACCGCCTTGCGCGGACACCTGGGTCGGCGTGGTGTGGTTGTTTTTGAAGCACCTTTGACTGCGGATGTCGTCGCTCGGCGGATTCAATCCGGGCAAATTGCAAAGACCTAGTCGAGCCACTACGAAACCGAGAGCCGTCTAAAATGTGTTTGCTCATGTTAGCCTCCTGGCTGGCGAGTTAATAGCACAGTTCCGTAGTTTTTTCATTACCTATTCCTAGTGCGACGGTCCGCAGTTGGCTGAGCTAGAATGGTAGCATTTGTCCACAAGGCAGACATTTAAGCCTCCTCACCCCACCGGCACCCAGATTGACACGCCTCCCGGTGTCTCGGGCCGGAACTCTTTCGTGTAAAGCTCAAACTCCGGCCCACCGCGCGGCGCGACGCCCGCCTTTGCCAGACCGCCGTCGAAAATCCCCGCCCAGGTTTGGGCGATGGTCGAAATGTGCCCCGCGTGGTCGAACACTGCATAGCGCCCCGGCACCAATTCAAGGTGATCCAGCTCTGAACTGTCGCACCGCCCGTCATCGGCGAACCCGACCATGTAGGTCATGGCCTCCTGCTCATCGAAATCAAAGCTGACCCCGAACGTCTCGTTGCCCCACATGTATTGACCAATCTCTTCGATCACTTCCTCCCAGAACGCGGGCACACGGGAACGCTCCTCCAATGAAAAACGGCGGGCGCGGCCTACGACGCGCAAACCGGGATAGTCGACGATGCGGGGATCGGGCATGGGTACATCCAAAGTCATCTCAAAATTCTCCTGCAAATTGGGCGGCAACGCATCGCGGGCCGCACTGGGC
>JBCCOK010000105.1:0-8172 GCA_039025395.1 Pseudomonadota bacterium
GAAGGGGCGAAATGAAATCCGATGACATCGTGTCCTAGAAATGGACGGCAACACCACCGCGGACATTCTGAATATCGGTTGAAATTCCGGGTGGCGCACCGACATCTTCGAACGTATCGCTGAAGTCCATGTAGATATATTCGGCACGCGCGCTTATTGCGTCGGTGATCATGTATTCGACCCCGCCGCCTGCCGCCCAGCCGGTCTCAACGCCCGGGTTTCCTGGACCGGGAAAGGATTCCTCGAAGTCGGCAATGGCAAGTCCGCCGGTGGCATACACGTGCAGGCGGTCGAGAGCGTAGCCAAGCCGGCCCCTTACGCTGCCAAAGCTTGAAAGCTCCCATGAAAATCCGTCGAAATTGCCGAAGGCGGCGTTGTAGTCGGCCTCCGCCCCAACAACGACGTTGTTGTTGAAACGGTAGTTGCCGCCGACATAACCGCCGAGCGAAGCGCCTGATCCATTGTCTGTGACCGTGTCGACCGAGTCGTAGTGGTAGCCGACGAGAGCGCCGACATAAAACCCGTTCCAGAACCCGGGCGGCTCAACGGCAACCTGTGCCGGCGGTGGCGCGGGCGGCGGTTCGACAATGGCATCCGCCGCATTTGAAACGCCTGCCAAAGCGATCAGGGGCACAGCAATCGTTGCGCTTCGAAGAAGATGCGCTTTCATTTGATGTTTCCTCGTACTGGTTTGCAGATGAGGAAAAACTCCCAACAGAAGCGCCAGTCGATTGCAACTCAAGTTTGTTTAACAGGAATTGGATATAATTCGTGTAGTTCTTCGACAGCAAAAGATGTTCACAAAAAGTGAAGCTACATGATTGTTCCGGTTTGATGATTGCCTCAATCGCACCACAATTGGCGCCACCGCCTTAATATCAAGGGTTGTATTTCCTTTTTTGGCGAAACGGAGCCCCGCCCTTTCGGGCGAAGCTTGCCAGAGGTCCCTATGGACCGCGCCGATTGGCGATTAATTGCGTTCCTTGTCGACCAGCGCATTGGATTTGATCCACGGCATCATGCCGCGCAGTTTCTCACCGATCTCTTCAATCTGGTGCGCATCATTGTTGCGGCGGATGCCCTTGAAGCGCGACGCGCCCGCACGGTATTCCTGCATCCACTCGGAGGTGAACTTGCCGGTCTGGATGTCGTTGAGGATGCGCTTCATCTCGGCCTTGGTTTCCTCGGTGATGATGCGCGGACCCGAAACATACTCGCCCCACTCGGCCGTGTTGGAGATTGAATAGTTCATATTGGCGATGCCGCCCTCATAGATCAGATCGACGATCAGCTTGACCTCGTGGAGGCACTCGAAATAGGCCATTTCCGGCGCGTAACCGGCCTCGACCAGCGTCTCGAAACCGGCGCGGATGAGCTCCACAAGCCCGCCGCACAGCACCACCTGCTCTCCGAACAGGTCAGTCTCGCACTCTTCCTTGAAGTTTGTCTCGATAATGCCGGACCGCCCACCGCCGACGCCACAGGCATAGGAGAGCCCGAGATCCTGGGCATTGCCCGAGGCATCCTGATGAACGGCGATCAGGCAGGGCACGCCGCCGCCCTTTTCATATTCGCCCCGCACCGTGTGGCCCGGCCCCTTGGGTGCGACCATCAGCACATCGACGGACGATTTCGGCTCGATCAGGCCAAAGTGAACATTGAGGCCATGGGCAAAGGCAATAGCCGCCCCATCGCGGATATTGGGGGCAATATGGTCGCGGTAGATATCGGCCTGCAACTCGTCCGGCGTTGCCATCATCATCAGATCCGCCCAGCCCGCGGCTTCGGCAACCGATTTGACGCTGAAACCGTCCGCCTCGGCTTTCTTGGCGGTGGCCGAGCCCTCGCGCAGGGCGATGGCAATATCGGGAACACCGCTGTCCTTCAGATTGAGCGCATGGGCGCGCCCCTGGCTGCCATAGCCGATGATGGCCACCTTCTTCGATTTGATCAGATTGAGATCCGCGTCGCGGTCATAATAAACACGCATGGTCATTGCCTTTCCTTGTGTCGCTTGCCTTTTTGTCGCCTGTCCGAACGGTTCTTGGCTGTGGTTGCCGGCCCGCAGGCCGTCGAATTCTTGACCGGCGCCCTGCCAACTGCGCCGTAGAGCGCAAAAAACTGATCCACCGATTTGCGCGCCTGCGCTGTGTAATCGTCTTTGCCGCGGTTTGGCCTGTCGCCCAGGAGCAGACGGACATGCAGATCGCTGACAATCAGGCCGTAGAGGGTACGGAACGCCTCGTCGCGATCCGCATACTGGATGAAACCCCTCTGCCTTCCGGCTTCAAGCAATTGACCGGCGCGCCGGCCGATGGCGTTTCGGCCGCGGTCCAGCACCAGCCGTCCGAGCTTGGCATCTTCGCCGCTGGCCTGCCCGATCGCCAGACGGTTGAGCGCAAGCGAAACATCGCCGGACAGGACGCTGAGCAGGTCATGGGCAAAGGAAACAAGCTGCGACTGGAAGGCTTTAATCGTATCCGGCACCTCGCCGGGCGCCGGCGCACGAACCTTGCCGGCCTGATAGGCGATCACCGCGGCAAGCAGGCCGTCGCGGTCGCCAAACCATTTGTACAGTGTTTCCTTCGAACAGCTTGCCGCCCGCGCAATGCGCGCCGTGGTCAATGCCCGGTCCCCGCCTTCGACCAATAGACCCAGCGCCTTTTCCAGAACCGCGCCCTGCCGCGGCGTAAACGCCGCGTCATCCTCACGGTCAGTTCCTGGCTGTGCAGTATATTGCAACGGATCCTCGCAAGATGCGTACCGTACGGTACGGTTCGGTGTCGTTTAAGGCAACTGGTGCCGCCGGTCAACAGGGCGCGCGCAGTGCGGAAGCCGAACACGCACATATGGCGATGCGTTCCAACGCGCAGGACCTGCGCAGAATCTGAGCAGACCCCCAAAGCCGGATCCGACAACGCGCGCTTTCAAGAAACCACGCGACTCTTTGAAGAAAATTCGCTAGGGACAGAAAGACTGCTTAAGATCAGCCATGGCACTTCCTAAGTATTGACGGAAAAGAAGGATTCCTGAGCCACGGGAGCCAAGGCGGCGATGAGAAGGAGCAATGCGTTGGTGGAAATCGAGTGTCTTTGGGAGTGCAATGACGGCTTGGGCGAGACACCCATTTGGGTTGCAGAAGAAGCCTCAATCTATTGGGCGGACCACGTCGGTGCTTCAATCGATCTGGCTGGTTCTCCGAGACCATCACTTCACAGGCTGAACACCGCCACTGGTGAACGCAGGACCTGGGAAATGCCGGAGCAGATCGGGTCTTTTGGGTTCCGGCCGGGCGGAGGCCTGGTTTGTGGCGCGAATTCCGGCTTTTGCACGATCGACCTTGAAACCGGCACGTTCGACAAAGTCGTCGATCCGGAGCCGGACAAGCCCGACAACCGGCTTAATGATGGAAAGATCGACCGTCGTGGCCGCTATTGGTGCGGCAGCATGGACACAAAGCTGACAGGCGAAACGGCGTACATCTATTGCCTTGAGCCTGATTTTTCATGCCGCAGGGTCGCCGAGGATTACGCCTTCGTCTGCAGCAATGGGATAGCCTTCGATCCGCAAGACACGCTGATGTACTTTGGCGACACAACCGCCGGCATGATTTACGTTTTCGACTTCGATATTGACGATGGTCACATTTCCAACCGTCGCCCCTTCTTTTCTATCGAAGACCGGAAGCCCGCAATCGTCGACGGTGCCACGGTCGATAGCGAGGGCTATTACTGGTTTGCCTTGAACCTCGGCGGCAAGATCCTGCGCATCGACCCGAAAGGCCGCCTTGATCGGGAGATTGACATGCCAGTCCGTGGCCCCACCTGCGTTAACTTCGGCGGAGACAACTACGAGACGCTGTTCGTCACGTCGCAGCATTCGTTTCTCACCGACGCCGAGCGCGCCAGACACCCAAAACCCGGCAGCCTCTTCGCCATCCATGGTCTAGGCGTCAGGGGTCTGCCCGAGCCGAAGTTCGGGTCCTGATCGAAGGTGAAGAAAAGTGCTCCAGCGGTTGGACGCAGTGCAAAGCCTTCCCGCACGGCCGACAATCACAACGATTTCGCAGATCACCCCGACAAGAGCCCGATCAGCATCGAATCCGGCCCTTTATTGTCGTTAGGGTTCGCCGGTTTGCTAGGTCGTGGTGAGGATTTAACGATTCTATCCGGCGAAACGGGGTTCCGGCACACCCTTAACGCCAAGACCGTCGATGACAAAGACATTGCCCGACTGAGGGTACTCTTCCAATTCGGCCTCGGTCATGAATATGCGCTGTGAGGTAACGAACAAGCGTTCATAGCCATTGCCGCCAAAGGTCGGGCAGGTCGTCCGCGGCACGGGCATGTCGATCTCAAGCATTACCCTGCCCTTTGGATCGATCCGCAGAATCTTGCCGCCGGCCACCAACGAACACCAGTAGCAGTCCTCCGCATCGACTGTTCCCCCATCGACCATCCCGGGGCGATCTGCTGTGGAGAAGAACGGACGGCGATCGTAAAGGCGGCATTCGTCCGGATCGAAGCTAAAGCACCAAACCTGATCGCCCAACGTGTCGGAGAAATACATCGTGCGGCCATCGAGGCTGAAGGCGGTACCGTTGCTCACCATGAATTTCAAATCGTCGGCATGTTTTGTGACAGTCCAGTCCGGTGAAAGACAGTAAATCGAAGCTGTCTTTGCCTCAATTTTCTTGTTCATGGTGCCACACCAAAAACGGCCCTGGCGGTCACATTTGCCATCGTTGAACCGGTTTTCCGGGTGGTTGGCTTCCGGGTCTGTGCGGGGCGTGAATGTTCCGGCTGACAGGTCAAAACTGAGGAACCCGTGGTCCGTAGCACCAACCATGCCGCCATTACGCCGCATTGCAAATGACCCCATGGGACCAGGTGTATCGTAAACGTCAAGGCTGTCCGTGCGCGCACTCCACCGCCTCATCTTATAGTTCACGTGGTCGGCCCAATAGAGCGCCTCCTCCTCCTCGACCCAAAGCGGGGCTTCGCCCAAGCCATCCTGGCTTTCAACCAGGCATGTCACCTCTGTCTTCATCACGTTTAAGTTCCCTCTCGCTGTCTTTTTGGATGCAACTCTTCGATCGACATGAACACCGTGGGTATAATAGCCATTGGACCCATAGAAACGTGTCGGAAAATCATGCGTTGCTTTTAATTCGGGCTCGCATACTTGCCATACGTTTAGCGACATCTGCAAATACATTCGTTTTTGCTGTTCAGAGCCGGTTGCGGTTTGACAGCCTGCGTAACGCGTATTTTCGCGAAACTGTCGCAATAAACGTTTGACGCTTTGCGTACAAACATCTGCTCTGCCGTATGGCCGTTATGACGAAACAGCAGATCGGCTCTTACGGTATCGAACCTGATGAGCCTCGGTTTTGTGAAACATTTCTGCACCGCCGCCGAGGCGGTGATGCGAATGGCAGCTCTAAGGCCATGTTGGGTGATGCTGAACGAGCGAACATGTCTCTTATGGGGGGAGTGGGCTTTCGGTGCAGGTGCGAACCTTTCACGCGAAGTCGTTTAGAACCGACATTCAGACGAATACCAAATCCCGTTCTGTGCTGCACCGCCGCAAGTCGGCTTCGAGCCCATACCGCCCTAACGCCACGCCGTACCGAAACAGCAGCGATGCACTGCGGATTCAATCGATCGCTGCAACACATTCTGCAAACTTCTCAGCCGGCGTTTGATATTGCAAGGTCTTCCTTGGCCTCTCATTGAGCTGGCGAGCAATGGCACTGAGCTTGGCTTGTGAGTGCACGGATAGATCTGTTCCTTTTGGGAGACATTGTCTCAGCAGCCGGTTGGTGTTTTCGTTCGAGCCCCGTTGCCATGGGCTGTGGGGATCGCAGAAATAGACATCAATATCCGTTGCTATAGTGAATTGCTGATGCCCGGCCATTTCCTTGCCCCTGTCCCAGGTGAGGGATTTGCAGAGCTCGCGCGGCAGCTTCTTTGATTGCTTGATCAGAGCGGCAACAACACTGGCTGTGTCCTTGTTGGGAACTTTTGACAGCATGATGTAGCGCGAATGTCGCTCAACGAGCGTTGCTATGAAACTGTTTTTCGATCCCGCGATCAGATCACCTTCCCAATGGCCAGGAACATCGCGGCCTTCAACTGCCGCAGGTCTTTCGCTGATCGACACGGCGTCCTTGACCTGCCCAAGCCCGTTGCGTTTCAGGCTGGCATGCCGTGACCGGCGGATCGAGCGTGTTGCCCGCAGATGCGCCAGCAGTTCCTTCTTCAGGACACCCCGGGTCTGGATATACAGGCTTTTGTAGATGGTTTCGTGCGACACGCGGTTTTGCTCGTCATCGGGATGCTCGCGCTTCAGCCAGCCAGCAATCTGCTGCGGCGACCATTTACACTGGAGCTTGCCCGATACTGTGCGACACAAGTCCGGCTAACAAGCCAGCTTGCTCAGCTTGGGACGCAGGGCCCAGTCCCATGCCGCGGCATCCGAGGTTGTCGCGCGATATGCAAGACGCCCGCCATTGCGCCGCACCTCACGGCTGATCGTTAAAGGCGAACGGTGCAATTGTCTGGCAGGGGTGCGAAAGGAATGGCGGGCTTTCACGCCTCTGGATATCTCCTTGCGCTCAGCAAGCGTCGGCGCCAGACGCGATCTCTTGCGTTCGGGCGGACGAATACCACCAGTGCGCGGCAACAACGGGTAAATCGAAGAGGAACTGCGATCGAACAGCCGGCCGATCGAGCTCATCGACTCGCCACGCTGCCATCGATCCCAAATCTAAGCCTTCTGTTTGGATGCAAAATAGATCCGTTGTCGATACCCCATATTCAACACTCCCTCTTCCTTCAAAGATTAGAGTGTTGGGTCCATCCGTTGAAACCACCTCCCAAAGCCGACATTGGCCAGAGAAGAAACGGCCAAATCGTTCATTGATGTCCTGTGCAGCGGGCGTCTGCATTTAATCAGCACACCGACAGCCAATTCCGCGATCGATATGACCATCGCCTAAGGTTTGTCATCTCAATGCTGACAGCAAGCTCGTAGTCTTGGGACATAGCGGTGTGAATACAGATCTCGTTACATCCGTTATAAAACTCAATTGTCGAGCGAACCTTTATTAACCAGACTCGCTGCCTCTGCACGTGTCTTGACGTCGAGCTTCGCAAGAATAGCCGACACATGATGGTCGACGGTTTTGGCCGAGATAAACAACCGATCCGCAATGGCCGCGTTCGACAATCCGTCTTGAAGGCAACGCAGGACGTCCATCTGGCGATTTGTGAGCCCGGCCGGATTCCTGAGAGTTGACGCTCGAGGCCTGGATGAAGGTTGTAATCCAGTGCGGACAAGTGAAGCGCGTACGCGTCGTGCCGCAACCGAAGCGCCGAGACTTTCAAATATCTCCGCCGAGCGCGAGCGCATGGTCTGATCTCCTTGCGCGAGGCAAAGCGCGTGTTCGTAAGGCGCCATGAGGTCTGACCAGGATTGATCGGCACCGGCAAAGTCGTCCGTTAGTTCGAGACGATAGCAATCAAGGAAACCCTCAAAACTCGGAGCTTGATGGTCTGGCTTCAACCTTTTCAGCCAAACATGTGCGGTCTGCGCGATCTCAGCCGTCGGAGCCAAGTCGATAGCTTGGGACAACAGCCCAATAGCGTCGTCAAAACGATCGCCAGATATCCAAGCATATTCGGCCAGACATTCGGCATACGGAATAAGACGCTGAACTTCGGTGGCATCGGCGCGAAAACTCTCAAGATACGCGATCTCGTCCGGGTTCAACGGAGCACCGGTCCGGATTTGATACCGCAACAAGGCGACCGATCCAGAATGGCGATTTATCCCGAGATCGAAATTCTTGGCGAGAGCGATGGCCTCGTTGGCATTTTGTCCGGCGGCCACGAATTCGCCCAAGCCAAGTTCTGAGAGAGCCAGTGCGCCAGTCAGATAAGCGAGATAGGCATCCAATTCTTGCGATTTGCAGTAAAAGATGCCTCTGGTGGCATAGGCTTTTGCTGCCTTATACTGGCAAAGGTAAAACTCGATGTAGGTCGCGTTCACGAAACCAGAGCGGGCCACATCAGAGCGGTCCACACCAGAACCGGGTGAACCGGGTCACGGAGCGCGGCAACGACGGCACGCGCACCCGCACGGACGGTCAACAGATCCAGACCGCGA
>JBCCOK010000106.1:0-7724 GCA_039025395.1 Pseudomonadota bacterium
CTTGGGAATGGCGACGGACCAGGGCAAGAACTCAAACGTCCACGGCATTGCGGCAATGTCGAAATCGCTTGGAAAATCCATAGCACAGGTCGGAACTACAGGCTTCCGCCCACCTTATCGGCCAGTCAGTATTGGAGCGCTCGCTGGCCGATCACGCGGCGGGCATTGGCGACCAATCCTGCGCACGCCACTGCATGGCTGGGTCGAAGAAAAGGGTGGGGTCTTTGTCGAAGCAGGCTTGTGGTATCGGAGCCGATATTTCCCAAAACCGGGAGAAAGCATGCAGCAGGCGATTGACCGCGAGGTACTGGCGGTACGCAACGCCGTCGGATTTTGCGATGTCTCGACCCTCGGTAAAGTCGACCTTCAAGGCCCGGACGCCGCCGCATTTTTAAACCGGATCTACTGCAACGGTTTCGCAAAACTGCCGGTCGGAAAAGCCCGCTACGGACTGATGTTGCGCGAGGACGGAATCGTTCTTGATGACGGTACGGTTTCGCGACTAGACGAACAGCATTACTTCATCACCACCACATCAGCGGAATCCGACAGCGTTTTCAACCATATGGAATTCTGTCATCAGGTCCTTTGGCCAGAGATGGATATCGCAATCGCCGATGTCGGTGAAGACTGGGCAGGCATAGCCCTTGCCGGACCTCAAGCGCGCAATGTGTTGCAAAGGATCGCCCCTGATATTGATGTCAGCAATGATGCCCTGCCCTTTCTTGGGGTTCGCGAATGTCATGTCTTAAACGGTGTCCGTGCACACGTTTTCCGCATCAGTTTCTCGGGCGAGCTTGCCTTTGAAGTCTACGTTCCTTCCCGAAATGGCCGCGCGCTTGCCGAGGCGCTCGAATGCCATGGAGAGGCGTTTGGTATCACACCTTACGGTGTCGAGGCGCTGGATGTTTTGCGGATCGAAAAAGGGCATGTGAGCGCCGAACTGAACCACTTTACCACGGCCTCCGATCTGGGGCTTGGCATGATGATGTCGACGAAGAAAGACTATGTTGGGCGCGCCCTCAGCGCGCGCCCCGGCTTAACCGACCCGGATCGCGAAGTCGTCGTCGGGCTGAAACCGCTGGATCCATCCCGTTCTTTCAGGCAAGGCGCGCATATCTTCTCGAGGGGCGTTAACATTACACCCGACGCTGATGACGGCTATGTGACGTCTAGCGCATGGAGCCCTACTCTCGGTTCACATATCGGCATAGCGCTGGTCCGCCGCGGGCAGGAGCGCCTGGGTGAAGTGATCGAGATTGTCGATCCGTTGCACGGGGAAAAGCGTGTTCCAGCAGAAATCGTGTCTCACCAGTTCTTCGACCCGGAGAATGAACGTGTCCGCAATTGATCCCCGCGCCCTGTTTTACGTTGAAGGCTCGGAACGCGTCGGCGTGCGCAACCAGTCCGGAGAGGCGAACGTCAAGATCAGCCTCGCCACCGATGCAACAGTCTTGAGGCTTATCCCCTTCCGAAACAAACAGGAAATGATTGAGGCCGCATTGGCCCGCTTCAGGTTCCAACATCTACCCGCACCGGGAAACTACACAAGGGCCGGTCAGTACCGGCTTGCCTGGGCTGGACGGAACTGTTGGCACATGATCTGCTCTCCTGCCACTGCAACGCTGGAGCAGGAACTCACGGAAGCGCTTGTAGGTCTCGCGGCAATAAGCGATGCGAGTGACGGCCTGCTCCGGCTGGAGATCGCAGGCAAGAATGCCGTCAAACTGATGACAAAGGGATGTGTTCTGGACCTGGATTCTTTTCAGCCCGGTCACTGCGCGGTGACGCTGATGGCGCACACAAGGCTCCACATTCACCGTGTTTCGGACACAGGCTTCGAACTGATGATACCTGCAAGTTATGCGGCCAGTTTTTGCGAGTGGCTGCGCATTTCTGCTGCAGAATTCGAACCGGATATTGATCCTGCTTTCGGATAGCCGGATAATCGTTTCACGCAAGTGCCCCTTTGAAGCTACTATGCTTGTCAGTCTCAATTGTCGTGCTTGACGCGCACACGCTTGCCGGAAAAACTGCAACCAGACGCTAGGAACGATTCCTTTGGCCACGGCAAAGAAACAACGCCTGACACCGGAAAACCGACGCCAACTCCTGCTTGAGGCGACCCGGAACACCTTGGCAAGATATGGCGCACAGGGCACCGGCGTGCGTGAGATCTGCAGCGAACTGGACGTTTCGCCCGGCCTTCTGACACATTATTTTTCCGGGAAAGAGAGTCTTTTCATTGCTGCTTACGAGGACATGGCGCAAGGCTATCTGCGCGAAATAGAAGCGATTGCAGGAGATAGGAGACTGTCTGCTGAAGACCGGCTTAAAGAGCTGTTCCGATTGTATTTTTCGAAGCGCTGGTCTGGTGATGATACCATAGGTGCCTATACCGGTTTTTGGAGCCTGTCGCAGACAATCCCCGAACTCAAGTCGGCGTTTGAAAACACGTTCGAACAACAACTCTCGGTGTTTGAGCAACTGATTTCGGACCTTGTCGAAGAACGCAAACTAAGGCTGCCACCCAAACCGTTCGCTTCCTTTCTTCTGGTTTTCCTTGAGGGTGTTTGGTTGGAAAGCTGCTTGAATCCAAGGACTGTAGACAAAGACAGCATTCAAGCATTTTGTTGGGACTGGTTGGAGTGTTACATGTCCGCTAAGAGCCGTCTTGACACATGACGCAACGTTCAGTCTCTAAAACCAAACTTGCAGCAATAACGTGCCAGTGAAAACGGTGGTGCAGTTGTGCATCCGGATAGCCACTGCAGAAATCGAACTCCCCGGTCCAGCAATATGCCCTCACCGCTTGTTGGTGGGTGTTCGGCTAGAATACACGGAGCCCGTCGGGGTCCCATTCGTCAAAAAGAAAAACATCCGTAGGCATAAAACCAGATAAACTCCGGCTTTGATCTTTCTCGCAATTGATAAGAGTTTGAAGGGTTTCATCAGAAACGCAAAGCTGCTCGAATTGCCTTCCAATTGCCGGATACGGAATGAACGGCATGAATTCTTAGTTCATCGCCTATTTATCCGATTTCGACTATAGAATGTAAAAAGACCTTTATTTTTGAACATGTGACCTTTTTGACCAAAACCAAAGCACAGGCAAACAGTTTCTCCTATGGACCGCACGCAAGAGTTTCTGATCATTGCTATCAACCATTCGTATGCTCCTTTTTTGCACATGTGAATTTCGCCATCAATCAGATGATCTACTCTGAGTGCCATGACATGCTTCCAGTGGTCCACTTCGAACCGGTTTCGGGCGATGGGACAAATGCTCTCCATGCTCCGGATATCGGCAACAAATGATCCAGCAACCGATGGATTCGTTGAGATACTGGCTCCGCGCCAAATGGCAGGAGCTACCGGTATGTAGTTTCTATCATGACCTGAACTGTCTTTCCGGCCTCGGCGATCGGCTCGTTGACGTTTGGGCCGTGACCGCAATTGCAGACCTGCATCAGACCAACGCAAAGATTGGTGTCCTTTGGGAACGAAACGGCGATAGGCCTCAAGGTATGCTTCGCACTTACGACACGGATTTGATACGAATTGACAACTGCACATTTATCCCACGGATGCCTAAAGGATCCGTCAAACTCGAAAAGTACTGCAGCGATCACGATAAAATTGACGAATGCTTCCTACCCTTGCCTGCGGGCGCTCATCAAATCGTGCTGAGGCAAGGACACACATGGGGAAACAGTTGTGCCGACAAACTCCATAGAGATGCGAAATACTACCACCTCGCGACAAACATCGGCTTTGATCAATTTGTAACGTCATACAGAAAGGCAGCAAAAAGCACCAAACCCGCAGAGCCGATCGCGCGCGCCCTTCCGGATGATCTGCAAAAGCGAGTCGGGGTCCACGTTCGACTGACGGACAAGGTGGTGGCCGATGAGAACGAAACTGAAATGACGAAAGATACGTGGCGATCAATTGAAGCAGCCGGAATGTGCTATATCGACCGCTGCATCGAAAAGAATGAAGGTTTTTTCGTGTGTTCCGATGACCCAGAGTACCGTGGCCGTTTGGTAAAAGAAATCAGGCAACGGGGTGGCGATGTCATCGATATTGATTATCAAAAAGCTCCTACAGGCCTGCGGGGTTGCGAAGCGATTGTGGATTTCTTTGCGCTGACCCGATGCGCACGTATCTTGAAAATGACCAAGTACTCAACTTTTTCCATTGCCGCAGCCATAGCCGGTAACAAGCAACTCATTCATCTTGCCGACGCGGCCGGCAAGGGTCGCAATCGTCTCGATATCTGGAGAAGTACGTTGGACGTTCTGGATTTCGACAGCACAAAGAGTCCAAGCCCACCCAATTGAACCTGCTTGAGCATTAGACCGTTAAAGCGCTCTTTGCAGGCCGGTGCTCCGCAAAGTTGATCCCCCACTACAGCACGGCTTCGCTGCCGGTGAATTCTTAGACCGGTGAGGCTAATCGGATCGGCGAAGGTCACGGGCTTGCTATAACTCCTTTCGATTATGCGCGACGATGTCTGGAATGACAGCACAACGCTGCCTACGTAAACATGGGCGTCTTGTGACGCCAAAATTGCCTGTTAGAGCGATGTCAAGGAACACGAACATGGACATCTTTAAGCACCAGGGCTTCGGCAATATGCTCGGCTACGGTCAAAAAACGGCGCTCTTACTCATCGATATGCAGTTTTATTTCACAACCGAAGACGAGCTTGGCGGCTTCAACATTTGGGATGCCATCGATAATACCGCACGCCTCCTCCAAACTGCGCGGAATGCGGCTCTGCCGGTGGCGCATGTGCGATTTGTCGCGCCGGCCGCTTCCGGAGGAGCAGGCGTTTTCGGCGGCAAGGTTCCTGCCCTTCACGCGCTCACGCGCGACAACCCGCGAACTGCCTTCGTCGACTCCGTCGCACCGATTGCCGGCGAATATGTCCTGGATAAGGAACACGCGTCGGCCTTGGCTTGACGAAGATGTCCGCCGAAATCTGCTCTATGTCCTTCCACCTGCCCGAGGACTGACACGGTCTTTCAAAGGTTGCGAACCAGACGCTATCGATCACTTGGGATCGCAGGCGACGCGTATCTGCCATTGCTGATCGGCGGCGGAGGACTTGGCAAGGTTATTCTCGAAGCGCTGCAGTTTGCAGCCAAAGGTCCCGGGCTTCTTGGCGGGTTTGCGATCCTGTTCGTGGCGATGGTCATCGACCGTATCGTGCAGGGCGCCTTTCGCAGGGCCGACCAGAAATGACCCGGCCCTGAAGCTGGGCCGGGTCGATTTGGCTTATTCGAACCACCAGCGCTCCGGCGCGCGGAAGCCGTCCAGCGTCCAGTTCGCGCCGACGACGTCAGGCGTTTTTATATTGTTCTTGTGCGCCATCACATAGCTGGCGAACATTGGCACGATAACGCCGCCGTCAACACGCACGATGTCCTGCATGCGCTCGTACATTTCGCGTCGTTTGTCGTCGTCGAGCTCGGCGCGTGCTTCGAGAAGCAACTTGTTGAACTCTTCGTTCTCCCAGAAACTGTCGTTCCAGGCAGCACCGCTCGCATAGGCGGTTGTGAACATCCAGTCTTCGGTCGGGCGTCCGCCCCAATACACGGCTGAAAACGGTTTCTGCATCCACACGTCCGACCAGTACCCGTCATTGGGCTCGCGCACCACGTTGATGTTGATGCCGGCGGGCTTGGCGTGTTCAGCGAAGAGAATTGCAGCATCCACGGCCCCCGAATAGGCGGCATCTGCCGCCGACAAGGAGATGTCCAGACTGTCCAAACCCGCTTTCTGCAGGTATTCTCTGGCCTTTGCCGGATCGTAATCGTTCTGCTGAAGATCGGCATGGAACTGGTTCGACTCCCCGATCGGGTGATCGTTGCCAATGCCGCCGTAACCGAAGAGTATCTTGTCAACGAGTTCCTGGCGGTTAATGGCGTGTTTCAAGGCCATCCGCACATTGGGATCGTTGAAAGGCTCCTTACGGGTATCCATTGCAAAGGTGTAGTGTTGCGTGCCCGTCGTCGCCAGCACGGTAACGTCCGGAATGCGATCGAAAAGGTTGACCGTTTTCAAATCGACCTGGTCGATCACGTCGACGTCGCCGGTGCGCAGAGCACTCTGACGGGCTGCGGGGTCGAGAATGGTCAGCAATTCGAGCCCGTCGAAATGCGCCCGGTCTGTTTTCCAGAAATCCGGATTGCGCTCGAGCGCGGCTCTGACGCCCGGCTCATATTCCTTGACGATATAAGCACCGGCACCGTCCTCACTTGTCGGGTCGATTTTGCCGTCCACGGATGGCATGATCGGAAAGTGGTAGTCCGACATGATGAAGGGGAAGTCGGCATTGCCGCTTTCCAGAGTGATAATCACGTTGTTGCCTTCGACCCGCATATCCGTAACGGGATCCACGAAGGGCTTAACCGCAGAGGTGCTTTCTTCGCCCCGGTGATAATCGAGGGACGCGATCACGTCTTCCGGCGTGAGGTCCTTGCCGCTGTGGAACTTGATTCCCGGCCGGATCGCGAAAGTCCAGACGGTAGCATCCGGCGAGCTTTCCCAGCTTTCCGCGACTTCGCCGACGAGAGAACCATCAGCGGCGACTTCTGTCAGATACTGGTGTCTTGCGTGCGCAAACACTTGCACAAATGCGTGCGTCCACGTGCCGGGATCGTAGTTGTCCGACGTATTGCCATGGGCCATGGCGATGCGAAGGGTTCCGCCCTGTTTGGGCTGAGCAAGCGCATTGCCCATTGCAAGTGGTCCGATCAGCGCCGCGGTACCGAAAGCTGCTGAACCCTGCAGCATGCCGCGCCTTGAGATCCTTGCGCCAACGTGCCGTTTTTGCTTGTTTTTCTTCATAAATGTTCTCCCTGTGTTTTACTCAAAATCCATAAACGGAACCGCTATAACATTTTTCTGCGGTGCCAATACCACTTTTCAAAGGCGGCGACGCAATGCCGCCAAACGGCTCAAAAACACTCTCCTACCGTCACAACAACGTCTTATGACAACGATAGGCTATTAGCAAAACTGAAGCGCAAAGCCCGCTGCGTCACACAGACCGTCATCTCCAGGTCTGTAGCTTTCGCCACAGTTCCGATTGGCCAATCGGGCAAGTATCACCATGTTTTAAGTGGATACTAACTTGGTGTCGAGACAGGTCGCAAGAACCGAAGATGACTCCAGATGTCCCACTTCTACAGACCACCTAACTGGGTGGTGGGTCCAATAGAAGGTATTTTTAGATGGCGCGTGATGAAGAAGAAATCAGGGAGACAATTGGAGCGGTCGCAGGCGAATTGGCCGAGCTTGCAAAGGAAATCGATGATCAATTCCTGCTACATCTGATCTCAATGGTCATGATCGCATCGAACAAACGGGCACTCATCGAAATCGACAAGGCGGACACAGAACAGCTCTCCATGCTTCATTGAAGGAGGCATCGATAACCACAGCAGGCGCGTGGCCCGCCGGTCATTTCATGCGGACAGTACCTTTGTGGGTTTCGCCATGGCCGTTAGTTTATGCGGGTCCAGTCTTGAGAACGGCATACGGGCCCTTTGCAGCCCGAAACAACCAAAGTGTCGCCTTGAAGCTCGAGCTTGCCGTCAGCGGTCACATTAAGGTCGGGCGACCATACCTTGCCACCGTCCCATTTGTTCGTGCCGTCGGGTTTCATGTCCCAGATAAGCTGCTTGCCCGTATCTTTGAAGCCGGAAATCTGC
>JBCCOK010000107.1:0-7702 GCA_039025395.1 Pseudomonadota bacterium
GTTGGCACCACGGCGCGCAACCCGCCTTGTCAGCGACCAAAATCGCTTCGGTCAAATGCTTCAGTCTAAGCCTGACTTGCTCTAGGCCCGCCGAAGAACCATAACCCGCGTTGCGGCTTTACGACGTGTTCGGTTTAGCGCGCTATCTGGCCAGCGCGTTCAGCTGCATTTTGAGAAATTCGCCCGTGTCCGTGTAATGGGCGATGAGCAGCCTGACGGCCTCGTCCGCTTGACGGCCGATCGCGGCTTCGCAAATGGCCTGATGCTCGTCGGCAACGTTGCGGGACGGATAGGCCACGGTGCCCGCAATGTTGCGGTAGCGAATGTTGAGATCGTAAAGCTGCTCGCAGAAGCCGATGAGAAAATCAGAGCCGCATGCCGACAAGAGCGACATGTGAAACATCCTGTGCGCCCTCTCCCACTGCGGACTGGCGACTTCCGACTGGCCGCTTGTGCGCGGCGTCTTGGTCAGCCTGTGGTGGGCAAGCAGGACACCTTCCTCCCAGGCCGGCGATCCGGATGCAATCGATTCCCGCAGCGCGCGTTCCTCAAGCCAGCAACGCGTCCGCAGCAATTCCTCGAAACCGGAGACCGAAATATCGGACACACGAAAGCCACGCTGATCCAGCCGTTGAACCAGCCCTTCGGCCGTTAGCATGCTCAAGGCCTCGCGGACCGGACTGGCGCCGACCTCATACTGCTCACGCAATGTTTCAATCTTGAGCTTCTGTCCGGGAGGCAAAGCGCCGTTCAAAATGTCGTCGCGCAGGCGATCGGTGAGTTGGGCGGTGAGTGAGGCGCCGCCGGGGACGACTGAAACAGTTTCCAGACGTAAATCTGCAGGCATTTTTGTCACCTCACCGTCATTTCAGTTTCACCGCCTTGCCCATCGATGCGCCGATGCAGCAAATCGCAATACTGTCTTCTGATGTTTTGCGCCGCGGCGCACTGCACGCTTCTCCGCTCTTTACGCTTATCTGACGGGCAGCGGCACCCATTTTTCAACCCGTAACACCTGTTATCGCGCTGTCCGGCGGGGCGCAAATCTTTTTGGCAACGCCCTGCTCATGCTGCTTCATCGACCGCAAGCACAAAATCGAAATCGACGACATAGTAGGGATCGCTCAACCTGTCCTTCGCCTCAAATTCGGGCGGAACCAGCCCCGGATCCTTCTGTTCGACATATTCCATGATCAGGTCGTTTCTCACGCCGAACACCGCGTCTTCGTCGAGATAACGGTCGTCGCTCGGAAAGACTTCCGTCACCAGGCTGTGATATCCGGGCGCGGTGATAATGAAATGCAGATGCGAGGGCCGCCATGGATGGCGCCCGGTCGCATGTAGCAGTTCTCCGACCGGCCCGTCATCGGGCACCGTGTAAGGAGCAGGCCTGACGGTTGTGAATCCGTATCGGCCGTCGTCCTTCGAAATCTGGCGGGCGCGAAAATTATAGCGTTCCTGTGCCGGATCTTGATTCGAATAGAGGCCGTTGTCGGCGGTTTGCCATATTTCAATGGCCGCGCCGCTGATCGGGTTGCCGTGTGGATCACAGACGCGGCCCTTGACGACGACTGTGTCGCCCTCATTGTCATGCTTGAGGTCACCGCCATAGGCAAGTTCCGGCGCGCCCAGAATATGGAATGGGCCAAGAACGCTGGAAGACGTGCCTTCCGGTTTGGAATTGACCATGTCCACGAGCGAAGAAATGCCAAGCACGTCGGAAAAAAGGACGAACTCGTTGCGTTCGTCGTCGGTGATTTCGCCGGCTTTGGTCAGCATTTCGATTGCCTTTCGCCACTCGGCGTGAGTCAACCCCGTCTCCTTGACGAAAGCGTGCAGGTGTTGCGCCAGATGTTCGAGGAGATAGCGAAGTCGCGGCGGGGTTTCAGGGCCACAGTAGCCCAGGAATGTTTGGGTGATCGTTTCAGCGGTAACATCGCGCATGACTGCCTCCAATCAATTAAGCAGGTAGGTGGATAGCGCCGGAAATCGAATAATGATGATCAGCACGACCAGCATGACCGCCGCGAAGGGCAGCGCACCGAGGAAAACATCCTTGAGCGCGATCCTATCGTCATTCAGCGTTGCCTTGATGACAAAACAGGATATGCCCAACGGAGGAGTGAGCAACCCGATTTCGGCACCGATTACGGTCACGATACCGAACCATATAAGACTCATGCCCATCGGTTCGATGACATCGATGAACAGCGGGACGACAATCAGGATAATCGAGGCGGTATCGAGCAACGTGCCCAGAAACAGCATCAGGAGCACGTAGGCAAACATGATCCAAAAGAAAGTGAGGTTCTGTTCGGCAAGAAAACGCTGCAGTTCGTTGGGCAGGTCGACGAAGCCGAGCATGCGGCTGTAAAACGATGCTGCGATGATAAGGAACAGGATGCTCGCCGTGATGTGGCCGGTTTCTAGCAGCGCCTCCCAGAAAGAACCCACCGTCATGCGCATGCGTATGACCGCGATCACAAGTGCTGCAAGAGAACCTGCCGCACCCGCTTCGACCGGTGTTAGCCATCCGGTATAGATACCGCCCAGGACAATCAGGATGAGCGCGACAATCGGGGCTGTCTTGCTGAAGATCTGACCCCAACCCATGATTTCATGGTCGGGCATCTCCTCGATGCGCCCGCCGATTGCCCTTGGTGCGATCCGGCCCATCAGGCCGATGCCGGCGATATAGGCAAGCGCCAAAACGATCCCCGGAATGATGCCGGCAATAAACATCTCGCCGACCGAAACCTCGGCAACGAAGGAATAGATGATCAGCATGGCGCTTGGCGGTATGATCATGCCAAGAACCGATGAGCCGGCAACAACACCGACCGCGAAGCGCTTGTTGTAGTCGAGGCGCAGCATTTCCGGAACTGACACCTTGGTAAAAACGGAAGCGGATGCAATCGATGAGCCGGTGACAGCGGCAAAAACCGCATTGGCGCCGACCGTCGCCATGCCGATGCCGCCGCGGACGCGATGGAACGCCTGATTCATGACGTCGTAGACGTCTTTCCCGAGCCCGGCCTTCGATACCAGAAGACCCATGAAGGTAAACAACGGAATCGTCGCGAATTCATACTCCGTGGCACCGTCGATCATCGTCTGACGCAGAAAATTGATGGCCAGAATGGGCCGCTCGCTGACGATCCACAGAGTGACAAAGGAGACGCTGGCGAGCGCCACCGGAATGTAGACGCCGAGATAAATCATGACGACGATGGCAACAACGGACAGCGCGCCGATTTCGACCGGGCTCATCAGCTGGTTTCTCCGGCGCTGTCGCGCAACTCGGCGTCTTCTTCGTTCTGCCGGGTTTCGACATCATCGAAGTGCCCGAAGAGGACCTTGAACAAAAATAGAAGGCTGCAGATGGCGGCGCTGGCCGTGATGACGAGGTTTGCCGGCCACCAGGGCAAAGTGAACACACCAAGGGTTCCAAAGTAATGGCAGCGCGCCGTGGCATCCTGGAAGTCTGTCCAAAGATTGCCTGTCGGGGCAGGTCCGAATTCGGGCTGGCTGAAATAGTGGCACGTTTCGAATGCTTCGATAAATGCCGGATAGGTGGCATAGGCGATGGCTGCCATCAGGACACAAGCAATAGCGTCGATCAGGCGGTAGAGCGCGTCCGCCAACCCCGGACGGGTATGGCGGATCAGCGTGAGGAGACCGTCGGAGCGGGTCAGCCGGTTGACCCTGACGACATCCGGCAATTGCAGGAACACGATGAGGATCATCGAGAAGATCACGATTTCCACGACGCCCAGAAAGGGCGAGTGGAAAACGCCGCGCGCGACAACGTCCACGTTCATGACGAGAACAAGAACGAGAACGGTGAGCGTTCCGACTGCGTTGGCGCCGATCGCCACCGCTCTTATCGCTCGCGGCAAGGCTCGGATGGCCGACCGATGTTCGGATTGATCCTCCATGACGGACCGTCCCAATGACCGGTATCGTCTAGTTGCTCTTGGCGGCCGCCCAATCGCGGACGGGCACAGCTCCCTCATCCTTCAGCTTTTGCACATAGGATCCGAGCATGGCCGTGCCGGGCGCTCCCTTGGCATTCAATGCGCCTGCCCATTCATTGGCGATGTCCGGCATCGCATCGGCCCAGGCGGAGCGTTGATCTTCGCTCAGAACCACGACCGTCCCGCCGGCTTCAGTGAAGGCATCAAGCGATGAAGCAGCCCGGTCCATGGCCACTTTTGCCACACGGTCACGATATTCGACGGCGACGGTCTGCAATACACTCTTGACCTCGTCCGGCAGCTTTTCCCAGACATCCTTGTTCACCGTGACCGTCTTCGAGTTCACCGCGCCGAGATCCACTTTCAGCATGTGCGGCGCGACTTCGTTGATCTTGAAAGTCATGGCGGCTTCCGGCCACAGCATCGCTGCCTCTACCACGCCGGTCTGCAGCATATTGTAGAAATTGGGCAGACCGCCGCGTACGCCGGCGACGTCGGACAACCCTTCCAGATAGCGCAGATTGTAGCCGGCACCGGCAACCTTTAGGCCGGAAAGGTCACCCAGGGTGGTAATCGGTTCCTTGGAGAATATCTGGTAACTGTCGAGCACGACGCCGGTTGCGAGATATACCTGATTTTCCGAAGCAAACTCGGCCTGCATCTGCGGGTATTCCTTGGCAATTTCATCGACAGCCTTGGCGACAACAGCGGCGTTGGACGAGATCATCGGCGTGGCGGCGGCGATCGCCTGACTCGGCAGTGCCGAGTTGTGGAAAATCGTCGTCACGATACCGATGTCGCCGAGACCGAGCTTGATCCCTTCGAGCACACCGCGCGGTTTGACGATTTGACCTCCATAGGCCTGTTGCCAATCAATCTCGTAATTTCCGGTCCTTGCAAGTTCCTCATTCACGCGCTGGATAAAGAAGCCCGAAAACTCCTTTACCCACATGGAGCGCTCCGGATAGCCGTCGATCGCAATAAGCTTGATCTTCTCAGTCGCACCGGCCGGCATCGCGGCTAAGGTCGCGGCGCCAATCGCCGTCATCATAGCCAGAAACGACCTGCGTAGCATGTTCTTCATATCTTCCTCCTCTGGGTCGGTCAGCCTCCCGCTGACCGATTGGGCTCCGGTTTGCAGCCACTTAGAGTCACAGCCAGTGGCTTGACCTGGCCATGCCCTAGGCTGCCTTCTGCCATAATTCATCAATCTCGGTACCGGCGGCCTTGAACAATTTCGATAGCGGGCAGAATTTCCTCACTTCTGCCGCGACCTGTTGCAGCGCCTGTTCGCTCGCTGGGCCGTTGGAGACGACGCGAAGCTCGATCTTCCTGAACGGAACGGCAATTTCTTCCTCCAAAGTGACCCCGCGGCGATCGAACCTACAGTCGGCCCGGATATCAAGGTGTCCGATATCAACACCAAGCTTCGCTGCGCATTTGTGCCCTATGACATTGGTACATCCGATGAGCGCCGCCAATGCGGTATCGGTCGGTGTCGGGCCCGCATTTGTGCCGCCGCGTTCGACCGGTTCATCGATTGCGAAAGACAGGTCGCGGATCGAGATGTCGGCACGCGAATGGCTGGGACAGTCGGCCTTCGCTTTCAGCGTAACTTCCGTTTTCAGTCTGATGGCCATCGTCTCAGTCCTCAGGCGAAAGTGCAAACAGCTTCGAATTCAAAACGCGGCAGTTTCTGAAAAAGGGCGGTTTCGTCTGCATAGCCGAGATTACACAGAAAGTTCGACCGCAATGTCGTGCCGGCAAAAAACTCCTGATCGACAATCTCGTTCGAGAACCCTGACATGGGGCCAACATCCAGACCCAAGGCGCGGGCGGCAATCATCAGGTAGGCGCCCTGAAGGGTCGCGTTCCGGAATGCGGTATCGGCTGTGTGTTGTGCCTTGCCTTCAAAATGCGGGCGGCGGTCTTCGTGCGGAAACAGGAAAGGCAGCTCGCGCCAAAACTCGAGATCGTGCGCGATGATCACGGTTACAGGCGCGGTCGCCATTTTGGCGACGTTTGCCGGCTTCAGCGACTTTTTCAGTTTTTCCCGGCCTTCTTCACTGCGCACGAAAACAAAACGCGCAGGTGAACTGTTCATGCTCGTTGCGCCCATTTTGACAATGTCATAGATGGCGCGCAGCATCTCCTCGCTGACCGGCCGGTCGGTCCAGGCGTAATGCGAACGCGCACCGGAAAGGATGAGGCGGATTTCGTCGTCTCCCAGCCGACCAATGGACTCTCTTAGTTGCCGGACGTTGTGCTGCGCTTCGTCCCGCAGTTTTTGCAGATGATCCTCCCCCGGCGCTTGCTGAGCTTGATTGATCATTCCGCTGCCTCAAGTGCGGCCGCGTCCTTTTCGCTCACGATCGGACTTCGGCAAACGCAGATTTTTTCGATTTCAACTTCGACAACATCTCCCGGGAACATGAACACTGGCGGTGTTCTGGCATGTCCCACGCCCGGTGGCGTGCCCATGGCGATCAGGTCTCCGGGCTCAAGCTTTGTGAATTCCGACACCGTCGCGATGGTCTTTGCGACCGACCACATCATGTCCGATGTATTGGAATCCTGCATGATCTTTCCGTTCAATCGCGATTGGATCCGCAGACCCGAGGCGCCCTCCGGCAGTTCATCTGCCGTGACAATAATCGGTCCCATGGCACCGGTGTGATCGAAATTCTTGCCGGGCGTCCATTGATGGGTCTTCTTCTGGTAGTCACGCACCGACCCGTCGTTGAAGACGGTATATCCGAATACATGGTCGAGTGCCGCTGCTTCGGGAATGTGCCGGCCGCCCCGGCCGATAACGATCATCAGTTCGACTTCATAATCGAGCCGGTCAGAACAGTCCGGTTTGACCATCGGCGCATCGGCAGCAATCATCGACCCGGGCAGCCGGATAAACATCGCCGGATAGGTCGGGATGTCATAGCCGCCTTCCTTGACATGGTCGACATAGTTCAAACCGAGACACAGGATCTTGCCGAATGTCGTAAATGGCAGCGCGGGCACCAATGACGCCAGCGGCACTGGCGATCCGGCAAGCGCATCCGCCACCACGGACGCAAGTCTCTTTTGATCATAGGAAATGGCTGCGGCAAGATCGGTGCCCGCAAATCCGCTGCAGCCGGTCAGGCGATAGGCTTGACTGCCTGCAACCACATAGAGCGCTGAATGCTTCTCCTCGCGGGCGACGACAAAACGCATCTCATTCCTCCCTCCCCACTAAATAATCAATATTTTCTTGCTATGTCAAATTATATCGATATTTTTGCTGGCAAATTGACGGGAGGAAACACCGATGTCGAAATGGCGGGATTATGTCGAGGAAGCAAGGGCCCGCGGATCTCTGGCCGCGGAGTTTTTCGTGGCCATCAGCACACCCGTCGCACCGCCGGAGCGATTAAAGGAGATATTGCCGCGGCATTTGTCCTACCAGGTCAAGCTCCAGCATGAACACAAGATCGTCTTTGCGGGTCCTCTTTCAGACGAAAGCGGCGAAGAGATGCAGAGCGAGGGCATGATCATATACAATGCCTTATCGGAGGCCGAGGCGCGATCCCTTGCCGATGCTGACCCCATGCATGCAGAAGGCGGGCGCACTTACACGTTGCGCCGCTGGCTCATCAATGAAGGTCACATACCCGATTCGCTGCGACCGCTACTGGACAATTGACATGCCGAAGGCTGAAAGATTCCCGATTCGCTGATGGGCAAGA
>JBCCOK010000108.1:0-7070 GCA_039025395.1 Pseudomonadota bacterium
CGATTTTGCTCCCTGACTGCGTTGGCTCACGCTTGTGGTGGGTTGGCACCACGGCGCGCAACCCGCCTTGTCAGCGACCAAAATCGCCTCGGTCAAATGATCCAATCCAAGCCAGAAGCGCTCTAACTTCAACTTCAGCATGTGTCGCGTCTGACTGCGATTTCGCCGCGATTGTGTTTGACCGCCTCCGGCGCATTGCCTTACAAATGAGCCAGCGTGAGACGGCGCCCGGGCATAACGGGCTGAGAGAAATTCCGGTGCGACTGACCCAAATCGGGGGTCTATTCCGGAGCTGTCCAGACCGGTACGGCGTAGTTTGCCGACCGCGGCGTTTCGTGCTCGACACAAGCCAGCGGGGTACCTCGGATGACACGCAACTCGATCGCAATCGGTTTCCTCTTTTTTTCAGCCTTGACCTCAAGCGCACATGCCCATCTCGGACATGTCGGCGAAGTGGCGGGTCACGCGCACTGGGTCGGCGTTGCGGCGGCGCTCGCTGCGGCAGCGCTCGCAGCCGCCCTTGCGGCAAGGGCTGCCAAGTCCCGCAAATCGGAGAGCGATGAAGCGGAGCCGGATCCGGAGGCAAACAAACAGCCGGAAGGTTCAGGGCCGTGAGTGGGTTTGAATTGGCCGGCGGACAGTCTGCCTGTAGTCTCAGTTGCTTACCAATTTGAGATCTCCGGCAATGGCGGCGGCACCCGATCATATCCGCAATCCACAAGAGATCTATCGGCAGAGTTTTGCGATCATCCGACGCGAGGCCGATTTGTCCCGGTTTTCCAAGCCGCTGGACGATGTTGCTGTGAGATTGATTCATGCCTGCGGCATGATCGACCTGATCGACGATCTGGTGATGTCTGAGAACGCGGTCGAGGCCGGACGCGCTGCTCTTCGAAATTGCCGTCCGATTGTGTGCGATGTCGATATGGTGCGCCAAGGAATCATGCGCCGCCTGCTTCCGGACGAGCTTCCTATTCTGTGCCGTGTTGCCGATCCCGAGGCCATGACAATGGCCGAAGAATTGGCAACGACGCGTTCTGCGGCCGCTTTCGACCTGCTTGCCGGATCCATGGACGGCGCAATTGTCGCTGTAGGCAACGCACCGACCGCGCTGTTTCGGTTGCTGGAGATGGTCGAGGCCGGCACGGCCCGGCCTGCACTCGTCGTCGGGATGCCGGTCGGCTTTGTTGGTGCTGCCGAATCGAAAGAGGCATTGATTGCAAGTTCAATCGGCGTGCCCTTTATCGCAGTGCGTGGTCGGCGCGGCGGCAGTGCTATGGCAGCGGCAGCGGTCAATGCCGTTGCCGGAGGGCTGTCCGCATGAGCGCAGCATGGCTCACTGTCCTTGGGATCGGTGACAACGGCATGGACTCGCTGACACCGCCGGCATTGGTTCTGTTGAAAGCCGCAAAGACCGTGATCGCACCGCAGCGCGTGCTTGACCGGCTCGACTTCCGCGCGCTGGGCCTGGAGACTTGCGAGATCATTCCGTGGACGATGGGTGTCGAGCCGACGCTGGAATTGCTGTACGCGCGGCGCGGCACGCCTGTCACCATCCTTGCGACGGGTGATCCGATGTTCTTTGGTATCGGTGCCACACTCCGCCGGACGCTCGAGGCCGCCGAGATGCTGGTTGTGCCTTCGCCATCCGGATTTTCGCTGGCAGCCGCCCGCTTGGGATGGCCGTTGCAGGATGTTGCCTGCATATCGTTACACGGACGCGCCGTCGCCGGCCTGCAGCCGCACATCCTTCCCGAAAATCGCATCCTCGCTTTGACGTCGACCGGACGAACCGTCCATGAAGTGGCATGTCTCCTGTCCGGGCGCGGTTATGGCGCATCGGTGCTGACCGTGCTTGAACATATCGGCGGTGCAGCGGAACGCATTTCATCGCAGCGCGCAAGCGAAGTCGCACCCCTTGATGCCGGTGACCCGGGATTTGCAGATTTCAATATGCTGGCTATCGAATGCATCGCCGGTGAGGGCGTCTGTATCGAAAGCCCGGTGCCCGGCTTGCCGGACACTGCGTTCGTTCATGACGGCCAACTGACAAAGCAGGAAGTGCGTGCAGTCACGCTTTCAGCGCTGCAGCCCTGTCCCTCAGCTCTGCTTTGGGACGTGGGTGCCGGTTGCGGCTCCGTCTCGGTCGAATGGATGCGCGCCGCGCGTAATGCGCGGGCTATCGCGATCGAGAGGGATGCTGAACGGAGCCGGATGGCGGCCGAGAATTCTGTACGTTTGGGTACGCCCGGTCTGACGATTGTCGAGGGTGACGTGCCGGAAGCGCTTTCAGGCCTCGATGCGCCGGATGCAGTTTTTATCGGTGGCGGCCTTCGCCGCGACGGAGTCTTTGAGCACTGCTGGAAGGCGCTGAAAGCAGGCGGACGCGTCGTCGCCAATGCCGTGACGGTGGAAAGCGAAAGCCGCCTGCAGGATCTGCATTCCCGATATGGCGGAGCGCTGACCCGCCTTTCCGTTGCGCGCGCCGAACCGGTGGGCCGCTACCATGGCTGGAGGCCGATGATGCCTGTGACTCAATGGCGTGTCCAGAAACCATGGAGCACAGCATGAGCGGCACACTTTACGGGCTGGGCGTTGGACCGGGTGATCCCGAACTGATTACGTTGAAGGCGCATCGGTTGCTCAAGAGCTGTTCCGTGGTCGCCTATCCGGCGCCTGATACGGGGCCAAGTTTCGCGCGTCGTATAGCAGCCGCATATTTCGACGAAGGCAAAACCGAATATCCGATCGTGGTGCCAATGCGGGTTGAGCGCTTTCCGGCGAAATCCGTTTATGATCGTGCTGCCAAAGACATAGCGGCGATCCTTGAAACCGGCGATGACGTCGCCGTGCTTTGCGAGGGTGACCCGTTTTTCTACGGATCATTCATGTACCTCTACGAGCGGCTGGCAGGCCAATACCGTTGCGAGATCGTTCCGGGCGTTTCTTCTATGATGGCAGGGGCTGCTGCACTGAAAAGACCATTAGCGGCGCGCAACGACGTGCTGACGATCGTTCCGGGACCATTGCCGGATGACGTCATGGCGCGGAAACTGGATGATGCGGATGCGGCCGTCATCATCAAGGTCGGACGCCATTTCAGCCGAATAAAGAAACTGATCGAACGTCTCGGCCTTGCCGCCACAGCCGGTTATCTCGAGCGAATTTCACTTGCCGAAGAACGGATCCTGCCGCTTGAAATGGTAGCGGGCCCTGCGCCTTACTTTTCAATGATCATGATCTACAAGGGCGCAGAGAACTGGGTGGCTGACCTGCCAGTAGCGACAAGCGAAGCGGCGGCTGCGGATGCGACCGCGGTCACCAAAGAAGCGACGGGGGGTTGAAATGAAACCTGCCATCATCCTGCTCAGCAATGCCGCAATGCCGGTCGCGCTTTCAATTGCGCGGCGAACCTTGGGCGAGATCCACGGCGCACAGGCGCGCGTGAACCATGCCGATATCGGCTTTTCCGATGCCGCTGGACATATCATCAGCCTGTTCAAGAGCGGTACGCCCATCATTGGCCTGATGGCAAGCGGCGCAATCATTCGCATTCTCGCAGCGCATATCTCCGATAAATACAAGGAGCCACCGGTTCTGGCCGTGTCCGAGGATGGTTCCAGCGTCGTGCCGCTGCTGGGGGGGCACCGCGGCGCCAATGATCTGGCCCGCGAAATTGCAGCTTGCCTAGAGGCCCATGCGGCAATCACGACTGCCGGGGATATCCGCTTCGGTTTGGCGCTGGACGCACCGCCCGCCGGATATAATCTCGCCAATCCGGAGAATGCGAAACCTGTTATGGCAGCCCTTATCGCGGGCGAGAAAGCAGCCATTCAAGGCGCAGCCGACTGGATCTCCGGGTCGAAGCTGCCGCTTTCAAACGATGGCCCGGTGCAGCTGACGGTGACAGAGAATGCCATTGAGCCACGGGCGCTGGAGCTTGTCTATGCACCTGAGACCCTGTGTCTCGGTATGGGCTGCGAACGCGGCGCAAATCCGCAGGAAGCGATCGCGCTCGCCGAGGAAACGCTTGGAGACGCCGGGCTCTCGGCCGAAGCGCTTGCCGGCATCTTTTCGATCGATCTGAAAGCGGACGAGCCTGCGATCCACGCCGTTGCGGACCATTACAAGGTGCCGGCACGCTTCTTCGATGCTCAAACGCTGGAGGCCGAAAAAGACCGCTTGGCTCACCCGTCGGCCGTGGTTTTCGCCGAGGTCGGCTGTCACGGCGTAAGCGAAGGCGCAGCGCTCGCCGCAGCCGGAGCGGACGCGGTGCTGACCGTTGCCAAGAAAAAATCGAAGCGGGTCACCTGCGCCATCGCAAAGGCATCCGATCCCGTCGATGCGGACCTGGTTGGGCGCGCCCGTGGCACGTTGTACGTGGTTGGCATCGGTCCGGGCACCGATGCCTGGCGGTCGCCGGAAGTCTCGGAGATGGTGGCGCGTTCAACAGACCTCGTGGGCTATTCTCTTTATCTGGATCTGCTCGGTCCGCTTGCCGAAGAAAAGGTCCGTCACGACTTTGATCTCGGCGAAGAGGAGGCGCGGGTGCGCCATGCAATGGAATTTGCCGCGACGGGGCGAACCGTGGTGCTGGTCTGTTCCGGCGATGCCGGGATCTACGCAATGGCGACGCTGGTATTCGAACTGCTTGATCGTGCGCAGGACGAGACAACCGGCAGTCAATGCCTCAGCGACGCGGCCCGCCGTATCGAAGTTGCCGTTTCGCCCGGGATCTCGGCGTTGCAGGCGGCCGCTGCCCGTATCGGCGCGCCGCTTGGACATGATTTCTGCACCATATCGCTTTCAGACCTGCTGACACCATGGCCTGATATCGAAAAACGGATTGCGGCCGCGGCAGCTGGCGACTTCGTGATCGCGTTCTACAATCCCGTGTCAAGACGCCGCCGCACGCAGCTCGCCCATGCGCGCGATGTGTTGCTTCGGCATCGTCCCGCCGACACACCGGTCGTGCTGGCGAGCAATCTGGGCCGTGTGGGCGAAGCGGTGCGTGTCGTTCCGCTCGATTCCCTGAAGGTCGACGATGTGGATATGCTGACAGTGGTGATCGTCGGCTCATCGCAAAGCCGAAGCGTCAAAACCGGCGACGGACGGGAATGGGTCTACACGCCGCGCGGTTACGCCGCCAAGGCGGGACCTGGTGTCGATTGCGGGGAGGCAGCCCAGTGACGGTCTATTTCATCGGCGCCGGGCCCGGCGCGGCTGATCTGATTACCGTTCGCGGATTGCGGCTGGTCGAACGGTGCCCGGTGTGCCTTTACGCAGGGTCGCTGGTGCCGCCGGATATCGTATCGGCAGCACCGGCAGATGCGCTTGTCATGGATACGGCACCCATGCACCTCGACCAGATCATTGCCGAGATGGAAAAGGCGCATGCCGCGGGCAGGGATGTGGCGCGTGTTCACTCGGGCGACCCATCCCTCTACGGGGCGATTGCCGAGCAGATGCGCCGTCTCGATGCACTTGGGGTGGACTATGAGGTCGTTCCCGGTGTGCCTTCTTTTGCAGGCGTCGCAGCGAAACTGAAAACGGAACTGACACTCCCCGAGATTGCCCAGACCGTCATTCTCACACGGACTGAAATGAAGGCGTCTTCGATGCCGCAAGGCGAGCAACTGGAGATGCTTGGCCGATCGGGCGCTACGCTTGCGATCCATCTTTCGATCCGCAACCTCGATTACATTCATGATGCGCTGGTGCCGCATTACGGTGCCGATTGCCCGGTGGTTGTTGCCTACCGGGCCACATGGCCCGACGAGCTCTATATATGCACAACGCTTGCAGGGATGAAGAAAAAGGTGCGTGAGGCAAAGCTGACCCGCACGGCGCTTATCCTGGTCGGTCGGGTGCTGGGCGACGCACAATTTCGGGATTCCGCCCTTTATGATGCCGGCTTTTCCCACGTGCTTCGCAATGCCGGCAAAAAATCGTCAAAGTCCGAGGTCTAGGCAATGGCGGCAATCAATGCATCGGTGGTTGAGAAGGGCTTTTGCACCGGTTCCGGGGGTCGGCCGATCATGAAGACGGGCAGGGATAACTGCCGGGCTGCCTCGATCTTCGCATATGCGCCGGTACCGCCGGAATTCCGGCAAACGACGTGGGTTGTGCGGTGCGTGCGCAGAAGATCGACTTCACTGGCCGTATCCGGCGGCGGCTTGCCGACGATCACGTCACAGGATCTGAAAGGCGGCGGGGCATTCGGCTTGTCGACCATGCGCAGGATGAAATGGATGTCGGTTCGGCTCAAGAAGGCGTCCAGATGCTGTCGACCGAGTGCAAGAAACACCCTTGCATCGGCGGGTAGCGCCACACTGGCTTCCCGTGTTGATGCGACAGGGTGCCAGATATCGCCGGGTACCGCTGTCCACTGCGGGCGGCGGAAGACAAGGAGTTCGGTGTTTGTCTGCTCTGCTGCCGAAACCGCATTGGCCGATATTTGCGCGGCAAAGGGATGGGTTGCGTCAACGAGAATGTCGATGGATTCGCGGCGCATGAATTCGGACAAGCCATCGGCACCGCCAAATCCGCCAATGCGCGTTTCGCCGGCAGGTCTTCGCGGCGAGTCCGTTCTGCCGGCAAGCGCGGTGATGACACGCAGATTGCCGCGGTCGACGAGGCGTCGCGCCATTTCGGCGGCTTCTTTCGTGCCACCGAGAATGAGCACAGTCTTAAGCGTGCCGGGCAAGAATGTTTCCCTCGCGGTCAGTAACAAGAATATCGACACTGATGTCGGCGCCACGCAAAGCCCGCACAGCCGTCCGGCACGCTCTTTCCGCCACAAGCGCGGGAAGGTCAATGTTGTTTTGCCGCGTCAATTCAAGCACTTCAAGCGCCGTGTTCGCATCCAGAATCCGCTTTTCAAGGCTTCTGTTTTTCTGATTATCGGGAACAAGGCCGGCGAGAAATTCCATATCGACCCGGCTGCGGCTCGAATGCAAATCCATGGCGCCTTGGGCAAGCTTGGTCAGCTTGGCAAAACCGCCGGCTACGGTCAGCCTCGCGATCGGATGCTTGCGCAGATATTTGAGCAGACCTCCGGCAAAGTCACC
>JBCCOK010000109.1:0-6887 GCA_039025395.1 Pseudomonadota bacterium
CGGCAACTGTTACTGTCCGCCCTAACCATTGACCCCGACTATATCTGGGCCGTGCGCGAAGTGGCGTGGAGCCACATGGACGACGATCAGCCGCGTATTGCAATTGAGCATTTCAACACCGCGCTGGACATCGAACCGGACGACATTAACGCCCGCTACGGGCTGGGCCGCGCGCTTTTGGCGATCAAGGAAACCGAAACCGCACTTGAAACCTTCAACGGCATTCTGGCGGACGCGCCTGACGATTTTCCGAGCATGGTCTATCGCATCATCACGCTGCGCAAACTGGAACGAAATGCGCATGCGTTACGCGAAGCGGAACGCCTGATCTCGGCGTATCCGGATCGTGTTTCAGGCTATGTAGAGAAGGGTCAGGCACTTGTCGGCCTTGAGCGCAGGGCCGAAGCAATCGAGACTTATGCCGATGCCGAAACGTTGCTTGGGCCGAACAACACGCTGCTCTATTGGCATGCTGACGCGCTTACCATCGATGGTCGGTTCGAAGAAGCGTTAGGTGTCATCGACCGTGGGCTGGGTCTGGAGGGTGTGGACTACTCCGACCACCTGCTGCGCAGTTACATCGCGCTTGAGTTGAAAGACTACACGCTGGCACGGGAAGCTGCGGAAGCCTCGCTTTCCTTCGGGATCAAGGATCCTTGGGCTTACTATTACATCGCCATCACTCAAATCCACGACGGCGAAACCGAAGCGGGTCTGGCACGCTTCGAACAGGCGGTCGCAGCCGGCTTGCCGTCTGATCGAGTGGGTGCTTTCGCAACAGAGTTGATTAGCGCTGGACAATATGTCGAAGCGGCACAGCTCAGGTTACGATATTAGAAGGGGTCGCGTCATCTGACGCGAAGGGAATGGGAAAGGGCTGCTTCGCCCTTTCCAATATTCGTCAGATCGACTTAGCGGCGACGGCCAGCTTCGTCGAGAATTCTGCGAACAGCGTTCTTCTGTGCAGCTTCCGACATCGATTCACCGGACAGCAGCTGCTTGAGGCGTGCGATGTCGCCCAGTGTCAGTGCGTCGATGTTCGACAGGTCCACGTCCAGACGGTTCAGGTCAGCAATAACAGCGTTCACGAGCTGTGTGTGCTCAGCATCCATCGCCTGGAGAGGTGCAACTGCGCCGAGCGAAATTACGGCGGCTGTTGCAAGTGCGATAACATTACGGGTCATTATGGATTTCCTTTCCTTCAGGATTGCCCAGGTTGCAAATCGGACACTATCTGTATGTCGCCTCGTAGGCCAAGTGCAAACACACGAATTTACACACATATTTTCATTTTTTGTTGTTTTGACGCCATGATTTTTGTGTAGATTCGTTACGTCGACCTGTAAATCTGGCCTTACAGTGCGAATTTATCCCAAGTTTTAAGGAAAAAGCTGCCTGAAGCCACCTGAAATCTCTGTGCGGCAAAAACATGCCGATATCTGATTCCAAGCGGTCTTGACGGTCGCGAATCTGTTTATTTCCGGTTCCAAAATTCGTGTGAGTGTATGTTTCAGACACAAAAAAGGGCCGGCACCCAAGCCGGCCCAGAATGTTATCCGCACGCCCTCATTAAATCACCATCTCAGCCATCAAATCAACAGCGTTAGACTCCTCTAAGCCCTAGCGTTGCGAAACAGCAAAACCGTTTAATCGTCTTCTACCCAGCTTGCCAAACCTATGCAGTTAGCCTAACACGCTGCGAAGCGCTTAGGGGTGTAGCTCAGTTGGTAGAGCGACGGTCTCCAAAACCGTAGGTCGGGGGTTCGAGACCCTCCGCCCCTGCCAGAAAAATCAAACTATTCGGTCTCGGACGAGCGAGCCCAGAGGTTTATGTCCTCCTCCGAAGAAATTTCATCAATCTGCTTTAGTTCTTCGTCGGTGAAGTTCAGGTTGTGAACAGCGCCGACGCAATCAATAATCTGAGATGGCTTTGACGCCCCGATAAGTGCGGTTGTCACTCGACCCCCGCGGAGGACCCAGGCCAGCGCCATCTGAGCAAGTGTCTGTCCGCGGCTTTCTGCCATGTCATGCAACGCCTTTACCGATGCCAGTGAACGCTCGTTGATCATGCCGTCGAGAAGTGACTTGCCCTGGGTCGCGCGACTGTTTTCCGGCACACCCCCGAGATACTTGTTGGTCAGAATTCCCTGGGCCAAAGGCGTAAAGGCAATCGAGCCAATGCCTAGATCGTCGAGCGTGTCCAACAACCCGTCATGCTCCACCCAGCGGTTCAGGATATTGTACGAAGGCTGGTGAATGAGGCAGGGCGTGCCGAGGTCATTCAGGATCGCCACCGCCTCGCGCGTCCGCTTTGAATTGTAGCTTGAGATACCGACATATTGCGCCCGCCCGGACCGCACGATGTGGTCGAGCGCGCCCATGGTTTCTTCCAGCGGGGTCTCGGGGTCAAAGCGGTGCGAATAGAAAATATCGACATAGTCCAGACCCATCCGCTTGAGAGACTGATCGCAGGAGGCGATCAAATACTTGCGGCTGCCCCATTCCCCATATGGCCCAGGCCACATCAGGTAGCCCGCCTTTGATGAGATGATGAGTTCGTCCCGATAATTGGCAAAGTCAGTTTTCAGAATGTCGCCGAACGCTTCTTCGGCGCTTCCGGGTGGCGGGCCGTAATTGTTCGCAAGATCGAAATGCGTAATGCCGTGGTCAAAAGCGGTTTGGCACATCGCGCGTTTGATGTCGTGGGGCGTGTCACCGCCGAAGTTGTGCCAAAGGCCCAGCGAAATAACAGGTAGTTTCAGGCCTGATTTGCCGCAGCGGCGATAGGCCATTGCGTCGTATCGGTTCTCCGAAGGTGTGTATGTCATTGGGCGGCTTTCGAGGTGTTACAACTGTAAGCGTTGTGGTCCTTCACTTGGGAGAGGTCAACAAACGAACGCTCGACACCTATTGCAATCGTTCTGCGTCGTGGCGGAACGCCTTTGGCGAATATCCGACCCGCGCTTTGAAGGTGCGACTGAAAAAGGCGGCATCACGGAAACCCGTGCGGTGCGCGATTTCGGCAATGGTTAAAGCGGTGTATACCAGCATCCGCTTGGCTTCGAAAATGCGCCTCTGGCGGACCAGGTCAATCGGTGAAGCCGAAAGATTTGCCCGGCAAAGACGGGTGAGTTGCGGAGCTGATAGGCCGACGCGCTCGGCATAGTCCGAGACGAGCCAAGCATGGTGGTAGTTCTCTTCTACCAACGCACAGAATTCTTCGATCCGTCGGTCGTGTCCTTGTGGACGTGCATGCGTCGGCGCGACGGTGCTCCGCCGGGATCGCTCATTGGTCAAATAGAGAAGAATGAGTGCAATAAGAGTTTTTTGAATGTGCGAACGGTTGGCAGCGCTCATTGCATAAGTATCGCCAAGCTGTTGCACCAACTGCGCGACACTGTCGAAAGACGCGGTATCCGATTTCAGAAAAATTGCATCGGTCGGCGTTTTTAACTCTGCAAACTGGTCTCGAATGCTTTGCGCCATTTCGTTGAGACGCACGCTTATCACATCGCCCACCACGTTCTCCGAGAACCGGAAGCCATGCTCCAAACCCGGTGGGATCACGATGATCGCGGGTTGCTCGGTCACATGTTCGACCTCGCCCATGCTGACAAGGACGCCCGACGTTCGAAACAGGAATATTTGCCCCAGCCCCCGGTGCCTGTGAGTGCGAATAGTCCAATTATGTTTACTGCTGCGTTCTTTGATCGTTTCGTGATGCACTTGGTCAAGCCTGCTGTCAGCCAAGTATTCACCGTATAATTCATAGCTTGGGATGATTGACACGATCGTTCCTCAATTGTGCATCCACAACTAAACTACATCGCAATGACCGGATAGTGCAATAACTTGCGCGGACAGTGCATTCCACGGATGATCCAATCGCGTAACCTTCGGCGGAGCGGTTCATGAGGGTGACGTGACCACCACGCACAAGACACAGGTTTGCATCATCGGGTCCGGTCCCAGTGGGCTTCTTCTGGCTCAACTTCTGGCCAATGCCGGCATTGAGACAATTGTGTTGGACCGAAAGGATCGCGACTACATCGAAAGCCGCATTCGCGCAGGCGTTCTGGAACAAGGGTCTGTCAAAGCGTTGGAGGAGGCCGGGGTCGCGGATCGATTGCATGCCGAGGGCTTGCCGCATGCAGGTTTTGACCTTGCTTTCGACGGCGACCGGCACCGGATTGACCTTGTCGGGCATACGGGAACATCCGTCATGGTCTATGGACAGACGGAAGTCACGAAAGACCTTTTCAATGCGCGAGTCGCCGACGGGCAAGTTTTCTTCTTCAACGTCCACGATGTAAAGCTGATCGATCTGCATTCCGCAGCGCCTCAAGTGCAGTTTCGCCGCGACGGCGTCGATCACGTCGTCACTTGCGATTACATTGCGGGATGCGACGGCTTTCATGGCGTGTCCCGCGCGGCCATCCCCGCCAATGTGCTGAAGACCTTCGAGCGTATCTATCCTTTCGGTTGGCTTGGCATTCTGGTGGATCAGCCGCCGGTTAGTCATGAACTGATCTACGCCAATCACGAGCGCGGCTTTGCACTGGCCTCCATGCGTTCCGAGACGCGCAGCCGTTACTATGTGCAATGCGACGCGACCGACGACACCAGTCAATGGCCTGACGACCGGTTTTGGGAGGAATTTTCAACCCGCCTCGGTCCAGAAACGGCAGCCAAACTGCAAACAGGTTCTTCCTTTGAGAAATCAATTGCACCACTGCGATCCTTCGTCGCCGAGCCAATGCGCTCCGGCAGTCTGTTCCTTGCGGGCGATGCCGCGCACATCGTGCCGCCCACCGGCGCCAAGGGCCTAAACCTTGCTATCGCTGATATCCGACTTTTGTCGCGCGCGTTGATTGCCCATTACCAACACGCTGCCAACCACCACTTGGATGCCTACTCCGAGACGGTTCTGCGACGCGTCTGGAAGGTTGAGAGGTTCTCCTGGCAACTCTCCACATTGATGCATCAGTTCCCCGAAAACTCGCCGTTTGAAAAGCGGATGCAGCGCGCCGAATTTGACTACATCGCCTCATCCGAGGCAGCTTCAAAAACAATCGCCGAAAACTACGTCGGCCTGCCATTGGAGTGACGGGATGAAGGTTCTGAAGATCAACGGTGCCCACATCGCTTACCGGCACCGACCGGGGCTTGGGCGGACAATCGTTTTTGCCAATTCGCTGGGCAGCGATCAGAGCATTTGGGACGAAGTTATCGCCGCCATACCGGGCGGATACGGCATTCTGACGTATGATCTTCGGGGGCACGGCCATAGCAATGGCACTGCAGTTAGCATCGAAGGGTTGGCCGATGACCTAAGCCAACTCATCGATGCGCTGGATCTGCGGGACATTCTTTTTTGCGGCGTCTCCATCGGTGGTATGATCGGGCAGGTTTTGACCGCGAAACGCGCCGACGTGATCCGGGCAGCGGTTCTTTGCAATACCGCGCCACAAATTGGCAGCGCAGATCGTTGGCAGACACGCATTGATGCGGTGACCGAACACGGCGTGGCAGGCATAGCATCTGACATCTTGAGCGCTTGGTTCGGCGCAACATATGCGAACAACTCGGACCGGCTCGCCTTGCATCAGGCCATGATCGCTCGCACAGGTTCTGCGGGTTATATCGCCGCCTGCAAGGCCATCCGCGATGTCGACTTGCGGGAGACCACAGCCCAGATCGCAAGGCCAACACTTTGCATTGGCGGTAGCGAAGATCAGTCGGTGCCACCCGACAGCGTGCGCGCCCTCGCGAACCGGATCCCTGAGGCCGAGGTGAACATCTTGCCCGGCGTCGGCCATCTGCCTTGCCTTGAGGTGCCCGAGACACTTGCTGGTCTTTTGACGGATTTTGATCCGCCGGAAACGGATGCGTCATCCGCAGGCACTGCCACCCGCCGTAAAGTGCTCGGAGATGCGCATGTAGCGCGCGCCGATGCGAACACGACTCCGCTGGATTCGGCCTTTCAAACCCTGATCACCAGCGGCGCATGGGGGCAGGTCTGGGCCAGCCCCGGGATATCGGCCCGCGATCGCTCAATGCTGACGCTTGCCCTTTTGGCTGCGACCGGCAACTTTGAAGAGATTCCGATGCACATCCGCGCCTCTCGGCGAACGGGCGCCACCGAGCGTGACATCACAGAAGCGTTCCAGCATGTCGCGATCTATGCGGGTGTGCCGCGCGCAAATCACGCACTGAAACTTGCCAAAGCCACATTTGCAGAAATGCAGCAAAATGACTGAAGAGACCTTCGCTCCGCGAGATTTGCGCCAGCACTCTCGTGCGCTGTATCCCAATTATCGCTCAACACGCTTACGCCTGTTTCTAACTTCCAACTTGCAGGCGACCGCGCCGACACTAAGCTCGCTTCAGCCGCGGAAAGCGCAAGGTGACAATGCAACACTGTTCTTCGATGTTTGAAATGTCATGATCGGCTTTGGAACACATCCGTGGATGCATGCAGCGGTTGGAGATCCGGAGATGTCGGCGTTTTTTGCGCCTGAGGCAGACCTCGAACGCTACCTTATGATTGAAGCCGCATGGACACGCAGCCTTGGAGAAGTCGAGGGGCATTCCAACGCAGAGAGCGTTGCTGCAGCAATCGAAACGGCAGCTATTGATCCGAACGATCTCGCGCAAGGTGTGAAAAAAGACGGTCTTCCTATCCCTGCCTTGGTCGCTCAGCTTAAAACGCAGATCGCGCCTGATCAGCACGCATTGATCCACCGGGGTCTCACTTCGCAGGACGTGATGGACACAAGCAGCGTGTTGGCATTGCGGGATGTGGTCGCCTTGATAGCCGCGCGCCTGAAAGGAATTGATGCCGAGCTCGAAGCGCTGCAAGCCAAGTTCCAAACTGCTTCGCTTGC
>JBCCOK010000110.1:0-6587 GCA_039025395.1 Pseudomonadota bacterium
GCACACGCCGCACGCGGTGATGATCCAGCCGGCCGCCTATATCCGGGCACTCGCCGACGGCCTTTCATCGCCGCGTGCGGCGTGTGCAGGCCGGAGCGGTAGAAGTCCGTTCCCGTCAGTGTCTTCATTGCATCGCTGTCCAGCATTTCGCACGGCTCATCGAGCGTTTTCAGGTGCTGTGCGAATTCGACATTGTGTCGGTGGCCCGCTTCGGTCGCTGCGGCATTGATCTTGCCGCTCGGGTCGAACACTTCGCGGGCCATTTGAAATTCATCAGCGGCGCTGCGGGCAAAGTCGATGCCGGTGCGGTTGAGCTTTATCTGCTTGCGGTCGGCGGATCCGCCGCCGGAATAGTTGTCCGAGGACAGATCATGCGGCAGATCGATCATGAAGCCGGAATTGCGGCCCGCTGGCCCTTCGCCGACGCGGCCGGCTTCGAGCACCGCGATCTTTGCACCGGGATTAAGCTGTGTCAGTCGCCTGGCTGCGGAAAGTCCAGCGAAACCGGCGCCGATCACGGCAAAGTCCGCCTTGACATTCGTTTCGAGCGGCTGAGGCGGCGCCTGCGGCGGCAGGATCGCGTTCCATGCTGCTGGCCCCGGATGCGTCGGCAATCGCCGGGCAGCGTAATCAGTCAACCGCTTCGTCCTGCCGATCCCCGAGATCAATCCAGATCGTTTTCAGCTGCGTGTACTGATCGTGGGCATGCAGCGAGTTGTCGCGACCGCCAAAGCCGGACTGCTTGTAGCCGCCGAATGGCGTCGTGATATCGCCCTCGCCGTAACAGTTGACGGTGACGGTTCCGGCACGAAGCGCGCGGGCGCCGCGCAAGGCGCGTTTGCCATTGGCGGTGAATATCGAGGCGGCAAGGCCATATTCGGTATCGTTCGCCATGGCGATCGCTTCATCGAAACCTTTGACCGTGAGCACGGAGAGCACGGGTCCGAAGATTTCCTCGCGCGCCAGCGGATCATCATGGCCTGAGAGTTCGACAATTGTCGGCTCAACATAGACACCGTGATGCGCGTTGCCTCCCAGAAGCACCTTTTGACCGCCGCCCAGATAGGAACATACCTTTTCGAAGTGTTCCTTCGAGACCAACGCGCCAACGCGGTTTTCAGGATCCAGCGGATCGCCGACCGGCCACTCGCGGGCATGGGCGAGAATACGCTCGACCAGCGCGTCCCTGATGCCGTCCTGGACGATGAGGCGGGAGGAGGCCGAACAGTTTTCGCCCATGTTCCAAAAAGCGCCGTTGACGACGTGCGCAGCGACAAGGTCCAGATCCTCCGCATCATCGAGAACAACGCACGGATTCTTGCCGCCCATTTCCAGCACGACCTCTTTAAGGTTGCTGTCGGCAGCGTAACGCAGGAAGCGTCGTCCGGTTTCGGTCGAGCCGGTAAAGGAAACCGCATCCACGTCCATGTGCCGGCCAAGGGGTTCGCCGACCTCGGGTCCAAGCCCGGTGACGACGTTCAAGACACCGCGCGGGATGCCCGCTTCCATGGCAAGTTCGGCGACCCGAAGAGCCGTGAGTGAGGTTTCTTCCGCCGGCTTGACCACAACGGAGCACCCTGCGGCCAGCGCCGGGCCGATTTTCCAGGCAAGCATCAGCAGCGGGAAATTCCACGGCAGAACCAGACCGACCACGCCCACCGGCTCGCGCACGATCATCGCGATGTGATCGTCGGATGCCGGCGGCATCTGGTCATATATCTTGTCGATGGCCTCCGCGTGCCATTTCAGACAGTGGATGGTCTCGGGCACGTCGACGGTCTCGCAGTCATAGATCGTCTTGCCGCTGTCGAGACTTTCGAGCACTGCCAGTTCGCGGGCGTTGCGGGTGATCAGCTTGCACAGCCTGATCAATACGTCCTTGCGATCCGCCGGTGGCAGGCGCGACCAGCGGCCGTCGTCAAAGGCTTCGCGCGCCTTGATAACGGCATGATCGACATCCTCGGCATTGCAGGCCGTCACATGGGTCAGGGTCTCGCCGGTTGCCGGGTTGACTGTTTCAAACGTGTTGCCGGATGCGGATTTCTTGAATCCGCCATCGATGAAGGCGCAATCGGGCAAATTGATCGACTTTGCGATTGCCTGATATTCGTCATGCGTCAGAAGATCGGCCATGGTCACTTTTCCGCTTCGATGCTTGCAATGGTCGTTTTGAGGACGCGCACCACCTGCTCCAATGCGCGTTTGTCGTCTTTGTTGAGTGCTTTCAACGGTGGTCGAGGCGGCCCGGCGCGCAGGCCCTGCATCTCGACGCCGTGTTTGACGCACTGGACAAATTTGCCACCTTGTTCGAGCACGCGCATCAGCGGCATCATTGCCGACATGATCCGCCTGCCCCTGGTGAAATCGCCGTCGACAGCGCAGGCACGGTAGAGGGCGATGTGCTCCCGGGGCAGAAAGTTCGAACCCGCGCATACCCAGGAACGGGCGCCCCAGGCGAAAAATTCCAGCGCCTGGTCGTCCATGCCGCAGCTCATCTGAATCTGCGGGTAGTCGCGCGCCAGCAGATGGACGCGGTTTATGTCGCCGGAGCTTTCCTTTATGGCGCAGACATTGCTCGATCGGCCGACCCGGTCGAGAAACTCCTCGCCCATATTGATGCCCATGCGTCCGGGGTAATTGTAAAGCATGATCGGCAGGCCGGCTGCGCGGTCGATGGCCAATGTGTTGAGGGCGTTTTCGCGCTCGGTCGGCACGGCATAGGGGGGCGAACTGACAAGTATGGCATCGACGCCTGCCGCCCTGGCCTGCTTTGCCATTTCGATGGAATCATCCTGACGGATCGCGCCGGTGCCGATGATCAGCGGAAGCCGGCCGTCGATGACGTCCTTGGCCAATCTCATCAGGGCAATGCGCTCTTCGATGCTCTGGGCGTAGTATTCGCCGGTGGAGCCGCCGACGATGATGCCGTGGACGCCGGCTTCTACCAGGTAGTCGGCGACGGCTGCGAAGGCCTCTTTGTCGATGGCGCCCTCTTGCGTGTGCGGCGTGATGATGGGTGTGTATATGCCCTCAAATTTCATCTGCGTTTCCTAAGCCTGCCGCAAGCCGGCGGCGACATCGATCGGTACATCCAGCGCTGCCGGTGCGACAAACATTTCAATCTGGTGGCGCGACAGTTCCCAGTGTTCAATCGCGAGCCGGGCTATCGCCTGATCGTCGCCCGCTTCGATATGGTCTATGAATTCGTCGTGTTGCCGGGCGGCAGTGTTGAGGTTTTCGGCCATTTGCGCCGAACGCGGCCTGTAGAAGGTCATCCCGATACGGGCATGGTCGACCAACAGACGCGAAAGGCTGGGCTCAAGATAAACATTGTCTGCCATTGTGCCGATAACAGCGTGAAAACGTTCATTGTGCAACGCACGGGCTTCGACATCGCCGGCTGCGATCGCGGCCCGAAACCGCTTTTGCGTTTCTTTCAGCTCGTGAATTTGAAGGTCGGTGGCGTTCTTGGCGGCGAGTTGCGAAATGGCCGAATAGATCATCGGTGCCGCGACAAAGAAATCACGCAGTGTCTTGTGGTTCATGTCGGATACTTTCGCGCCCCGGTTTTCAACAAGGGTCACATATCCTTCGCCGGCCAACTGACGCAGCACTTCGCGAAAGGGCGGCCGTGAGATTTCATAGTTACGGCTCAGCCCGGCCTCATCGATATTGCTGCCAGGCGTCATGGCCATTGTCAGGATCTTGCGCTTGAGATCGGCATAGCAGCGTGCCTTTCTCGATCTCGCCTGATCTTTCATTCGAATTTTGCCCTCTTCATTGGCATCGACACCAGGTCATGTATGATAAAAGAATTATAAAAAAATACAATTAGAATTCTTGAGGCTTTTGCCGTTAAGATTGTTTTGCCAACTGCGCTTTGCCAACGGCAATAACAAAGGGCACAATGCCCGAGGCAAGGCGACACCCCAGGATCGATGGGCGGAACATGAAGTTGCAATGACGCATGATGCATGAAACGGACAAATTCACGTTCCTGCTGCTGGAGGATTTTTCACTGCTGGCTTTTGCCAGCGCCATCGAACCGCTGCGCATTGCCAATCTCGTTTCGGATCGATTGCTCTATGCGTGGTCGCTCGCAGCCGAGAACGGAACGTCTGCCCGCTGCTCCAACAATTCGGTGACGCTTGTCGACCAGGGCCTCGAGACGGTCGACCGTGGCGACCGGCTTTTCATTGTTTCCGGCATCAACGTTCAGGCGCATGTCAGCGACGCGGTTTGCGGCTACTTGCGCGGTCAGGCGCGCCGCGGCGTTCAACTCGGTGCGATCTGCTCCGGCGCTTATGTTCTGGCAAAGGCAGGTCTGCTTGACGGTGTTCCGTGTGCCATCCACTGGGAATTCCACGATGGTTTCAGCGAGTCCTTTCCAAACATCCCGTTGCGCAAAAGCGTCTTCGTTGCCGACCAGAAAATCGTGACTGCCTCCGGCGGCGCCGCTTCGGCCGACATGATGTTGCACCTGATCGCGCAGAAGCACGGATCCGAGCTTGCCTTCGAGGTGGCCAACCAGATGGTCTACAACGCGGTTCGTCCAGAAACGGCCGAACAGAAGATTTCATTTCAATCCCGGCATGGCATGCGCAACGAGAAGCTCGCCCGCGCGGTCAAGCTGATGGAGGAGAATATCGAGGAACCCTTGGCGCCGGTGTTGGTGGCTCAGAAACTTGGCATCACCGTGCGGCAACTGGAACGCCTGTTTGGCCGCTACATGAATTGTTCGCCGAAAAAGTTCTACGTGGATATGCGCCTGCAAAAAGCCCGCAACCTGCTGATGCAGACCGAGGGATCCATTACCGAAATCTCCGTCGCGTGCGGATTCAATTCTACGGCCCATTTCACCAAGGCATTCAAGACACAGTTCGGGGCCCCGCCGGGGGCCTACCGCAGTTTCGGGCATGGAACACATGGAGTTTGACGGAAAACGGGCGCTTGTGACCGGTGCGTCTGGTGGAATTGGCGCGGCGATTGTGAACAGCCTGCGTTCGCAAGGCGCACGGGTTGCAGCGGCCGATATGCGCGTTGCCGACATCAATGCAGATGCTGCGCTTGAAGGCGATCTGACAAACGCAGTGTACGCGGACACGCTGCCCATGCACGCGGCAGAGGCCCTGGGTGGGCTCGATATCGTGGTCAACAACGCCGGAATTATGCGGCGTGGGCCTGTGACAGCCTGCAGCGACGATGACTTTTCGATCTCGGTTGCGGTCAATGTGGAAGCACCCTTCCGCATCTGCCGGGCCGCCATTCCGATCATGGCGCAGGGCGGCGGCGGGGCGATCGTCAATATGGCATCGTGCTGGGGCGTTCATCCGGGGCCGGACCATGCCGTCTATTGCATGACAAAGGCTGCGATTGCGTCGCTGACCCAATGCATGGCGCGCGACCATGCGCATCAGGGTGTGCGGATCAATGCTGTGTGTCCGAACGAGGTGGACACACCCATGCTGCGCAGCGGGTTCGTGCGCCGCGGTTTCGATGCGGATACGGGGGTTGCCGAACTTGGTAAGACCGTTCCACTCGGGCGACTGGCAGACCCGCAGGACATTGCCGACGTGGTTCTGTTTCTTGCTTCCGAACGGTCGCGCTACATGTGCGGTGCGCTGGTTGAGGTCAACGGCGGAAAGCCGGTCTCATGAAACGCTTCGAGGGAAAGGTCGCGCTGGTCACGGGTGGCAGAAGCGGTATCGGGCGCGCGGTAGCGGAACGTCTGGACGCAGAAGGCGCTCGTATTTTCACGGCGCAGCGCGGCGAGGACGAACACTTCGAAGGTATCGAAGCAGACTTGGCTGACATGGACAGCCCGAACCGGGTGGTTGCCGAATTGTTCGAACGGGCGGGCCGGCTCGACGTGCTTGTCAACAATGCCGGCATGATGGTCGAAGGCGGCGTCGAGGACATGGCGGTTTCCGACTGGGAACGGACTCTGCGGGTCAATCTGACCGCACCTTTCCTGATGATACGGGCGGCGCTGCCGCATCTGCGCGTCAGCCGCGGTTCGATCGTCAATGTGGGATCGATCGAGGGGCTGGGATCCAATCCGGGCCATTCCGCCTACGGCGCATCGAAGGCCGGTCTACATGGCTTGACGCGTGCCGTCGCCGTCGATCATGGCGGCGAGGGCATCCGCTGCAACGCGGTGGCGCCGGGATGGATCGATACCGATCTGAATGACGATTTCATCGCATCGATGCCTGACCCCGAGGCCTTCCGCCGCAATATCGGAAAAATACATCCGGTCGGGCGCACGGGGCATCCGGAAGATGTGGCGGCGCTGATCGCCTTTCTTGCGTCCGATGACAGCCGGTTCATCACCGGTCAGGTCTATACCGTCGATGGCGGCAGGATGGCCAAGCTCAGCCTGCCGTAGCTGCTCTGTGGCTCGGCGCTCAGGTCGGATTTGATCAAACCGGCTTCAAGCCCAAGCTCAGTTGCCTTAATGTGCCGGCGTCATGGCAACTGAGCTTGGGCTTGAAGCCGGTTTGATCAAATCCGACCTGAGCGCCGAGCCACAGAGCAGCTACGGCAGGCTGAGCTTGGCCATCCTGCCGCCATCGACGGTATAGACC
>JBCCOK010000111.1:0-6337 GCA_039025395.1 Pseudomonadota bacterium
CCGATCTAGCCCGCAACTACAAGCCCCAACCGCAGGTCTATCTGGCCTGCTGCCAGGCTTTGCGCCCGAGATGTTGTCGCGGAAGATGATCGGTGCGGCACCGGTGCCGCCGCCACGCCCGTCGAGTATGATGTAATCAACGCCCACCTCTAATGCTGCGTCAATATCCTTTTCGATATGCTGTGCCGAAAGCTTGTAACCGATTGGAATGCCGCCGGTACGATCGCGAACTTCGTCTGCAAAGTCCTTGATTTGTTTGACGTCTGTCCAATCAGGGAAGCGAGAAGGTGAGATTGCGGCTTCCCCCTCGGCCAACCCTCTGACATCGGCAATCTTGCCTTTCACTTTGTCGCCTGGAAGGTGCCCGCCGGTGCCCGTCTTGGCGCCTTGCCCCCCCTTGAAGTGGAAAGCCTGAACTTTATCCAGCTTTTCCCAGGCGAACCCGAAGCGCCCGGATGCCAACTCGTAGAAATAGCGCGAATTCGCCTCCTGCTCCTCCGGCAGCATTCCGCCTTCTCCGGAACAGATGCCGGTGCCTGCCAGTTCTGCACCGCGCGCCAAAGCGATTTTGGCTGGCTCAGACAAAGCACCGAAACTCATATCAGAAACAAACAGCGGGATCTTCAGCCGCAGGGGCTTCTGCGCGTTTGGTCCAATGACGACGTCGGTTTCCACATGCGCGTCATCCAGCAGCGGTGGGATGGCCAATTGACCGGTGAGCAGTTGGAGGTCATCCCAATCCGGCAAGTCTCGCCGTGGAACGCCCATGCTGTCGACGACACCGTGATGTCCGGTCACCTTCAAGCCATCGCGGGCATAGCCATGGATCAGCCCGGTATATGGTTCTTCTTCGGTTCCATGGCTGGTGTCGGCGTAGAGCCCCAAATACGCGTCGCGATTGAACGGCTGCGGGTTGGCGAGACCCCATGCATTGATTTCGTCAGTGTCGACGAGAACGTCGTCGCCCTCCAGCCAGCAAGAAAACTTTGGCAAAGCCTCCTCGTTTGCGTATTCCGAAACGCCGGAATCCAGCCGATAGTCCCAGTCATGCACGCCGCAGATCAGGTTGTCTCCGCGGACGAAACCATCAGACATCAAAGCGCCGCGATGAAGGCAACGACCGTAAAACACAGAGACCTCGTCATCGAACCTGACGACGACCAGATCAACTTCGCCCACGATGGCGTATTTCGGTGTTCGATCTGGCAATTCGCTGAGCTTGTGGATCGATTCCTTGTTCATGCACGCGTCCCTTTACGACTTGGTATCGAGCTATGATTTCAGAGAACTGTGCAACGGCAGACACTGTATGCCAAGGCGAAATATGATCACATTTTCAGTCGGGTGAGGTGGGTCACCTGCTCCAGAGTGCCGTGTCGGGATGAAACTGTGACCAGGCGAACCAGAAGGCCTGGTGGCTGCCCAAATCGCTGCCATCAGCGCCCGTGGCGCGAATGCCGCCTGCGACACGTTGCAATCGGACGTTTTCGAACTTGACTTCGGCGTCTTCGGACAGGGCTAGAAAGGCAGCGGCACGCGGGAACGCGACAGGCGTACCTGACTGAGTGATAACGCCGATAATATCCTCATGAACCGGCAGGCGAGGGTCGACATCTCCGATTGGGAATATCGGGCCGTTTTTGTCGCGCTGGTTGCGCAGGTCAAAGTCGCGACCTAGAGCGAGTTCCTCGACAAGCACTGTTGTTTCTGGATATGCCGCCTTCCAGCTTCCCCAATCGGTTGTCACGACGGTGGCTTGCGGCAATGCGATGCCCTTTTCGGCCAGGGGACCGGTGACCGCACGGCCAAGAAATGTGTCAAAGACCGAATGCGTTCTTATGTCGTACATCACCTTGTTCGAGCGGATCAGCAGCCCGGATGTGCGCAGGATCGGCCGTTCGACCCCGCTTGGCATTTCGTCCGTAAAAAATGCCTGCGCGGCGGCACAAAGGCTGCAATAAGGAATGCCCAGATCGCGCCCGCCCAGCGTGTCGTTCACCATCTCGCGCACTTCCATGATGCGGCGGGGATAGGCGCGCGCCTCGCCATTGATCTCGATGCCGAACACGATGTCGCTGTCTTGTAGCCACGTTGCCTCAGACGCGCTGCTGACCGGGGGATTGTCGGCGGCGGGGATGCAACTGCACGCTTCGTCGGTTTGATTGTAAGGCCGGGCATCAATTGGCACGCCGCCCCATGCAACCAAGCGCCAGTCGATGCCGCCTTCGACGAAGATGTTGTCCCAGCCCGGCACGAACTGCGTGAATATTTGACGCTTGGTTGCCAGATAATCGGGATAGGATGGGATATCCCAGGCGATCAGGTGATCCGTGATTTCGTGCTGGCGATGAAAGGTCTCATACTCAATCCCAAGAAGTGTTGCGGCGGCGTCAGTAAGGGCAGCATGAAACTCGCGCCGCCATGTAAAGCGGAGCATATCCGCGATGACCCAGCCTAAGCGTGGATCACCGGAGTTGGCGATGATGTCGAGTGCTTCGGCTTCTGCGTCTGCCCAAGCGGATGTGTCGAGGCTGTCCTCGAATACCACGCGCGCGGCCGCGCGCAGTTCAGGCGGTAAGTCGCCTTCGGGCACGGCTGGTGGATGGCCGAATGCTTCAATGACGTAGGCTGGCAAGTCATGCGCGATGGCTTTGCCTTCGAATGTGGAGAACAGTGCGATCAGCACCGCGACAAGACGGGAAATCCGTATCATCCCGCGACTATGAGCCAAAATGAGTGCGATGACCAATCGCGCGTCTTCAAAAGATTGCTATTCGGTTCAATGTCGAATTGACGAAAAAACCCCACCCGGAGGCGAGGTTTTATGGGGTGGCGCGGCGTTCTTTAGCCGCGGTTCATCCTGTTTTCGATCAGGTCGTCCACGACTTCCGGTTCGGCCAAGGTCGACGTGTCGCCGAGCGCACCGTAGTCGTTTTCGGCGATCTTGCGCAGAATGCGGCGCATGATCTTGCCGGAGCGGGTCTTCGGCAAGCCCGGCGAGAATTGCAACAGGTCAGGCTTGGCAATGGGTCCGATTTCCGAGCGCACCCAGGTTTCCAGTTCCTTGCGCAACTCGTCAGACGCCGCTTCTCCGCCCATCAGAGTGACGTAGGCGTAGATGCCCTGGCCCTTGATCTCGTGCGGGTAGCCGACGACGGCGGCTTCGGCGACCTTTTCATGAGCGACAAGCGCGCTTTCGACCTCCGCGGTGCCCATGCGGTGGCCCGAGACATTGATCACGTCATCGACGCGGCCCGTGATCCAATAGTAGCCGTCGGCGTCGCGGCGGCAGCCGTCGCCTGTGAAGTAGTAGCCCTTGTAGTCGGCGAAATAGGTCTTTTCGAACCGTTCGTGATCGCCCCAGACGGTGCGCATTTGCGCGGGCCAACTGTCTTTCATACAGAGCACGCCCTCCGCTTCAGTGGTCGTGATCTCTTCACCGGACTGAGGTTCAAGAACGACGGGCTGCACCCCGAAGAAGGGCAGGGTGCACGAGCCAGGCTTGGTCGGGGTCGCCCCTGGCAGCGGGGTCATGAGGTGGCCGCCGGTTTCGGTTTGCCACCACGTATCGACGATGGGCACGTTTCCTTTACCGACGACATCGTTGTACCAATTCCACGCTTCCGGGTTGATCGGCTCGCCCACCGTGCCGAGGACTTTCAGGTCCGATAGATCGTACTTTTCAACGAACTCATTGCCTTGCCCCATCAGCGCGCGGATGGCGGTAGGAGCGGTGTAGAACTGGTTCACTTTATGCTTTTGGCACACCTCCCAGAAACGCCCTGCGTCCGGGTGGGTCGGCACGCCTTCGAACATCAACGTTGTCGCTCCGTTGGCCAACGGTCCGTAGACGATATAGCTATGGCCTGTCACCCAGCCCACATCGGCGGTGCACCAGAACGTATCGCCGTCATGATAGTCAAAGACGTATTCATGGGTCATCGACGCGTAGACCAGATATCCGCCGGTTGTGTGGACGACGCCTTTCGGCTGGCCGGTTGAACCTGAGGTATAAAGGATGAACAGCGGGTCTTCTGCGTTCATCTCCTCGGGCGGGCAGTCATCGCTGACTTTTTCCTGTTCCTCGTGCAGCCAGAAGTCCAAATCGCCGCGCCATGCGACTTGTTGACCGGTGCGTTGTACCACAAGGCATTTGACATCATCCGTGTCGTGCAAGAGCGCTTTGTTGACGTTGTCTTTCAGGTTTGTCACACGGCCGCCGCGCGGCGCGCCGTCTGCCGTGATAACCAGTTTTGCATCACAGCCGTTCACGCGCGCGCCAAGCGCATCGGGCGAGAAGCCGGCAAACACAATCGAATGAATGGCCCCGATCCGGGTGCAAGCGAGCATCGCGTAGGCTGCTTCCGGGATCATTGGAAGATAGAGCACAACGCGGTCGCCCTTGCCGACGCCAAGGCCTTTCAAAACATTTGAGAACTTGGACACTTCCGAATGGAGCTGCCTGTAGGTGATGTGCTGGGCTTCGTCATTTGGGTCGTCCGGCTCCCAAATGATGGCGGTTTGATCGCCGCGGGTTGCTAAATGTCGGTCGATGCAATTGGCCGAGACGTTCAATGTGCCGTCTTCGAACCAGCGAATGTCAATGTTTCCAGGGGTAAAGGAGGTGTTTTTCACCTTGGAAAATGGCTTGATCCAATCGATGCGCTTGCCATGTTCGGCCCAGAATGCGTCCGCGTCGCTGACCGAATGCTCATACATCTCTTTGTATTTGGCCGCGTCCGCATGGGCATTTGCGGCCATGTTGCTGTCAGGCCAGTACATTCCATCACGCTGATCAAGCATGTCGGGTCCCTCCCTCTGTTCTTTTTTGGTCTGCAGACGTCCGATTTGTACGCCCAACCGTACCTCGCCCTAGATAGCGAGGTATTTCGCGCGCAGCGCCTCGTCGTCGAGCACCTTTTGAGCGCTGTCGTCGTAAACGACTTGCCCAGTGTCGAGGATAACAGCACGGTCCGCCAATTTCAAAGCGGCAACCGCGTTCTGTTCGACGATGATCGTGGTGATGCCCTGGTCGCGGATGACGTTCAATGTCTTCGCAATTTCCTGCACGATGACAGGCGCGAGACCTTCATAGGGCTCGTCCAACAGCAGCACTTTGATGTCACGGGCCAGCGCACGAGCAATGGCCAGCATTTGCTGTTCGCCGCCCGACAGGGTTGAGCCATCTTGCCGGCGGCGTTCGCCGAGACGCGGGAACAACTCGTAGATGCGTTCAAGTGACCAGCCGATCGGCGGCGCGATCTGGGCCAGCTGGAGGTTCTCCTCGACTGTCAGGCCCTGAATGATCCGGCGATCTTCGGGAACCAGCGCAATCCCGTTCTGAGCAGCTTCGTAGCTGGTCATCGAATGCAAGGGTTTGTGGTCTAGCCACACTTCACCGTGGCGCAATTCGGGATTGTCCATCCGGGCAATCGTGCGCAGGGTTGACGTCTTGCCCGCGCCGTTGCGACCCAGCAGAGCGAGGATTTCGCCTTCATGGACGTTAAAGCTGACATCCTGCACGATGTAGCTCTCGCCATAAAAGGCTTCGATGTTCCACACACTCAGGTAGGCGGGCGCGGTGGCCGCGTTGTTCCGGCGTTTGTCAAAAGGCTGATCGTCTAGCATGTCTCTCTCCTCCGGGAGCCGGAATTTTACGAAAACTCCGGTCCGAATTCTCTCCCAAGAATTCGGTGCGTTAGTGTTGGCTCTCGCCCAGATAGGCTTCCTGAACCTTCGGGTTGCCTTTGATGTTTTCCGGCGTGTCTTCGACAAGCGGCGTGCCTTGTGCCAGAACGGTGATCCGCTCGGCCAGGCTGAAAACGACGTGCATGTCATGTTCGATGATCGCCATGGTAATGTCGCGCTTGTCCTTGATCTCTTTCAAAAGGTCGATGGTGTTGTTGGTGTCGGCCCGCGCCATTCCGGCGGTGGGCTCGTCCAGCAGCAACAAGCGAGGTTCCTGCACGAGACACATCGCCATTTCCAGGCGGCGTTTGTCACCGCGGGACAGCGAGGCGGCATGCATGTCGTGCTTGTCATGCATGTTCACGTCTTCCAACGCGTGCATTGACTTGTCGATCAACTCTTTCTCGTGGCTGAACTGTTCGAAAGCATGCATGCGAAACGCACCGTCGCGCTTGGCGAAGCAGGGGATCATCATGTTTTCCAGCACGCTCAGATCACCAAAAATCTCTGGCGTCTGGAACACGCGGCTGATGCCCATTTGGTTGATCTCATGCGGTTTGCGCCCCAGCACCGAATTGCCGTCGAACATCACCGATCCCGTGTCAGGTATCAGTTTGCCGACCAGGCAGTTGAGTAGTGTCGACTTGCC
>JBCCOK010000112.1:0-6137 GCA_039025395.1 Pseudomonadota bacterium
CGCTTCGGGCGCGAGCGGGTCATCGACACGCTGCTTGATGAACAGAGCATCCTCGGGCTCGCCATAGGCATGGCGCATAATGGCTTTATCCCGATCCCTGAAATCCAGTTCCTGGCCTATCTGCACAATGCCGAGGACCAAATCCGCGGCGAGGCTGCGACGCTTCCCTTCTTCAGTCAGGGTCAGTTCACCAATCCGATGGTGGTGCGCATTGCGGGGCTCGGCTACCAAAAGGGCTTCGGCGGGCACTTCCACAACGACAACTCGTTTGCAGTGCTGCGTGATATACCGGGCCTCATTCTGGCCTGCCCCTCGAACGGCACGGACGCGGCCAGGATGCTGCGCGAATGCGTTCGTCTGGCCCGAGAGGAACAGAGAGTATGCGTCTTCTTGGAGCCAATCGCCTTATATAACCAAAGGGACCTCTCTCCAGGCGATGGCATGTGGATCACCGCCTATCCGGCTCCTGAACAACGGGTGTCAATCGGCGACGTGGCCACCATTGGGGAGGGGACGGATCTGGCCATCTTGAGCTATGGCAATGGCTATCACCTGTCCCGACAGGCCCAACTCAAACTCGCTGATGCCGGTCTGGCTTGCCGTGTGATTGACTTGCGCTGGCTCTCACCGCTGCCCAAAGAGGAATTGTTGCTGGCGACGAAGGACTGCGACCGCATCCTGATCGTCGACGAGTGTCGGCGGTCGGGATCCCTATCGGAAGCGTTGATCGCCCTCTTCGCAGAGGCGGGAGTGCCATCGCAGCGCGTGACGGCCACAGACTGCTTTATCGCGACCGGACCGGCTTATGCCGCGACCCTTCCATCGCTTGAGAGCATATTGCATGCAGTGAAGCAGATGCTGGCAACTGGCCATAAATAAGCAAGGGCACTGGCCCTATGAATCGCTTGGCCACGCGGGAGAAACCGACAACAGCAACGCTGAAATCAAATGCCGATCCTAGGGAGCATGCCAGATGAAAATGACCACTGAAGAAGCCTTCGTCAAAGTGCTTCAGATGCATGGGATTGAGCATGCTTTCGGCATTATTGGTTCGGCAATGATGCCCATATCAGATCTCTTTCCCGCAGCCGGCATCAAGTTTTGGGACTGCGCCCATGAATGTAATGCCGGCATGTCGGCGGACGGATACACGCGTTCGACTGGCAAGATGGCGATGGCAATCGCGCAAAACGGCCCCGGCATCACGAATTTTGTCACACCGATCATGACGGCCTACTGGAACCATACGCCGTTGCTCTTGGTCACACCGCAAGCGGCCAACAAAACCATCGGGCAAGGTGGCTTCCAGGAGATGCAGCAGATGCGGTTGTTCTCTGACTGCGTCTGCTATCAGGAGGAGGTCCGGGACCCCTCTCGCATCGCCGAAGTGCTGAACCGCGTGATCCTCAAGGCGCATCGCGGCTCGGCTCCGGCGCAGATCAATGTGCCGCGCGATTTTTGGACCCAGGTCATTGATATTGAACTGCCGCAGGTGGTGCGGATTGAGCATCCGACAGGCGACTCCGATGCAATTGCGCGGGCAGCCGACCTGCTCAGCACGGCGCGCTTTCCGGTGATCTTGAATGGGGCTGGCGTGGTGCTGTCGGGCGGGATCGAAGCCTCAGCCAAGTTGGCCGAGGCGTTGTCGGCGCCGGTCTGCTGCAACTATCAGCACAACGACGCCTTCCCGGGCAACCACCCGCTTTTCTGCGGCCCGCTTGGTTACAACGGGTCGAAGGCCGGGATGAAGATGATCGCTCAGGCTGATGTTGTCCTTGCGCTTGGCACGAGGCTTAACCCGTTTTCTTCGCTGCCAGCCTATCAAACTGAGTATTGGCCAAGCGGCGCCAAGCTCATCCAAGTCGATATCAACGCCGACCGGATTGGCCTGACCAAGCGCGTCGACATCGGCATTCAGGGCGATGCTCGAAAGGTGGCCGACGCGCTTCTCGCCGGTTTGTCCGACACCGCCGGTGATGCAGGTCGCCCTGAGCGCGAAGCGGCTATCGCCCACGCAAAGTCTGCCTGGGCGCAGGAGCTGTCGTCGATGGATCACGAAGATGATGACGACGGCACGACCTGGAATGAGCGCGCTCGCGCGCGGGAACCGGAACGGATGAGCCCACGCCAGGCTTGGCGCGCCATTCAAGCGGCGCTGCCGCGAGAGGCCATTATTTCCTCCGACATCGGCAACAATTGCGCCATTGGCAACGCCTATCCCAGTTTTGACGAAGGTCGCAAATACCTTGCCCCGGGTCTCTTTGGTCCTTGCGGCTATGGCTTGCCATCGATCCTTGGCGCCAAAATCGGCAACCCGAATGCTCCAGTTGTTGGATTCGCCGGTGACGGCGCCTTTGGCATCTCGATGAATGAAATGACGGCCTGTGGCCGCAACGATTGGCCGCCCATTACAATGATCATTTTCCGCAATTACCAATGGGGCGCAGAGAAGCGGAACACGACGCTCTGGTTCGAAGACAATTTCGTGGGCACCGAACTGAACCTCGGTGTCGAATACGCCAAGATCGCAGACGGGTGTGGGCTGAAAGGTGTGCAGGTCACGTCAACCGAAAGCCTGACCGAAGCATTACGCGTCGCCTTGAAGGAACAGATGCAAAATGGTGTGACCACCTTTATCGAAGTGGTCCTTAACCAAGAGCTCGGCGAACCGTTCCGGCGCGACGCGATGAAAAAGCCGGTGTCGGTGGCTGGGATCAATCCATCTGATTTCGTGCCGCAACAACCACGTCTTTGAGGGCTGCTCGGGCGTGACGGCAATCCTTGTTCTTAATGCTGGATCATCGTCCCTGAAAGTGGCGGTTTTTGATGGCGATGAGCTCCTGGATGAGGCGAGCGTCGAAGAAATTGGCGGAACCGCCCGGCTCTCTTCAGGGTCCGAGAAAGTGCCTGTGGCGGCGTCGGACCATGCATCGGCATTGGAACATATTCTCTCTACTTTAGCGACGCGTGGACTTTGGCCCGACAGGATTGCCGCCGCGGGTCATCGCGTGGTGCATGGCGGAACGATCTTTGATGGACCGTGCCGTATTTCTCCTGAGGTGCTTTGCGACATCGAGAAACTCAACCCGCTCGCGCCATTACATAATCCGGTAAACCTAGCCGGTATCTATGCTCTGGCTGAGCTCGCGCCCGAGATGCCGCAAGTGGCCTGTTTTGACACGGCATTCCACCGCAGCATCCCTGAAAAGGAAGCACGCTACGCTCTACCTGCAGAGGCCGAAGCACTCGGGCTAAGGCGTTATGGATTTCACGGACTATCTTACTCGGCCCTTGTTGAGCGGTTGCCTCAAGTGAGCGGTGGCAAACTGCCTTCGCGCTTGCTGGCCTGCCACTTGGGCAACGGGTCCAGTCTGTGCGCGATCAAAAATGGCCGATCCGTCGCCACGACCATGGGTTATTCCCCGTTGGAGGGGCTGACGATGGGCACTCGCTCCGGCTCTATCGACGGAAATGCAGTTCTGCGCCTGGCTGAGGAGATGGGCCTAGAACGCGCCGGTGACATCTTGAACCGGGCAAGCGGCCTCAAAGGGTTGTCCGGTGGGATCAGCGACATGCGAGTTTTGGCTGGTGCCGGCGGGGACATGGCCGACTTCGCCATCGAACATTTCTGCCATTCCGTGATCCGCAATGCCGGTGCGATGGTCGCGTCGATGGGCGGGTTGGATGCGGTCGCATTCACCGGGGGCATTGGTGAAAATTCGGCAGATATCAGAGAGCAAATTTGCGCAGGCCTCACTTTTCTGGGCGTTCGAATAGATACGCATGCCAATTCGGATAACGCTATGGGTTTGCACCTGTCCGATGCCGAAGTGGGCGTGTGGATTGTTCCGGCGGCCGAAGAGTGGACGATTGCCCGGCTTACCGCGTCCTGTCTCGCCTAGGCGGTCTGTGCGGAGGTGCAGGCTCGGAATGCAGCAACTTCCGGTGCCGCGCCTTCCAGGGTGAACTCTGCAACGCTGTCTCCGAGTATGGCTTCGGCCGTCTCATTGAATTGTAACCCGTCAAGCACGTTGCCAAAGCCGCTGTCGGTCACGGTCAGTGAACGGCCCCCATCGCTCAGGCTTTGCCGGTTTGTTTGAATGAAAATCGGCTGCATTCCCTCGAACCGCATGGCAAAGACACCACCCGCCGGCCACGGATCACGACGCGTGATCGTGATGGAGTAGAGCGGGAGCGTAGGATCAAAACTGAGCTCCACGTCGACGCTCGTTTCGCCGTGCGACAAAATACAAATGCCCGTTTCTACGCTCGCCTGCCAGGCTAGGGCGGGTTGTGCCGCCGCTGAGGCGAGTAAGAGTGCGATATACTTCATGATGGAAAGGTAGACCTGCTCAGTTTGCGGCAAGTGTTGCTGCACATCCTGACCAGCCTAGTTTGGCTTGCATGGCGCGCCCGATCGAAAACGTTCAGTCCTATCCTCGACCACCGCTTCTGGAGTTGGCGCCCTACCGCATCGTTGCGCGCGCTGCCGGGCAGGTGATTGTCGATACAACTGAGGCACGGCGTGTTTGCGAAACTCACCACCCGCCGACCTACTATTTTCCACGCGGCGCAATCGACGCCGAGTTGCTACCGGCACAAGGGCAATCGCTTTGTGAATGGAAGGGACGTGCTGCCTATTGGAGCGTGAAGATTGGCGAGACTGTCCTGTCGCGTGTGGCCTGGAGCTATCCGCAGCCGACTCGGGACTTTGCGCCGATCAAGGACTTCGTCTGCATCTATCCAGAGGCCCTCGATAGCGCGGAAGTAGATGGTATGCCGGTCAGCGCACAGCCCGGAGATTTCTACGGCGGTTGGGTGACGGAAAATCTCACCGGCACGGTAAAGGGCGGCCCGGGCACGCGGTGGTGGTGAAGCCCGCTGCGAAGTTGCAACGTTAATTAAAAGGGTCGTTTGAGTTTGAGAAAGGATCAGACTGGTTCGCGGAAGGTTGGCCCGTAACGAAACTCCAACAATCCATCAGGTGATTTAAGGCCAATCGCGACCCGAAAAGCGAGAAATCAGCAACACGGCGACGATCTGCACTTAACACCGACAGCTCTGCCCCAGACGCAACCTCTTCTAAAAAACTGCCGGCATTGTCATTGCCGTTGAAAAACATCGAAACTGATTTGGCGTTTGCTTGCCCTTGGATATTCCAAGGTGACGAGTCTATTTCGATAATGAACGCAACGTCTCGCGGTGCGAGGTTCCATCTATCGTCGCTGACTAAAAGGGCCGCAGTGCCGTTTTCGTGGGTAGAGATCGAAAACCACTGGCTTTGGTTATTTCTGGTTTCCGCCGAGCAGAACAATTCACCCGTTGATTTTTCTTCCGTCAGCGACACTGCCCAGGCGCCCTGTGAGTGAATGATTCTCGTGTTGTACTCATTCCCCTGCGCACTGAACGGTGCGAGCAGAAAGAAAAAAATCGTAAAGCGAAAGGTCCACATAGGTGAACGATACACTGTAGACCCTGATTCAGGAAGAAGTTTAGGATTCCACTAGGAACGCCGCTTCCGTCGCTTTACGCCGCCCCTCTGCCCCGGCCGCCCTGCCGTACTGCGGCCCTCGGCTTTGGCCGCGTCTTCAACGGCTTGCTCGACCGCCGATTGGCGCGCGAGGGGGTCGTCAGCCACTGCGAGATCGACTGTTTCAAGCCGCTTGATCTCATCGCGCAACCGAGCCGCTTCCTCAAACTCTAGGTTTTCAGCGGCTTTGCGCATTTGATCCCTTAGCGCGCCCAAATGAGCCTGTAGGTTCGCGCCGACATTGGCCTTGTCGACCTTTGCCGTCACGCGGTTCATGTCGACATCGCCCTGATAGAGCCCGGCCAGAACGTCCTCGACATTCTTTTTCACCGTCTCCGGCGTGATGCCGTGCTCTTCGTTATAGGCAATTTGCTTGGCACGGCGGCGCTCCGTTTCGCGCATGGCCCGCTCCATCGAGCCGGTGATCTTGTCAGCATACATGATCACGCGGCCCTCAGCATTCCGCGCCGCCCGGCCAATGGTCTGCACCAGCGAGGTCTCCGAGCGCAGGAAGCCCTCCTTATCGGCATCCAGGATCGCCACCAACCCGCATTCCGGGATATCAAGGCCCTCGCGCAGCAGGTTGATCCCCACCAGCACATCGAAG
>JBCCOK010000113.1:0-6036 GCA_039025395.1 Pseudomonadota bacterium
CGATGAGGTCAGGTCGGATGCCCAGGGTGTCGGCGTTGTAGATGGTGGGAATGAGCGTCATCCACCCACTTTCTTCCTGAACGAATTCCTTGCCGTCCGGACCTGCAACGAAGCCGACCGTATGGGGCGCAGTTCCCTGTGCGATTTTCGATTCTGGCGTCAGTTTCCCGGAACGGAAGATGCCGGCGATCTTGTCGTAGTTCTTGATCTTGGTCGTATCCATCGCCTGCAGATTGCCTGCGCCCCAGACCTTCTTGCAGATGAAATATTCGATATCGGCGATGTCGAAGCTTTTCGGCTGCGTCGCTGCACGTTGCGTCACGGTGTCGGTATCGAGTGCGGTCATCTCAAGGGTGAATCCGAGATCTTCTTTCACCTTAAGTGCAACATCGTTGAGGTTCGACACGCCGGTTCCAAACTGGCGCAGCGTCACATCTTTGATGTTCTGCGCCCAAACGGTTGGAAAACCTGTGACGGCGGTCGCTGCCGACAAGGCGGCCGCACCCTTGAGGACGGAGCGACGGGAAAGGCCCTTTTTGGTTGTGGTCGTCATTGCAATTCTCCTGTTGCAAGTTTTCCGGCCCGGCGTTGATAGGTCGCCAACCGGTTCATGCGGATCATCCCGCAAGCCTATGAGCGTCCGCGGGTTTCCAAGAGAGGAAAACCGCGTCGCCAATTTCGTTTGGATTGTCGAAAAACACCGCATCAGGAACCGACGCGATGAGCTCGCCTTGCTGCCCGGCATCGACCGAGACATTCACGATTGTGCCGAGGTACTCGACCTCGCGAACGGTGGCCGCGACAGCCTCGGACTTGCGGCCCTTTTTGTGGCTGATGGATATCCGGTCCATCCGTACCGCCACCGGTCCGGCCTGATCCTGCACGATGTTATGGCCGCCGATGAAGCGGGCGACAAACTCGGATTTCGGTTGCCCGAACACTTCGTTGGGCGGGCCGGATTGTTCGATAACCGCATTGTTCATGACGATGATATCGTCTGCGAGCGCCAGCGCTTCGTCCTGACTGTGGGTCACGTGGATGAAGGAAATACCGAGTTCGCGCTGGAGCCGTTTCAGCTCAAGCCGCATGCGGATGCGTAGAAAGGGGTCGAGGGCAGATAGCGGCTCATCCAGCCGCAGCAGTTTGGGTTCGGTGATCAAAGCGCGAGCGAGCGCCACCCGCTGCTGTTGTCCGCCTGAAAGCTGATCGGGCACGCGCTCCGCCAACGCGGCCATATCCACCAGTTCCAGCATCTCCAGCGCACGCGTGCGGCGGCTGGTGCGCTCCTCGCCACGCATTTTCAGGCTGAACGCGACATTGTCGACGACGCTGAGATGCGGGAACAGCGCATAGTTTTGAAACATCATCGCCGTGCCGCGCTGGGCGGGCGGCATGTCGGTGACGTTCGATCCCCCAAGAATGACGTCACCGGCGGTGACACCCTCGTGGCCCGCAATCATTCTTAGCGTGGAGGATTTCCCGCAACCGGAGGGGCCGAGTAGGCAAGAATACGTGCCTGAGCGGAATTTGTGATCAATGCCATCTACGGCGACGGTGTTGCCATAGGCTTTCGTGACATTGATCAGTTCTAAGGTTGCCAAGGGCACATTCCGCCAACTCGCACTTTCTGTGAAGAGCGAAGCAAGGCGCGTGCCACATTTATGAATAATCCGTTAACCTATTGATATGTCGTGATTTCAGGCGGGCGGCCGATACTCTCTGCGCTCATCCGCCTCTCAAATGCATACAATTTAGGCATATAATTGTATACAATTTAGGCAGTTGATTGTACGGGATCGAATTTTCATACAACGCACCAGAAATCTGTTAGAGGCTGCTTGCCGATCAACGGCTCATTGAGCCGTCGCCGAATTCTGGAGGGGTCTAGTTGAGTGCTTTAAGCCGCGATCTTGGAGAGTTCTTTCTGCCCTCCGGGCGGGCACACGACATCTGCAGCAGCCTTCAGACAGCGATTCTGGAGCATAGGCTTCTGCCGGGAACGAAACTGTCAGAAGATGAAGTTGGTGAACTATTTGGTGCCAGCCGCACAGTAGTGCGGGCTGCGCTGCAGGCGCTTGCCCATTCCGGCATGGTGGAAATGAAGCGCAACCGTGGCGCATTCGTAGCTCAGCCATCCACCCGAGATGCGGAAGAGGTTTTTGAAGCGCGTTCCTTGATCGAGCCCGAAGTGGCCAGACGAGCCGCAAGACAGATCACAGCCGTCGAACTGACGAAGCTTGAAACCCATATCGATGCCGAGCACGAGGCACTGGCAGCCGGAGACATGGGCCGAGCCCTTGCACTATCGGGCCGATTCCACATCTCGATTGCAGAATCTGCCAGACATGCAATCTACACGCAGATGGTCCGCTCGCTGATCGCCCAGTCCTCGCTGGTTATTGCTCTGTATTGGAACCGGGCAGACACCACCTGCGAAAGCCACTCTCACCACGCGCTGATCGACGCTTTCCAGAGCGCTGACGAACAAAAGGCGCACGACGTCATGCGCAGCCATCTAGTCGATCTCTATTCCGGTCTGGACCTCAGGTCGAAACCCGAAACCACATCTTCGCTGGCCGAAGCATTGTCGTCACACTAGGTCGATTCCACTGTCGGAACATTGAACAGCAGTTCGCATAGAGAGATCTCGATCCAACGTTCGCATTGCAACGGCCCTTCGAAGAGCCGCAATGCAAAATCCACTCAGCGTCTTTGGCCGATTGAACCGTAGAAAGAACGCCGCGATGCAACACAGGGACCTGTCTCGACAGAGTATGGCTTGGGAGCCGCACATTCACGCGTTCGCGTCAGTCCCAGACAAAGAACAGATGGCCCTTCCCCGTGATGGAACTGCGGACCAGTTTTCCATGTCTGGAATTCGTGTGGGTATAAAGGATGTGATCGACGTTGCCGGACTGCCGACGCGCAACGGAAGCGAGGCCTATCGTGATGCTCCGCCGGCAGATCAAGATGCGCCTGTCGTCGCTGCACTTCGAAATGCCGGCGCTTCGATCATCGGCAAAACCACGACGACGGAGTTCGCTTTCACCGATGCAACAAATTGCCGGAATCCTTACGACATCAACCGCACGCCAGGTGGGTCCAGCAGCGGTTCGGGAGCCGCGGTAGCGGCGGGCATGGTCGATCTGGCTTTGGGAACTCAGACGGCTGGCTCCCTCATCAGACCGGCATCGTACTGTGGCGCTGTCGGCCTGAAGCCAACCTACGGACTGTTGCCGACAATCGGCGTGACGCCGCTTGCACTAAGCTTCGACACGGTAGGGCTGATCGCGCGCTCCATCGAGATAGCCACGCGAGGCTTTGCCGCAATGACATGCGGTGCGGGCACGGTTACGGAAACAAAAGACGTGTCAGCTTATAGCGGGCTCCTACAGTCAGCGGCACAGGTTGATCCTGAAACGCTTCAAGCGTTTCACGAAGGCTCCCGTCGGCTGGGTGAGATCGCGTCGATGTTCGAAAGTGGCGAACTGACGGTTCCGGTCAATGATATCGTGACAAGCCACAGAAACGTCATGAACTTCGAGGCCTTTCGCGCTCATGGCCACCTACTCCGCGATGACACCGTCAGACTTTTGAGGCCGAAATTCAGCGCAGGTTTGCGTTTGGGTGGCAACGTTTCGCCCGACGAATACGATTTTGCCAGCATATGTTTGGCAGATACCCGGAGGGAGTTTTGGGAGCGGTTCGGCAACTTCGACATTATCATTACGCTGGCGGTGCCGGACGGCGCACCCTTGATCGGCGAAACGACGGGATTTCAGGACTGGCTCACGGTTTGGACCGTGTTTGGCGGACCACTGATTTCCCTGCCTTGGGGCTTGGATAGTCTGGGGCGGCCGAAATCGGTGATGCTGGCGGGCAGGCCGAATGAAGACTGGAGGCTGCTTCATGTCGCTGAGAAACTGCAAAAGCTCGCACCTGTGATGCCAGGACCCCAACTGCCGTCAATCTGACAATCGCACCACAGCGTCGACTTCGACCGAAGCATTGCCCGGCAGGCCGGAAACGCCCACCGCCGTTCTCGCATGCCACCCGGCATCGCCGAACAACTCGATGAAAATTTCCGTCGCACCGTTGATCACGATCGGCGTGCTGGCGAAGCCGGATTCACAATTGACGAAGCCGCCAAGGCGCAACACAGAATCGACACGATCCAAGTCACCATCGCAGGCTTCGCGAAGTCGATAGATGAGATTGAGCGCGCAGACTTTTGCAGCTTCCTGACCCACCAAAAGGCCAGCTTCGGTATCGGGCACCGGTCCAACGTGAGTGACCTCCCCCGCCCACTCGCAAATCTGACCGGAGAGATAGATGGTCCGCCCGTCGCGCGTGAAAGGCAGAAATTGCCCGCGCGGTGGCCAGTCGGGCGGCAGCTTCAGTCCAAGTTCTTCAAGCCGTTGCTCGACCGCACTCACGCCGGTGCGCTCGCATTTTCCAGATACGTTCTCCAGTCGCCGAGGCTCGATATATCCTTGGCTGACTCGACGCCGCTCGCTTCGCACAGAAAGCCTTTAACCCAACTACCGTCGGCCAATTCGATTGAGCCTATTCCCAGCGGTGCGGGAATGCCTTCCATGAAAGATCCGAATGCGGTTATTGGCATCGACCAGATTTCGACCGCAATGGAGTGACCATTCGAGCGTCCGTTGCGAACCAAACCAGGGCGGGCTGGCGGTCCGTCCGGTAATGCGTAAAACCTGTATCGCTTGGCTGTCAGGCTGTCGCAAACCTTTGTCGCGCCTCTATCGGTCAACTGCCAGTTTAGCGGCAGGTTGCTCATATGTGCCCCGCAAACTGCGATCAGGATGTTGTCGGGGTCAGCGGAACCTAGTTCGGCAGGCGCGCGCAAAGCGTGATTTGTTGCCCCCATGTTGCGCGTGCACCCCATCTCGAATTGACGGGCGACAGATGCCACTTCTGCGTCTTGTCCGGCGACGGAAAGCAGGGTGACGCTACCAGGCAAACCGTCGCTTCGTGCAGCGGTCGGCACCGCCATGCCGCACATGTCGAGCAGGTTCACGAAATTTGTGTAGGTTCCGAAATTGTTGTTTGGCGTAACCGGGTCGGCCTCAAGATCGGACACGGTGTAGAGCGTGGGGATCGTCGGCACGCAGAGCATGTCGCAACCGTCCAGAATGGGCTGCGCCGCGCGCTTTGAATCGGCAAGCCTGTAGAAGCCGCGAAACGCATCAGCCGCCGACATACCATCAGCCGAGCCGATGATTTGCCGGGTAACAGGGTGAACGGCTTCCGGTTCTTTCTGCAGCAATTCTTCGATTACAGTGTATCGCTCGGCAACCCACGCGCCCTGATACAACATTCTGGCAATGTCAAAGAGCGGGCTGAAATCGAAACGCTCAATCTGCGCGCCCATGTCTGAAAGCAAAGCCACATCACGTGCAAAAGTCGCCCGCTGCACATCATCGCCAAAAAACTCGATTGAGTTATCGTCGGGAATTCCAACCCGCAGGAGACCGGCGGGTCCCGCTAGTTGGCCATTCGCAACTGGCTTGGAGTAGGCGTCTTCCGCATCGTAGACACATGCGACATCGAAAGCCGCGAAGGCATCGTCTACCGTTAGCGCGAAGATCGAGATTGTATCCAGGGTCCGACAGGCCGGGACAACGCCGGTCGCGGAGAGCGCACCCAACGTCGGTTTCAACCCCACTATATTGTTTAGTGCAGCGGGAACCCGTCCGGAACCTGCAGTATCCGTGCCCAACGAAAAGGTAACGATGCCATGGCCTACGAGCACGGCTGATCCACCAGATGATCCGCCCGGCACAAGTTCAGGATTAATTGAATTTATTGGTGCACCATAAGGCGTGCGAATACCGACGAGGCCTGTAGCGAATTGGTCAAGATTGGTCTTCCCGATCATCAGTGCACCCGCTTCCCGCAGTTTCGCGACCACGAATGCATCTTGGTCCGGCTTGTATGCGTAGGCGGGACATCCCGCCGTCGTTGGGATTCCAGCAACGTCGATATTGTCCTTCACGCCAAAGGGAACCCCCC
>JBCCOK010000114.1:0-5331 GCA_039025395.1 Pseudomonadota bacterium
ACGGAAATAGCGGATCTGGAAAATCGTGGTGAAGGTAGTTTCGGTTCCTATGGCGACGACGGTAGGCGTTATCACACGAGTTATCAGGCTGTGTGCGCTTTCCAGAAACTGCGGCGTGTCGGTAAAGAGCGTTGCCTGATAACTCGTGTGATAACGCCTACCGTCGTCGCCATAGGAACCGAAACTACCTTCACCACGATTTTCCAGATCCGCTATTTCCGTTCGGAACCTCTGCACAAAACGGTCGTCGAAAAGTGTCCATGTGAGACCGCCGCCGCCAAAGAATTCTCTCGATTCTACAAAAGTCGGTGTGTCAAGGACCTGTCCGTAGGTCGAGGATCCAAAGCCAAAATCTTGACCGTCGGTATCGGCCTTCCGGTCGACAAATCGCAAACTGCCATCGAAATAGAGATCTTCCGTGATGTCCCATCGGGTCTTGCCGTTGAGCGCTAGATTACGGTCGCCATCCTTCTCTGAACCGAAGTCCGAAATGTTGAAGCCATCAGTGCGCCGAAATGCACCGGAAAGCGCCACGTCAAAATTCGCGCCGCCACCCTGGAAAAGAACATTTCCCAAAACCGTTTCATCGGTGCCGACTTCGGAACGGACGGTGATTTCGGAGCCGTCGCGGATACCGTCTTTCGTGATGATATGGATGACGCCGGCGGCGGCGTTAGAACCGTAGAGTGCGCTTTGCGGACCACGCAAAACCTCGATCCGCTCAATATCGGCAACCTGCAGACTGCCAAAATCAAACTCCCCGCCTGCAGTACCGGCGACTTCAACCCCGTCGATCAACACAAGGACCTGATTGCCCTCCGATCCGCGGATACGGATTTGTGTGAAGCCTCCAAACGATCCGGTTCTGGAAACGGCAACGCCCGGCACCCTGCGCAGGGCGTCCGCGACGTAGCGAACCTGCGTTTTCTCCAATTCCTCTCCGGTCAGCACTGTGGTTGCCCGCCCAACCTTTTCCGCTTCCACCGGATTCCGCCCGGCGGAGATCACCACCTCTTTCAATTCAGTGATCGGTTCCTGCCCTGCCTCCAGTTCAGTAATCGGCACCTGCGCTGATGCCACTCCAGCATTCAAGATTAATTGCGAAGAAAAAACGACAAAAAGTGCCGGCTTCAGCCGGCGAAATCCCAGCGCCATCAAGACACACCCCTCCACTTGCCGGTCCGCATGCTGCTGCGGCGTCCGAACATCAAAAAAACCTGCTTGAAAGCTGTTGCCTATCGGCGTCCGAGGGAATCGGAACGCCAGCTGTCCAAGCGCATTTTTGGGTGTCACCTCAACGGTAGGCCGCGCCTTGACACACCCCGTATCAAAGGTCGGGTGACCGACAAGTGGCAGGTCTCCTGGCTCACGGGTCTTTGAGGGTGTTCACCTTCCCGACGCCATCTTCATTGGCCTCAGTGGTGTTTTGAACACCGACTCTCCGTTCACAGTTGCGGGGGCAGCCACGGTCTAGGTCCCTGTTGGGTACGCCGCACCGTGTTCCCTCTTCGTCCGACTGAATGCGGAACCACTATAGGTTGTATTAAGACACAGAGATTCAATCTTTGTCAATCCTGTGATGAAGAAGGCAAGAAGGTATTTTTCTCATTGCCTGATGCGGGTATCCGTCTGACCGCATTGCGAAATATCCTTGAATCCGGGCATTTGTGCAATCTGTCCAGTCTCGCATGAAGGAGAACGGCAAGGCGTTGTTCGCCTGGCTCGAGGAGGGCGGCTATTTCTACGTCTGCGGAGACGCGACGCCCATGGCGCGCGATGTCGATACCGCACTTTCCGAGTTGATTGCCGAACATGGCGGCTTATCCGCCGACGACGCCTCGGCCTATGTCGTCGGGCTTAAGTGCGAAAAACGCGATCTGCGCGATGTGTACTGAGACAATGGACACGAGGAGCTGATACATGTCGGATACCGGCCAATACACCGAAACATGGGACGCCTGTTGTGCTGCCAGCGGCAAGTCGGCCCGGCAATTCCAAACGGTCCAGGCCATGAAAGCTGAACTCGGCGAGCATTGCCGCGGGCATGAGTGGACCCGTCGGCGGCAGTTCGGGATATGCACCCCGTTTATGCGCTAAGCGTCAGAGGCGCGACGCAAAGATCGCCTGAACCAGCCCCTGCAATCCACGGGGATTGACGCCACTGCGCTGCAATGCATCGTCCGCCTGATGGAGATGATCCTGACAAGTCTGTCTTGCCGCGCGGCGGCCGCACAGCGTGACAAGTGTAGGGATGCCGTCATCCTGATGGACATTCTTGCCTGCGGTCTGAGGCGTAGAGGTCTGGTCGACGAGATCGTCCGCCGTCTGAAAGGCGATGCCCACATGCTTGGCAAACTGCTTGACCGCATCGACCCGCTCGGGCCCGAGTTCGCCGCAAATGGCGCCAATATGGGCTGACGCAACGAACAAGACGCCTGTTTTGAGCCAGTTCAAGTTTTCGATCGGAGCGGCCTCCGAATAGGCGGCGCGCTGGTGAAGGTCGATTTCCTGACCCGCGATCATGCCGTCGGATCCAATCGCATGGCTGAGGACTTCGAGTATCTTCACCTGAAGGTCTGGATTGTTCGTCGGGTACTCGGCCACCACCGAGAAGGCACGGTTGAGCAGACCGATCGCCGCCAGAATAGCAGTTGCTTCGCCGAAGCGCATATGTGTGGTCGGCTGGCCGCGCCGCAGCGTTGCGTCGTCCATGCTTGGCAGGTCGTCGAGAATGAGCGAAGCCGTATGCACCATCTCGATCGCGCAGCCAGCCTCCAGTGCCAGCGGCCGGTTCTTTCCGCCCGAGGCCTCGGCGACCAGCACACACAGGACCGGCCTGATGCGCTTGCCGCCACCGAACATCGCATGCCGCATGGCTTGATGCAGGTGCGTGGGTTGCCGCATGCTGTCCGGCAACAATTGTTCCAGCCGGGCGTTTACTTCGTCACGCAGACCATTGCCTGTCTGCCTGATCGCCTCAAGGCTAGTCTGGTCCAAGGTTTGAGCAATCGAGCGAATGGCAGCCTCCCATTGTTATCTGTTTATCTCAGCCGCAATCTGAAGTGATTTATTGCAAAGCCGTCCAAACGCCGCCGCAGGGCCAACAGGGTGCGCGGCCAAGGAACGGTTATTTCGAACCTGCAGGCATCCTCGCCTGATAGGCAGCAATGCGTATGCCGAACCGTCGCTTGCGCGCAGACAAGGCGCGTAAACAGTCGTTCGAATACGGCTGTGTGCCATTGGCAATCGGGCATCGCCAGCGGATTTGCAGAAATTGAAATTGTCGACACGGGGCGCCAGCAGGTTTGGCATTTGCCTGATCCGGCGAATGTCCAGGCGTGCTTTTCAATGGCTGCAAGCAGAAGCCGACTGGCAATCCATGGCGGGAGTGCGCCCAACAGAAAACCGGCAAACCGGGGAATCCGGTTGGCAATGATGTAATCGGCTGTTTTCCTGCCGGCGTCGCGCGCGATCGGACCCGCTTTTTCACGCGGCATGCGCCGCCAGACGGCGTCGAACAAACGCCTGGGAATGCGCTCATCGGTCATCGAATCGGGTGGTTTATCGAGCAGATGGCTCAAACCGGCATCCGCGAAGACCTCTGCAGTCTCCGATGGACTGCTTTCGGCGTTTAGTGCTTCGACGAGTTGTAGGACCGCATTCGGGCCGACGCGCCCTGGCACATCTGCCTGCGCGCTGGATGTCTGTTCCTGTGTGCTGCCGTTCACGCCCCGACCTCGGCCGCGTCATCGGCGGCCTCGTCAAGCGGCAACTGTTGAACGCCGCCGCCACAGGGCAGGACTGCGCCTGAGAGCTTCTTCCGGCGCTCCCGCGCTTCGCGCGCTTTGGCCGCGCGTTCAGCAGCAGCTTCCCAATCGTCGACCTGCGCCGGCGCTATCTTTCGGGTACGGTCGAAGTTGAAATTGACTGTCTTCTTCGATTGCGGTCCCCAATACCCCGCCTTGCCGAGATCGTAGAATTTCCGCTGGAATCCCGCCTTCAGAAACGCCTTGAGGCATCCAAGCAGGTAGCGCCGTCGAAACCCGGTGCCGCGCCACGGATAATGGAACAGTGCCTTCTTCATGTAGAAGCGGCGGTAATTGTTCATGACACCGTCCAGCAATTCGCCGCGGTCCATGGCGTCGGGCTTCATGATCGGGGTGACAAAGTTGTATTTCGAGAAATCGAAGATCTCGACCTTGTCGCCCAGTTCCTGGAAAAGACTTGTGTAGGGCCATGGCGTGTACATCGCCCAGTTGGCAAGATCCGGCTGCCAGTCCCAGGCCATTTGATAGGTTTCTTCAAGCGTTTCGGGGGTCTCGTTGTCGAGCCCGACGATGAACTGGGCTTCGACAAAGATATCCGCTTCACGCAGAAGCCGGATCGCTTCGCGGTTTTCGTTGACTTTGGTTTCCTTGTTGAACCGGTCCAGCTTCAACTGCGCTGCAGCTTCCGTGCCGAGTGATACGTGCACCAGCCCCGCCTTGCGATAGAGTTTCAGCCGGTCCTTGTCGCGCATGATGTCGGTGACACGGGTATTGATACCCCATTTGATCTTGTCAGGCAGGCCGCGCGCAATCAGTTCCTCGCAGAACTGCTTGAATTTCTTTCGGTTTATGGTGGGCTCTTCATCCGCAAGGATGAAAAAGCCAACATTGTGTTCGTTCACGAGCGTTTCGATCTCATCGACAACCCTGATGGGATCACGAACGCGATAATCACGCCAGAATTTCCACTGCGAACAGAATGAGCAGGTAAAGGGGCACCCGCGGGCCATGTTCGGAATCGCCACACGGACGCCCAGCGGCACATAGGTGTACTTATGCCATTCCAGAAGCGACCAGTCCGGATTGATGGCATCAAGGTTTTTCACAGTTGCAGCCGCCTGTGTCGACACGATGCGCTCGCCGTCGCGAAAGGCAAGACCCTTTATCGTACCGCGATCCTGCGGCCATCGTCCCGCATCGATGCAGTCGATCAACTGCTGGAAAATTTCTTCGCCTTCGCCGCGGACAATGACATCGATCCAAGGTGCTTCCGAAAGCACCTGCTTGAACATGAAGGTCGCATGGATGCCGCCGAGAACGCGAACAGCGTCCGGACAGACCTCCGAAGCGATTTCAAGGACCCGTTCAGCGGTATAGATCGATGGAGTAATCGCGGTTGTTCCAACAACATCCGGTTTCAATTCGCCCAGTGATTTTCGGATTTCATCGTCCGAAAGATCGTTGGTCATCGCATCGATAAAATGGATATCGTCAAAACCGGCAACCTTAAGGTGTCCCGCCAGATAGGCCACCCATGCCGGTGGCCAGTTACCGGCAATTTCGG
>JBCCOK010000115.1:0-5131 GCA_039025395.1 Pseudomonadota bacterium
ACACGCCCGCGGCACTGGGGCAGCCTTTCGTGCCGGACCGCTAACCACCTTGCCGACTTTTCTCCCGACTGAAGGATCAAACATGAAGAAAACCATCATCGCGCTTGCCGCCGCCACCGCTCTGCTGGGCACCGGTACCGCAGCGCTTGCAGACGGCCATGCCAAGACCAAAGCCTGCTTTATCTATATCGGCCCAACCGGTGACTTCGGCTGGACCTACCAGCATGACGAAGGTCGCAAAGCCGTCGAAGCGGAATTCGGCGACAAGGTCGAAACCGCCTTTCTGGAAAACGTGCCAGAATCTGCAGAAGCTCAGCGTCCGATCGAGCAGTTCGCCCGCTCTGGCTGCAACATCATCTTTACAACGTCCTTCAACTACATGGACCCCACCAACAAGGCAGCAGCCAAGTTCCCAGACGTGAAATTCGAGCACGCGACGGGCTACAAGCGCGAGCATGCCAACGTTTCGACCTATTCATCGAAGTTCTATCAAGGGCGGTATGTGCAAGGTCAGATCGCGGCCAAGATGTCCACGACCGGTGTTGCCGGCTACATCGCGTCATTCCCCATTCCAGAGGTCGTTCGCGGCATCAACTCGTTTATTTTGGGTGCGCAGTCGGTCAACCCTGACTTCAAGTTGAAAGTCGTCTGGGTATCCACCTGGTTCGACCCGGCAAAAGAGGCTGACGCAGCAAAGGCTCTGATCGACCAGGGCGTTGACATCGTCACGCAGCACACAGATTCCACCGCCGCCATGCAAGTGGCTGCTGAGCGCGGTATCAAAGCGTTTGGTCAGGCGTCTGACATGATCAAATTCGGTCCTGAAACGCAGCTGACCGCGATCATCGATGATTGGGCACCGTACTATATCGAGCGCGTGAAAGCGGTCATGGACGGCACCTGGAAACAGCAGGACGTGTGGCACGGTATGGACCACGGTTCCGTGGCGATGGCCCCGTACACCAACATGCCGGATGACGTGGCCAAGATGGCGATGGAAACCGAAGCCAAAATCAAGGCCAACGAATTCGAGCCATTCACCGGCCCAATTACCAAACAAGACGGCACCGAGTGGCTGAAAGACGGCGAAGTTGCCGACATCGGCACGCTGTTGGGCATGAATTTCTACGTCAAAGGCGTCGACGATAAGCTGCCGCAATAAGCAGTCCGTAGGTCAATGAAGGAAGGGCGCGACAGGCCACTGTCGCGCCCTTTTTCGTTCAGGATTGCAGGGAACGATACCGCGAAGGAAACTGCAAATATCCAGCGGAGAAGAAGATGGCTGCGTCGGCGACGATCAGTTTCGCAAGGAGGTCCATGACCTCCTCCTCCAACCGCCCAAAGTTGAAGCATTCATATGGGAGAGCTTAGGCAGGCAGGTTAAAGGTCGCGTTACGTGGCGTGGTAAAGCAAGGCACAACTTGAGGGTGCAAAACCAAAAACGCACATCAGATGAGGAGAGTGGCGGAAGGGTGTCTGTAGGGAAATACGCCGTAGAGCGTTCTAATCCCACGATATTGCTGATTTTCAGATCGGCGTTTGCTGTCCGCTTTGCTGCCCCCGTGCCGTCCCGAAACGGGTTTTTGCGGGGCAGGGCGCTTGCACAAAACAAGCAAATCACAGAATTTGGTCAGTGGATGTGACAGTCCGGACCAAGATAGGCGAGCGATCCGTTGGCGCGGAAAGCTCTCCGAAACGAACGATCGCATTGGCGTGCGAGCGAACCCTGCCTTTATGGCCGGGGTCTTTCGCCTATGTCCAGAGCCTTCGGGCTTAAAAGGCGATTGAGCAGTCTCTTGGCTGTCTGTCACCCCCCGGCTTTCGCGGCTGTTCCGCGATGAGGCTGTGACAGGCCAAAACCAAGAGAGACTACCAATGACATATCACGACACGACACCACCTCGCGCACCTGTGCCGATCTCGCCGCTGGCCATATTGGGCGATTTAAGCGCCATAGAGGGCTTTTCCTCCATCCAGGCCCGCACCTTGCTTGAGGACCACATTACCGCTTGCATGGGCATCCTCGACGCGTTGGACGGGGATGCTGACTACGAGCCTAGCCTCGGCTCACTCGAACAACATCCGAACGTACACGGCCTTTCCCACTGCAACCATCTTAGGTGGGGATATACGGGCGCTCGCGAGCTGGAGCTCGATGAGAGCGATTTAGAACCATATTTGGGCTGGACGATCAGCGGGCAGATCGGCGGCGTGTTTGACACTGAAGACGACGGCGACTGCCGTGAGCCAGATGAGCTGGCGCAATGAACCGCCTCACAGCGAAAGAAACAAGATGCTGAACGTCAACCACCAACCCGCTCCTGACTCAATTGCGCCGCGTCCAGCGCTGCCTGCAGTCGCGATGCCCGCACCTGCAAAAGTCTCACCAGAACTGACAAGCCTGATAGCGGCGTGGAAACACGCGAAAGATGTCGACATAGAAGCCTATAGCGTTGCAAACGACGCAAGCGTGGCCTGGTACCGCGACCGTCCGTTTATCACTGCAAAAATTGGTTCCAGCCATTATGAGATCGGCAAAAGTGACACGACGCGGGCCATCCGTGAACAGCACAAGCGTTTGCTGCCCGCACATGATCTTCCTGAAGCGCTGAAACTTGAAACTCGCCGCTTCGCATGGCGACAGGCAAGACAGTGGCACCGCAACGTTCGAGACGCCGAAGCCGCGATGCAGACCGCATATGATGCGCACCCTCACGCGGCGCTCGACCGGCATTCAAAGGCAACGGGCCGAAAAGAGATTGCCGCAATGAAAGCCGTCCTGAATTTCCCCGCTCGCACCGATGCCGACTGCAAGGCATTGGGCGCATTTATTCGGGAACATGCGGAAACGGGAATGATCGACGACACCTTCATTCAAGACATTGCCAAGGGAATGATGGCAGGCAGGTAAGCCCATGCGGGCGATTTGCTTTGGGCGGGTTCGATCTCCGACTTGATTTAAGCGGCCAAGGTTATCGATCCGTCGATCAAAGGCGGCTGGGTTAACGGTGGCCTCGATGAATACGATACGCCGTTCTCGATCTGCTTTGAGAGGTATGGGCAACCGATGTTCGTTCGGAAGGATGTAGAGGGCTAGTTTCCGATCACGCTTCAGGTGCGGGTTGTTGTTGAGCCCGCACCTGTTTCGATCTCTCTTGCTCGTCTTCAGTCCGACGTATTTCGCGCTCGTACTGCAGAATTGTATGCTGCGCCTCTTCGTATTTTTGAATGAACCGATCACGCTCAGCCGACATCTCTTCGGCAAAGGCGACCAAGTTGCGCTGCATTTTGCGAAGCTCGGTAATCACCTCCAGCGCCTCAGTGTCATCATTCCTCGAAGACATCGCCTGCGTGATCAAGTGAACGATTTCGGCGTTCATTGATCTTCCGGTGTTTTCGGCCTGCGCCCGAATTTTTTCGCGCATCCCCGCTGGCATCCGAACTTGGAAGTGATCCGGTTGGTTTTTGGTCGGTTTGTCAGCCATTCGCGCTAATCACATCACGGGGGTGTGGATTGCAACCCCTTGCACATTGCAATTATCGTTAATCACTGTCATCCGTTACTCATTGCAGTTTGCAATCCGGAACGAGAGATGAACATTCTATCTACGAAGGCCACTTGTGAGCGCGTATCGGTCTCGCGGACGCAGCTCTGGAAAATGGTGAAAGACAAACGTTTTCCGCAGCCTGTTCCTATCGACGGAAACCGGATCGGCTACGTTGATGCGGAAGTGGACAAGTGGATCGAAAGCCGCATCGCGGCCCGTGATGGAGAAGCCGCTTGAGCCGCCCTCCCAAGGCAGCGCCCAGTGGTCGTCGGCTTCTTCCGACTAAAGCGCCGGGCCAGACTTGGACTGCCGCCAGGGAACGGCTTGTCATTGAGCTGTGTGAGAAGCTGAGGGCAGAGCCGATACCGAAGGCAGAAATTGCTGCCCGTCCACTCCCTACGCTTCTGCGCCTACAAGAGGTTTTCACCTTAGATGGTGAGGCGGGCGTTCTCTTGGCTCGCAGGAATTGTGGGCAGATGGTCAGGGGCAGGCCGACAGGCACCTTGAGCACCAGCGGATATCGGCTCGTGTTCGTGGACTATGTCCAATACAAATCGCATCGCATCATCTGGAAGATGGCGCACGGTCGCGACCCGAAAGGCTGCATCGATCACATCAACGGCGAACGTGATGACAATCGGCCATCCAACCTTCGTGATGTTCTGCCAGTAGAAAACAGCAGGAACCGCCACAAGAGCACATCGAACTCCGGCGTTCTTGGTGTGTCTTGGTGCCGGTCCAGCAAGCGCTGGCAAGCGACTATCGGCTTCAACAATCGCAATATCTCATTGGGCAGCTACATCAAGAAAACATGCGCCGTTGCAGCCCGCCAATGTGCCGAACGGCACCTCTACAACCTCGATGAAGTTAGGGCGGCTTAATGGCAGAGTTGTCCAGCGTCGCGAGCCAAACCGCATCTAATCCAGACTTCACACTACCCGCGCATCTGTTGCTGGAAATGCAGCGTCTCTTTCAGGCGGGCCATAGCCTCATTCCGCTTGGCAAACGCGATGATGACGGCAACGTCGAGGACAACGGCAAGGCTGCTTCGGTCCGCTTTCAAGGACGCAACAGGCTTCCGCTCAAGCGCGTAGTCGAGATTATGTGTGACCTTCGCACTTGTATGTATGGCGTCCGTCTCGACGGCATGGCTGTGGTTGATATCGATGACCCATCGGCCACTGGCTACGCCGCAGAACGCTTTCCGCCATCGCCAGTTTGCACTCGCACAGCACGTGGCGAGCATCGCTTCTATCAGGCCGATTTCATCCCGGCGGAAAATGGCCTTTCGGCCATTCCGATCGATCTCAAGGCTGGAACCAACAGCTACGTAGTCGGCCCTTGGTCGATCCGGCCCGATGGGTTGGAATATATACCGGATGGGGAGCCTCTAGGGGCCGTTCAAGATCTTCCTCAGTTTCACGATTTGGGGAAATCCGTGCAGCCTGCGGAGCTTCGCACGTCCGAAGGGAAGATCGCCAAGGGAAGTCGCACTGTTTCGGGCTGGCGTATAGCCCGCTCGTTTGCCGAAACAGTCCAATCGCCGAACGAGCTTTTTCAGGAAACGCGAGCTCAGGTCGATC
>JBCCOK010000116.1:0-5094 GCA_039025395.1 Pseudomonadota bacterium
CAAAACTAGGACTGCGTTTTGATCACGTTCCCGAAAGTTGCTAAAAAAACAGGCATCCAACATTCGAAGCGATCGTTTTCGACTTCGAAATGCGAGCGTATTCCAAAGGCTCTGAATACGCTGGCATTGCAGGACATCTAGGGTTCCGTTTGCCGTTGGGCAAAGCTGGTCCGAGAGAGGTCGCCGCGTTGGCAAAATCCAATGCGGTACACGGCGGGGAAAAATCCCGGGAGAGCACTGCGCGCGTTCGGCCGTATCACTCTCTGTCTTTGTCTCCGGTCGGGCATCAAAACCGACTTGGAGGTAAAAATGAAACGTACTGTTATCGCTGCTGCTTTTGCATTGTTGGTGTCGTCTGGAGTTGCGCTGGCGCAAGAGAAGGACAGCTTCAGGGTCGCTTGGTCCATCTATGTCGGCTGGATGCCTTGGGGATATCTGGAAGACAGCGGGATCATGGACAAATGGGCCGCCAAATATGACATCGACGTCGAGATCGTACAGATAAACGATTATGTCGAATCCATCATTCAATATACGGCGGGCGAGTTTGACGGCGTAACCGCGACCAATATGGACACCTTGTCCATTGCCGCCGGCGGGGGTGTCGACACAACCGCCCTCATTGTCGGCGACTTTTCCAACGGCAACGACGCGATCATTTTGAAAGGCGAAGGCACGTTGGCTGACTTGGCCGACAAACCAGTCAATCTGGTTGAATTGTCGGTGTCGCATTACCTGCTGGCGCGCGGATTGGATAGCGTGGGTCTCGCCGAACGGGACCTCGGCGGCGTAATCAACACCTCAGACGCAGACATGATCGCCGCGTATTCAACCGATGATGTCGAAGCCGTGGTGACGTGGAACCCACTGGTGTCGACCATTCTGGAAGAACCGGGTGCCAACAAGCTCTATGACAGTTCCGATATTCCGGGCGAGATCATCGACATCATGTGGGTCAACACAGAAACACTCGCCGCAAACCCGAATTTCGGCAAAGCGCTGACGGGTGCCTGGTACGAGTTGATGGCTCTTATGGAGGCCGGAGACGAAGCCGTATTGACTGCCATGGCTGAAGCTTCGGGAACCGATCTGGCAGGCTACAAGGCACAGCTTGCCTCGACCGAGATGTTCTGGAAACCGGCTGACGCCGTCAGCTTCACGCAGGATGACGCTTTGAAATCCACCATGGTCAATGTGGCTGAGTTTCTGTTCGACAAAGGCATCCTTGGGGAAGGCGCGCCGAGCGCCGATTTCGTCGGGGTCGAATATCCGGACGGCACCACCACCGGCGATCCGAACAATGTGAAAATGCGCTACGACACAACCTACATGCAAATGGCCGCCGACGGCGCGCTGTAAAGCAAAGGGCGGCCTGTCAAGCGGGCCGCCTGAAGGACCGTTCTGATGCGTTGGATCAACCGATTTCCTGGGCGCCCTTTGGCGGTCGTCCTCATGGCATTGCCGTTTGTGCTGGTGCTCATCGCCTACTCGTTGGGCTCCGAGGCACGGCGCGCGGTGAACCCAGCGGACAAGCTTTTGCCGCCGCCAACCGAGATTGTGGAGACCGCCATTAGCGTGACAACCGAACCAGACAGACGTTCGGGCCAAATCTTGTTCTGGAATGACACGTTGTCCAGCCTGAAACGGCTGCTGCTTGGCGTGACGATTGGAGCTCTGATCGGATTGACCTTCGGCCTCGCAATCGGGCTGTTTCCCGTCGCGCAATCGTTGCTCGGCAATTTTGTCGCGGTGCTGTCGATGATCCCGCCGCTCGCCATACTGCCGATCCTGTTCATCATGCTCGGCCTCGGCGAAGTCTCAAAGGTCGCCCTGATCGCAATCGGGATCACGCCTTTCCTTATCCGAGACCTCGCGGCCCGCACATCGGAACTGCCGACCGAACAGATCGTCAAAGCGCAAACATTGGGTGCGTCATCCTTCGTCATTGGGTTGCGCGTGGCGCTGCCGCAGATCATGCCGCGCGTCATCCAATCGGTCCGTCTAGCTCTTGGACCTGCGTGGCTGTTTCTGATCGCCGCCGAAGCGATCGCCAGTGAAAGCGGATTGGGCTATCGCATCTTCCTTGTCCGCCGATTTCTCGCGATGGACATCATCCTGACCTACGTCATTTGGATCACCATCCTCGCCTTCCTGTTGGATTGGCTGCTGCGCCAAGCTTCGCTGCGCCTGTTCCCTTGGTCGGAGGCGGCGTGATGAGCTTTGTTTCAGTCACCGATATCTCGCAAAGCTATGGCGGGCGCGTCATCATCGAGAACGTCAACACCGAGGCCGCAGAAGGCGAGTTCATCTCGATTGTGGGCGCGTCTGGGTGTGGCAAGTCTACCTTCCTGCGCCTCCTTCTGGCGCAAGAGCGCCCCAAATCAGGCGAGATCCGTATCGACAATGCCCCACCTGCCGAAGAGCCGGGTCTGGATCGCGGCGTGGTCTTCCAACGGTATTCCGTGTTCCCCCATATGAAAGTGCGCGAAAACATCGTGGCCGGTGAGGCCCTTCGCTCACGTTGGGGCCGGTTTTTCGGCAGCGATCTGAAAGCGGCCCGCAAACGCGCCGATGAAACGCTTGCCCGGATCGGGCTGGATCACGTCGCCGACAATTATCCTGCCACGCTGTCTGGCGGCATGCTGCAGCGGCTTGCAATTGGACAAGCGCTGACTTCGAAACCGCGCATTTTGCTGCTGGACGAACCCTTCGGTGCACTTGATCCGGGCACGCGGCTTTCGATGCACGGCTTCTTGCAAGACCTCCGCGCCGAGACGGGCATGACCGTTTTCATGGTCACCCACGATCTGGAAGAGGCGTTCAAACTGGGCGATCGCGTGTTGGTTTTTGACAAGCCCGTTTGGGATCCGGACGACCCAAACAAATACGGTGCTACGATCACCTATGATTTCGATGCGCGCGATGGCGGCATCCCTTTCCAAAGACTTCAGGAGGAAACCAATGTTCTGCAAGAACACTGACCGGTCGCGGTCTCACAATCCCCGCGACCTGCACCACAGCGAAGCACGGTTTCACCACCCTGACCTGAGCAAACTGCAAGGCTGGAAAGCGATGAAAGCCGAGGCCGACATACCCCACGACCGTTGGGAGCAAGAAAAGCAATGGGCTTTAAGGATGGGCCTGACCGGGTCGGATAGTCTCGACGACAAATCCATACCTACCTTTGCACGCGGAGAATTGCCCCATTACGCCGGGATCAACACGTTTCTGAAGGCGCCTTACGCTGAGGACGTCACCGAGGTGCAGCACTATGACGCCACTGTGCTGGGCATTCCGTTTGACGGAGGCACGACCTACCGTTCGGGCACACGGTTCGGGCCACAAGGCGTGCGCAAAATCAGCGCGCTGTATAACCCATACAACTATGAGATGGCCGTGGACCTGCGCGAGCAAATGACGCTTTGCGATGCGGGCGATGTATTCACCATTCCGGCGAATATCGAAAAAACCTTCGATCAGATCAGCCGCGCTGTGTCACACGTCGCCTCTTCGGGTTCGTTGCCGATCATGATTGGTGGCGACCATTCGATCGGGTTTCCTTGCGTGCGTGGCATCGCCGAGTGTACCTCGAAGAAAATCGGGATCGTCCATTTCGACCGCCATGCCGACATTCAGGAAAAAGACTTGGACGAAAGGATGCACACGACGCCGTGGTTCCACTCGACCAATCTGCCTAACGTTCCTGCCAAGAACCTTGTGCAGGTCGGCATCGGCGGCTGGCAGGTTCCGCGCGAAGCGGTCGCTGTGGCACGCGAGCGCGAGACCAACATCATCACCATGTCCGACATGGAGCGCATGGGCGTCGACAAGACCGCCGAGATGGCGCTGGAAATGGCCTGGGACTGTGTGGACATGGTCTACATGTCCTTCGACATCGACAGCATCGATTGCGGCTTTGTCCCTGGCACTGGCTGGCCGGAACCCGGCGGATTCCTCCCCCGTGAAGCGTTGGCATTGGCCGCCAAGGTTGCGGCTGAGGGCATCTGCGGCATGGAACTGGTCGAGGTTGCACCGCCCTATGACCAGTCGGAAATCACCGCCCTTATGGGCACCCGCGTCATTGTTGACGTGCTGGGATCGTTGGTGAGCAGCGGCAAGATGGGCGCTCACAAGCAGCACATCGACAAGCCGGTTTCCATCCCGCACGGCGAATTTGAAGGAAAGCGCTGGTCCAATGCCACATGATATCGTGAACGGCCACATTGGCCACAACCACAGCCACGCCGAACACTTGCATAGCCACATGCCAGACGCCGACAAGGCCGAAGAACTGCAGCTTCTGACCGCGCAGTTCATTGATGGGTTTACGTCGGCGAAGGACAAGATGTCCTATCTCCGCCTCGCAGGCGTGCCGTTGGAAATTGACGCACTCGATGGGGGGCCATCGATGAAACTGGTCGATGTGCAGTTGACGACCGAATGGCAAGTCGGCACTGCGTCGCCTTCCTTTGGATCCCGTGAGTTGTCCTACCTGCCTTATCCCGGCGACATGGTTACTGAGCGCACCAACATGAGCTTCATCTACGTCTCACTCGTCGCAAAACAAACCAATGACCTCCGAAGCTTTCTGCAAGGCCATCCGGCTGCGAGGGATGTGAAATGATAGAGTTGCCCTCTCCTCTACGCTTGGATCACCTGCTCGTGACATTGCCCTAGCCAGTTCACGGGCATGTTGGCCGTGCTTGCGGCATTTCAAGCAAAAGCAGTTCGATCTGCATCCGCAATGAAGGCGGTGACCACAGGCTGGGAAGGTGTTGAAAAATCTTACTTTTAAGTCGCAGCAAAGGCAGGCCTAAAGCCCGCCGAGCGCGCCTGTTGGAAGCACACTTGCTGTGCGATTCAATTGATTAAGCAGGTTGGCCAACCCTTTATGTCCCCGATTTTGCCCCATCCGGACAAAGTAATCGTTCAGAGCAACGTTTTGGACCTTAGATTTGACATGATCTGGTGCAATTCACCGATGAATTGAGCGGTCGCGGGGAGCCTCCCTGCCCGCTTGGCTGTCGGCAAACCAGATAATGTTGAGCAAGAGCAAATGATTACAGTCACGAACTTCAGCAAGCAGTACAAAGG
>JBCCOK010000117.1:0-5005 GCA_039025395.1 Pseudomonadota bacterium
ATAGGGCAGCGCGATTGGCAGGTTCGCTTTCTTCTCTGGTACCACGCCACAATCGTCGCAATGGACAACCGGGATTGGGCAGCCCCAGTAGCGCTGGCGGCTGAGGCCCCAATCGCGCAGACGGAACTTTACTTGGCCAGTGCCGAGGCCGTTTGCTTCAAAGTAATCAATCGTAGCGTCGATGCCGTATTGGCTGGTGGCCTCTGTCAATCCAGCAAAATGGTCGATAAATGCAACTTGCTCGGTCTTGGCGGGGACGAGCGCCTCGTTTTCAACCTCGACCTCTTCGCCCGGCATGTAGAACGCATTCTGCACGCCCAGACCGTATTTGCGCGCGAAATCGAGGTCGCGCTGGTCGTGGGCAGGGCAGCCGAAGACGGCGCCGGTGCCGTAATCCATCAAGACGAAATTGCCGACCCAAACAGGCAGCTCGACACCCTCATAAATCGGGTGTTTGACGGTGATGCCGGTGTCGATGCCTTTCTTCTCCGCCTTTTCCATCGCGGCCTCGGTGGTGTCCATCTTGCGGCATTCGTCAATGAAGGCAGTCAGCTCGTCGTTTCCCTCTGCCAAGGCGCGGGAGACCGGGTGTTCGGGGGATATCGCGATAAAGCTGGCACCGCGCATCGTGTCAGGGCGGGTAGAGTAGCACAGAATTGGCTCCCCGCCGCCCGTTGGGTGGAAGGGGATCTCAATGCCGCGCGATTTGCCGATCCAGTTGGTCTGCATCAGCTTGACCTTGGCAGGCCAGTTGTCGAGCCCGTAGATGGCTTCAAGCAGCTCATCGGCCATGGATGAGATGTTGAAGAACCACTGCGTCAGCTCGCGCCGTTCCACCGGTGCATCAGAGCGCCAGCCCTTGCCGTCGATCACCTGCTCATTGGCCAGCACGGTCATGTCGACCGGGTCCCAGTTCACCATCGCATTCTTGCGATAGACGAGGCCCGCTTCCAGCATGTCGAGGAACAGCGCCTGTTGCTGTCCGTAATATTCAGGGTCGCAGGTCGCGAACTCGCGGGTCCAGTCGATGGACAGGCCCAAAGGTTTCATCTGGCCGCGCATCGCGTCGATATTGCTGTAGGTCCAGTCCTTCGGATGCCCGCCCGACGCCATCGCCGCGTTCTCCGCTGGCATCCCGAATGCGTCCCACCCCATCGGGTGCAGCACCGAGAACCCGCAGGAGGATTTGTAGCGCGCGACCACGTCGCCCATAGTGTAGTTGCGCACATGGCCGATATGGATGCGGCCTGATGGGTAGGGGAACATCTCCAACACATAATATTTCGGCTTGGATGGGTCGCGCTTGGCCAGAAAGGCCTCCGCCTTGTCCCAGGCTTGCTGCCATTTCGGTTCGACGGTGCGGGCGTTGTAGCGGGACATGGGATTTCCTCAAGAAACGAAAAAAGGCCGGGCGAGGGGCCCGGCGCTTTATTATGTGGACAAGGACGCGGGGTCTAGAGCTTGGTGTCGCGAATGCGCAGCTGGCGCGCGCGGGTGAGAATAGCGTCCTCGATGGCGCGCACGGTCTCGGCACTCACAGGAGCGCCACCTTGCCCTTGCAGCGCTACGCGCAATGAGCGCGCATCCAGCGCCGGGTCCGTGATGTAAACCGTGGCGCGGTAGGCGCGGCTGCCGCCGGTCGGTCGGCCAAACCCGGTCGAGATTGTGCCGGTGAACGGGTCGGCGCGCTGGATCGGCATGAAGTTCAACACATCGAGCGACGCGTTCCACAGATATTTATTGACCCGCAAGGTCACATTCGGGTCGTCGCGGTTCTGAAACAGGTCAAAAATGGAATCGCCGCGTTCGGCCGCAGCTTGGCGCGCCGGGCTGTCGAAATCGCGAACAAAACTGTCATCTGATTCTGATGGGCGTTCCGTGTTTCCGGACCCACCAGAATTGAAGAGGCCGCAACTTGCAAGAAGGGCAATCGAAGCAACAGCACAAAGGCGAGAGAGTGTTTTTGCGACTGACATAATGCCCCGACCCCTTATTATATAGGCTTTTGAAACTCTTATCGGACCTCGTTCAAGGTCACAAGAAATATGTGTGTTTACGATGCGAAGCTTGCCCTCAAAACGTGTGTGGCAAAGGCGCACCAGTTATTTGGTGAGATTGGAAGGAGCAGCGCGTCAATCTTGCAAAGCCGCGTGGATAGGCAGAAAGAAGTTGCAACTCAATTTGGATTCCCTGAATTGAGGTGCTCTTAAATAATAACCTTCGAGGGAAAACGATGAAAAAAGTTCTCTTCGCATCTACTGCCCTGGTTGCCTTCACCGGCGCCGCAGTAGCTGATGTCGAACTGTCCGGCCGAGCCGAGATGGGTATCTTCGACCAAGGCATCGATGGCCGTTCTGCTGAATTCTTCACAGACATCGACGCTACATTCACAATGACCGGCGAAACCGACGGCGGCCTGGAATTCGGGGCGTCCGTTGACCTTGACGAATCCGGTTCTGGTGTTGGCTTCGACGCAGGTCTCGACGGCGTTGTTGGTACTGCTGACGACATCTTCTCACTCAACGGCGCTATGGGCGACAACACGAATGACGGTGGCGCAACCATCTTCATCAAAGGTTCGTTCGGCACAGTTACCATGGGTGATACAGACGGCGCTCTGGACTGGGCACTGACTGAAGCTGGTAACGTTGGTAACCCCGGTTCGCTCGCTGACGACGAAACTTCGCACGCTGGTTATGTCGGTTCGTACCTGGACGGTACAGCTGACGGCCAAATCCTGCGTTGGGATTACTCTGCCGGTGACTTCGGTATCGCTATCTCTGTTGACGACGACAACGGTACTGGCGACGTAGGTTACGCGATTGGTCTGAAGTACAACCTCGATCTTGGCGGTACAACAATCGCACTGGGTCTTGGCCATCAGGAAGCTGGTGTACTTACACCGGCAGCTACTGGCGACAACGCCTCAGCAACTGGTGTGTCCGCGACTGCAACTCTTGCAAGCGGCCTGTCCGTTGGCGTTGTTTACGCTGACTGGGACGACGGTAACAACCTTGCAGACGGTGGTCCAGACAGCAACATCGGTGTTGGTATCGGCTACACAACCGGTGCATTCTCCGTACACGCCAACTACGGTGAAATCGAACTCGACGATAACACTGATGTAGCAGGTTTCGGCTTGGCAGCAGCGTATGATCTGGGCGGCGGCGCGGTCATTCACTTCGGCTATCGTTCTGACGACACCGACACGGCAGCTGACGTTGACACCTTCTCCTTGGGTCTTGGCCTGAGCTTCTAAGCTTAGCCTTCCAAGGTAGACGTATAGAGAGAGCGGGCTTCGGCCCGCTCTTTTCTTTTGTGCGCGGATGTGGTGATCAGAAACAGGTCAAAACCGGAGCGCCCCTCATGTCACTTGAAGACATCCAATCCAAAATTGCAGCAGAAGAAGCACGGGTTGGTCGTGCGCGGGGCAGTACAAGCCTGATTGCCGTGTCAAAGGTTCAACCCAATGAACGCGTTGAAGCGGTGCTTGAGCAAGGTCATCGGGTCTTCGGTGAGAACAAGGTGCAGGAGGCGGCGGGCAAATGGCCCGCGTTCAAGGAACGGTTTGACGGGGTCGAGCTGCATCTTCTGGGACCGTTGCAAACCAACAAGACCAAGCAGGCGATGGAGCTCTTTGACGTTATTCATAGCCTCGACCGGATCAAACTTGCCAAGAAGCTCGCCACGCTCTCCGTGGAGCTTGGTCGATGCCCCGACCTGTTCATTCAGGTCAACACGGGCAAAGAAGTGCAGAAGGCAGGCGTGATGCCGGAAGAGACGGATGCTTTCATCGCCGAGTGTCGGGAGCTGGGCCTGCCTGTCATCGGCCTCATGTGCCTTCCCCCCGCCGATGAAGAACCATCGCTGCATTTTGCGTTGCTTGCCAAGATTGCCAAGCGCAATGGTTTGGGGGGCCTCAGTATGGGGATGAGCGGGGATTTCGAGCGCGCGATTGCGCAAGGCGCCACCCATGTTCGCGTCGGGTCCGCCATTTTTGGTGCACGCGATTACGGCTGAACAATCAGACGTGTTTGATACCTGATCCGGGGCGCGATCCAGCGCAGATGATCGGGGCGAAAGGCAATGCACCCTTCGGTCGGGTGGCGCGGCTTGCGCCAGGCATGGATAAAGATCGCCGACCCGCGCCCTTTGACGGCGTAGGGCCAGTTCCAATCGGTCAGGATCACCAGATCATAAAGCGGGTCCGCGCGGCTCAGCCGTTCATGGCTATGGGGGTAGGGTGCGCGTACCATCAGGTTGTAGTCCTCATGTCCCGCATCGTCAGACCACAGATCGCTTGGGCCAATCGGCAACGCCCAATCAGCAGGTCGTGCCATCCGGTCGGGGCGGTAAAGCATACCGACGAGCCGGTGCGTGCCAATTGGCGTCACCCCGTCCCCTTCTTTCTTGCGGGCGGCTAACCCGCCTTTGCCAATGCTGCATGGAAACTGACGTCCCAAAAACCGGCATCCCCATCGGGTCACAACCAGATCAAACGGGGTCACAGCAAGTGCCCCGATTTCTCCGCCTTGGTGGTGAGGTAATCGCGGTTGAACCGCCCTTCGCCCACTTTTAACGGCACCCGGTCGACCACATCCATCCCGCAGCCCGACAGCATCTCAACCTTGCGAGGGTTGTTGGTCATCAGCCGTATCTTTGAAAATCCCATGGATTTCAAAAGGGCGGCGCCGATGCGGAAGTCGCGTTCGTCATCCTCGAACCCTAAACGGTGGTTGGCCTCGACCGTGTCGAAGCCTTGGTCTTGCAGGAAATAGGCGCGCATCTTGTTGGCCAGCCCGATGCCGCGACCCTCCTGGTTGAGGTAAAGCAGCACCCCTTGCCCCTCTGCCCCCATTTGCGCCAGCGCGCCGCGTAATTGAGGTCCGCAATCGCATTTGAGCGAGCCAAGTACATCGCCAGTGAAACACGCTGAATGCAGTCTTGTTAGCACCGGCTCCGACCGGCTCGGCCGGCCAATTTCAATCGCGTAATGCTCCTCCCC
>JBCCOK010000118.1:0-4969 GCA_039025395.1 Pseudomonadota bacterium
CAGCTCACGAAAAATATATGTTCAATAGCTCTGAACCGACAGTATTGAGAGTTAGTTATTCACATGTTTGAAGTTTCGAAGTGATAAACTTCTTTCGGCTACTTTCTGACACGCCCGAAAAGACAATTCAAATTTTGCCGAAATTCTATACGTTTGAATTGATGGTCACAAAATTGGCAGCCAAGACTTCAGCATTTTTGATTGTCTTTTAACGAACGGAAAATCTGTTTCTATTAGCGTTAGTCTTTGTGGCGCTGGGCAATTCTCCGAATTCGCTAAAATAATATTGCGCGAAACGTCCGAAATGAGGCATCCCCCATTTCGCCGCAATCCGCGATACCGAACTTTGACAATGGCCAGACGCGAGTTCGCTGCGGACGCGCATGAGCCGTTCCTTGCGCAGGGCTTGTATGGGACTCTGTGCATAGGTCCTATGGAAGCCATACTGCAAAGCGCGCACGGAAACATCTGCGGCGCGCGCGATATCGCTGAGCGCGATCGAACGGTGAGCGTTGTCGATAATGTAGCGGCGGGCTCGGTTGACGTAGCCGACGGCGTGCGGTTCGGGTCTGTTTGAATAAAACTGCGATATGTTGCTGGGCTGATTCCACAAGAACTCGCCTATGAGTTGCTCCTCAATCATTTTCTGTTGCAGTCTGCTGGCAGCACAGAAGAGTCTTTTTTCGTCTGCCGCGGCATACATCGCCAACACTTTCCTTCTCCAATTGTGTATTTCCCTCCGGCGAAAGTCGATGTGTGGATCAAACACCAGTGGCTGAGAAATCGATCTGCCGATCATACGTTGGGCAAATTCTGCAATCTCGTTTTGCGCGATATAGATGATCAGTTGGCGGCACCCGGCGCTCCATATCATTCGCGTCTTGCGGTCCGGATTGAGAATGCTGCCGCTGCGTATGTCGGAGTCGACCACGGATGCGCCGTTCCCGATCTGTGCGCTGCCCGAGATCGGGATCTGAATGAGGTAGAAATCTCCGAGTTCGCCGGGGTCGATGAGGACTGTCGCGCCATACTGGATATAGTTGATCGAAACCATCGCGCCGCGCACCAGATGGTGGCGGGCGTGAAAACGATCGACGGTGTCCAAGCGCTGCAAGCTATGAGGACAAAATTTCTCGGCGACCATTTCGCGCGCTTGATCGGGATCCCAGGTTTCAAACAATGCATACTGCGCGAGCGGTATCATATGCGCGCCCTCCGATCGGTTTTTGCGTAAATCGGATAGACAAGCCGACAAGCCGGCTTCATACTTCAAGCTTAAAATACTTCGGGGCACTGTCAATAGGGAGTGGATAATGGCACAGGATCTGGAAAAGGGCATTACGCGGAACGGCACCGGCTACGCCGAAAAAACATGGAACATTCTCGGGCAGATTTACTATCCAAAGGCTTGTTGCGACAGCGCTTTCGCTTTCGAAACCAATTCAGATCCGGGCCAGCACGTGCCAGTGCATATGCACCCGACTCAGGACGAGTTCATCCTGGTTCAGGAAGGTACTCTGGATCTCAAGCTTGACGGTCAATGGGTCAAGGCGGAAGCAGGCGATCTTGTCCGCATGCCACGCGGCGTTCCGCACGGATACTTCAACAAGTCGGACAAACCGGCCCGTGCACTCTTCTGGGTATCGCCGGCCGGGCACCTGGAGGAATTGTTCAACAAGCTTCACAACATGGCGGATCCGGAGGAAGTTGTGAAAGTTTCTGCGCAGCACGAGGTCAACTTCCTCCCGCCCGAAGCAAACGACTAAAACGACAGTAGCGGGGCGCTCCAAGACCCGCTCCATTAAAGCGCAAACTTAGGATCAAGCATGCCGCGCTGCGCGGCAGGCAGGGATACCGTTATGGCAAAAAAGAAGAGTGTAGCGATCATTGGTGCGGGCGTAAGCGGCCTTGCAGCGGCCAAGACCTTCCGGGAGAAGGGCCACCAGGTCTCAATCATCGAACGCAGCCACGACCTTGGTGGCGTCTGGGAGCCATCGCGCTCGTACCCGGATGTGCAAACACAGAGTCCAAAGGAATTGTACCGCTACACCGACAAGGCGATGCCCGCAAACTATCCGGAATGGCCGAAGGGGCCGCAGGTCCACGCCTATTTGGACGACTACGCTAAGGATCACACTCTACGGGACCACATTCGCTTCAATGCGACTGTTACGGCAATGGCTCGCCGAGATGACGGTCAGCCTGGCTGGACCGTTGAAATCCTGCAGGACGGAAAGATCGAAAAGACGGATTTTGACTTTGTTGCCGTCTGCACGGGTCAGTTCAGCGAAAAGCGGGTGCTCACGCATCCCGGTCAGGATGCTTTCGAAAGCGCTGGTGGCGTGGTTATCCATTCATCTGAATTCACCGATCCGCAAACGGTGACGGGCAAGGATGTCGTTATTCTCGGCTTTTCGAAATCGGCAACGGATATCGCAGTCTTTGCAGCCAATCAGCGCGCCAAATCCGTCACAATCGTCTATCTGGAGTCGGTTTGGCGCATTCCTTACTTCATCGGTGGATTGATCAACTTCAAACGCATTCTCTATATCCGCAAGCAGGAAAACATGTTTCAAGGCTGGGGCCTTTCGGCGTTTGACCGCTTCAAATATGCAATCGCTGCGCCGTTCATCTGGGCCAACTGGCGTGCGCTCGAGGCTCTTCTGACAGCCCAGCTCAAACTGAAAAAGACGGGGTTGAAACCGAAGACCCGTATCGAAGATGGCGTCAACTGCTCGGTCCCGATCGTGACACCCGGCTTCTTCGACCTTGTAGCAAAGGGTCGTATTAGGGCAATTCAGGGAACATTTGATGCCTATCAGCCCGGCCAGATCCTGTTGACCGGCGGTGAAAAAATCCCGGCTGATCTGGCGATCCTTGCGGTGGGCTGGAAGCTCGGCGTTCCTTTCCTGTCGCAAGAATATCAGGAGAAACTTGTCGAGCCGGACGGTCAATACCGGCTTTATCGTATCATCGCGAACCCCGACCTGCCGGATATGGGGTTCATCGGCTTCAATTCGTCATTCTGCACCGTATTAAGCGCTGAAATGTCAGCGAACTGGCTGGTGCGCTACGCTGATGGAATGCTTGAGAACCAACCCAGTGATGAACAAATGCGTGACAATATAGAGGTCATGCTTGATTGGCGGCGCAATAAGCGCCCGGCTGCGCAGGTTTACGGGGGGCTTTGCTCCGCACCCTTCCATTTTCTGCATTTTGATGAATTGCTGGCGGATATGGGCGCAGAAAGAAGACGGCGCCATTCGCTGGCCGAAAACCTCACGCCGCCCAATGCGGATGCCTATGCTGAGTTTCTTGCGTCCACACCGCAGTACACCGCCACCTGAAGGGAGATCGCCGCGATCCCTTTCATTTGATCACAATAGGCGGGTCGTTCCGACCGGTCGCCCGCGATTTTGAGAACGTGAGAAGGGATGGCGAAATGCGATTCTGTAAGCGGCGTATCATGATCTGACAATCGTTCGGGTTTTGGGCTGAGACAAATCGATACTTGGTCGGGCTCCGGAAGACCGCCAATGCGTTCCGGTCTTTGGCCGAACATTGGCAGGCTGGCGCGCTGTCCCCGCTGAAAGGGTTGGAACAGGCTCCGGCGTCGATGATACCGTCTGGCGTTCGTTCAGCCGAGTTGCAATCCTATTGCAGATGCTGGTGACCTTGCGCCGGAGAGTCCGGGTGCTGATACCCTCTTTCATAGCGATGGCAAGCAGCGGTCGACCTAGACCCGTCCTCGCCCGGGCCCATAGGTACAGGAGACGCCTTTCGCAAACGTCGTCCAAGGCGTTGACCCACGTCCAGCATTCTTCCATTCGACCGATGTTTGCAGCGGACGGCCGGCAGCGGACATGCGATTTCTTTGACGCGTAGACTTCAGCCTGTCGGCGCAAGGGATGAGGCATCGTGTTGCCGAATGCTCTCGGCCCCATTGCCCTTGGACAGAGTGCAAGTGTTTCGGCTGCTTCGAGAAGTCTTTTCTCAACAGCCTTCCCGGTCCACTCGTTGTATTCGCGCTTCGCCTTCATTCCGTGTTCTGTCCAACCACAAGAAGGCAGGAACATAGCATGAACAGGAAACTGGCGACATCCCAATAAACACTTAGTTCAGATGACGAAACGAGACGCCGGCGTCATTAAACAAATGGAGCTTGGCGGCATCGGCGCTAAGGGAAAGCGGCTGCCCACGGCGAATATCCTGGTTGCCTGGAAGCTTTACCGTCATCGGATCTTGCGAGCCCGTACCATCCATGTAAGCCAGCGTAACCTCGCCGAGCGATTCCGTCATCGATACCGAACCGTGAAGGATCCCGCCCTCCCCGTTCGCCAATCTGAGATCCTCCGGTCGAACGCCGAAATGGACGGATGCGCCCTTTAACGCGTCTGCGGATGGGACCGGCACGCTCACTTGATCGCCGGACTGAAGCGATACAACCGTATGAGAACCGGTTTGCTCTACTGTCGCGGGTAGAATGTTCATCGCCGGCGAACCTATGAAACGGGCGACGAAGAGGTTGTGCGGATCTTCGTAGAGGTCCATCGGCGCGCCGACTTGCTCCACGTAACCGCCGGAAAGAACGACGATTCTGTCCGCCAACGTCATCGCCTCGACCTGATCATGCGTTACATAGATCATCGTCGCATCGGGCATGCTTTCCTTGAGCTTGGCGATCTCGATGCGTGTTGCCACCCGCAGGGCCGCATCGAGATTGGATAAGGGTTCGTCGAACAGAAAGACTTTCGGATCGCGAACGATCGCCCGGCCGATCGCCACGCGCTGACGCTGGCCGCCAGAGAGCGCTTTTGGAAGACGGTCGAGATACTCCGTTAACTGAAGTTTCTCGGCTGCGGCACGAACACGTTGGTCGATGTCTGCTTTTGAGGCCTTGGCGATTTTCATCCCGAAGGCCATGTTGTCGTAAACGGTCATGTGCGGATAGAGCGCATAGGACTGAAAC
>JBCCOK010000119.1:0-4937 GCA_039025395.1 Pseudomonadota bacterium
ACAAACCGACCTACACGCCACACGTCGACGATGGCGACAATGTGATCATCATCAATGCCGGCAAGGCTGTGTTTACCGGCCGCAAATACACCGACAAGAAGTATCACTGGCATACCGGCTATCCGGGCGGCGTCAAGGAACGGACAGCCCGTCAGATTTTCGAGGGACGGTTTCCGGAACGGGTGGTCGAGAAGGCGGTTGAACGTATGATACCGCGCGGCCCGCTCGGCCGGCGTCAGCTCAAGAACCTGCGCGTCTATCCCGGCGCCGACCATCCCCATGAGGCCCAGCAGCCGCAAGCGCTGGACATTGCCGCACTGAACGCAAAGAACAAGAGGAGCCGCTGACAATGGCTGAACTCAACTCGCTCGAAGAATTGGGAAATGCGGCCGAAGCTGCCGAAATTCAGGCGCCGGTCTACGTCCAGAAACTGGACGAACAGGGCCGTGCCTATGCGACAGGCAAGCGCAAGGATGCAGTCGCGCGCGTCTGGATCAAACCGGGCACCGGACAGATTACGGTGAACAAGAAAGACTTCGCCGAATACTTCGCCCGCCCGGTTCTTCAGATGATCCTCAAACAGCCGATCGTTGCGGCGGCCCGCGATGGTCAGTTCGACATTGTCGCCACCGTCGCTGGCGGAGGCCTTTCCGGTCAGGCGGGCGCGGTACGCCACGGTATCTCCAAAGCGCTAACCAATTACGAGCCATCTTTGCGCTCCGTTCTCAAAAAGGGCGGCTTTCTCACACGGGACAGTCGTGTCGTGGAACGCAAAAAGTACGGAAAGGCAAAAGCACGCCGGTCTTTCCAGTTTTCCAAGCGCTAAAAGACCGTCTTTTAGAAACAAACGGAAAGGCGTTGCCTCGGGCAGCGCCTTTTTTGTCGCTCAACAGCAATTTGGCTAGGGCCGACAGCTGGCGCAACTGTCCGGAGGCACACGCCGCCAGGGTCTACTGCTCAAAACACTCGGATGGCCTGTAGAGTCCCAATCTACATAGCCCGGTTTGAAGTTGCCTGCTTGATCTCACCAATTTCCGACAGCCGTTTTTGCAAGGAAAGGTGGTCGATCGCTTGCAAGGGCAAATTCACGAAAATCGAGATACGGTTGCTCAACATGCGATAGGTTTCGGCAAAGGCGAAATGCTTTTCAGCATCGGTACCACCAGCCGCCGCGGGATCCGGAACGCCCCAATGCGCAGTCATTGGCTGGCCCGGCCAAACCGGGCAGGACTCCGCGGCTGCGGAGTCGCAAACGGTGAAAACAAAGTCCATCTGGGGCCCATCCGCTGCAGCAAATTCGTCCCAGCTTTTTGAGCGCGCAAAATCGGTACTGTGATTGAGCTGTTTAAGCAGATCGATTGCAAAGGGGTTCGGCGTACCCGTTGGGCGCGAACCGGCCGAAAAGCCTTTGAACCTGCCCCTGCCTTCGCGGTTCAAAATCGCCTCCGCAAGAATGGAACGCGCTGAGTTTCCGGTGCAAAGGAATAATACATTGAATACCTTGTCGGCCATAAAACACTCCCAAACTGCAATTTCGGCCGGTTGGATAGCAAATCCGTATGAACGCTGGACGACAGCATCAGGCGCACATCCTTTGCACCCAAAAAAACCTACGACGCTATCGCCACAACCATTTGCAGCGTTTACCGAAAACCCGACCAAATGATCGCTCAGTGATGGAAAATCTGTTCGGCAAGTGTATATTCCGCATCAAGTACTGGCGTTCCGGCAAAAGACTCTCCCATACACACGCCCGGAGCGATCTACAGAAAATCGAATTCGGTCCGCGCCGGGCACGGTGTTTCGTCAGGCATGGCGGCATGAAGAGCAGCGTCGCCACATAACTCTGGTCTGTCACTGCCGTGTCACGACATTGGGCTAGCAGCATTGAAAAGCTGCTCAAATTGGTGGTTCGCCTTGAAGATACGCCCTAACTCAACTGTCCCTGCCGAGCACTCCGCAAGCGATCCGATCGCCGCAATGAACATGCTGCCTCTAAAGACGATGCGGCATGTCCTGGCGAGATCAGGTTTTGGAGCCTCAGCCTTTTCAATGCTGACGATGATGAACGACTGGTCCTTGCATATGTCCGTTGCAACAGACAAGCAGATCGATCTTGCTCGCAAGCTGCAGAATCAGTGGGCCGCCTGGCTGGAGTTTGTTGTTGCCGGATGCCCTGACGATGATGAGAAACGTCCGATCCTGCCGGGCCGTCATGACCGCCGTTTCGAACATCCCGGTTGGTCAAAACCCCCTTTCAGTGCTTTGGAACAGGCTTTTCTTCTGACGGAAGACTATTGGGACAGTGCCACGAGCGACATACCGGGTCTCAGCAAAACGCACGACAAGGCAATGACATTTGCGGTGCGTCAGATCCTCGACTCCATGGCACCGTCGAATTTTGTCGCTACAAATCCTGAAATACTCGAGCATACGATCGAGGAGAAGGGTGCAAACCTGGCGCGCGGCGGCTTGAAGGCCCTGACAGATGCGCAGGATATGCGGGATCACAAGAAACCCAGTTCGGAATTCGTGGTCGGCAGGCACCTGGCGGCGACCCCCGGCAGAGTGGTCTACCGCAATCATTTGATCGAACTCATTCAGTACAAGCCGGCGACTAAAAAAGTCCGCCCTGAACCGGTACTCATCGTCCCTGCCTGGATCATGAAGTACTACATTCTCGATCTCAGTCCCGAAAACTCCCTTGTTCGCTTCCTGACCGAGCAGGGCTTTACCGTTTTCATGATCTCGTGGCGCAATCCGGACGCGGCTGACCGGGCACTCGGCATGGATGATTACCTGCGCGAAGGACCGCTCAACGCGATTGACCACATTGCCGCACAAACCGGCGCGGAAAAGATTCACGCAGCCGGTTATTGCCTCGGTGGAACGCTTCTGTCGATCGCTGCGGCGGCAATGGCGCGTGACGAGGACGAACGGCTTGCGAGCGTTACACTGTTTGCCGCGCAAACCGACTTTTCCGAAGCCGGCGAATTGACACTTTTCATTGATGAGAGCCAAGTGTCTTTTCTTGAAAGTCTGATGGACGAACAGGGCTTCCTGTCGGCCGAACAAATGATGAGCGCCTTCCAGATGATACGGTCAAATGATCTTGTCTGGTCGCGCATGATCCGAAGTTACCTCCTGGGAGAGGACAGCGCTCCACCCAATGATCTGATGGCTTGGAACGCAGACGGTACGAGGATGCCGGCAAACATGCACTCCCAGTACCTGCGGCACATGTTCCTGAACAACGACTTGGCACGTGGAAATTACCAAGTGAATGGCAGCCCTGTTTCACTGCGCGACATTCGCGTGCCGATTTTTTGCGTCGGCACCGAAACGGATCACATCGCGCCGTGGAAATCTGTCTTCAAGATACATGCCCTCACCCATTCGGATGTAACCTTCGCTCTGACAAACGGCGGCCACAACGCAGGCGTTGTTTCAGAACCCGGACACCGCCATAGACACTTCCGAATTCGCACTTCTCATGATCGGGACAGGTATCTAGGCCCGGACGACTGGCAGGAACAAGCGGACCTCAAAAAGGGAAGTTGGTGGCCAGCATGGGTCGAATGGCTTGAGCAGGTGTCCGGCGAGCCATGTCCGCCTCCAAAGTTGGGGAAAAGCCTCGGTGCAGCGCCCGGCACTTATGTCCTGATGGAGTAAACTATGTCGCAAAGTACGCCGTTTCTAAATGGCAAAAAGGGCCTTGTCGTCGGTATCGCCAATTCCCATTCCATCGCCGCCGGTTGCGCCCACGCTTTCCGCGATGCCGGGGCCGAGCTTGCCATCACCTATCAGTCGGAAAAGGCAAAACCCTATGTTGAGCCAGTGGCGAACGCACTGGAATCCGATCTTTTTTTGCCGCTGGACGTGACCGACGAAACGCAAGTCGAGGCAGTTTTCGAGGCGATATCGGATCGTTTTGGACAGTTGGATTTTTTGCTCCATTCGATCGCCTACTGCCCGAGGGACGATTTGCATGGCCGTGTAACCGACTGCTCGCGCGAAGGATTTGGGATCGCAATGGATATTTCGGTTCACTCGCTGATACGCCTCGTGCGGCTCGCCGAACCGCTGATGAAGAACGGCGGGGCGATATTGACGGTATCGTATCATGGTTCCGAGCGCGTCGTTGATCACTACAACATCATGGGACCAGTCAAGGCGGCGCTAGAATCGACAACGCGCTATCTTTCAGTCGAACTGGGCAAAAAAAGTATTCGGGTCAATGCTTTGTCGCCCGGCCCCCTTCAAACCCGTGCCGCATCGGGCATAGACCATTTCGACCAGCTCATCGAAGAGGCAAAGAAAGATGCACCGCTCGGACGGCTCACAAGTATAGAGGAAGTCGGCGGACTGGCAGCGTTTCTGGTTTCCGATATGGCCGGTTCCATCAGCGGAAACACCTGTTACATCGATGGAGGCCAGCATGTTGTCTGAACAAGACAATCAGATGGAGTACATAGAAAACCGGCCTTTCGACGAAATAAACGTCGGTGATACTGCAGAGTTGGTGCGCACCCTGACGGCACAGGACATCGATGTCTTCGCCATCATGTCCGGCGACGTCAATCCGGCGCATGTCGATGCGGAGTATGCCCAGGATGACATATTCCACAAGATCATCGCACACGGCATGTGGGGCGGCGCGCTGATCTCTACTGTGCTTGGCACAAAATTGCCGGGCCCGGGCACGATTTATCTTAAGCAGAGTCTCACATTTCTGAAGCCCGTCGGTATTGGCGACACTGTGACCGTGCGGGTCCGTGTCACCGAAAAACAGGACGAAAAGAAACGGCTCGTCCTTGATTGCGAGTGCCTGAACGGCAAGGGCGAACCGGTCATCAAAGGCGAAGCGCTGGTGATCGCGCCGCAGGAGAAGATCCGGCGACCGCGCGTGGTCATGCCGGACATCCTGTTGCACCGGC
>JBCCOK010000120.1:0-4712 GCA_039025395.1 Pseudomonadota bacterium
CGAGTAAGCAAGAATGCCGCGCGCGCGCGCCTCGGGCGTTAAGGCCGAAATCGCGGACCGTGCACCACGGTACTTGAACGAACCTGTTTTCTGCAGGCATTCGGCTTTGATGAAAACGCGCCGCCCAAATTTTGCGTCCAACAAAGGTGCATTCAGTAAAGGCGTGCGCACCGCATAACCCTCCAGGCGCTGTGCTGCGGCTTCAATCCGTTCGATGTTCATAGAAGTGCGGTCCAGCGCGCCAACGCGTCGAGCGCTTCAGGTTCATCCAGAAAAGGCACATGTCCTCGGTCCGCAACATCGACGCGGATCATGTCGGGACGGCGTCGCGCCATTTCGTCGGCGGTCGCCTCTGTCAGCAAATCAGAGCCCGCACCACGGATAAGCGCCAACGGTAATCCCGCCATAGCGTCGAACATGGGCCAAAGGTCCGGCAATTCGGCCTCTACGGTGGCAAGAACAGCGTCGCGCAATGCAGGGTCATAGTTGATTTTCAGCCCGTCAGCGGTTTCGATGTAGTGCTTGCGCACTTCTTCTTCCCATCGGCTTACCGGGACATTACGAAACCCCGTCATCAGTTCGGCGCGCATCGCGACCGCTTCGGCATAGGTTTTCTGCGCTGGATTCTTGCCAATGTAGTCGCGGATCGTATCCATACCGGCAGGCGCGATGTCCGGACCAATATCGACAAGGCACGCACCGGAAATTCGTTGTCGCGCCATGGCTGCCAGGCCCATCGCAATCAAACCGCCGCGCGAGGTGCCAAGGATCGCGACTTTGTCCAAGCCGAGGTGATCCATTAAAGCGAGCGCGTCGCCCGCTTCGATAGGGATTGTGTAAGTTGCAGCGCCCGTCCATTCCGAGCGCCCGCGTCCGCGGTAGTCCATCCGGATCAAACGATGATCGGTCAAGTGCGGTGCGACATAATCGAAATCCGTGCTGTTCCGTGACAAACCGGATAGCGCGAGGATTGGCGTACCGTCGCCTTCATCGCGAAAGAAGATTTTTCCCCCGTCTGGTGCGTTGAATTCAGGCATCAAAGCGTCTCCGCCAGTTCCGGAATTCCAAACAAGTTCGACAGCATCTCACTGGGCTTCGCTGGCAATCGGTCGGCAGGCTCTGCAGCGCGGTTCACCCACACTGTGTGGAAACCGTAGCCCGCCGCCGCTGCAGCGTCCCAACCGTTCGATGAGACGAACAAGACGTTTTCAGGCGACACGCCGAAACGTTTACCAACCATGTCGTAGACGACACGGGCTGGCTTGAAGACGCCAACATCCTCGACCGACAAAACCGCATCCAGCCATTCGCCGACACCAGCAAAGTCCACTGCGCCTTCCAGCATATCCGGCGACCCGTTTGAAAGTATGGCCGTGTCGAACCCTTTTGCCTTCAGTGTCGCAAGCACCTCGGGTACCTCGCGGTAGGCGGGCAGCTCCCAATACAAGGCAAGCAAAGTCTCGCGCAGGACCGGGTCGTCCAGGCCTGAAGCCTCCATGGCCCAGTCCAGTCCATCCTTCGTGACTTTCCAAAATGTCGTGTGATCACCAGTCACGGCCCTAAGCCACGTGTATTGCAACTGCTTCAGTCGCCAATCGGCAGCAAGTTTCGGCCAGACTTTGGAAAGTACGTCCTGGCCTGGTTGTTCGGCCACGATCCGCGCAGCCGCCGCAACATCGAACAGCGTGCCGTAGGCGTCGAAAACACAGGTTTTAATTGGCATGACTGGGACTCCTTGCGCAGACACTACACAAAGCCCGTGGCGAGTACAGCGGGGTTTACACCCTGCAGACGCCGTGGTGAGTTCGCGCGGACTGACCCAACATGAAAGCCGCCAAAATGTCTGAAGCTAAAACCGGCGATACGGTCCGTATTCACTATGTCGGCACTCTTTCCGATGGAGAACAGTTCGACAGGTCCGAAGGCCGCGAACCGCTCGAATTCAAAATTGGGGCAGGGCAGGTCATTCCGGGCTTTGACAAGGCCGTCACGGGCATGAAGATTGGAGAGGCACAAACGGTTACCATCATTGCCGATGACGCCTATGGTCAAGCCGACCCGAATGGCCGCCAAAGCTTTCGGCGTGATAAAATTCCCGCCGAAATCCCGCTGGAAATTGGGACGCAATTACAGCTCGCCGGGCCAAAAGGCCAACCAATCATGGTGCGCGTTGCCGAAGTCAGCGATGATGCAGTTATTCTCGACGCCAATCATCCGCTCGCAGGCAAGGACCTGACCTTCAAGATCGAACTGATCGAGATTGTCTAACCGCTGGACCCTGTCGTGATTTCGCGACAGGATGCGGTTATGATTGAGGGAAAGCAGGCAGAAGCAGCGCGTTTTGATGCATGCGCTTTGCGCAAAGCCTGATGTTGCAACTGCCCTCACTCACCGTTCTTTTGGGGCCGCAGACGTCTCTTTCTCTCGCCTTGAACGCAATTATCCGTGACCACAAGCATGCACTTCAGAAGGCAGGTCTAAATTCGCTTCCCAGTCGGTTTGCTTCGCCGATACTGCGTCATGCAATTGACGACAGACCGCTTGAAGTACGGCGCATTGAGTTTTTGGATAGCCTGCCGAAACTTCCTACATTTCTTTCTGCAGTGAACTTTTTCGGGCCACCGCATGAGGGATTGGCCAAACGCGAGATGTTTCCGCGCGCCGAGCAGTCGCTGGCACGATTGGCTGAGGTTGCCCCGGATATGCGCATCTGCATCTGTGTCGACACTTTGCCCGCATTCTTTCTGGCATCAGCATCGGAAATCCTTGAGGCAAGAGTGCAGAATACGCCGTGGGAAGCGCTGTTCGAATTGTCTTGGGCCGATCTGGCGCTCGAGGTGAAAGACGCGATGGCGGGTTCGGAGATTGTCATCCTGACCCCGAAAGCAGCGCTAAAGCCAGAGACGTTGCGGAGTTTAGTTGGAGAGGGGGCGCTTGCACCAGACCTGCTTTTGAGGTCGCAAGTCTCGGAAACAGGTCGCGCGGTCCTGAAACGTATGGAGCCCGAACAGTTTTCGGACAGCAAGGTCATTGCAGATTTGTATAGCTCATTTTCAACACGCCCGAAACGGCATGACATCGAGACCCGCTTGGGTCTTGATCGTGTGACGCAGCTTTTGTTGCAGCAACGGTTCGACGAAGACGTCGCGGTGATGCAATCCATGCCGGGCATCAGCGTGCTGGCGTGAGCGTTCTGGCACGTCATGTGAGCGCCGTAACTATCGGCGAACACAAAATGATTGGTGCCGTACAGGCTGAAACGACGACCGAGGTCGCATGCCCGGTGGGGATGCTTCCTGTTGACGCTCAGCGCATTTTTGACGGGCGTCTTCAAAAGCTTGTCCGCACCGGACACAGTCTATTTGCTACATTATCCGCAGGCTCTGAAGGCGATCATCCCGAGTTGGAATTACTGCGTGACCGAAACGTTATGGTTGCCATCCGCAACGGTGAGACGCCGGAAGCGGCACGGGATTGGCTGACATATCACGTTCAGCATCAGGGGGCTGAAGCCGCTTTGATCGTGGATCGCGATCCGCCGGAAACGGGAGATTTCTCACATTCTGTGGGCGAGTTGATTTCAGATATCCCCGTTGTCGTAGTTTCGTTTGGCGTGCCACTTGGCCTTCCCGCTACGCCGGATGCCCGTCATCCTGCGCTTGCGCCCGGGGCTCGGAAGCAAGCTGAGCCACCGATAGACCCATGGCATGCTCCGCTTCGGGAAGTCGCCATTCTCGAATTGTTGCGACACAGATTTCTCGCGTCCGCATCTGCTGTCGCGCTGCTCGACATCGCCGACATGGTCTTGCCCAGCGACGCTGGAAACCTGTTCGATTTAGCCCATCAAATTGCCGGACAGGCCGTCTTGCTGCGCGGAATTGAAACGTACCCTTGGCGGCTGCGTCAGGGAGCGGCAGCGCGGCACGGTGACCATATCGCGAAGCGCCGTGGCGAGCGTCGCCGCCTGTCGTCCTGGGCACTGGCCCGGACAGAGTTGCCAAACGGCGCGGCCTTCCGATTTGGGCGGCAACCACGCGGCGTTCCACTTCGGAACGACGCAGTCTTTTCCTTCGCGCGCTCCATGGGGGTGGTTTTCCCCTCAGTGCCTGTCAATGCGCTGGTGCAGAAAAATACATTGGTCGAGTCCCAGCAACTCGTTGAATTCGTATCTGAGAAGCTTGAGGCGAACCCAATTCGTTTGCCTGCGCCCGATGTTATTGCATCCAGGCCCGAAACGAACACTGTGACAGTTGTTACGGCAATGAAGAACGAGGGTCCCTTCATTCTGGACTGGATAGCGCATAACCGCGCGATCGGTGTCACGTCTCATCTTGTCTACACCAACGATTGCGAAGACGGGACCGATCAACTTCTCGATGCGTTGTCTGATGCTGGCGTTGTCAGGCGTGACAATCCTTTCAGGAAGACAGGCAAGGTCCCGCAATACGCCGCTTTTAAGGCCGCAGAGGATGAGGATGTGGTCGCGCAGGCCGACTGGCTTCTGACGTTGGATATGGATGCCGGAATTGCCGAACAAACGCCAAGGCATTGAGATCAAATGCGCAGTTGGAACCGCGTTCAAGAGATCGGTTAGCTTGCCGTCGCCTACATGCACGTTCACGTACTCATCCACATCCAACGTCAGAAGCCAGTCGGCCTGCGCGACCACATCCTCATCCTCTGCGGCCTTAAAAGCGGCGTATTGCGGGACC
>JBCCOK010000121.1:0-4401 GCA_039025395.1 Pseudomonadota bacterium
CCCCGCCTCATCTATATCTATTTTTATTCTGCGCCTCGTCGCCTTGGTCTAAACCGCTGGCCCGTCTGGCGCCCCGTTGGTGCATCTCTGCGCCGCCGGTGAGGGGCTATTTACGTAGCCATGCCGGACACTGCAAGTGCTTTTTTCAAGAAAGTTCAGATTTTTTCTACAGCCAACAAAATATGGGGTTTTGGCGGAGGTTTATCCCCATCAAGGCTGTGGATTATTCATGGGTTTACCACGATCAGTGCGATTCAGGGAATCTCAGTGAGACTCACTCTCGCCTTCTGGCCTTAACCAGCGTGTCAGCCAAAAGGCGAGGAACACGCCCGGCAGCAATGCCGCAAAGGCTATTGCGAGCGAAAACGCCTGACCAAGGAACCCGATCAGCGGCGGGCCGATCATGAAACCGCCCATGGCAACCGTCGCAGCGATGGCAATGTTCGGCGCTTCGTATCGATCATCCAAAGCCGCCACCGCGGACACGCCCAGAGGATACGCGGCCGACACTCCGAAACCGACAAACGCAAAGGCAAGATAGGCGACCCAAAGCGGCAATGGCAGGATCACACCAAGCAACCCGAGCACCACGCAGACCAACGTGAGCTGTGCGTGGCGCATGGCCCCGAACTTGCCTTTCAGGACATCGCCTAGAAAGCGACCACCGGCGAGGAAGGCGGAGAAGATGGTGACCGCCAAACCGGCGCGCGCAGTCGGGTCGTTCAGCCTTTCCGAAAGATAGACTGCAGCCCAATCTGCCATGACGCCTTCCACAAGCGTGATGACAAACATGAACAGCGCAATCAGAAGCAAGGCGGGCGGCAGTTTGCCAAGCGCGCGGCGGGGCGGTGCAACATCCGTTTCCTCACCTGGCAATTTTACAAGCGCACGCGCGGCCAACACGCCGCCCATCGCAGATATAACTGCAAGTGCGATCTGCGGGCTCATGCCCTGCCCCGTCACGGCGATAGTTGCCGAGCCCAACATCAGACCGAAGGCCCAGAACCCATGGCATCTGTTCATGATCAGCGCGGTCGTCTGCTTCTCCAACCGTCCGGCATAGACGTTCATGCCAACTTCGATGAACGCCATCATGAGCCCGGCAAAGAACAGCACACAGAACAATGATGGTCCCGACCATGCAAGCAGCGGAAGTATGAACGCCAAAGCCTGCAGCGGAAAGAACAGCGCCGACACACGGCGCGGTCCAAAACGGGAAATTACGCGGCCTGCGATTTGCAGTCCTGGCACGACGGCAAGCGGTATCCCCATCAACGCGATTGCCAACTGGCTTTTTGACAGACCAAGATCTGCTTTCACCTGCGGGATCAACGCCAGCCATCCGCCCAATGCCAACGGCTGTAGCAAAAAGACAGCCATGATCAGATACGTGGCACGGGAAATGTCGGAGCGGTTCATGGTCGCGACATTAGTGATGTTCCGGGCCGGGGGAAGTCACATGATGCAACCGGGTGTTTCAGTGTTGGACAGAGTTGAGGCGCATCGCCCAGGCATGTCCGCGGCCTTCAAAGGTGTAGGTCTCTCCTTCGGGAAGATAAACGCCGCACCACCGGCCTTGGAACTTATGGAATGGAGCGAAGCTGATCCTTTTCGGGCAATAATTCTTGTAGCCACGTCGACGATCCTTGCTGTCAAAAACAAAAATCTCAACTTTGCTGGGTTTAGAGAAGATCAACGTCGAAAGCTGCGGCAGGCTGTGCGCCAGAGCGGTTGTGACCACCCACATGCAAAAGACTCCCGTTAAGACGCAGGCTCCGAGCACCTTAAATTCGATCAATGGCGCAGCACGATCAGCTGTAGAAACAATAAAGTACTGCACCGACAGTGTGGATGCTGCTGCAGTGACGTAGCAGGCAATCAAAGCCCAAGCGGGCAAGAAGTTTGCCCCTCCCCATCCGGCTAGCCGCCAGATAATCCCTTGGGCGACCATTACGAGACACCCGCCGATCATCAAACGTGCACCAAACTTAATGAAGCGTCTACAGGTAACACTTTGGCTGTTGAGCCAAAGGTCAAATTCGTTCCGGTCCATACAATCTGAATTAAATTCTCAATTCGACAACACTATGGCGGTAGCGCGGAAGGCTAGCTTGCGCTACTGCGTTGCGGTGAAGGTCTTGGTCGCCGTTTCGGAAGCTTGATCCGCAAGGCAAGCAGGAAGATCACCAGCCCGAGATAGATATACGGCTCAAGCTGGAATCCTTTGGACAGCATCACGAAATGCAGCGCGCCCAGAAAGGTAGCAAGATAAGTGAGTTGATGCAGCCGCTTCCAACGGCGCGGACCCAGTTTTCGCAAGGACAGGTTATTTGAGGTGATCGCAAGCGGCACCAGCAGTACAAGTGAGGCCATCCCCACTGTTATGTACGGGCGTTTCACGATGTCGGCCCAGATCTCGGACAGGATCCCGACATCTAGGACCAACCAGACCAGCATGTGAAACACGACATAAAAGAACGTCACCACCCCGAAAGCACGGCGCAATTTCATAAGATTGATCCGTGTCCATTCGTAAAGAGGCCGAACTGCCAGGGTCAGGATCAGCAACTGCAGTGCCAGCTCGCCCATCCTGTGCTCAAGCGCCTTGATCGGCTCAACGCCGAGGCCCCCGGTCATACCCTGCCAAAACAGCCAGACAGGCGGAAAGACTGACACGACATAAATGGCCCAAGGCGGGATACGCACGAGGACACGATTTATGCGTTGGGCAACGATCATCAGTGGTGCTTGATAAGGTCCATCCCGGAGTAGAGTCCGGCGACGTCTTCCTCATAGCCGTTGAACATGAGCGTTTCGGTCTGCTTGGCAAACAAGCCACCCCCGACGCGCCGTTCGAATTTCTGTGACCAGCGCGGATGATCGCGGTTCGGGTTCACATTCGAATAGAACCCATACTCTTTCGGAGCATATAGATTCCATGCTGTGGGTGGCTGGGTGTCTGTCAGCGTGATGCGAACGATCGATTTGATCGACTTGTAGCCGTATTTCCACGGCACAACCACGCGGATCGGTGCGCCGTTCTGGTTCGGCATCGGCTCGTCATAAAGACCGGTTGCGAGGATGGTCAGGGGATGCATGGCTTCGTCCATGCGCAGCCCTTCGCGATAGGGCCACTCAATTATAGGGGTGCGGACGCCTGGCATCTCGTCTTCGCGGAATGCCGTCTCGAACGCGACGTATTTCGCCGAAGGCTGAACGCCCACACGGTTCAGAAGATCGGCCAGTTCGAAGCCGACCCATGGAATGACCATCGACCACCGTTCCACACAGCGGAAGCGGTAAATACGCTCTTCCAGCGAGACGCCCTTCATGAGATCGTCGAATGAATAAGTGCCGGGCTTGTCGACCATACCGTCGATGACGACCTCCCAGGGCGAGGTGGTCAGCTTGTGCGCGTGCCGCGCCGGATCGCCTTTGTCGGTTCCGAATTCGTAGAAGTTGTTGTAGGTCGTGATCTCTTCAAACGTGTTCGGCTCAAGGCCCGCGCCGTAGTCGGTCTTGGCAGCACCGAGAGCAGCATCCACAGGATTTGCGATCGTGCCGAGCGCGAGCGTCCCTGCCGCACCGGCGAGCAATTGGCGGCGGTTTAGCCACATTGCCTTGGGGGTCACGTCGGACCAATTCAGATCACTCTTGTACCGTCCGGCCATTACAGTCTCCGTTGCTCGAATCTCGGAGAAGATGACGCCTTGGGCTAAATTAAGCAATTCTCCTCACAAGAACGTCATTGTCGCAGGCCTGTTGAAACGGCGCTCAGGTTACAGCGAATTCACTTAAACGTGACTGGACGACCGACAAACCGGCGGCTTAGGCGGCGCGCCTTTTTCGTCAAGTGCCATGCGCGAAAATCCCCGGTGATCCAGACCATATGCCTCACCGTAATAGGCCCGATGCCAAAATAGGCGTCCGCACAATTTATGTAGGAGAAGTGAAGATGAAAAAGACTCTCGTTGCCCTCGCTGCTGCGTCGCTGCTTGCGCTGCCCGCCGTTGCCGGTTCTGCCAAGAAAGACATTGTTGACACTGCTGTCGATGCCGGCTCGTTCTCGACGCTGGTTGCAGCTGTTCAAGCCGCAGAGCTTGTTGACACGCTGAAAGGCGACGGACCGTTCACCGTGTTCGCGCCGACCGACGAAGCTTTCGCCGCACTGCCGGAAGGCACAGTCGAAGAACTGCTGAAGCCGGAGAACAAGGACCAACTGGTTGCGATCCTGACATACCACGTTGTGCCGGGCAAAGTGATGTCGACCGACCTGTCCGATGACATGGCCGCCACAACCGTGCAGGGCACAGACGTGATCATCGACCTGGATGACGGCGTGAAAGTGGAAGAAGCCACGTGCGTCTCCGCAGACATCGAAACATCGAACGGCGTGATCCA
>JBCCOK010000122.1:0-4137 GCA_039025395.1 Pseudomonadota bacterium
TAATCAATTGATTACTTAGTCAATTGACCGGTCCATCCAGACTAAACGAACCGACTGAAAGGTGAGAATGCAAATGTCGAATATTCCTGTTGATGAAAGCGCCGAAACGCCCGTCACCCGCCGCGGTATTCTCACAGCCGCAGCAGCAACTGTTGGTGCCGCAGCCTTGACAGGGACCGCATCGGCACAAGAAGCACCCGGCGAATTTGCAGGCAAGACGGCATTCATTACCGGTGCGGCACGCGGCATCGGCCGGGCTTGCGCCGAGACATTGGCGGCAGGCGGCGCGAACATCGTTCTTTTCGATATTGCCGACCAGATTCCCGAGGTTCCCTACCCCCTTGCGACGCCTGAAGATATGTCGGAAACAAAGTCGGCTATCGAAGCTATGGGAGTCGGGTGCCTGTCCATAACCGGCGACGTGCGCGATTTTGACGCGCAGAAATCTGCCATCGACCAAGCGATCGCAGAGTTTGGTAGCCTTGATTACGCCATCGCCAATGCCGGCATCACGCAGGTCGGCTTTATCGAGAGTTTCGATGAAGACGAGTTGTCGCTGGTCATCGACATCAATCTCAAGGGCGTCATCAAAACCCTTCAGGCGGCAACGCCGGTCATGAGGGGCCAAAACAGCGGCCGGATCGTCGTGATGTCGTCCGTAACCGGACGAGCCGGAAGCGCCAACTTTCCCATCTACTCGGCGACCAAGTGGGCCGTTGTCGGCTTGGCAAAGAGCACCGCGCTGGCGCTTGGCAGATCGAACGTTACCTGCAACGCTGTCTGCCCGACGCTGGTAAACACCAAGCTTCTCGACAACGAATATGTGCTTTCGCAGATCGTGCCCGGTCAGCCGCTGACGTTTGAGCAGTTCAATGAGGGCGCCAAGACGCGCCACATCTTGCCGGTTGGCCTCTATGAGCCTTCCAGGGTCGGCGACACGGTTCGCTTTCTTTGCAGCGATGCTGCAGCCCTGATTTCAGGCGATGTTTTTGATATCGGCGCCGGCCTCAACGCCCAGTTCCCGGCCTGACGCGGAGCGGGTATCACCCCTGGGCTGGACTTCCAGAGCGCGCATCCTTGGCATAGCTTCGATCCTGCACAGCAATCAGGAGATGAAGCGATGATCAAACCGGGAAAGAATATCGCGATAAAGGTGCCGCTCTTCAGGTGGGAAGAAGCGGTGGCTTACTACCGCGACAAGGTTTGGCTTGCGGTAAGAAAGCAGCTCGCCGACAGCATCGGGTTCGCTTTTGGAGACATGACATTGTGGATCGACCGGGTGAAGACGCAAAGCCAGGTGGATGTCTGGCTTGAGCTATTCACCGACGACCCTGAGAATAGCCTGTCGAGCCTCGGCAGCCCGAAGCGGGATGAAATTGAGCCGCTCAACGGGGTCGACGGCCATTGGACGTCGGATCCGGCTGGCGTCGTACTGCTTCTGAGAAAAGAGTGAGATGCTGCTGGACCATCGGGCGCCGTTTTCATGGCTGACGACTGTCTTTGACACGTTCGCCAAAACTCAGGCTTGTTTCCGCTTCGCACGGACAACCAGGATCATGGCGCCGGCAACAATCAGACCTGCTCCTATGATGGCGCTCCAGCCCGGTACCACGCGATAAAGCGCAAAGTCGTAAAGGGCGGCAAAGGCAAGAACCGAATAGAATGCCGGCATCACAAAACTGGCCTCGCCGCGCCTCATGGCTTGGATAAACAGGGCCTGCCCGCAGACCATCACCACACCGACGCAGATGAGCAAGAGCCATTGACCGGCCGTCGGCCATGACCAAACGACGACCCCGGCCACAACTGAAATCCAGGCGCCGATCGAATTGTTGATCAGCAGCACGCGCAACGCCGGCTCGGAATCGCTCAGACGCTTGATGAAGATGGTTTCGGCGCCCATGAAAAGGGCCGCGGCAAGCGCAAAGAGGCCGGCAAACTGAAATGCGTCAGAACCGGGCCGCAGGATCAGCGCCGCGCCTGCAACAGCGAGTCCGGCCGCCAGTATCTTCTTCGAGCCAACGTTCTCGCCGAGCATGAGCACGGCCAAAAGCATCGCCACAAGCGGGCTCAAAAAGCTGATCGCCGTTGCCTCGGCGACCGGCATACGCACGACCGCGGCAAACATGCAGGTCACGCCAAGCCAGCCGCAGACCGAGCGCAGAATATGCCAACTCCAGCGCGCACCTTTGATTGACGGTCGCTTTGCGGGCGCGATCGAGACGAACAGCAACAGAGCGGCAAGCGCAAAAACGAAGCGGCCGGCGCTGATCTGAAAAGGACTGAGACCTGGAGAGCCGCCATCGGGCAAACCCAGCGCTTTGGCGATCAACGATGTCGCAGCGATCAGCGCGCCCGCTGCGAACATCAGCGCGATAGCGGGCCCGGCTGCACCCGGATGTGCGACTGCTGCTCTGGTCATTGCATCCCGAAGTGGACGCCCTTGCTCAGGCGCCGCAAACGAACCAGACGCAAGGCCTCAGCGCACGAGAATGGCGCGAAAGTCATTGACATTCGTTCCGGTCGGTCCGGGTGAGAACAGGCCATCGATAGCGTCAAAGGCCGACCATGCGTCGTTGTCGGCGAGCAGCGCTGCAGGATCCAGACCAATATCGCGCATGGCGGCAATGGTGTTGCCGTCGGCAAAAGCCCCTGCATTGTGCTCCGAGCCGTCAATACCGTCAGTATCGGCTGCCAGCGCCGTAATGCCGCCAACACCGTCAATGTCCATTGCGAGTGAAAGCATGAACTCCGTGTTGCGCCCGCCCTTACCGCCGCCCCGCAACGTGACCGTCGTTTCGCCGCCTGACAACAGCACCACCGGTTTTGCGAAAGGCCGGTTTCTGCCTGCCACCTCACGGGCGATCGCCGCATGCATGCGCGATGCTTCGCGCGCTTCGCCTTCGACGGCATCGGAAAGAATAGCTGCATCATAGCCGAGCGATCTGGCCTTCTCCGCAGCGGCTTCCAGCGATACGCTGGAGGATGCGATCACCGAATATTGGTGACCTGCCAGCCGCGGATCGTCTGGCATCGGTGCGGTCGGGCCAGAATCGCGAATATGCGCCATTATGTGGTCCGGTAACTCGATCGCATATCGCCGGATTGCAGCAAGCGCCTCATCGCGTGTCGTTGCGTCGGCCACGGTCGGACCTGAACCGACCTCCGCGGGGTCGTCGCCCGGAACATCCGACACGATCAGGCTGACAACGTTTGCCGGAATGGCTGCGAGTGCCAACCGGCCGCCCTTTATGGCGGAAATTTGCTTGCGGATCGCATTCATGGCCGAAATCGGCGCGCCGGATGCAAGCAACACGGTGGTCACCGTGATCTCGTCCTCAAGCGTCAGCCCCGCGGCCGGGCACGGTAGAAGTGCCGAAGCGCCGCCGCTGATCAGCGCGATAACGAGATCGTCCGCCGTCAAGCCGCTCACGGCAGCCAGCAGCCGCTCAGCGCCAACAAGGCCATTTGCATCTGGCACCGGGTGGCTGGCCTCGACAATCTCAATCCGCTGGCATTGGACTCCGAAGCCGTAACGCGTAACGACGACACCGTCGAGCTGCCCATCCCATTCGGCCTCGAGCGCCCTCGCCAATTGCGCCGAACCCTTTCCGGCACCGACCACCACGGTCCGCCCTACCGGTTTAGCCGGCAGATTGTTACGGATCGTCCTTTCCGGATCGGCCGCGGCAATTGCTGCTTCGAAAAGAGCCGTGAGTATGGATCGCGGGTCGTCCGACATCATATGCTCAGCCTCGAAACGGACACTCCGATCAAACGTCCCGTCATTTTCATTGGATCGACGAAGCTTCTGGTCCGCGCCAGAATCCTTCGTGGACGACGGCGGCCTCGGCCAGAAGCGCGCCAAACGCATGGTCGCCCCGCTGCCTTGCCTCCATTGCAAGCGCAATGGCCCTGCGAAGCAGCTGTTCCTTTCGAGACTGAGAAATCGTCATCAAATATATCCATTTCGCGCAGACCGTAGCGCGCTGGCCAGAGCAAGTCAGGCTTAGACTGAAGCATTTGACCGAGGCGATTTTTGGTCGCTGACTAGGCGGGTTGCGCGCCGTGGTGCCAACCCACCACAAGCGTGAGCCAACGCAGTCAGGGGGCAAAATCGCCCGGCCCATTTACAAA
>JBCCOK010000123.1:0-4069 GCA_039025395.1 Pseudomonadota bacterium
CGCGTGGATCACTTCGGAGTTTCGTGACGATATGCCGGTTCCGAAATCGCTTTCGCTTTCAAGCACAATCGTCCAAAGCCCACGCTTTGCCAGCGCGGCAGCGGTCGCAAGACCCACCACGCCCGCACCGACAACCAAGGCGTCGACTTGATTGTCTCCACTCATGAGAAGAACCTTAGATTACGCTCTATCTGCAACAGCACTTAACACCTTTGACCGGCATGACAGACCTATGATCCGTCGTGCACAGTAGAAATTGGTTTCCAAATAACGAAAAGCTGGGCGGAAAATGGCTCCCATCACATGCGTTGAAGACTTACGCGTCCTCGCCGAAAAACGCGTCCCTCGGATGTTTTATGATTACGCAGATTCGGGCGCCTGGACTGAATCCACTTATAAGCGCAACACCACGGACTTTGAAGACATTCGCCTCCGACAGCGGGTCGCGGTCGACATGATGAATCGAACCACCGGTTCGACGATGGTCGGTCAAGAGGTGTCGATGCCGGTGGCGCTTGCGCCGACAGGGCTCACCGGTATGCAGCACGCCGACGGTGAAATCCTTGCCGCCCGAGCAGCCGAAGATTTCGGCGTGCCGTTCACGCTTTCAACCATGAGCATTTGCTCGATCGAAGACGTGGCAGCTCGGACGTCAAAACCGTTCTGGTTCCAACTCTACGTTATGAGGGATCGCGGTTTCATCGAACGCCTGATCGGTCGGGCGAAAGCTGCAGGGTGCTCGGCATTGGTGCTCACGCTTGACCTTCAGATCCTCGGCCAGCGCCATAAGGACGTGAAAAACGGTCTTTCCGCGCCGCCAAGGCCGACCGTCGCCAACATTATAAATCTCATGTTCAAGCCGCGCTGGTGCTTTGAAATGGCGTTCACGCCGCGTCGGACTTTCGGCAACATTGTCGGCCATGCGGATGGCGTCGGTGACATGTCGAGCCTTGCCTCCTGGACGAATGAACAATTCGATCCGCAGCTTTCCTGGGATGACGTCCAGTGGATCAAAGATCTTTGGGGTGGCCCGCTCATCCTTAAGGGCATTCTCGATGCGGAAGACGCAAAGCGCGCGGTCGACACCGGTGCCGACGCGATTATCGTTTCAAACCATGGTGGTCGACAGCTGGATGGTGCGATGTCAGCGATCATGGCGCTGCCGGAAATCGTGGAGGCAGTCGGCGACCAGATCGAGGTGCACTTCGACAGCGGCATTCGGTCGGGCCAAGATGTCCTCAAGGCACTCGCGCTCGGGGCAAAGGGCACCTATATCGGCCGGGCCTTCCTCTATGGCCTCGGTGCGATGGGCAAAGAAGGCGTCACCAAATGCCTTGAGGTCATTCATAAGGAACTCGACGTAACGATGGCGCTCTGCGGAAAGCGGAACGTCAAAGACCTCGATCTTTCGATCCTCGTGGCCGACGATCGACCGCCGTTCAGAAACGGTCGGAACAGTCGAACGGGTGCCATGTCTGAGGAATTGCGCGCCTATTGACCTGGGAATCTGCGCATTCTCCTGCCCAGTCTCCTCGTCTTGATGTGCGACATCCTTGCGCGTCGGCGCGTCACTTGTTATGCGGCAAGGGCTACTGCGTACGGAAGAATGCCGTTGCGCAAACCTACTATGCGACCGCATAGACATATAAGCGCCGCGGTCAGGGATATCGGCACGGGGAGGGTGCCTGGCAATTCGAACTCAGGTTCAATTCTTCACCAACCTTGAAAACGGTGCTGTAAAAGCGGTGCCCAACCATTCCAGCCTGTCATTGGGAGGACAGATCAAGATGAAATCACTTTTGAAAGCAGCCGCCGTTTCGGCGACGGTGCTCATGGGCGCAACCGGCGTTCAAGCGGAAACCTGGCAGATGCAGTCGACCTATCCAGGTTCGCTGACCCAGCTCGGAACGCTTGGTAAACGGGTTGCGGAAAATGTCGGCATCGTGACCGGCGGAAACGTCGAAATCGAGTTCCAGGAGCCGGGCGCACTTGTTCCAGCACTTGAAACCTTCGACGCGGTTGCTTCCGGCGCTGTGGAAGCGGGCTGGTCGACGCCCGGTTACTGGGCCGGCAAGGTGCCTGCGCTTCAGCTGTTCTCCGCGGTTCCGTTCGGCCCGGCAGCGCCTGAATATATCGGCTGGATGAAGTTCGGCGGTGGCGAAGAATTATTCAATGAAATCTACGCCCAATCGAACATCAAGGCGATGCACTGCGGTATTATCGCACCGGAAGCATCGGGCTGGTTCCGCAGCGAGATCAACTCGCCGGAGGACCTGAAAGGCCTGAAGATGCGCTTCTTCGGCCTCGGCGCGAAGGTCATGGAAAAGCTCGGCGTCTCCACGCAGCTTCTGGCTGGCGGCGACATCTTCCCGGCGCTTGAACTCGGCACGATCGACGCGACCGAATTCTCCATGCCGGCGATCGACCTCAATCTCGGCTTTTACCAGGTTGCCAAGCACTATTATTTCCCTGGCTGGCACCAGCAAGCGACATGGTTCGATCTGATGATCAACCTGGACGTCTGGGAAGGTCTCGATGAAACGACGCAGGCGCAGATCGAGGCGGTTTGCGGAGAATCGTTTGCCTACGGTCTCGCGGAAGGCGAGGCAATCCAAGGTCAAGCGCTTGCCGAACTGCAGGCCAATGGCGTGACCATTCACCAATGGTCCGACGAGATGCTGGCGACGTTTGAAGCAGCGTGGGCTGAAGTCGTGGAAGAGCAAAAGGCCGATGCCGATTTTGCCCGCGTCTGGGAATCCCTCTCGACATTCCGCGAGGGCTACTCCGCGTGGAGTGATCTTGGATATCTGAAATAGGCGTTATTCGCTAAGGCATTACCCTCACTTGCAAATCATCAATTGAGGGCAAACGATAGCGGCCCCGCACGATAAAAATCGCGGGGCCGTTTTTTTACGCCGGGAGGGGGCGTTTCATGGGTACTTTTCTGGCGCTCGTCGCAATCGCGCTTTCTTTTGTAATGATGAATATGCCGTTCGGGCCGCATTTCACGGTGCTGGGCGTGATGCTCATCGTGTTATTGGGCGCGGCCATCTTCCGACCGAACGGCGCATGGTTCATGGCTTCTGCCTTGCTGGTTGGTTTTTGTTCGCTCGGGGCGGCACCGTTTGAAGCGCCGCGCGCGTTTCTCAGGGATTTCACCCGTGCCGCGCGGGGCGACGGACCGGAGGCCGAAGCTGCCCAACAGACGATCGCCTTCTACGAGACCCTCTCTAGCCTTATCTGGCCACTTGAACTGGCAATCATTGCCTTCATCCTCTTCACGATCGTGCTTGCGGCGCGCCGTGGGCAGGATGGCTCCTTCTCATTTCTTTTGAAAGCCAGCGACGCGATCGGCGAATTCACCGTGAAGGTCGGCCAGTGGACTTCACTCGTTTACATCCCGATGATCATCATCATTTTCTATGATGTCGTTCAGAGGAAATATCTCGAATTCAATCCGAACTTCGTCGACTCATTCATGTTCCAAACCTTCACGTCGACGAAGCTGCAAGAGATGCAGTGGCACCTGCACGCCATCCTTTTTCTGCTCTGCTTTGGCTTTGGCTACATCAAAGATGCGCACGTTCGGATCGAACTGGTCCGTGAAAAGCTGCGACCGAATACGCGGGTCTGGATCGAGCTTCTAGGCTGTTCGGTCTTCCTGATCCCCTACTGCTTCTTGATTTACACCTATGGCTTTGAGTTCGCGCGCAAGAGTTTTGACATTCTCGAAGGCTCAGCAGCGCTCACAGGTCTGCCGTATCGCTTCATCATCAAGGGCTTTTTGCCGGTCGGGTTCGTGGTGCTGGCTCTTGCCGCGCTCGCGGTTTGGCTGAAGTGTGTCGTCTACCTATTTGGACCCGACTATCTGAAGCGGCAGGCGTCCTACTATGCGGGCACGCACCATGCCGATCTGGCCGAAAGCTTCGAGCCAGATACCTCCACAGAAAAAGCATCATAAGGGGCTGGTCCGATGGAAACTTTTGTCGAGTATTTGCCGCTTTGGATGTTTGCCTTTCTGGGCGCGCTTCTCTTCACCGGCTATCCGGTAGCCTTCATCCTCGGCGGC
>JBCCOK010000124.1:0-3861 GCA_039025395.1 Pseudomonadota bacterium
AAGAACATTTTGTTGAATGAAGGCATCCGTGCTTGGATGGCTCCGACCGACCAGCCCCACGAAAACTTTGTATTCCCAGAAGAGGTACTGCCCCGTGGTAACGCTCTCTAATTCTTTTGTTGCAGGCACAGGCCGCGACCAAGCGTCCTCTGGGTTCGCTTGGTGGTCTGGTAATGCTCGACTCATCAATCTATCCGGTAAGCTGCTGGGTGCTCACGTTGCCCACGCTGGCTTGATTGTATTCTGGGCCGGTGCGATGACTTTATTTGAAGTTGCGCACTTTGTGCCTGAGAAGCCCTTGTATGAGCAAGGCTTTATTCTGTTGCCTCACTTGGCAACCTTAGGTTGGGGTGTTGGCCCTGGCGGTGAGGTTATCCTTTCCCTGATTGTGGCTGGCAATGACCAGCTTGTTCTCTTTCAGCTTTCTCACCCTGCTTCGCTTTCGTCAGCAGCCAGTCCCCAAATGCGCGGCTCGGCGAATTCGATGCTGTTTCCGGCCGGATCGCGCACATAGAGAGAGCGCCCGCCACCGGGCCAGCTGAAATCCGCTTCGATGTCGACGCCTGCTCCACGCAGTTGCGTCGCGATTTCATCGATTTCGGGCGCTGACGCACCAAAGCACATATGTCCCTCTCCGCGCATCCCGTGCACCGGGACCGGCAAAGCTGGATTGGCCGGCGGCTGTATCGACTCCGCCGGGTTGAAGACAAGAAGCATGCCCTGGCCACAGCGAAAGAAGACATGCCGGTTGCCAACGCGCGTGACCTTTTCAAGCCCGAGAAGCTCGCCGAAAAACTGTTCGGCGGCATCGAGGTCGTCCGCATAGAGAACCGTCTCCAATATGTGCTGCGGAGCCTTCAAGATGCTCTAATCTTCCGTCGCTTGTTTTTGCATTTCGACGAGAGAGGCGATGCCGTTTTTGGCGAGGTCCAGAAGCGCAGCAAACTCCGCCTCGCTGAACGGTTCGCCCTCCGCGGTACCCTGGATCTCGACGATACCGCCCGCACCGGTCATCACAAAATTGGCATCGGTTTCGGCGGACGAATCTTCCGTGTAGTCGAGGTCGATCACGGGCTGATTGAGAAATATCCCGCAGGAAATGGCTGCGACGTGGTCTTTCAGCACGTTTTCACGCCGGACCATCCCTTGCGTCTCCATCCATTTCAGACAGTCGTGCAACGCGACCCAGGCACCGGTAATCGATGCCGTACGGGTGCCGCCATCCGCCTGTATCACATCGCAATCGATTGATATCTGCCGCTCGCCCAGCGCCTCAAGATTGACGATTGCGCGCAAGGAACGCCCGATCAGCCGCTGGATTTCCTGAGTGCGGCCGCTTTGCTTGCCGGCGGATGCCTCGCGGCGCATACGTTCCCCGGTCGCTCTCGGCAACATTCCGTATTCGGCGGTAACCCAGCCCCTGCCGGCATTGCGCAACCAGGGCGGTACCCGCTCTTCAAGGCTTGCCGTGCAGAGTACGTGGGTGTCGCCGAACTTGATCAGGCACGAACCCTCCGCATGCTTGGAAAATCCCCGCTCGAAGGAAATGGCCCGCATTTCATCGGTTTTTCTTCCTGATGGGCGCATACGCTTACTCCTGTTTGCCGTTTCGCGGGCGATGTTCAGCCCTTACCATGCCGTAATCGAACGGCCTGGGCCAAGAACCATGCTCTAGCCGCCCTTTGCAGCGCATGTAAAGAAAATGCACTATATAAGAAACGGCCAATTGCAATTTTCTGCGCCGGACGGTCACTATCGCATGATCTGCGCGGAAGCCGAGAGACAGTTTGTATGAACGAAAACGTGCCGTCGGGAACAGTGGATCCGGCGCCGCTTGATGAGCGGACGCGCGAGATATTTCGCCGGATCGTCGAAAACTATCTGGAGTCCGGCGATCCTGTCGGCTCAAGAAACCTCTCCCGAGTGTTGCCGATGTCGCTTTCGCCGGCGTCGGTCCGCAATGTCATGAGCGATCTTGAGGAACTCGGCCTGATCTATTCGCCGCATGTCAGCGCCGGCCGGTTGCCGACCCAGCAGGGCCTGCGGTTCTTTGTTGATGCGTTCATGGAATCTGGTGATCTTTCTATCGAAGAGCGCGACATGATCGAGCGCCAGGTCAGCAATGTCGAACACAATCAGTCGGTCGAGAACCTTTTGACCGAAGCCAGTCAGCTGCTCTCCGGCCTTTCACGCGGAGCTGGCCTCGTCATTGCCAACAAGAGCGATGCGATGGTCAGACACATTGAATTTGTCCGCCTTGAACCGACGAGAGCCCTTGTTGTCCTTGTCGGCGAAAACGATCAGGTAGAAAACCGCATCATCGATCTGCCGCCCGGCGTCACCGCTTCGCAATTGACGGAAGCGGCGAATTTTCTGAACGCCCATCTCGCCGGCCATACGCTCGCGGAGCTACGCGGCGAGCTTAAAAAGCTCAAATCCGAAATCAGCAGCGAACTTGACGCGCTTTCGCAAGCGCTCGTCGAGCAGGGACTTGCCGTCTGGTCCGGCACCACCGACGATCAGCCGGCACGGCTGATCGTTCGCGGACGCGCAAATCTTCTCGATTCTGTCTCCGATATCGACGAGATCGAGCGGTTGCGGCTGCTGTTTGATGATCTGGAAAAAAAGGACGGCCTGATCGAATTGCTGGACCTTGCCGAACAAGGCTCCGGCGTGCGGATTTTTATCGGATCGGAAAACAAGCTGTTTTCCCTCTCCGGCTCTTCGCTGATCGTTGCGCCCTACCGCGACGGCGAGGATCGCGTTGTCGGCGCGGTCGGCGTAATCGGGCCGACGCGTCTCAACTATGCCAGAATTGTCCCGATGGTGGACTATACGGCCCAGCTGGTTTCGAAGATGATCCGCTAGACCGCTTCAAGCTGTTCGGGAAACGGTCCAGGGAGCGGAAATGAAACCGGTCAATGCCTTTGATATCTTGATTTTTTGGCCGGAAACCTCGATATGCGGGTCAACACATCAAAACCAGCGTGAAGGATACGTCGCATCATGCCAGATGAGACAAAAAAGAACGGTGCTGATGAACCGGCTGAAAAGGAAATGGCTGCCGAGCCTACGGTCAGTGAGTTCGCAGAAGCCGCGCGGGAGGCTGCTCAGGGCGATGAGGAACAGGCGCCCAACCTTTCTGAAGGAGAGCTGGCAATCGCTGAACGCGACGAGCTCAAGGACAAATATCTCCGCCTGGCGGCTGAAATGGACAATCTGCGCCGCCGCACCGCGCGGGACGTACGCGACGCAAGGGCCTATGCCGTGTCCAATTTTGCCCGCGATATGCTTGCCGTATCCGACAATCTGCGCCGCGCACTCGACGCAATCCCCGCTGAGGCTTTGGAAAGCGGCGAGGCGGGCCTGAAGGCTCTATCGGAAGGCGTCGAAATGACGGAGCGCGATATGCTGGCCGCACTCGAACGTCACGGCGTGAAGAAACTCTCGCCCGAGGGCCAGAAATTCGACCCGAATTTTCATCAGGCCATGTTCGAAGTGCCTAATCCGGACGTACCCAATAATACGGTTGTCGAGGTCGTTCAGGAAGGATTTGTCATCGGTGACCGGGTGTTGCGCCCGGCCATGGTCGGTGTCGCCAAGGGCGGTCCGAAGCAGGCGGCGTCAGCCGCTGAGCCCCAATCGGAAGAAACAGAGTAAAATCGCCATTACGGCTCGCTCTAGAATTTCATTGCCGCGCTTGCCTCTGCCCTGATTTCAGAAAAGGAGTCCGTGCCGTAGCGTCCCTCGAGCGAGGCGTTGAAAGACCATTTGCCGTTTGTCGGTTTGTGGTTGATCCCGACGCCTGCAAAGCCGATGGCCGCTGAATCGGTAAAGGTGGCTTCAAAGGCGTCGAATGGC
>JBCCOK010000125.1:0-3861 GCA_039025395.1 Pseudomonadota bacterium
AAACGATGTTCGTATCACGCGAGCCGGCGGTATTGGCCTGTTCGGCGGCGCGTGTGGCGGACATCTGGTGCGGCGATCGCAAGCGAATATTTCTGACACGCCCGGGTTTATCCTCATCACGCGGTATGAGGCCGGTCAGCTCACGGGCATGATGGATGGTATGCCGTTCGGTGGTCGCGCAGGGGATCTGGTGATCCGCAATCTGGACGCTCAATTCGAGGCTTTGCGCTATCCATCCAGGTTTGAAGCACTTTTGATTCCGCGACAGATGCTCGGTTTGGAAATGGGCCAAATACCGGACCTTCGTATTCTGTGTCGTGAAGACCCCTTGGCTGAGATCATGCGCAAGATGATGACGCAGGCATTCGACGCGGTGCACGCCGCTTCACCGGTTTTCTCCTATGACTTGATGCAGCGATTATTGGCAACGGTGCGAAAGGTCTTGCTTAAGCCGCAAATGAGCCTTAGCCCCAGGCGGGCTGCAAGGCAAACACAGAAGCGTCAGATCTTACAATTCATAGAACGTAATCTGGGGCGATTGGACCTCAGTGCTGAAACGCTTCTGCCAGAATTCGGACTCTCTCGCGCCACCTTGTACCGCCTGTTCGAGTCGCAGGGCGGTGTGCGCAGCTATATTGTCGACCGCCGTTTGTTCCGGGCGTTACAGGAAATTTCCGATGCACCCTCCCGGCGCGGCAAGATTCAGCTTGCTGCGAAACGCTGGGGCTTTTCATCGCCATCAAATTTCAATCGATCGGTGCAGCACGTCTTCGGGGCGTCCCCGGGCGCCTTGCTCAGATCGCCATTCAACTGCCAGCGCGTTACATCGATGATGAGTGAGGTCGCGTCCGTGGACATTTGACACAGGTCATGTCGAGCCGAGTCGTACTGTTGCCGTTTGACCCGCTGGATCTCTGATTAACGGGCGACCCGATCGATTGCGAAAGTACCGCGCGCGTGTTTTTTTTGAATGCGTCTTGGCGTTTCCGAACCAGTTGTCTGATCTGAAACCGGCCCAAAAAAAATGCGCCTTGGCCGACTGCGTTAAACGACCAAGGCGCGCCAATTGATTGCGTGAGTACTAGGGGACGTTAGTAGTTGCAACCAAAAGGAAGTTAAGAGCTATTCACATGTACAATAAATATTGTATAATCATCGTACAGGTTGCTTATATGGAATATGCTCGACTTGGTCATTACCTCCACGTCTCAAAAAACCAATTCAGATATTTTTATTATCGGAAATCCGAGGATCATATACTTGGTTTTTTGAAAATTTGAGACGGAATGAGAATTTCTAGCCGTTCAAATCATCCTAAGTAGATCGGCATGCAAACCAACGCTTTATCACCGCTTCCGCAAGGGCTTCATTCCGACGCTAATTGGCGTCTGACCCCTCTTTCAATTGCAGATTGGGCTGCTGTTTGGTCGCCCATCGCCGAAATGCTGGCACTGCATCCACGCAATGAGGATGGCACCAGTTTCTGGCACGGTTTTGTACAGGGCCGACTCGCCGGCGCAAAGTTTGCCACCGGGTGTCAATTGGTTCAACGAAGCAAACGATTGGCGCTGACCCCCAACGGTGCACTGGCGATACAGCATGTTTCCTCGGGTTCGATTGCAATGGACTATGAGTCACGATCCTTCGTGCAACGCCCGGGCTATATTTCGATTATCGATCTGACCCGGACGTTCAAGGCGAGCTACCAACATGCGGTCGGCGAAATAATATTTATACCGCGCGAGCTGCTGGGTTTCTCGCAGTCAGACCGTATCGAGCCGGCATTGATCGCGACCGATTCCCTTCAGGGAAAAATGCTTGCGGAAGAGCTTTACCGCTTTTTCAAGCCAAAAGACGAATTTGGCGACGAACACTTGTTCGACGCGAATACTCTGTTGCATGTGGTCAACTCCATTCTGTCTAGTCAGAGGCATCCTTCTTCGGATCGCGTCGAATGGTGGCGCGCCCGAAATGCGCTCATTCGGGCACACATTGAGGAAAACCTCGGAGATCTCAGTCTCCTGCCGGCAGAGATCTGCAACAAGTTCAATCTGTCACGGGCCACCCTGTATCGGATGTTCGAAGTTGATGGTGGGGTGCGCCGATATATTCAGGATCGTCGGCTCTATGCTGCAGTCTGGGATCTGGCCGAGGGTGGTATTCATCGCGGTCGGCTGACCGAAGTGGCTGAAAGGTGGGGATTTTCTTCAAACGCGAACTTCAATCGCGCAGTCAAGACCGTGTTCGGAATGCCTCCCGGGGCGTTGTTCCGAGGGCCGGCTTTGATCATTCCATCCCGGCTGGAACACAGACAGGGTGAATTCCCGGTCCATGCCTGGTTTGCGCGGCTGCAGCGTGAGAAAGTCCTGATCTACTGATCCAATCAGCCAGGCGTAATCCGGTTGTCGAAGAGTTTGGGCGGCGGACTAGAACGAAATTTCTGTTCCGGCCAATTCCGGCAATTGCAACAAGATAACGAGGTCCCGCAATTCCTGGCGTGCTGCGACATGGCTCATTGTGAAGGAGACATTTGAGCCACTTTCGGTCAGATCAAGCAGGGTCAATCCAGCCGGGAACAATTCCCGATAAATGACGCGCTCCGACAGGCCCGGGGCGAGTCGGAATCCGATCCGCTTGGACAGATTGGCCAGCGCTTCGCCGACTTTCTGCTTGTTACGGGCCTCCAACGGGGACACGCGATTTCGCATAACAATCCAGTCGATCGGTTGGCGCGAGGTTCGGGCCTTATTCTTACGACACTGCCAAACCATTTCTGAGTAAAAGCTCGGCCGCAAAACTTCCAGCGTTTGCGGATTCACGTCGCCGAGCAGATCGAAATCGACAAAGGAATCATTTAATGGCGTAATCAGCGTATCTGCGCTCATATGCGCGATCCGCGAGAGATAGGTATCGCCGCCCGGCGCATCGACAATGATCAGTTCGCAGACGGCCTTCAGGCGCTCTAGCGATGTATGAAATCGTTCTGTTTCTTCCTTTTCGGCGACATCGAGGTCGCGCTCCGTGCTGGCATCGACCCGGATGATTTCCGGCATGGGTAGTTTGGCGCCAGTCGACTGCATCCAGCGCATGCGATTCTCGAGATACCGGGTCAAGGTCCGCTGACGCACATCGAGATCGATCACACCGACCTTGCTGCCCATCCGCATGAGGGCAATGGCCAAGTGAATCGACACGGTCGATTTGCCGGCACCGCCTTTTTCATTCCCAACAACGATAACCCGGCACTGTTTCTGTGCCGGGGTAGAAAGTGTCAGAGTGTCGGCGGAATCGCCTAAATGTCCGTATCCGTCGGCCATAGCCGGGAGCTTTCTCCGTTAGGTCATTATGCGGCGTGCTGTTCGCGTTCTGCGAAGATTTCGTCTTCGAAGGTTGGTGCGTCATCGAACAGGAAGACGCCTTCGCCGCCGCTGATTTCTTCCTGGGCTGGAAGGTATGGCGCATCCGCTTCGCCATCAAACAGCATATCGTCATGGTGAAGCACAGCGCAGGGTGCCAGTGTCGTTGCTTCAACCGGGAACGGTGTCTCACCATGGATCAGGGCCAGAGCCTCACGCAGATCCGACAAGCTCTCGGCCAGTCCGTTCATCTCGTTTGAGAGCTTCTTCCGCACAACTTCAACCGCAGTCTCGGAATCGAACAACCAGGCGTCTTCTGCGCCAGGCAAATGTTGCGTCTCAGGTTCAAGGCTGAATTTCGGCATAGTCGGCCGAGCCTGCCTTGTGTAGAGGGTTGCACAAGCTGCGGTGAACAGCGCTTTCAGGCGGGGAAGGATGTGCTTTCTCATGCGTTAATGAATCGCCGCAAAGGGTTAACAGGTCGTTTACGAATTCGATTCTGGAG
>JBCCOK010000126.1:0-3709 GCA_039025395.1 Pseudomonadota bacterium
CGATGATCGGTTCGGGCTTTGTCGTCGGCGTTGTCGGTGCGCTGCAATTCGAAGTCTTGGCAAGCCGGATCGAGATGGAATACGGCCTGCCCGTGCGGTTCGAGGCCTCGCAATTCACCTCGGCCCGTTGGGTGCACGGACCGAAGGACAAGATCGACACTTTCGTCAACGCAAACAAGGGTCACATCGCTTATGACAATGACGAAGACGTGGTCTACCTGACCCGTTTGCAGTGGGACATCGACCGGATCGAGCGCGACCACCCCGATCTGACCCTCAGCGCCACCAAGGAAATGCAAACCTGATCAGCGGTTAGGCTGATGTTTACGTTGGCATGCCAAAAGCGCGGGCATGACACGCTTGCTTGCCTTATTACTCATGCTCTCAGCCTGCGGGATTGCGCCGCAGAAGTCCCTCGCACCGGACCTCGGTGTTTTCGAGACGGCATTCGTCGAAACCGGCCGCACGGAAGAGGCCTGGTCGGTCGCTCATATCGTGCGAAATGACGATCAATATCAACTGGTTGTCTATGTGCGCCGCGCAGATGGCCGCCCGCCGGACATCTCCCGTATGAAAAGCGCGGGCACAATGCAACGCATCCGAGTTGGCACTGCGGCTGGCGCGATGATCCCGCAGACGCAGGATTTGATGCAACGGGCTGCAAAAACCGGCTTCGAAGCGTCCCTCTGCGGTACGTTCACGTGCTACCCAGTCAAAGTGCCCGCAACACTCTATCAACAGGCACTGCTGGAATAGGCTGAACGCCCTAATCTCGCCATTTTGAATTGGTTTACAGGCCGCAAAGATGGTTGGGCCATCGGCATGGTTGGGCAAAACATGTTTTTAGACAACATCTTAGGCGGCACACTTTCGGCATGGATGGCACCGCTTATCCCGTCGCAAAAGGCGTTTTACCTCTATTTGCTCTCGGCCTTTGTGATTGCCATCGGCACCTACGTCTATTTTTCCTACCGCGAAGAAAACGCGCGCCCTGACGGTGTTTCAAAGGGCCTGATTGGTTTCATTTTCGACCGAGATGTGTGGCTGCATCGCTCGGCGTTGCAGGATTACATGTACTTCGCGTTCAACGCCTTGGTTTACTACGGAATCGTCGCACAACTGCTGATTTCGGGGCACGTCTTTTTCGGCGCATTCTCGCAAGGCCTTGAAGCACTATTCGGCACTTTGAGCGCGCCGATCTTCGCATCGTCACCATTGAGTGCGGTCCTGTACACTATTGCGGTCGTCCTCGCCATCGATCTGGGTGTCTGGTTAACGCACTACTTGCAACACAAGGTGAAGCTGCTTTGGCAGTTCCACCAGGTACATCACTCTGCGGAAGTGCTGACGCCGTTGACCGTCTATCGTATGCACCCGGTCGACTTGTTCTTCACCGGCGTCGCCACAACGGCCCTGATTGCGCTGGCGCTGGCAGGCTTCACTTACATGACCCAGGTTCGGCCCAGTGAAATGACGGTGATGAATGTCAACGTCGTGATCTTTGCCTTCTACTTGATCGGCTACAACCTGCGGCACAGCCACATCTGGGTCAGTTATCCGCGTTGGCTGTCCTACATTCTTATCTCACCCGCCCAGCACCAGATTCATCACTCGATTGACGAGAAGCACTGGGATCGGAACATGGGCCTCATCTTCGCGTTCTGGGATTGGGTGTTCGGAACACTTTACGTACCCGACGGATATGAAAAGCTGGAATACGGGGTGAAGCGCGATGAGCCGAACCCGTTTGACAGCGTCGTTGCAATTTACCTGAAGCCGTTCAACATGGCTTGGGATTTGATCCGCCCAGCGTCGGCCGGTCGCACTGTCTGGCTGGGTCTCATCGCGTTCGGTACGGCAAGTGTGTTGTTGCTGCAGCCCGTCTTTTCGGCCAATCGCGATTTGCCCAGCGTTCATTTGGAAGAATTGACCTGGACAGAAGTGCATCAAGCCTTGGAGAGCGGTTACGACACGGTCATCGTTCCCACGGGCGGCACGGAACAAAACGGGCCGCATGTCGTCCTAGGCAAGCACAATTACATCGTGCGCGTCGCGTCCGAAAGGATTGCCACCCGCCTCGGTGGTACATTGGTCGCCCCGGTCATGGCGTATGTGCCGGAAGGTGAAACCGGCGGCACGCCGACCGATCACATGCGGTGGCCTGGCACCCTTAGCCTGCCCGAGCCCGTATTCGCGGATGTTCTGGAACACACGGCGCGCAGCCTTGCCACCCACGGCTTCAGCCGCATCCTGTTTGTTGGCGACAGCCTGGGCAACCAAGCCGCGCAGGCGGATGTGGCACAGCGCCTAAACAACGAATGGCGCGACCGTGGCATTCAGGTCATCCATATTGGTGACTACTACGCGGCGAACGGCCAGGTTGCCGCGCTTGAAACGCAAGGATTCTCGCGCGTCGCGATTGGGGGACATGCGGGCATCCGGGATACGTCCGAGTTGATGGCCGTCCACCCAGACGGTGTAAGACAGCATTTTGTTGATGCGCCAGAGGGCTTTGCCCCTGGATCAGATGGGGCTCCCGGCCTGGCGACCGCAGATATTGGCGAGGTGATGATCACCTTGAAAGTCGAGGCCGCCTTGGCTGAAATCGACCGATACGTCCAGACAAATTGACATGTGCATAAGTCAAAGCAATTTGACAACCACGCCCTGCGCCAAACTTCCGCAGCGTCAACCATCGTGCTCCCACGCATTCTGAGCAGGCTTTCGCTACTGTATAACGCTGACCGTTTCGCATTCCTTCAAAAGCTCAATTCTAGTAACACTTTCAGTTGCTTAATGTCATGAAGAAACAGTTGTCGAAAATTTACCATATTGTCCCATTTCTTAGACAGAGCGTTGACGCCTAGAAGCGGATGAACTAGGTCTTCGCCACCTGCGGCAGGTTGTGGATAAACCTGTGGTCATACGGACCCGCGCCGCATCGCCGACGGGCCGAGAAGATGGTCCGACACTAATGGACCGATATGACGAAATTCTCTGACCTGGCGTTATCGCCAAAAATTCTGAAGGCTGTGGAAGCAGCAGGGTACGAGACACCGACGCCCATTCAAGCCGGTGCAATCCCCGCCTCTCTCGAAGGACGCGATGTTCTGGGCATTGCGCAAACCGGCACTGGAAAAACCGCAAGCTTCACCTTGCCGATGATCCACCTTCTGGCCCGGGGCCGCGCGCGCGCACGCATGCCGCGCAGCCTAGTGCTGTGCCCAACACGGGAATTGGCCGCGCAAGTCGCCGAAAACTTCGACACCTATGCTCAAAACGTGAAACTGACGAAAGCGCTGCTGATCGGCGGTGTCAGTTTTAAAGAGCAAGACGCCCTGATCGATCGCGGCGTCGACGTGCTGATCGCGACGCCCGGGCGCCTTCTCGACCATTTCGACCGCGGCAAGCTCTTGCTGACCGGCATCGAGATCATGGTCGTCGACGAGGCCGACCGGATGCTCGACATGGGCTTCATCCCCGACATCGAGAAGATCTTCTCGCTCACACCCTTCACGCGCCAGACGCTCTTCTTCTCGGCGACCATGGCCCCCGAGATCGAGCGCATCACCAACACGTTCCTCTCGGCCCCCGCCAAGATCGAGGTAGCGCGCGCCGCCACCACCGGCGAGAACATCGACCAGCGGGTCGTGATGTTCCGCGCCTCGCGCCGCGACCGATCCGCCACCGAAAAGCGCAAGCTGTTCCG
>JBCCOK010000127.1:0-3706 GCA_039025395.1 Pseudomonadota bacterium
ACATCCGCGCCTGCGGCCCCCGCCGTTTCGTAGGTCGGCAACGAAAGGCTGCGATCCGCATCCTTTGTCCAGCTTAGGCGAACCTCCACGGTCATTCGGCGTTCAATGTATCCGCGATCCGCCCGGCAAGGCGCCGCGCCACATCTGTCTTGTTTGCACGCGGCCAAGCCTCGGCGCCGTTTGCATCGATAATCGTAACCGCATTTTCCGAACCGCCCATGATCCCGGTTTCGGGCGAGACGTCATTCGCCACAATCCAATCGCATCTCTTGCGCGCGCGTTTTGCGGTTGCGTTGGCCACAACATCATCTGTTTCCGCAGCAAACCCAATGACAAGCGCGGGCCTATCCTTCCGTTTGCGTGCGATCGTCGCGAGTATGTCGGCGTTCTCTGAGAGTTTCAGCGAGGGTGGTTTTCCCGTTTTGGTCTTCTTGATCTTGCTGCTGGTGGCTTTCTCAACACGCCAATCCGCAACAGCAGCCGCGAATACCGCGGCATCGGCGGGCAAACCCCGGGTCACCGCTGCCAGCATTTCTTCCGCAGTTTGAATTTGCACGATGTCGGCCCCGTCCGGCAACGGGGCGTCGGCAGGCCCGGTCACGAACGTGACGCGCGCTCCGAGTCGCAAAAGTGCCGATGCAATTGCACTGCCTTGCGCACCGGATGACCTATTGGCGATGTAGCGGACCGGATCTATTGGTTCATGCGTTGGTCCGGACGTGACAACGACGTGCTTTCCAGTCAAAGGGCCTTGTCCGACGCGGGTCAGGATCGCATCGAGAATGTCTTCTGGTTCAGAAAGTCGGCCGGGACCAAACTCGCCGCAGGCCATATCGCCCTCATCGGGGCCGATAATGTGAACACCATCCGAGATCAGAGTTTTCACATTTCGTTCGTTCGCCGGATGCAGCCACATGCGAACATTCATGGCTGGTGCAATCAAAACAGGTGTGTCGGTTGCCATCAAGAGTGTCGAAGCCAGATCGTTTGCATGCCCGTTTGCCATTTTGGCGATCAAGTCTGCTGTTGCTGGGGCGACAACGATTAGGTCAGCAGAACGCGAGAGCTCAATGTGGCCCATCTCGGCTTCATCGGTGAGGTCAAACAAGTCTGTGTAAACTCTCTCTGCCGCCAATGCAGACGCTGACAAAGGTGTTACAAACTCGTGTGCTGCCTGAGTGAGGACTGGCGTCACCGTTCCGCCCGCTTTCCGGATAAGCCGGATCAATTCCAAGGACTTAAACGCAGCGATGCCACCGCCAACGATCAGTAAGATGCGCTTTCCGTTCAACATGGTGCCAAGTGTTAGGCTGCGAACCAAGGATCGGCAAGCGTTCCTGGGGATTTCACGGCGGTGGAAAGCAAAACGGATCGGACAATGCCGCTATAAGAATGACACCCTACGCTAAGACAACAGGCTGAGGTTATGACCAGCAGCGTTGTCGAGCTGTGCGACAGCGACCGAAATTGGAAATACAACGACTGCCGTTTCGGCGGTCACATTCCTTAACCGAGGAACTCGAATACCTCTTTCGACTGATTTTCGAGATTCCGGCGCATTTTGCCGAAGGCTGCGGCTTCGAGCTGGCGAACGCGTTCCTTCGACAGGCCCAACTCGTTGCCCAGCGATTCGAGTGTTCGAGGCTGATCGCGCAGTTTGCGTTCTTGGACAATGATACGCTCACGTTCGTTGAGCGCGGAGAGCGCCTCGACGAGCCAGGTGCGGAGTGTGTCGATGTCTTTGGCTTGCTCGACCGACTCGGACGCAACTGCATTCTCATCTTCGAGGGTCTCGATCCATTCGCGCCCCTCTTCGTCCGTGGACTGCGTGGCATTCAGTGAAAAGTCTGAGCCCGAGAGCCGCCCTTCCATCATCTCGACATCATGCAGAGGCACACCGACCTCGACCGCAATCTGCTCGCGCATCAACTGCCGGTCGATTGCCTCACCAGAAGCAGCAGCCTCGCGCTCGAGCCGTGCCTGAACACGTCGAAGGTTGAAGAACAGAGACTTTTGTGACGACGTAGACCCTGTGCGAACCATCGACCAGTTGCGCATCACGTAGTCTTGGATCGAAGCCTTGATCCACCAAACAGCATAAGTAGAGAAACGAACGCCGCGGTCAGGATCAAATTTGTCGGCAGCCTTCATCAGGCCGAGCCCGGCTTCCTGGATAAGATCATTCATTGGCGCGCCATACCGGCGGAACTTGGACGCCATAGAAATTGCGAGGCGCATGTATGCAGTGATGAGGCGGTGTAGCGCTTGTTCGTCGCGATTATCGCGCCATGCGTATGCCAGCTTGAGTTCCGTTTCGGCATCGAGCAGCTCTGCCTGCATTGCCCGCCGCGACAAGGATTGGTCGATCGCGCTTTCCATAGCCATCACGTAACTCCCTAGCTTGCTTTTGTAAGTGTTACGCGGGCCATCGAATATTGGATCATAAAAGCACTGGATTTCTTTTCAGCCTGTACTAGCGCAGCCCACAAGGCGACGCTTAACGCTTTGTTAACTATAGAAGATTGAAAGAAGCTGGCAGCAAAAATCGGGAAGAAATGGTCGCAGAAAGCTATACCGTCGCGTTTGAGGGCGTGGATGCCCGACTGGTTGAAGTCCAGTGCGCCCTGTCGCCAGGCATGCCCTATTTCTCGCTCGTCGGGCTACCGGACAAAGCCGTCAGCGAAGCCAAGGAACGGGTTCGCGCCGCACTTAACGCATTGTCCATTGCTTTGCCGTCTCGACGGATCACCGTGAACCTATCACCCGCTGATCTACCAAAGGAAGGGTCGCATTTCGACTTGCCGATTGCGCTGGCTCTCTTGGCGGCCATCGACATTCTGCCGAAGGACGCGGTGTCAGGTCTCGTTTCACTCGGCGAACTCGCTCTGGACGGAAGTCTGATCCCCGTTGCCGGTGCCCTGCCCGCTGCTATTGCTGCAGCCACGGCCGAGAGGACACTTGTCTGCCCCGAAGCATCCGGGTCAGAGGCCGCTTGGGTGGGCAGTCTTCCGGTCGTTGCTCCGTCAAGCCTCCAAGCCATCATTCAGCACCTGAGCGGTGCCAAACCCATTGAGCTTAGCCAGCCCGGACTTGTCGCCGAAAAACGCACCCGGTCAATGGACCTAAGCGAAGTCAAAGGACAAGAACGGGCGAAGCGCGCACTCGAGATTGCCGCCGCCGGTCGGCACCATCTTTTGATGATCGGCACCCCCGGCTCCGGGAAATCAATGCTTGCCGCCCGCATGCCCGGTATTCTTCCTGACCTTTCACCAGAGGAAGCGCTTGAAACATCGACGATCCATTCTCTAGCTGGAATGTTGAAAGAAGGCGGTATCTCACGCACCAGACCCTTTCGTGCGCCTCATCATACGGCGTCCATGGCCGCCATCGTGGGCGGCGGAAAAGGGGCAAAACCGGGCGAAATTTCACTTGCGCATAACGGTGTGCTCTTCATGGACGAGTTCCCGGAGTACACGCGAAACGTCCTCGAAACGCTCCGCCAGCCTATAGAAACCGGTGATGTGACCGTGGCCCGCGCCAATGCGCATGTCCGCTATCCTTGCCGGTTTCTTCTGGTGGCTGCCGCCAATCCTTGCAAATGCGGATACTTGAGCGACGCCTCGCGCGCAGGCGCGCGGGTCCCAGTCTGCGGCGAGGACTATCTGGGGCGCATATCGGGCCCTCTCATGGATCGTTTTGATCTCAG
>JBCCOK010000128.1:0-3515 GCA_039025395.1 Pseudomonadota bacterium
CCGCCGGGCAGTTGTATCTCGGGCTCTGGCGCGTCCTGGAACGTCAGCAAAAGCCTGCTCTCGATTGGGAGAATGGCGTACACTCCAGGACGCGCCTTGTATTTCCGACCTGGGATCACCCGTTCGCCGAAGCGTCGCATATTCGTACCCTTTGCCCTGCGAAACGGTCGCATATATATAATGCAGATAAACTAGCCTGTTTGCGGGCGGTCGGAAACTCTCCCTGGGAACGTTTTATGACACTGGCTCAAAAAATCGCATGGGATGATACGGTTTTGCCGTTTCAGCTGGATCGTTGTGACATCCGTGGGCGGGTCGCGCGCCTGGACGGCGCGCTTGACGATATTCTCAAGCAACATGCCTATCCCGATAAGGTAGAGCAATTGGTCGCCGAGATGGCGTTGATGACGGCGCTTGTCGGTCAGACCGTCAAGTTGCGGTGGAAGCTCTCACTGCAAGTTCAGTCCAAAGGGGCCGTGCGCCGCATCGCGACGGATTATTTCGCGCCAAAAGAAGTTGGCGAGCCGGCACGGATCCGAGCCTATGCGAGCTTTGACGAAAGCCGTCTCTCAGATGCACCTGCCTTTGAGCAACTGGGTGAGGGGTATTTCGCTGTGCTCATCGACCAGGGCCGCGACACCGCACCTTACCAGGGGATAACGCCGCTGGCTGGTCAAAGTCTTTCAGAATGCGCATCGGCGTATTTTGCGCAGTCCGAGCAATTGCCGACCCGGTTTTCGTTGAGCTATGGCCGATCGAAGGAATCCGATAGAACTGAGCACTGGCGTGGTGGCGGCGTGATGCTGCAGCACATGCCCAAGGCGTCCCCATTTGCCAGTGGAGGCGGGTCTGGAGAAGCTGGACTATTGACTGCAGCAGATCTGGTTGAAACAGATGATGCCGAGAACTGGAACCGGGCCAATCTGCTGCTTGATACCGTCGAGGCCCTCGAACTGATCGGTCCGTCCGTGTCGCCGTCGGACCTTTTGGTAAGGCTTTTTCATGAAGAGGCGCCGCGCGTCTTCGACCTTCAGCCGGTTCAGTTTGGCTGCACCTGTTCCGAAGAACGGGTGCGCAATTCCTTGTCGATCTATTCGGCAAAAGATATCGCGAAGATGACAACGGCAGAGGGTTTTGTGACCGCCGATTGCCAGTTTTGCGGAGCGCATTATCGACTGGAGCCCTGTACCTTGGGGTTCGAGGCGGAGAAGCAGGAACCCAATGGCGGGTGACTTTTCCATCTCCTTGGCGTTGGCCTTGCGCAACCCGCCGGCACCGTCTTCGGATTACGATCTAAATCCTGAATTGCGCCTTGCGCCGAGCCGCAAGCTTCGTGCGGCGGCCGTTCTGGTGGCAATTGATGTGTCCGACCCGATCTCGAGGCTCTGGCTGACCAAGCGGTCTTCGGCGCTTGAGCATCACCCGGGTCAAGTTGCTTTTCCGGGCGGCAAACAGGATGAAGGCGATGCCGACCTGGCGCAGACAGCATTGCGGGAGGCGCAGGAAGAAATCGGTCTTGCCCCCGAAAGTGTCGAGGTGCTCGGCGCACTATCTCCGCATGAAACGGTGACGGGATTTCTTGTGACCCCGATTGTGGGTCTGATCCGGAAACCCTTTACTCCCGTGCCGGAGGCGGGAGAGGTTTCCGAAGTTTTTGCCGTGCCCGTCTCGCATGTATTCGATACGGATCGTTTCACGATTCAAAGCAGGCGGTGGCGCGGTCAGAGACGAAAGTACTATACCATACCGTATGGCCCCTATTACATCTGGGGCGCCACGGCGCGCATGCTCTATGCGCTGGCAGATGCGACGGAAAAAGAGGCCGACGCTGCATGAAGCTGACGGGCGCATGGATCGAGGATCCTGCGGTACAAGATGTGTGTCGGATGCTTGAGGAGGGTGGCCATCGCGCCTTGCTGGTTGGGGGATGCGTTCGAAATGCCCTGATGGGTGAACCCGTATCAGACATCGACATTTCTACCGATGCGCGCCCGGATCGTGTGCTGGCCTTGGCGGAACAGGGCGAGCGCAAGGCTGTCGGCACGGGGCTTGAGCATGGAACAGTCACCGTTGTCGAGGGCAGACGCGGCTTTGAGATCACGACATTTCGCAAGGATGTCGAGACAGACGGCCGACATGCGGTTGTAGCATTTGCTGATGATATTGAAAGCGACGCGCGGCGGCGTGATTTTACGGTGAATGCTATCTACTCCATACGAGATGGTACGGTACTTGATCCGCTCGGCGGATTGTCCGATCTGGCGGAACGTCGCATCCGATTTATCGGAGATGCAAGCCAGCGCATTCGCGAAGACTACCTTCGCATTCTTCGCTTTTTCCGGTTTCATGCCTGGTACGGGAAAGCTGATGCGGGTCTAGACGCAGAAGGATTGGCGGCGTGTGCAGAGCTGGCAGATGGTCTTGGTACTTTGTCGCGCGAACGCGTGGGCGCCGAAATTCTCAAATTGCTCGCGGCTCCCGATCCCGCGCCGGTGGTGGCGAGCATGCGGCAGGCAGGCATTCTGCAACATGTTCTGCGGGGTGCAGAGCCGACATTTCTGGGGCCGCTTGTTCATTGCGAAAAGTCTCTGGGATTGGATCCCGACCCACTGCGCCGGCTCGCTGTCTTGGGCGGAGAGATGCCAGATCAATCGCTTCGTCTCAACCGCAAGGATGCCCGCAGGCTGGCCGTTTTGCGAGAGAGTACCGAGGCAGAGCCCGCCGTCTTGGGATACCATCACGGGGCGCAAGCCGCGCTTGATCTGTTGTGTCTGCGTTCAGCCGCAGCCGGGACAGAGCCAGATGTGTCATGGCGATCTGAGATCGCGAGGGGTGCAGAGGCGCAGTTTCCCGTTGCCGCCGAGGATCTGATGCCTGCCTATCAGGGCCCGGCTCTCGGCCAACACCTTCGAGCGCTTGAAGAGACATGGATCGCGTCGGGCTTTACGCTTTCACGCGCGCAATTGTTGGACGAGGACAAAGCCTGAGGCGGCACGTCCGGCAACGTCTTCAAAGGTGAAAAATCTCGCGAGACCCTCTGGGCACGCCCCCGATTTCGGTTAGGTATGCAGTGCCGGAGTGCTGCATGTTCAAGTTTTTCGAAAATATCGTAGACCCCTACGGACCCTATGAAGAGGCGGACACTCCGCCAGATCGGCTTTGGCCGTTCATGAAGGAATACATGCGGCCCTTTCGAAAGGTTCTGGCGGTCACGGCTTTGATGTCGTTGCTGGTGGCCAGCGTTGAGGTCTGGCTGATCTATTACATGGGCCGTGTGGTCGATCTTTTGGCCAGCGATCCGTCTGTTTTTCTGGAGGAGCATGGAACCGAACTGCTGTTTGTAGCCTTGTTCATCCTGCTGATCCGCCCTGCTTTGCAGGCGCTGGATGTGATGTTTCTCAACAACGGTATCATGCCCAATCTCGGCACGTTGATCCGCTGGCGTGCGCACAAGCACGTGCTGCGGCAATCCGTTGGCTGGTTTGAAAATGACTTTGCGGGGCGCATTGCAAACC
>JBCCOK010000129.1:0-3380 GCA_039025395.1 Pseudomonadota bacterium
CGCAGGCGCCGCAGCAGTTCAAGCAGTTGCTCATGGTCTCGGGCTTTGACAAGTATTTCCAGATCGCACCCTGCTTCCGCGACGAAGACCCGCGCGCCGACCGCTCGCCCACTGACTTCTACCAGTTGGACATGGAGATGAGCTTTGTCGAACAGCAGGACGTGTTCGACACCATTCAACCCGTGCTGACAGGCATTTTCGAAGAATTTGGCGGCGGCCGCAAAGTCGATGCCGAGTGGCCGCAAATCTCCTATCGCGATGCGGCCAAGTGGTACGGCACCGACAAGCCCGATCTGCGCAACCCGATCAAGATGCAGGATGTGTCCGAGCATTTCCGTGGCTCTGGCTTCGCCATCTTCGCCAAGATTCTGGAGCAGGAGGGCACCGAAATTCGCGCCATTCCAGCGCCCACCGGCGGCTCGCGCAAGTTTTGCGACCGGATGAACGCTTTCGCTCAAAAGGAGGGTCTGCCGGGGATGGGCTACATTTTCTGGCGCGATCAGGGCGACGGCATGGAAGCCGCAGGGCCTTTAGCCAAGAACATCGGGCCGGAGCGCACCGAAGCCATCCGCCAGCAGCTTGGCCTCGACGTTGGCGATGCGGCCTTCTTCCTCGGCGGCAAGCCGAAGGCGTTCGAAACCGTCGCGGGCAAGGCGCGTGTTGTCATTGGCGAGGAACTGAACCTCACCGACAAGGACCGGTTTGCTTTCGCCTGGATCGTCGATTTCCCGATCTACGAGAAAGACGAGGAAACCGGCAAGATCGATTTCGAACACAACCCCTTTTCGATGCCGCAAGGCGGGATGGCGGCACTGGAAGGTGACCCGCTCGACGTGCTGGGCTTTCAGTATGACCTGGCCTGCAATGGCTATGAACTTGTCTCGGGCGCGATCCGAAACCACCGCCCCGAGATCATGTTCAAGGCGTTTGAAATCGCAGGCTATGGTGAGGATGAGGTCCGCAACCGCTTCGGCGGGATGGTCAACGCGTTCCGCTTCGGTGCGCCCCCCCACGGCGGCTGTGCGGCGGGGATTGACCGGATCGTGATGTTGCTGGCGGACGAACAGAACATCCGCGAGGTTATCCTGTTCCCAATGAACCAGCGCGCGGAAGACCTGATGATGGACGCGCCTTCCGAGCCAACCAACGAGCAATTGCGTGAATTGCGCCTGCGGGTGCTGCCGCCCGAGGACTGAGATCGCGTCGGTAAAATTGCGTCACAGTACAGTGAAAGTGTGTGAGTAACTAAATCGACGCGGCACGGTGTTTTTCCTTTCGTGAACCAACGAAAGGAAAAACTTATGAAACGCTCACTCGGTTATGCCGCTGCGATCTCTCTCATGGCCTGTGCGGCGCACGCCCAAGACACTTACAGTTTTGTTTTTGGCGGAGCGACCTTTAGCAGTGATCTCGACGCCGATGGTATCATCGGCGGTGCACCTCAAACGGTGGACACTGATCTCGACACAGGTTTTCAGCTTGGTATCGGAGTTGGCAAATCGCTGCCCAGGCTAAGCAGCGATACGATTGCAGTGCGGGGAGAGGTAGAACTTAGCTACAGCGATGCAGACGCGGATGAGATCTTCTTTTCGGGCAATGGTCCGGCGGCGGAAATCAATGTGGGTGGCGATGTGCAAACGACCGCACTATTCGGAAATCTCTACGCTGATTTTGCTTCGTCAGGCGCAATAAGCCCCTACGTTGGCGCCGGTGTCGGCATCGGGCGGGTCTCGCAGGATTTGATCTATGGTCCCGGTGTTCGGGTCAGCGACAGCGATACTGCGTTCGGTGCGCAACTGATTGCCGGGGTGGCTTGGGAAACATCCGAGACCCTGACCTGGACAGCAGACGTGCGCTATCGCCGGTTTTTTGACGTTGAGTCCGGCCGTTTTGCCCCGACGGGTGCCTCGACAGGCGAGATCAGCGGCGATTTAGACAGTGTTTCGCTCAACATTGGTGCACGGTTCAGTTTCTGACACAAACGCATGGCAGGGCGCATCAGAACTCTTTGAAGGTTTCTTGGGAATTTGCTCTAAGCATCTCACCCTCGATTTGAAGGATGCGCCCATGCCAGACTTTGCTTTCTCCCCGCCGCCCGTTGTGACGCTGCCGATCGTAGGTTCAGAGGCGCTGTTCCCCGTCCGGCGCGTTTACTGCATTGGTCGCAACTATGCGGCCCACGCGGTGGAGATGGGCCATGATCCCAACCGCGAGCCGCCGTTCTTCTTTCAGAAAAACCCGAACAACCTCGATCCCTCGGGTGTGTTCCCTTATCCGTCGCAGTCGTCGGATGTGCATCACGAGGCTGAATTGGCGGTCGCGTTGAAGTCGGGCGGCGTGAATATTTCGATCGGTGAAGCGGAAGGGCACATCTTCGGTTATGCGCTTGCGCTGGATATGACCCGGCGCGATTTGCAAGGTGCACAGAAGAAAATGGGGCGCCCTTGGGAAATCGGAAAAGCGTTTGAGCGATCAGCCCCGATTGGCCCGGTTCATCCGGTTGAGCAAACCGGCGTTCTCAGCGAAGGCGCAATCGAGTTGCGGATAAACGGCGAGGCACGCCAGACGGGCGATTTGAACCAGATGATCTGGAAGGTGCCCGAGATGATTGCCTATCTGTCAGAGTATTTCGAATTGGCCGCGGGCGACGTCATCCTGTCCGGCACACCTGCGGGGGTCGGGCCAGTGTCGCGCGGTGACATCATGGAAGTCTCGGCAGACGGGCTGGCCGATTTGCGTGTCGAAGTGGTGTAGCAAGCGGCGTTTCAGCCGAACGCGAGTTTTCGCACCGTTTCGCGCATTCCAATTTGCGACATGTTTTCAAGGTGTTCGATGACGTTCCTGCGAAAGCGCGCATGCCCGGACAGTGCATCCGGCATCAGGCCGTCCATGTGGCACATGGCGTCGAACCGTTCGGCTGGCGCGGGCGGCAAAGCAGTCAATTCAGCCTCCCGCGGATCCCGCAGATCATGTGTTGACCCGTCTTCGCGGTGCCCGCGCGTGTAGTACAACCACGCCGCTGTGGCGAACGCAAAGGCCGACACATCCTGCTCGCGGACAATCGCGTCCGTGGCTGGCGCGAAAATGCGTTGTGGCAGTTTCTGGCTGCCGTCCATCGCGATCTGATACGTCTCATGTGCCAGATGAGGGTTCCGAAAACGCGCCAAAAGGGCGGTGCGATAGTCCGAGAAATCCACGCCAGGGATGGGGTCAAGCGTTTGCGCAGCAGCCTGCATGTGATGATCAACGAGAGCGGCAAGATGCGGATCCGCCATCACGTCGCGAACAAAGGTCTTGCCCGACAAATACCCGGCATAGGCCAACATTGAGTGCGCGCCGTTCAGCATGCGAAGCTTCATTTTCTCATACGGTGCAACCTC
>JBCCOK010000130.1:0-3148 GCA_039025395.1 Pseudomonadota bacterium
CACGCTTTGACTTTTCCGCGGTCAACTTGGCCTGCCTGTCGACATCTTGTGCGGACTCATCCGTCGAGACGATTTCTTGGGAAATGGCGCTTATGGCCGCGGACGTGCCGGCAAGCGCTTCCATTTGCTCTTCGGTCTTTGAGGCCAGATTGGTGGCATTGTCGCTGACGGCATCGGCAATCCAACCCATGCGCTTGGATCCCTTCATCACCGCACGCAGGCGCCCGGCAAGATCCTCAACGGTTTGGTTGAACATGGTGCGCAACTCGGCATATTCGCCCCGTACACTTTCGCCAAGCCGCGTTTCCATCCGTCCTGATGCAACGTCCATCAAGGCATCAATCAGCGCATTCTCGGCATCTTTTCGTTCAGTAATGTCAGTTGCGAGCTTCAGGATCTTGTAGACCTCGCCACGTGCGTCCCGCACCGGATTGTAGGTGGCCGAAATCCAAATCGAGTTGCCGCGTTTATCGAGGCGTCGATATTCGCCGCGACTGAATTCACCCGCGGCGAGTGTTTGCCAGAAATGGCGGTATTCCGGTTTTTCGGCGTCTTCCGGCGGCATGAAAATGCGGTGATGCCGACCGACAATTTCGTTGAGGTTATAGCCCATTGCCGCGAGAAAATTATCATTCGCGGTTCGGATTGTTCCTTCAGGATCGAACTCGATCCGCGCGAGAGATCTGTTCAGTGTGTCAAAAACCGCGGCTGCTTCTACACGCGCGTGCTTGGTATCGGTCACATCGCGGGCCAGCTTTACGATAGTCGTCACATTGCCGTTCTCATCGCGTACAGGCGAATAGGTGGCCGAGAGCCACATCTCGGCGCCATTCTTGTGCTTGCGACGAATTTCCCCGTCGCGCCGCACCCCCGCGCGCAGATCTTCCCAGAGCGCTGCATAGTCAGGCATTGCAGCGTCCTCTGGGTGCATGAAAATGCGGCGCTTCTGCCCCTGAATTTCCTCAAGCGAGTATCCCGTCGCGGCCAGAAAGGCATCGTTTGCGTGAAGGATGGTGCTGTCCGCATCGAAATATATGACCGCAAGCGAACGGTTTGCTGCATCTATGAGAGCCCGGTCCATTGCGGCACTGTTCATGGATTGCGGCATTGTGTGCTCCAGCAAGGATCGTCCGCTACGGCTAGAGCAGAAGGGTTGACCTGTCGTTAAGCTGGGGCCGTGGGCGGTCCGAAACGATCCAGAAGTCTTTGCTTGATCTGGTCGCGCGCTTCGCGAAAGCTCGCCAGCTTTTCTTCGCGTGTTTCCCCCAAGCCTGTTGGGTCGAGGATTGGCCAGTATTCCACCTCAAGGTGAAAAAAGCGGGTCAGTTCGAGCGCTTTACGCTGAGAGGCCGGAGACAGCGCCACCACCAGGTCAAACCCTGATAAATCGTCGCCCCATTCCTCCATCTCGTCGAAGGACCGGGATCTGTGGCGGTGCAACTCAACGCCAATCTCATCGCAGACTGCGATTGAAAAGCCGTCGATCTCCAGATCGCCCTTTACTCCGGCCGACTGAACATAGGCACGCTGACCGTGGAGCTTCTTCATCAACCCCTCGGCCATTGGGGATCGCACGGCATTGTGGTCACAACAAAAGAGGATCGATTGTGGGAAAGACCCAGACACCTCAGCCCCCGAAGTGCAGCACGCAGATCAAGGTAAACAGTCGGCGCGCGGTATCGATATCCACATCGGCCTTACCTTCGAGCCGTTCCTGAAGGACACGGGCACCTTCGTTGTGGATCCCGCGCCGGGCCATGTCGATGGCTTCAATTTGGCTGGGTGGCAGTTTTTTGACCGCGTCAAAGTAGCTTTCGCAAATCTGGAAGTAGTCCTTTACGACCTGCCGAAAGGGGCCGAGTGACAGATGGAACTCTGCGGCAGGGTCTTCGTCTTCTGTCTGTACATCAAAAACAAGGCGTTTCTCCCGAATGGCCAACATAAGGCGATAGGGGCCTTCGGGGATGGGTCGCCCCTCGCGTTCGGGCAATACGAACGAGTTGTCTTCGAGCAAGTCGAAGATCGCCACCTTCCGCTCCTGCTCGATCTCGGGCGTGGGCGGGGGCAGGGCGCTGTCGTCTATCGCGATGTGGCAGATACGCGCGGTCACGTCGGGGCCTCGTTCAACTTGTTCAGCCGGGCGCGCACGCTTAACCCATGCGCCTCAAGGCTTTCCGATTGCGCAAGCGTTTCTGCCGTAGGGCCGATTGCTTTGAGCGCGGCAGGTGTCATGCGTGCCAGCGTCGTCCGCTTGACAAAGTCCATCACAGATAACCCGCTTGAGAACCGCGCGGATCGGGCCGTGGGCAAAACGTGGTTCGGGCCGCCGATATAGTCGCCGATTGCTTCGGGCGTCCACTGGCCCAGGAAAATCGCGCCCGCATGTTCGATTTTTGCTGACAAGCCTTCAGGGTCGGCGACGCAAAGCTCCAGATGCTCGGGCGCGATCCGGTTGCTAAGGGCGGCTGCCTCATCGAGGTTCCGTACCGTGATAACGGCCCCGAAATCTCGCCAACTCGCACCGGCGATCTTGCGCCGCTCTAACGACGCCAGCCGTGCGTCGACGGCTTTGGAAACCGCTTGGCCAAAGTCAAAACTATCAGTGATGAGTATGGACTGCGCACTTTCGTCATGCTCGGCTTGGCTTAATAGATCAATCGCGATCCAGTCCGGGTCGTTATCCTTGTCTGCAATCACGAGGATCTCAGACGGACCGGCAATCATATCGATCCCGACCTGGCCGAACACACGGCGTTTGGCGGCTGCGACATAGGCATTGCCGGGGCCCGTGATCTTGTCCACCGCTGCGATCGTTTCCGTGCCATAAGCGAGCGCTGCAATTGCCTGGGCTCCGCCTATGCGATAGATCTCGGACACGCCGGAAAGCTTTGCTGCCAGCAACACCAGGGGATTGGCCTTGCCATCTGGCGTCGGTGCACAGATTGCCAGCCGCGGCACCCCTGCGACTTGTGCCGGGATTGCGTTCATCAGTACGGAGGATGGGTAAGACGCCAAGCCGCCGGGTACATAGAGACCCGCCGCGCCAACAGGACCCCAGCGCCATCCCAGTGTCGCACCGCTATCATCCGTCCAAGACGCATCTTTGGGCATCTGACGGGCGTGATAGCTGCGAATGCGGTCAGCCGCC
>JBCCOK010000131.1:0-2911 GCA_039025395.1 Pseudomonadota bacterium
CGCCGCCACCGAGAGCCAAAACAAGTTCTTCCATATTACTGCTCCACCATGCCCCACATCACAGACATGGTGAGCGATTGCTGCTTTTTCAATGTGTTATGCTCTTTTGGCGCGGAGAAGACGCTGCGGTGTCACCCCTGGGACACGCGTGATTTCCTGTACAACTACAAACTCTAGCTTCACCGCTGTCGTGTGCCATCCAATCGAACCAAGGGTTCTCAATTCGTTTTCGAACAAGGCATCTTTGATCATCTTGGGGGACCGTTGATAGGGACAATCCTTCTAGGCCCGCTTTGTCAACAACATCCAGCGTGACAGCCCTGATCAGATCGAATTTCCATTTGGAATTCGTGTGCTGCCATCGGAATTTGGAGCTCAACAAATAATCTTCCCTTCACCCCTGGGTTTCCCCAAAGCATCTAAGACCTTCGGACTATACCGACGATGAACACTGAAAATTAACCTCGATTGTTGATCAGGAGCAGAGTTTTCAGGAGTTTTAGAATGCCAGTCCTGTCAGTGGCGCAGATCTTGTCTGGGACGGCGCTGGGTGTTAATTCAGGCCTCGATGACTTGTTCGTACTGGAGATCGGGGGCGGGCCGGTTCTCTACTTGCTGAACCGGGCGGAAAACCGGCTGATCCAGCTTGATTTAGACGCCATGGGCGCGGCTTCCGTAGGCGATGCGCTGTCGCTGACAGGCACATTTGAAGCTGGAAGTTCACCTCAGATCAGCTCGGGGCAGTTTGCGGCAGGTGGTCAGTTCCTGGCCCTGTCGGGCATGGCCCTGGCCGAAGGACAGATCGTGACATTGTCGGTTTTGGGCGATCTGGGCGCGCAGCAAAGCGTTGGCAGTTTTGGCGCGTTGTCGGCGGCCACTGGCTCGGAAGTGGGTTCGGTTCCAGTTTTATTGTCGGCGTCCGCGAACGAGTTGACCCTTTTCAGTGACGTCGGTTCCGGATTTTCGGTGAGGGCCACACTTGCCGACCAAGATGATCGATACCTGACTGGAACTGTCGCCAGTGCCACATTCGTGCGAGGCGGCGCAAACCATGTGGCCACGATTTCAGCCACTGAGAACGCTATCAACCTGGCGTCGTTTACAGATACCGACCTGATGCAGGTCGGCGCATGTGGAAATGCAGAAGGTTTGCCAATCACAACACCTTCCGACCTGGCGGTCGTTACTCGCCCGGAAGAAACAGCCCTTATCCTCACGTCCTTTGGAACGTCTTCAGTGTCTATTGTCTTGGTTGATGAGGACTCTCTGGCATTGGCGGATCACGTGTTGGATGCCGCGGGCACGCGTTTCCAGGGCGCCAGTGCCGTCGCGACAGTAACGTCAGGCGACTTTGCCTATGCGGCGGTAGGCGGCGCGGAAGGTGGTGTATCGCTTTTCACGCTTCTGCCGGGGGGCCGGCTGATACATCTGGATGCGGTGGCCGAGGACGAGACCGTACCGCTGGATAAGGTTTCGAGTTTGGAGGCATTTGTCTCAGGTTCTGATTTGCAGATTTTTGCGGGTTCAGCACTTGAGAGCGGATTAACGCGGCTGCAGTATGATCTTTCGAGTGAAGGCCAAGTCGTCATCGCCGACACCGACGGATTGGGCGGTGCGGGCAGTTCTCGCGATGACCAAATCATCGGCTCCATTGTCGGTGAGGAGTTGAGCGGTCTTGGCGGTGATGACATCCTGCTTGACGGTCAGGGCAGCGATACGCTGACCGGGGGCAGCGGCGCGGATCTGTTCGCGTTTGTCGCGGATGGCGTAACGGACCAGGTCACAGACTTTGAACGCGGGGTCGACAAGCTGGACCTGTCGGCCTTCGACTTTCTCTACGATGTGTCTCAACTGAGCGTCACCACCTTGACCAACGGCGCGGAATTGAATTTTGGGAGTGAGAGCCTTTTTGTGTTCACCGCCGATGGTTTGCCACTAACGGCGGGCGAGTTGTCAAATGAGGATATTCTTAACGTGGACCGTCCGCCCTTCTTGCTGATCGGTCGGGAGATCATTGGCACGCCGGACGGTGAGGTGCTGGCTGGCGGTGCTGGCAATGACACGATTGCTTCTGCTGGCGGAAACGACAGTGTCAATGGTGGTTTCGGACTGGATTTAATTCTTGGTAGCCTCGGCGAAGACACGCTGAAGGGGAACGCTGGCCGCGACACGCTGTTCGGCGGTGCCGACGGTGACCTGCTTTTTGGAGGCGATGGAGACGATATCATCTATGGTGACGATGTCGCCTGACGCTTAGACGATGTTAAGCTCGTCAATGATATCCTCCCAAAGGGACAAATAGTTTCCGTTGTCGAGGCGCACTTCGGCATCCGCCGGGGGTGTCCATGTCGGGTAAAGCATCGTCAGCATCGCGAGCTTCACATCATCGCCTACGATCAGATCACTGCCGCCATCACCGTTCAGGACATTGTTGCCGCTGCCGCCTTCGATCAGGTCGATGCCTTCGCCGCCATGCAGGGAATCGTTGCCACCACCACCGAGAATGGCGTCATCACCTCCACCGCCCAGGATTGTGTCGGTTCCGGTTCCGGCGCTGATTTCATTGTCGGCATCATTACCTGTAATACGGTCGTCACCCCCGCCGGTTCGCCCGATTTCAATCACTGTGCCGCGCGCAATTCCCACATTGCCGTCCCGCCCGTCGAGGTCCGAGAAAGTTTCCTGACGCAGGTCCATCACCTGATGGGCGCTTGAAAAGGAGAAGTCGAACACGTCGGTGCCGTTCGTATCGAGAACTGAGTAAGAAATTGGATTTGAAAGATCGTGGGCACCATCCAAATAAGTGCCACTGTTGCCATTCAATCCGTAGACGGTATCGCCGGCGTTCGCGGAGCTGGGAGCGCCATACAGGTTGTGTATCGCAGCAATATCAGCGATCTGCGGCGTGATC
>JBCCOK010000132.1:0-2833 GCA_039025395.1 Pseudomonadota bacterium
ATCACCTTTGTCCGCGGGGTCATCACCAGCGATGGGCGGCCCGTGCTCAATTTCTCGGGCACAATCAAGAAGCGCCACAAGAAAGTCGACAGCAAGTGACGCAGATCGGAACGCCGCTTTCACCGACCGCCACGAAAGTCCTCTTTCTCGGCGCCGGTGAACTCGGCAAGGAAGTGGTTATCGAGCTGCAGCGTTTTGGCGTCGAGATAATTGCCTGTGATCGCTATGCCAATGCCCCTGGCATGCAGGTCGCGCATCGATCGCATGTATTTGACATGACGGATGCGGCGGCGCTGCGCGCGATTATCGAACGAGAGAAACCCGATCTCATCGTTCCTGAAATCGAGGCGATCGCAACGGATGAGCTGGCGGCCATCGAACGTGAGGGCCTGGCCACGGTCATCCCGACTGCACGGGCGACACAGTTGACCATGGATCGCGAAGGCATTCGTCGCCTGGCCGCTGAAACGCTGGGTTTGAAAACCAGTCCCTATGCCTTTGCCAGCGACGCCGAAACCCTCGCTGCGGAGGCAGCACGCATCGGATTTCCGGTATTCGTCAAACCGATCATGTCGTCATCCGGAAAGGGTCAGTCGAAAGTCGATTCCGCGGACGATATTGCAGCGGCATGGGAACATGCTCTAACCGCAGGACGGGGCAATCAGGTCCGTGTGATTGTCGAAGGCGCGGTCGATTTCGACTATGAAATCACCCTGCTCACCGTTCGCCACTTCCAAGGCACCAGCTTTTGCGCGCCCGTCGGCCATCGCCAGGAAAGCGGCGATTATGTCGAAAGCTGGCAACCCGAACCCATGTCGGATGCCGCTCTGGCGACCGCACAAGCCATGGCGCAGAAGGTTACCGATGATATTGGTGGGCTCGGGGTCTTCGGGGTCGAGCTGTTCGTCAAAGGTGACATGGTGTGGTTCTCTGAGGTCAGTCCCCGTCCGCATGATACAGGGCTGGTCACATTGGCCACGCAGGATCAGAGCGAGTTTGCTCTACATGCACGGGCGATATTGGGCTTGCCGGTCGACACAACACTCCATCGCCCCGGCGCGAGCGCTGTGATCTATGGCGGCGTTGAAGCGGAAGGCGTCGTGTTTGACAACATAGCCAGCGCTTTGGACGAACCCGGCACTCAGCTACGTCTATTCGGCAAACCGGTCTCTTACGAGGCACGCCGGATGGGCGTCGCCATCGCGCACGCCGAAACGATTGCGATTGCGCGCGAGAAAGCGCAGCGTGCCGCCAAACAAGTGCAAGTTTCCAGAACATAGAGTCTCAATATTCGTGAACAATGTTTCCAAGACTGAGAATCTATGAATATGTTTTTCTTGTTTACGTTTGGAGAATCGTCATACTGTATTTCCGAAGCCTTACCGTGGCATGCTTGGCATTGGTGGTAACCCTCACAGCGAAAGCCGATCTGGAGACGCTGGGAACAGAGTTTAACAACCAAATCGCAGCGAATGATATTGAAGCCGCGCATCGAGTCGGCTTGGACTATTACGCCGCCTCAACGTCTGAAGACGATCATGAGACCGCGGGTCGCGTTGCCTATACCATGGCCAGCCTCGCGGCGCTTCGTGAAGACAAAGAAGCCGTGCCAGATTGGTTCGATCGCTGCGCCGATCACTATGGCGCGCTTGGCGCGGCTGCACAGGAGGTGGACTGCATCCACAAAGCAGCCCTGTCGTACAAGTCGCTCAACAAACCTGGGACAACGCGCCACCGGCTCAAATCCGCCGAACGGGCGCTGAAGGCGGCAAATGCCGAACACACCATTGTTGCCGCGCTGATCTATGCTGACCTAGCTGAAAGCTATATCCCGCCGCAATTCGAAGTCGGCGCCTCTGCCAATGCGGATCGCGAACGCGTGCTCGACTACACGCACTCCGCTCGAACGATTCTGTCTGACAACGGACAGGAGGGTCATTTCCTTTACGCCACCCTGCTCGCACGTGAGGCGACCGCGCTCGAAGATCTGGAGCGGTTTGAGGAGGCGATGCCACCCCTGCAGCAAGCGATTGAGATGATGGCGGATCAGCCCGACCAAGCCGAACTCGTCGCCGACCTACGTCGCCGATATGCCAAAATCTCAGCCTGGTCGGGCGACCAGGACGGGGATCCCAATTTGATCACTGTCAAAATGGAAGACGGCCGCGAAGTACAGCTGAAGATCACAAGACGATCTCGTGTCATATACCCAAAGACCCAAAACATGGCGTCCGAATATGGGCTCGGCACCGTCCTGATTTCACTCGATTCAAAAGGTGATGTGGCCGAAATCGAAATCATCAACAGCGAACCGACGCCCGAGTTCGGCGCTGCCGTCGAAAAAGCCGTAAAGCGCTGGAGGTTCAGCCCTCAGGACGACACACCGCCTGAATCAATTCCGGCTTTCTCGTATGGCATCAGTTTCGATATTGTCCGCAGGCGCTAGCTTTCAATCTTGAACGTCAAACCCGCTTTTTCTGTCAAGCGCTTGACCAGATGCCCACCCATGGCGGGTGCGGGCGTCCAGACGCCGCCTGGCGTGCCGGTATCGTCCTTGACCAGGCAAATCGCGCTTTCCGCAATCATTTTCGAGGTTGAGCCATAGCCCGGATCCTTGTCGCCGGTGACGCCCGCGATGATGACGCCGCCATCTGCTGCGGTGCCATGGAACATTACATCATAGAAGCCGGCTTCGCGTTCTTCCTTGCTCGGACCCTCGCCCGGTTTTGGACCATCATCACCGCCCATCATATCCATATTGGCCACGGCCTCAGCTGCCGCCTTGCCCTGATCGCCGGGCCCGGTGAGCATCATTTCATCATAGACGAAATCC
>JBCCOK010000133.1:0-2723 GCA_039025395.1 Pseudomonadota bacterium
ACGCCGGCACCCGCTCACTCCGGCCGACTCACCCGAAGCCGGCATCGAGCAAGAAACCGAAATTCTCGGCCCGATCCGCCATAAAGCAACAATCCTAATTGATACCTCGGAATTGTCGCCGCACGACCTGAGAGACCATCTTCGTGATTGGTATGATCCGAACGCGGTCGCGCAGATGGCAATCTCTGTTCAATCGTTTTCATATAAGCGCGGAGCACCGCCGGGCCTGGACATGATGTTCGATTGCAGGTTCCTTAAGAATCCGCATTGGCAGGCAGATTTACGCCGTTTGGATGGCCGAGATCCCAGAGTATCCGCTTACATCGAAACCGATCCGCTTTGCACCCCGTTCTTTAGCAAGACCGCCGAACTTGTCGAATTCCTGCTTCCGGCATTCCAAGAAGAGGGCAAGACCCACATGACCATCGGGTTTGGATGTACAGGCGGGCAACACAGATCAGTCGCGATGGCCGAGCTTTTGGTGAATTGGCTTGCAAAACAAGGCTGGCAGGCGTCTATACGTCATAGGGAGCTTGACCGGCGCGGTTTTAACGCGTCGCCGAAAGCCAGGGGATCAGGGTGATCGGAATTGTAATCGTGGCCCATGGCGGCCTCGCGAAAGAGTATCTTTCTGCTGTGGAGCATGTGGTCGGTGCACAAGATGGTATCCGAGCCATCTCGATTGAGGCGGAATGTGACCGAACCCAGAAGAAAGCTGAAATTCAGTCGGCCGTCGATAGCGTCGATACGGGAGACGGCGTTGTCGTCGTAACGGACATGTTCGGCGGCTCGCCCAGCAACCTGTCTATGGCGGCCTGCGTGCCGGAGGACCGTAAGATCGTCTATGGCGCAAATCTGCCCATGTTGGTGAAGCTGGCAAAGTCGCGAGACCTTGGGCTTTTGGAAGCGGTTGACCGCGCTCTGACCGCCGGACGCAAATATATCAATTGCTGTGACGGCGTTCCCGGGTAAAACAGTCGCCATGCCGACGGCAAGACGTGAATTGAAGATCGTAAACGAAAAAGGCCTGCACGCCAGAGCGTCCGCCAAGCTGGCGGAGGTGGTCGAAGCGCATGATGCCAGCGCGACCGTGAGCAAAGATGGCTTAGAGGCTGATGGCGACAGCATCATGGGTCTTTTGATGTTGGCAGCCTCGAAAGGAACCACTATTGAAGTGCAGACGTCTGGCGCTGACGCTGAAAAACTGGCCAGCGCATTAGAAGTCTTGGTTGCCGACCGGTTCGGCGAAGAGATGTAGCGCTGTCTTTGGGGAGGCGGTTCGCTTGGTCGATAGCTCTACACAGCAAAGGCCTGTTGCGGTGAAAGCGCGCCGCGCTGTCGAGACGGCTGTGGTCCCCCCGGGCGGAGACCAAAAGGTTGAGCATCAGACCTACGACACACGTCGGCTGACCTATTCGAACACGTTTGACAGCACCGCAAAACGCCTGACCATTCGCGCGATTGAATGGCTGACTGGGAAGGTGTCGGTCATTCGGATGCTGCGCGAGTACAATCGGCGCGAAACGCCGACGCGCGCCAATTTTTGGCACACAGCGCTTGATATTATGCGGATCGATATCCAGACGCCACCCGAACAGATCACACGCATCCCCGCGGACGGCCCGGTGATCATCGTTGCGAACCACCCGCACGGCTTGGTCGACGGCATGGTAATTGCCGATCTCGTGAGCAACTTGCGCCTCGACTTCAAAATCCTGAGCCGTGGCATCCTGACAGGCATCGACGAGACCGCGACGAGTTTCATGATCTCAGTTCCGTTCCCGCATGAAGATGACGCCCAAAAGAAGGGCATCGAAATGCGCGCCGCTGCGATGGAGCAACTTGATAATGGCGGCGTTGTTGCGCTTTTTCCGTCTGGCGTTGTTGCGTCGTCAGACACGTTCTTCGGAGAAGTTGTCGAACGGGAATGGACCGCCTTCACCGCGAAGATGATCCGGCGCTCCGGGGCGACGGTGTTGCCGATGTACTTCCCGGGCTCGAACTCGCGCTGGTATCAGGTCGCCAACAGGATCTCCCCGACGTTGCGCCAAGGTTTGCTGCTCGGAGAGATCGTCCGGTCGTGCAACCGGCCGCAAAAACCGGTGATCGGCAAGCCGCTTACGAAAGATGATATAGCGGACCGCATGGACGATCCACGCGCCTTCATGGCGTGGCTGCGCGACAAAACGCTAGCGTTGAAGACCAACCCAGACGCTTAGACCGGTCACTAACGCGTCGGGACTGGTGCCTCACCGCGGTAATCATAAAACCCCCGCTGCGTCTTTCGGCCAAGCCATCCCGCCTCGACATATTTCGTCAGCAGAGGACAGGGCCGATACTTTGTATCAGCAAGGCCGTCGTGAAGAACGTTCATAATCGCCAGGCATGTATCAAGACCGATAAAGTCAGCCAATTGCAGCGGACCCATCGGGTGGTTGGTGCCCAGTTTCATCGCACTGTCGATTGAGGCGACATTCCCCACACCCTCATAAAGCGTGTAGACCGCTTCGTTGATCATCGGCATCAAAATCCGGTTCACGATAAAGGCTGGAAAATCCTCTGCGCTGGCCGCTGTTTTCCCCAGCGTCTCAACCACGCGCAGACAGGCTTGGTATGTTGGATCATCGGTGGCGATGCCACGAATCAATTCGACGAGTTGCATGACGGGCACAGGGTTCATGAAATGGAACCCCATGAATTTTTCAGGCCGATCTGTTCGGCTA
>JBCCOK010000134.1:0-2336 GCA_039025395.1 Pseudomonadota bacterium
GCGTGGCTTGCGATTGGCAATAGTCTTCTGATGGTGATTTTCCTGACCTTGAAATCACCCGGCACGCTTCGCGAAGTCCCAAGGCGCGGGCTGCCGGTGCTCATAGTCGGTGGAGGCGCGTCTTTTGTGGCATACGCCCTCGTAACCTGGGCCTTCACACAAGCGCCAATTGCATTGGTGACCGCACTTCGGGAAACAAGCATTGTTTTTGCACTTATCATCGGCGTCCTGTTCCTGAAGGAAAAGATGAGTGTTTTGAAAGTCTGTTCTACGGCGACGACTTTGGCTGGAGCCATACTTCTACGGATTGCCAGTTTTTAACAAACTGGTGGCCGCTGTGATGTCCCAATGTCGGAGGTTTACCAATATCCTTCCGCCGCAAAACTAACCCAAACGGTGCTTTCTAGCCGTTTGCAGATTCGCTTATTCAGGTCAGTAAAGTGGCCGTTTTGCATGTGAATCGAAGGCCTGAAGGGAAATGCCGCCAGTTTACGCCGAGAGCTTCGGAAATCCCCTGAGCAGTTTCGATTGAGTCCCATTATTGCGGGAGGGGCAGAACTCCAAGATTCAAGTTGATGACAAAATATAGACATAGCATGCTGATAAACTGCTCAACGGCTGGAAATACTGGCAACCGGACTGTGAAAAACCGAGAGAAAACTGCGAAGTGCAAGATTTTCCGCGAGATTGGCAACGACAGCGCTATCTGAAGACGAACAAAGTTGGTTTGGAGCACAGATCATGGATGCACTGATTAGTCTTCTGGCACTATTCAACCTCGTCCTGACAGCCATATTGGTCGTCGTATCGATGGCGCGCATGGACCGGCGATACGCTGCCAAGGTTCGCGCAGAAGAGGAACGGAAAACCATCTTGCGCGGACGCCACCGCCGCTGAGGAAGACGCGTTCAGGCAATGGCATAAAGTCGGCGCGCCTGACGTTCAAGTTCGGGCTGAAGGGCACCGAAAGTGGTGTAGCCCATGCCCTCCAGCATCGGAAGCAAGCGCACTAGTGCCGCTGCCGTGACCCGTGCATCACCCAAAGCTGTATGGCGATCTTCCGGGAAGATCGTAACCGAAAGGCGCTCGCAAAGTGCGTCAAGCGAGTGCTCCTCCGTCGTTCCGAATGCCACTGCCGAAAGCAGTACTGTGTCCAGAACCGGATGGGTCCATTCGACCTTGGCTTCGGCTGCGAACCGCTTGAGCAGGCCGATATCAAACGGCGCGTTATGGGCAACCAGAACCGCGCCGCTTGAAAAGTTGTGCAATGTGCGTCCCGCCACCGAGATCGGCGGTGCCCCTTTAACATCAGTGTCTGTTACACGGTGAATGCGTGTTGAGGCTGGCGGGATAGGACGGCAAGGATCGACAAAAGTTGACAATTCTTCGCCCGGGACCTGGCTGCCATTCACCACCCGAACTGCCCCTATTTGAACTACTGCGTCTTGCGTTACAGACAGGCCGGTCGTCTCGAGATCGAGAACGACATAGCACAATTCCGATAATCTCTGGTCCTTTAGGTCGGGCGGACTGGCCGCATGCATCAGGTCAAAGTCGAACACCAATGGACGGGCGGCGGCAGCGCCGTCATTCGCAACCGGTGGATCAATGAAAAACATGTGACCATCTTCGCCAAGCGCCTTTACCCTTGCTTTGAGTACCGAGCCTTCGCTGCGAGGTCGCAGATCGAAGTGTTGCGACGCCTCGGTCATCGCATATGCATCGGTGAGACATGACGGCTCAAAGTAGTCTTCCATCGGTGCCTTCAGGCGCGGCGGCGCAATTTCGGACAGGATACTTGCCGCCTGAGCGTCGTAGAGAACGATTTCACCTGCAGGGTTTGTCAGAATCGTCGCAATCGGGCTTTCAGTCAGCAATGCTGCAAGCCGTTTTTGTTCGGCTCCAAGGCGGTTGGTTTCCCGTGCGATCTGTGCGGCGGTGTCTTCGACATTTGAGGCTGCCTTGTCGGTGAGCGCTGCCGCCGCCGGAGCGAGATCACCGAGATAGCGCGCAGTCTCTGTTTCAAGCTTGTCTGTAACATCCGCGTGCGCGCGCATGCGCAAATCGGCCGAGAGGCGGTTGATCGGTTTGGCCACGTTTTCGTCGAACAGGAGCCAGATCGCCACGATGACGCCGGTGTTCAGGATCGCAAAGATGACAAATGCCGTCAGAAACGGCGCGGCTGGCACCGCCGGATCGGAGCGAGACCATGCAAGGAGCATCGCACCCCCCGCCACAAGCAGCGCCCCGGATGCCAAAAACGCAAAGAACAGGAACACCCGGAGACGGAGGGCCCAGCGTTCCATCGCGACTACGCCTCGCAGGCCAGCAAGAGC
>JBCCOK010000135.1:0-2310 GCA_039025395.1 Pseudomonadota bacterium
GAGCGTTGCCAGCGCCATTAGCGGCGCGCCGCGTACATTCGGCCCAATCACAAACCAGGCCGCGAGCGCCGCCACACTCATCGCAAAAATGATCCGGCCAATCCGGCTGTCCGGCGTTGAGCGCGGATCGGTAATCATGAAAAACGCAAAGACCAGCAGCGCACCGGAGCTTAAATTATGCAGCGGAATGCTCAGCGGATCACCCAGCCACATCGCGCGCCCAATCATGATCGCGGCAAAACTCACTAAAAACCCAAGCGCTATGTCCAACCGTTTCGCGCTTGAGAGAACCAGAGCCGCCAGTGCCAGAGCATATCCGGCTAACAGCGGAGCTTGCCCCCATTGACCGGGCGACACCCAGGCCTCGCGCCCAAACACCAGCATCACCACAACAATCCCAATGCACGCAGGATTGAAAATATGCTTGCCATTGAACCGCACGGCGAACTTTAACCCCACACCGATCAACCCCGCCGCAAACCACAACCAGGGCGATGTTGCGCGCAACAGGATGGACAGCGACAGTGACGTAATTAGCGCGGATTTCCACTGAAAGCTCGATTTGGTCAGCACCGTCCCGACGCCCTGCGCGACCATAGCACCAAACACAGCCATACCAAGATTGATCGGCTTAGCGCCGAAATCACTGGTCAAGAATGAAATCGAAAACAGCCCTGACAGAGCGAGGACCTGCCAGTGTCTGGCATCTCCATCGACGGCGCGAAACGCCTCGATTGCTCTGTTCCTCACTCCCATATTTCAAAAACTGCACACCAAATACGGGCAAATTGGGGCAGCGTTTTGTTATTCTTTGAAATGCGTTATTATAAACCGCAAAAGTAGGGGACGGTATGAAAACGCACTTCACATATATCGGCATCGGCGCGATCATCTTACTCACCTCGTGCATACACAGGCCTGCGGAACTGGATCAGGAGCCGCAGTGGCGTCTGACAGCAGAACGTGAACCCATTCCGGCGGAGCCTGGGTATAAGCGCCAAGTGTGCACTGAGCAGCGTCTACTGAACGAGATTATAAACGAGTCAGCGGGTTTTGACGATAATATCATCGTCGTTAGCCAATCATACCCTCAGATTAAATGCGCGACAAAAAGAGATGACCTACCATCTTATCCATAGCTTACCGAAAGAATGACAATGAGAAACCAATCCGCACTCTTAGGTATTGCAGCTCTACTATTCGCGACCTCATGCACATCTATACGCACGGTTGAACGCCAGCATGTTCCGGCAACATCCGTATCGGATCGGACAAAATGCAGCGAGCAGAGCGAATTAAGTAACATGATAAACGAGTCAGCCGGTTTTGGCGAAGCTCGCGTTATCGTTATGCAGTCATCCTCACGCATCGATTGTTACGATATCGGCTAAATCGCGACACCCTATCCATAGCGTTTTAAGACTGTTTTGCTTAAATGCCTCGCATGAGCGAGCAAGAGACCACCACTTTCGGCTTTGAAACCGTTACGCCGGACGAGAAAGTCGACCGCGTCAAAGGCGTGTTCCGCTCGGTCGCGTCAAAATATGACGTGATGAATGATTTCATGTCGGTTGGCATCCACCGCCTCTGGAAGCATGACACGATGACCCGCCTCAATCCGCAACCGGGCGAGCGCCATCTCGACGTTGCGGGCGGCACTGGCGAACTCGCGCGTTCTTTCCTGCGTCGTGCTGATGCGGCGGGAAAACGCCGAGGCGACAGCCGCGAAGCGACCGCGATCGTCTGCGATATCAACGATGCCATGCTTGAGGCTGGAAAAGCGCGCGATGATACCGCCGAATGGGGTGAGCGCCTAAGCTGGGTCTGCGCTGACGGCACAGCGCTGCCTTATCCTGACCGAAGCTTTGATGCGCTGACGATCAGCTTTGGTATCCGTAATTTCGCAGATCGTGTCGCGGGCCTGAAAGAATTTTACCGGGTCCTGAAACCAGGCGGGCGTCTGGCCGTCCTCGAGTTCAGCCAGATGACCGAACCCATGCTGCAAAAAGCCTATGATGCCTACAGCTTCAACGTCATCCCGCGCGTCGGTGGCGTCGTAACCGGCGACAAAGACAGCTATCAATACCTGGTCGAATCCATCCGCCAATTCCCGGATCAGGATGCGTTTAAGGCCGAAGTTGAAAGCGCAGGCTTCAAAAATGTCAGCGTGACGAATTTTAGCGGCGGGATCGCCGCACTCCACTTCGGCTGGGCGATTTAGGATGCTAAAAGCGCTCGCTGATTATGGCCGTCTCTTGCGGGCTGGGACGGCGCTCGCGCGTCATGATGTGATCTTACCCGGTGAATACC
>JBCCOK010000136.1:0-2246 GCA_039025395.1 Pseudomonadota bacterium
CCGCCGAGCCGCGCGAAAACTGCATCCTCAAGGCCCGGGATCATGCGAAAGATCTCCGTTTGAGCGCCATATTTCAATTTCGTTTGGAACCCGACCATATTCCAGAGCGTGCCTAGCGCATTGTCCTGTCGTAGCTGAACAATGGCATGAGCCTTCACATCTGGATTTCGGGGATTTGTGAGTCCAATGGGTTTCATTGGTCCGTAACGCAACGTCTCGCGTCCACGCTCAGCCATTACTTCGATGGGCAGGCAACCTTCAAAGTAAGGTGTGTCTTTCTCCCACTCCTTGAATTCGGTCTTCTCACCTTCGATCAAGGCATCGATGAACGCGTTATACTGTGCTTCGTCCATGGGGCAGTTGATGTAGGCCGCCGTATCGCCGCCAGGACCCGGTTTGTCATAGCGCGACTGACGCCAGGCGATATCCATATTGATGGAGTCAAAATGGACAATCGGGGCAATCGCATCGAAGAAAGCAAGATCCTCTTCGCCCGTATGATCTCGGATTGCGTTAGCAAGGTCTGGAGATGTCAGTGGTCCCGTCGCAACGATCACATTGTCCCAGTCTTCGGGTGGCAACTCGGTTATCTCTTCGCGGATGACAGTAATAAGGGGATGATTGTCGAGCGCTTCCGTTACGGCGTTTGAAAAGCCTACCCGATCAACAGCAAGTGCGCTTCCCGCCGGAACCTGATGCTTGTCCGCCGTTGTGATGATCAAACTATTCGCGCGACGCATTTCTTCGTGCAGGACCCCAACAGCGTTGGTTTCATGATCATCCGAGCGAAATGAGTTCGAACACACCAGCTCGGCAAGAGCATCGGTCTCGTGAGCATCCGTGCCCCGCACACCGCGCATTTCATGCAGGATAACCGGAACACCCGCTTGTGCGGCTTGCCAGGCGGCCTCCGAGCCTGCCATGCCCCCGCCGATAATATGGATTGGCTTAATCGTCATCGTGGCTCAGATGCGCCGCGACAAAATAGAGGTCAAGTGATGATTGCCGAATGGAGATCGAGGGACTAGCTGAGAAGCATGCGAAGACCACGGCCTATCCCAACATCTGATATCGTTAGGGGCAGCTATGCTTATATGCGAGCGGCGGCTCTCCCAGCTCTCACAGGCACGTTTATCTACGCGCTGACATCGTCGGCGGGTGACATCATACGCCACGAACAAGTCTTTGGTGAGCGCAGTGGTTTGGCGGCTACGTTGATATTCTGCCTCATGGCCGTTGTTTGGTTCGCTATGTCACTTCGCCAAGGGCTTCAACTGCCGCGCAAGGGCGTTTTCGGGTTATCCTTGGGCTTTGATGAAGTTCGGCTCGGAGCATCTATGCTCGGCTTTTTATTCGTCCTCGCGATTGTTCTGGCTCTCCTAGGCTTCGGTGTATTTCTTCTCATCATGATTGTCACGGCGGCTGGTGCGGGGGCCTTAAACGGTGAGGATATCGCAGAGGCTGATCTCTTTGCGTCGCCGCAAGCATTCAGCGAATTCTTATCAAGCGGAGGGGCAGGGACGTTTGTTACCATCGCTGGCGGAGCAATACTGGCGACAGCTGTTTTCTTTCTCGTTTGGCTGGTGCTGAGACTACTCCCGTTCGCTGCTGCGACGATCGATCAAAAGCGGTTTGTAGTTTTGCAGGCAGCATCCTGGACCCGCTACCATGATATCGCTCTGATCCTGGGAGGTATTCTAACCATCGGCGTTGGAGCTACATTTATCGCTACTGCCCGTTATGGAGTAGCGGCGCTACCGATACCCCTGATAGGCGCAGCGTTTTTGAAGCATGTCGCGACATGTTTTGGCGCATTGCTATTTGTCGGCTTTATCACGACGGTCTACACGCGCTTGGTGAAGGATGACGGTGTGGATCCGCATAAACCCCGTCAATAGATTTGAAGGCGATAAGGGACCGCGATGCGCGATTTCAATTTCAGCAATGCCTTCATGCATTTCAGCCGAACAGACGGACCCAGCGGTTTCGTATGGAAATACGTCTTGAGCTACGGCTTCACAATGGTCGCGTTACTCATTGCCTATATAGTTTTGCTCGGAGGAGCAGCATTCGCGCTATTAGGACAATCTGCAGAATCGAATCCGTTAGTAGGCAGCTCAGGCTTCTTTGCCTTAGCGCCATTATTGGTTTTCCCGATAATATTGCTGTTCAATGCCGTTTTCGAAGCGGCCTGCCAGCGAAGATATGTCCGTGGCGATGGCTTCAGACTGCGGCTTGGGGGTGAC
>JBCCOK010000137.1:0-2233 GCA_039025395.1 Pseudomonadota bacterium
CTTCGGTAAACGGGCCGGGCGATTTTGCTCCCTGACTGCGTTGGCTCACGCTTGTGGTGGGTTGGCACCACGGCGCGCAACCCGCCTAGTCAGCGACCAAAATCGCCTCGGTCAAATGATTCAGTCTAAGCCTGAATTGCTCTAACTCGCACAAGCCCGCAACAAAAAAAGACGATACCATGCGGCGCCAGGATTTCGCGGACGCGCGCTGCCCTACTCAGACATGCACAAAAAGATGTGACGAAGGATAATTCAAATCAGGTGCCGGTCAGGCCCGCAAGGCTTCCATCGATGCGCTCAGCCGCTGGGCGGCATCCAGAAGTATGGAAGTATCGTGACCCTCGCACAACATCAGCGCATTGACCCGCGCGCGAGCTTTATCGCCGCGGCGCATGCTGGCAATCGTATTGATCAGCAACCGTTCGCCATCGGTCAAACGTGCAGCGCATTTTGCGCAACAGGGATTGGTGAACCGGAAGACGCCCTTTCTGGCTTCGCGCATGGCCCTGAGCACATCCGTCACACCATAGGCTATCCGCGGGCCGCGACCGGGGCCAAACGACCCCACGCAATGATCGATCGCCTGCTCCCAATGCGGCTCGCAAGGATCTGTGTATGCAAGAAAGTAAAGCCTTGCCACGTGAAGCAAGACCTTTTCGTCACGATCGAAACCCTGATCCGCGATGAGGGCATTTCGTTCGTCGCTGTGCTGATTTCTGTGGGCCAAGGTCGACCTGATCCGGTTGCATATACGCGGCGCTGGAGAAGCTGTCGGTCGGTTCGGTCGAATGGCCGTGCGATGTCCGAGAAACATCTTTTCCTATGGTCGCCTCTTCAGGCTAATTAAATTTGAATTCGTGAGTCAAGTTATTTGTTATTTCTAAACGCACACTTCGGCGCGCGTCGCCAACAACTGTGGCGACATCATCCCATGGTTTTTGTCGCAGGCCCTCCAGCGATGCTTTGACGAGTCCTTAACGGATCACATGGACCGCACACTGCGCATGCCGCACCACCCTCGCCGCGGTGGAGCCGAGAAAGAAATCCTCGATCCCCGGCCTGTGCGATGCAATGACGATGCAATCGATGTCATGGTCCTTGGCATAATCCACAATAAATCGCCCCGCATGCCCCGAGGAAAGCTGAAACGATGCGCCCGGAAGGCCGGCGGCAATCTTCTCGAGCGCCTGTTCCGTCTCGTCGTGCGACTTTTCCAGAACGTCGCTGGGCAACTGGGATTGGACAAAGCTGGGGATCGTTTCCATCACATGCAAAACAGTGAATTTGGCATCCGGATCGGCCAGCGTTTGCGCTGCAACGAAGGATGCATTCGTGTCTCGAATTTCGTCGATCAGGACTGGTACCAGAATGTTTTTATACATGTTTTCACCTCGCGCCGGGTCTCACCTATGCCGGGTCTTTCTTATAATCCGTCCCGGCATATGTCACAAATATCATCGTCTCTCGCCTTGATCTAACGCAAGCGGTAAAAACAGGATTCTCAGATCCGCAATCGCTGTCACGCGACGCCCTCGTCTGATCGGCTGGCCTGAGCGGAACCTATCGCTGTGGAGCATCAACCAGCGACGAAAAATACCGGCGCAGTAACCGCCGAACGGCCTCGCGTTCTTTTTCAGTCTTTGGATTCAGCCCGAGAATGCGGAACTTGACGATCAATCCGGCAATCTGTGTGGCGATAAGAGTCGCACGTGCATCCCGGTCGTCCCCCTGCAGCGCGTTGGCAAGCGGCTCAAACGCCTGCTTTTCCAACGCCTCGAGCAGAACCGGGCCTGCTTCCGAACTTGCCACCGACCGCAGCAGGGTAACGATCGTGTCGAACCTGTCCTTGGGCGCTGCTTCGACGTAAAAATCAGCCATCCGCTCGCCCAGTGTCTCCAGAGGACCTTCCAGAAAGGGCTCGAGACTGAGCTCGGGAATAACCGATTGCTCGAAAAGTCCGAGTTTGGAGCCGAAATAACGCTTGATCAGGGCGATGTTGACACCGGCGCGTTCGGCGATTTCACGCGTGGTCGCCGCATCGTAGCCCTTTTCGCAAAACACCGCCTGAGCATGCCAGCGGATGCGTTCCGCCGTTTCCTTGGCATTTCTTTTTCTCGGCGTTTCCTGTGCGGTCAAATGGGTGCTCGTTTTTGTAATCACTTGTTGACTTGTAATTTCAGCCTAGATAGTAATCAATTGATTACTTAGTCAGTTGACCGGTCCATCCGGACTA
>JBCCOK010000138.1:0-2184 GCA_039025395.1 Pseudomonadota bacterium
GGCGTTGAGCGCGGATCCGTAATCATGAAAAATGCAAAGACGAGCAGCGCACCGGAACTCAAATTGTGCAGCGGAATACTCAGCGGGTCACCCAACCAGATCGCGCGCCCGATCATAATGGCGGCAAAACTACCTAGAAACCCGAGCGCGATGTCTAATCGCTTTGCGCTTGAGAGCACCAAAGCTGCCAGCGCCAGCGCATACCCGGCTAAAAGTGGCGCTTGTCCCCACTGTCCCGGTGACACCCATGCGTCTCGCCCAAACATCAGCATGACAACAACAATCCCGATGCAAGCCGGATTGAAAATATGCTTTCCGTTGAAGCGCACTGCGAATTTCAATCCGACGCCGATCACCCCTGCTGCAAACCACAACCAAGGCGATGTCGCGCGTAACAGGATCGATAGCGATAGCGACGTAATCAGGGCGGACTTCCATTGAAAGCTCGACTTGGTCGCGACCGTCCCTACCAATTGCGCGACCATTGCGCCGAATATGGCCATGCCTAGATTGATTGGCCTCGCGCCAAAATCACTGGTCCAAAAGGAAATCGAAAACAGCCCGGACAGAGCGAGGATTTGCCAGTGTCTGGCATCTCCATCGACGGCGCGAAACGCCTCGATTGCTTGGTTCCTCACTCCCATAATTTGAAAACTGCACACCAAATACGGGCAAATTGGGGCGGCATTTTATTATTCTTTGGAATGCGCTATTATGAGGTTCATTAATAGGGGACGATATGAAAACGCACCTTACATATATCGGCATCGGCGCGATCATTTTACTCGCCTCGTGCATACACAGGCCCGAGAACTCGGATCAGGAGCCTCAGTGGCGTCTGACGGCAGAACGTGAGCCCATTCCGGCGGAGCCTAGGTATAAGCGCCAAGTGTGCACTGAGCAGCGTCTACTGAACGAGATTATAAACGAGTCAGCGGGTTTTGACGATGATATCATCGTTATCAGCCAATCATATCCTCAGATTAAATGCGCGACAAAGCGATACAGCCTGACACCCTATCCATAGCGTTTTAAGACTGTTCTGCTTAAATGCCTCGCATGAGCGAGCAAGAGACCACCACTTTCGGCTTCGAAAGCGTTACGCCGGACGAGAAAGTCGACCGCGTCAAAGGCGTGTTCCGCTCGGTCGCGTCAAAATATGACGTGATGAACGACTTCATGTCAGTCGGTATACACCGCCTCTGGAAGCATGACACGATGACGCGGCTAAACCCACAGCCCGGTGAGCGCCATCTTGATGTGGCAGGCGGTACGGGCGAACTCGCGCGATCTTTCCTGCGCCGTGCCGATGCGGCCGGAAAGCGCCGAGGCGATACACGTGAAGCAACTGCCATCGTCTGCGATATTAACGATGCGATGCTGGAGGCTGGCAAAGCGCGCGATGACACCCCCCAGTGGGGTGACCGTCTACAATGGGTCTGCGCGGATGGAACTGCGTTGCCTTATCCAGACCGTAGTTTCGACGCGCTGACGATCAGCTTTGGAATCCGTAACTTCGCAGATCGCGTTGCGGGTCTGAAAGAGTTTTACCGTGTCCTGAAACCCGGCGGTCGCCTCGCTGTCCTCGAATTCAGCCAGATGACTGAACCCATGCTCCAAAAGGCCTATGATGCTTACAGCTTCAACGTCATCCCGCGTGTCGGTGGGGTCGTGACCGGCGATAAAGACAGCTACCAATATCTGGTCGAATCCATCCGCCAGTTCCCGGATCAAGACGCATTTAAGGCCGAAGTTGAAAGCGCAGGCTTCAAAAATGTCAGTGTGACCAATTTCAGCGGCGGCATCGCCGCCCTGCATTTCGGGTGGGCAATTTAGGATGTTCAAGGCGCTCGCTGACTATGGCCGCCTCTTGCGGGCTGGGACGGCGCTTGCGCGTCATGATGTGATCTTACCCGGTGAATATCATTCACGCTTGCCATTCCCAGCCAAGTTTGCAGGCAAAACACTGCGTCTGTTCGGTGGAAAAACCAAAGGTCGGCAAGGCGAACGCCTTGCGACTGCGCTCGAAAAACTTGGCCCTGCTTATATCAAGCTCGGCCAGTTCCTCGCAACACGCCCGGATGTGTTTGGGGTTGAAACAACGACGGATCTTTCGCGCCTGAAAGACAAACTTCCGCCCTTCAGCATGAAAGATGCCCGCAAAGCGCTGAACGAGGAATTTAC
>JBCCOK010000139.1:0-2160 GCA_039025395.1 Pseudomonadota bacterium
AGACGAGCCAGGAAATCAGCAACCCGTCAAGGACGCCGAACGGATGATTGGCGACAATGACCAACGGCCCCGTGGCCGGAATCTGCGCCAGGCGCTGAGAACTGAAAACGACATCGAGATTGAGCAGCTTGATCGCGGCAGCAAAAAAGGGCTCATCGGTTAGGCTGGCGCGATAGGTCTCATACAGTCTTTGCAGATAGGGTTGGCCGGAAAGACGCTCAATCGTTCGCACCATTCCTCGTTTCAAGGGATGGTCAAAGTAAGCCGCGTAGGAAAGCTGCGGTGTGTCCTCCATCAGGTGAGATTGCGCTGATTTTTCCATCATTTCAAGGACGTGGCTCAGTCCTTCATCAAGCCAGCGGCTTTCAATGTTTTGCCGGCGCGGATGACGCGCGCGAGCTTGTCTTCGGATGACCGGTCCCCACTATTGGAGTCAGGGTGGAACCGGCGCACATATTCAGCATAGCGCGCCCGAATCTCCGGGGGCTTAGCAGTCGCTTCCAAATCAAGTTCTTCCAGGGCGCGTTTGGCAAGGCCCGTTGCCGACCGGTTCGCCCGTCTTGCCTCACGGGCTGCAGCTCGGTCTTCGAAAAACTCAGAGCCTTTCCACGTTTTGGGATCGTGGGCCTTACCGGCTTTATCGCCGCCCATTGGACCTGCGCCGAATTTCCACGTCTGCTTGAATCCGAAGCGCGCATTCTCGTTGAACGCTTTTATTTGCTCTTCGGTCATCGTTTCGAAGAAATTGAAGTTGCGATTATATTCTGCCGCATGGCGTTTGCAGAAATAGTGCATGCCGTCGCCAAACTGCTTTGGCGCCGGGAACTCGCCAGCGAGATCACACCCAGGGTGCTCACAAATCCTTGTTTTCGCTGCTTTTGCACGCGAAGTCTCGTCGGCCGGCGGCTTCACCCTTATATCGGTGAACTTGGGGCGATATTCGTATCCGTCATCCATCAGCCGGGTAACATAGTTGCTTCGGGTTAAAGAGACCAGAACATATGACCAGATCACAGCGTATTCATCAGCTTTTAACACAAGAATTCGATCCAAGCGTGCTCGAAGTGATCGATGACAGCCACAAACATGCAGGCCATGCAGGGGCCCGGCCAGAGGGCGAGACCCACTACACGGTCAAGATTTCCTCTGAGAAATTCGAAGGTTTGACCCGGGTTGGCATGCAAAGAGCGGTCATGGCAGTCTTGCAGCCAGAGTTTGAGAGCGGGCTACATGCGCTTTCCATTAAAGCGAGTTCACGTGTCTAAGATAGGTTTCGTTAAGTCCTGACGGGTATTCTGCACTCAACGGAGCGTAGAATAATGTCAGCACAAGCCAGACTCGCCGTCGACCGCGACGATGTCGGAACGACGGTTCGCATTGCCGCGACCCCGGACCAGACATGGGCGCTGGATGCTGACTATTTGCATGCCCGCCAAGACATGTTGCGCAAGCTCGGATCGCACTATGCCAATCGAATCTGGCTGCTCGATATCGCCTCTGATGTGATGTTGCTTGCCGGTGTGATCTGCACATTTTTCGTCGCCTGGTGGACGTGCATTCCTCTGGTTGGGCTCGCGTGTTTACAGCGCATTTCCAATCGGCGGATGGCCGGTGAACTTGCCGGACGCGCGGCGCAAGAATCGACCGACGCCTTTTTATACTTGTATAATTCCGGTGTGCTTTGGCTTGAACAAGGGCCTACCAGTCCGCCATCGGACCGCTTACGCCATTTTCTGTCGCGCTAGCTTTTCGGGCGAGCATTCGGCGCAAAGGCGAAATTCGAGACGCGGCCATCATGCCAATCGTTCGGATCGGCTTGGTCAGCATCGAGTCATTTGAGAATAACCGATCGATCGCGTCTAACCCGAGTGCCGTGCTGGCGGCGTCGAACCGCCTGGTTTGGCTATAGGCTTCAAGCATTTGTGGGCTGCCGATTTCACCGCCGACCCGCAGGGTCTCCTGAGTAATTTCGATCAAAGCTGCGACATCGCGAAAGCCTTGATTGAGCCCTTGTCCGGCAAGCGGGTTTACGCGCCGCGCCGCGTCTCCGATCAGCGCCGTTCGGTCAGCGACAAGTTCGGTCGCAAGCTGAAGGATCAGCGGATAGGACCCAGCTTTGCCGTCTATCTTCATGTCGCCAGAAAAGTCGGCGAAGCGGGC
>JBCCOK010000140.1:0-2112 GCA_039025395.1 Pseudomonadota bacterium
CACGCGAAGCCTTTCAACCCATATCGCGATGGTTGGTGGAGTAGGTGCTGCCCTATCAGCCGTCATGAACAATGTGGCAGCACTCGCGCTTTTAATGCCGGTGGAAATCCAGCAGGCGCAGAAGCAAAACCGAAGCCCCTCGGCGACCCTTATGCCGCTTTCGTTCGCGACAATCCTTGGGGGCCTCATAACGCTCATCGGAACACCGCCGAACATCATCATTGCCCAATTCCGAGAAACGGAATTGGGCGAACCCTTCAAAATGCTAGATTTTGCACCGGTCGGGCTTGCATGCGCGATTGCAGGGCTTGCCTTTATTGCCTTAATCGGCTGGCGGCTAATCCCAGATAGTGTCGCGAATCGGACGGGCGCGCAGGAATTGTTTGAGTCCGAAGGCTACGTCTCTGAATTGCTCGTACCTGAAGGTTCAACTGCAATCGGCCAGCTCGTTCGAGAGTTGGAGCCGGTCGCTGAAGAGCACGAGGTCATCATAGTTGGGCTCGTAAGAAACGGCCGACGGCGCCCGGGGCGCGCGCTTTCGACCGAAGTGAGGACTGGCGATCTCCTCGTTATCGAGGCCGCTCCGTCGGCGATGGATGCGTTCGTCGCGGCGCTGAAACTTTCTTATGCAAAAAAAGGCACTAAACTCGAGGCAAGTGACGACATGGTGCTTGCTGAAGCGGTGATTACCGAGAATTCGCGCTTCGAAAGCCGGTCCTCGGACGATGTCGGTCTTCGCAATCGATACAAAGTCATGCTGCTTGGCGTTGCACGCGAAGGAAAAAAAGTACGCGACCGCGTCCGTCGCCTGCCGCTTCGCGCCGGCGACGTTGTGTTACTCTATGGAGACCGCGATAGAGTCGACACGGTCATCCAGCGTTTTGGCTGCCTTCCGCTTGCCAATCGAGGTCTAAAAGTCGCCCAAAGGGACAAAGCCGGCCTTGCAATCGGGATTTTCGTGGCCGCGATTGTCCTTGCCTCATTTGGCGTCGTCTACCTTCCAGTTGCGTTGGCGGCAGCAGCGGCTCTGATGGTTTTTGCGCGCATTATTCCGCTCCGCGAGGTCTACGATTCCATTGAGTGGCCTGTGATCGTTCTCTTGGGGTCTCTCATTCCGATCGGTGCTGCATTTGATGAAACCGGAGGAACCGCACTGATCGCCGAAGGCATTGTTACGGCGACGGAAGGATTGCCGGGATGGGTCATCCTTACGGTCCTTTTGGTGGTGACGATGACGCTTTCAGACGTCTTGAATAATACGGCGACGACGATCATCGCAGCACCGATTGCGGTTCAGGTTGCAACCGCCATTGGCGCAAACCCGGATCCGTTCCTCATGGCCGTTGCCGTTGGTGCATCGTGCGCGTTCTTGACGCCGATCGGTCATAAAAACAACACGCTCGTGATGGGCCCCGGGGGCTACGCCTTCGGAGACTATTGGAGAATGGGACTACCGCTGGAGATCGTTGTCACGGCAGTTGCCGTTCCCGCAATTCTCATCTTCTGGCCGCTCTAAGCTACTCTTTTCACTTAGTTTTGCCGATCCCGAAATATCCCAAAATCGGCAATCCTGAAGACTGATCTTCCGTCACCTCACCCGTTGCAGCTTCGATTGCTGCCTCGGCAGTCAGGGCGGGGCGACCCTCTGGGACCGGCGCATCGTCTTGATCGGCAACGGTTTCTGGTACTGGGGCAACCTGGATCGGAGCTCTAGCGCCGCCGCGAATGCGACTTAGAAGCCCACGGCGCTCCGACGAGACCGATGCAGTCGTGATCGGATCAGCATTGTCCGCCTCTGCAATCATGGTGTCTGAAAAAAACGGCACGTCACCTGGCAGTGTAGGCGCGTTTTCCTGCTGCTCAAGCTGCAGCCGAGCCAGTACAATTCGCTCCTCCTGAAGGTCAGCGAATTGCTTTTTCGCGACCGCAGACTGAATAACTTCAGGGATTTCATAGGCCGGGCAAGCACTGGTCGCGTCGAATTCATACTCGCCGCTCTCAGCATTGAAGACATACCGGCGATCACAGACCTTGACGTTCGGCTTCTTCTTCGTCACCTCGAAATGGTCATGACCTTCTTTGAGCATCCGCCAAAACGGCATGTGCTCATGA
>JBCCOK010000141.1:0-2042 GCA_039025395.1 Pseudomonadota bacterium
GATGATTTGACCCGCCGTGGGACGCGGGAACCCTATCGGATGTTCACATCGCGAGCGGAATTTCGCTTGTCTTTGCGTGTGGATAACGCCGACACCCGGCTAACGGCGAAAGGCAGGAATGTCGGCTGCGTTTCCGATCAAAGATGGACTGTTTTCCAGAGAAATGCTCAAGAAGTGTTGTCTTTACGCGAGAATTTGGAAGATATCACAATTACGCCGAACGAGGCTGAGACCCAGGCCATTCAGATCAACCGCGATGGTCGGCGTCGAAGCTTATTCAGCATCCTCTCCTATCCGGATATCTCCTTCGATGACATCGCCGCTTGGCTGCCCAAAGATCGCGAGTTCGCGACCCAAGTCATTGAGCGCGTAACGACTGATGCCAAGTACGCGGTTTACCTTGAACGCCAGATGGAGCAGGTCGAGAGCTATCGGTCTTCGAGGAATGCCAAGATCCCGGAAGACTTTGAATATACAAATATACCGGGGCTATCACAGGAACTGACGGAGAAATTCCGTGATCACCGACCCGAGACGCTCTACCATGCGGAAATGATCGATGGCGTTACCCCATCGGCGCTCGTGCTCCTATCGGCGCATCTCAGCCGTCATAAAAAAGATCAGGCCTCTGAACACAGCCAGCCATAGCACCGATCGACAATTCGGCGAGCTACGCAACCTTCTCAAGGGTCACGTGGATGTTTCACGTGAAACATTCGAGAGACTGAAATCTTACGAAGGTGATGTCATTTCGTGGTCGGCAAAGAAAAATCTTATCTCAAAGGGTGATTTAGAGACTGTTTGGAGCCGTCATATCCTCGATTGCGCGCAACTCGCGACATTTGCTGCCCTAGACGGTAGGTGGATCGATCTCGGGAGTGGGGCGGGCCTTCCCGGTGTCGTGCTCGCTTTACTCGCAGATAAGTCGGGCTTTCACATGACTCTTTGTGAACCGAACGGAAAAAAGGCGAGCTTTCTGCGCCAAGTTTGCTATCGCTACGGCTTGAGAGCAAATGTGGCAAAGACCCGAGTCGAAGACATGCATCCGGCGGAAATCCAGGACTTTGATTTCGTGACTGCAAGGGCTTTTCAACCCCTCGATCGTCTCATGACCCTTGCCTATCCCATTCTTGCGAATGATGCCCGTGGGCTCTTTATGAAAGGTGAGGGTGCATCAGATGAGTGGGACGAGGCAAATGCAGATTGGGTGTTGAGTGGCGAGTTACATCCAGCCATAGTTTCGACTGGGAGTTCAATCGCGGTAATTGATGCAGTGCAAAGGAGAAGCTGAATGATGCCTCGCGTTCTAGCACTTGCGAATCAAAAAGGGGGGGTTGGCAAGACAACGACGGCGATCAACCTTGGAACAGCGCTGGCGGCCATCGGTCAGACAGTATTGATCATCGATATTGATCCGCAGGGGAATGCGAGTACCGGGCTGGGAGTGGACAGAGAAAACCGCGAGACGTCGACGTATGATGTCATGGTCGGCGAATTGGCTTTGGCTGATGTTGTATGCGAGACGGCGATCCCGAACCTACTTATAGCGCCGAGCACATTAGATCTCCTCGGCGTTGAGCTGCTCATGGCAGGTGACAGCCGGCGAAACTACAGAATTCGAGACGAGATCGATCGCCTCGGGTCGAAGGGATTGTCGATCAGCGGGGATGACCGGCGGGAAGTCGACTACGTGCTTGTCGACTGTCCACCAAGCCTCAATCTCCTGACGATGAACGCGCTCACGGCTGCCGACGCTGTAATTGTGCCGCTGCAATGTGAATTTTATGCGCTTGAGGGTTTAAGTCAGCTCCTCAATACGGTTGAGCAGGTCAAGACTGCTTTGAATCCGGACCTCTTCATTCATGGGATCGTGATGACGATGTATGACCAACGAAACCGGTTGGCGCGCCAGGTTGTCGAAGACGTGCGATCTACGATGGGCTCAAAAGTCTACGATACGATTATCCCGCGAAATGTCAGGATTTCTGAGGCGCCATCCTATGGGAAGCCTGCGCTGCTTTACGACGTGAAATGCAGTGGCA
>JBCCOK010000142.1:0-2038 GCA_039025395.1 Pseudomonadota bacterium
GCGCCGATGCCGATATATGTGAAGTGCGTTTTCATACCGTCCCCTACTTTTGCGGTTTATAATAACGCATTTCAAAGAATAACAAAACGCTGCCCCAATTTGCCCGTATTTGGTGTGCAGTTTTTCAAATATGGGAGTGAGGAACAGAGCAATCGAGGCGTTTCGCGCCGTCGATGGAGATGCCAGACACTGGCAGATCCTCGCTCTGTCAGGGCTGTTTTCGATTTCATTCTTGACCAGTGATTTCGGCGCGAAGCCGATCAATCTCGGCATGGCTGTATTTGGCGCTATGACGGCGCAACTGGCTGGTGCGGTGCTGACCAAAGCGGCATTTCAGTGGAAATCCGCACTCATAACGTCGCTGTCTTTATCCATCCTGTTAAGGGCGACGTCGCCTTGGTTTTGGTTTGCGGCGGGGCTGATCGGTGTGGGATTGAAATTTGCCGTGCGATTTAATGGCAAGCATATTTTCAATCCGGCCTGCATCGGGATTGTTGCCGTCATGCTGGTGTTTGGCCGCGAGGCCTGGGTATCGCCCGGACAGTGGGGGCAAGCTCCGCTGTTAGCCGGATATGCGCTGGCGCTGGCGGCTTTGGTTCTGTCGAGTGCGAAACGGTTGGACATAGCGCTTGGGTTTTTGGTGAGTTTTGCTGCGATCATGATTGGGCGCGCGATGTGGCTGGGTGATCCGCTGAGCATTCCGCTACACAATCTAAGTTCTGGGGCGCTGCTGGTCTTTGCATTTTTCATGATTACCGATCCGCGCTCAACGCCGGACAGCCGGATTGGCCGGATCATTTTTGCGATGAGTGTGGCAGCGCTCGCGGCCTGGTTTGTGATTGGGCCGAATGTGCGCGGCGCGCCGCTAATGGCGCTGGCAGCGCTCGCCATCCTGACCCCGGTTTTAGACCGCGTGTTTCGCGCGCGGCGATTTGAATGGCAGGCCCAAGCTGCTGCCCCCTCCGAGGCGCTTCGCGCCCCACCTCCCCCGCAAGCAGGGGAGGATTATCCCTCTCAACAGGAGACCTCTGATGATAAAGAAAATCGTGTCGGCGTGCGCGCTCGGCCTCGCTTCCTTCGCGCTTAGTGCGCCTGTCGCATCGGCTTTTTGCGGCTTTTATGTCGCGAAGGCGGACACAGACCTGTTCAATGACGCATCCAAAGTTGTGCTGGTCCGCGATGATGAACGCACCGTCGTGACCATGGCGAGCGACTATCGCGGCGAGGTCAGCGAGTTTGCAATGGTGATCCCCGTCGTCGATATCCCTGAGCGCGAGCAGATCAATGTCGCCAATCCGGCTTTAGTGGATCAGCTGGATGCCTATACAGCGCCGCGTCTGGTTGAGTATTTTGATGAGAACCCGTGCGATTTACGCCGGTATCGCGAAGTCATGGTCACCGCGTCCCAGATTCCGCCACCCCCACCAGCCATGGCGATGATGGAAGCCGCAGACCTCGGCGTCACAATCGAAGCCGAATATGAAGTGGGCGAGTATGACATTCTGATCCTGTCAGCTGAAGAAAGTGACGGCCTGATCACGTGGCTGAACCAAGAAAACTATCGCATCCCGGATGGTGCCGAAGAGGTTGTCGGCGCTTACCTGAAACGCGGGATGAAATTCTTCGTCGCGAAAGTGAATCTTGAGCGTCATGATGGATCAAGCATGCTGCGCCCGATCCAAGTGGCCTATGAAGACGAAGATTTCATGCTACCGATCCGGCTCGGTACGGTGAACGCAGAGGGCCAGCAGGAACTGTTTGTGTTTGCGATCACGCGAAAAGGCCGCGTGGAGACGCTGAACTATCAGACGGTCAAACTGCCCTCCAACATGGATATTCCAATCTATGTGAAGGATGAGTTTGGTGACTTCTATAAAGCCATGTTTGCCCACCAGACAGAAAAGCGCGGCGGAAAGGCGGTGTTCATGGAATATGCCTGGGATATGAGCTGGTGTGATCCGTGCGCGGCCAATCCTTTAAGCCCGAGCCAGCTTCGCGAGCTGGGTGTGATGTGGCTGGATGAGGGTGGCCCCGGCGA
>JBCCOK010000143.1:0-2034 GCA_039025395.1 Pseudomonadota bacterium
AGAATAGAGGCGAGCTGTTTGGTGACTTCGGTTTTACCGACACCGGTTGGACCCGTGAACAGGTAAGACCCGATTGGTTTGTTCGGTTCGCGGAGGCCAGCGCGTGACAGTTTGATGGCGCTCGACAGCGCGCCAATGGCATCGTCCTGACCATAGACCACGCGCTTGAGGTCGGCTTCGAGTGATTTGATTGCGGCCGCATCGTCGCGCGAAACCTGTTTGGGGGGGATGCGCGCAATCTTGGCAACGATGGCTTCAATCTCTTTGACGCCGACGGTTTTGCGACGCTTGGAGGCCGGAACCAGCCACTGTGTCGCGCCCGCCTCATCGATCACGTCAATGGCTTTGTCGGGCAGTTTGCGGTCTGTCATGTAGCGGTGGCTCAATTCAACGGCTGAGCGGATCGCGTCATTTGTATAGCGCAGGCCGTGGAAATCTTCGAAAACCGGCTTTAGGCCTGTCAGGATTTTCACCGCGTCCTCGACATTGGGTTCGACCACATCAATCTTGCGGAAGCGACGCGACAGGGCGCGGTCTTTTTCAAAGTGCTGTTTGTACTCTTTGAAGGTTGTGGATCCCATGCAGCGGACTTCGCCATTCTGAAGCGCTGGTTTTAGCAGGTTAGAGGCATCCATCGCACCGCCGGAGGTCGCACCCGCGCCAATGATCGTATGGATCTCATCGATGAAAAGAATGCCTTTTTCTTGCTCAGAAATTTCTTTCATCACGGCTTTCAGGCGCTCTTCAAAGTCGCCGCGATAGCGGGTGCCCGCGAGTAGGGAACCCATATCGAGAGACCAGATCACAGCGTCTTCCAGAATTTCCGGGACTTCTGCGTCGACAATTTTTTTCGCGAGGCCTTCGGCAATGGCTGTTTTGCCGACGCCCGGATCACCGACAAGGATCGGATTGTTTTTGGAGCGGCGGCAGAGGATTTCGATGCAGCGTTCAATCTCAAGCTGACGCCCGATAAGAGGATCAATTTTCCCTTGGCGGGCCTTTTCGTTGAGATTCACGCAGTAGGAGTCCAGCGCCTCGTTGGCGGGCGCGTTCGGGGCTTCGTCGGCCGCGTTTTCAGACCCGCGAGGCGCTGACGGTTGGCTTTGCCCTGGCGTTTTGGAGACACCGTGGCTGACATAGTTGACCGCATCATAGCGCGTCATGTCCTGCTCTTGCAGGAAGTAGGTCGCGTGGCTTTCGCGCTCGGAGAAGATCGAGATCAGGATATTTGCGCCGGACACGACATCGCGGCCGGAACTTTCAACATGCAGGACCGCACGCTGAACAACGCGCTGGAACGCAGCGGTCGGCTGCACGCGTCCGGATGGATTTTCTACGATCAGGCTGGACAGGTCTTCATCGATATAGGTTTCGAGCGATGTTTTGAGTTGCGGCAGGTCGACCTTACAGGCCTTGAGAACTTCGGTCGCGTCCTCGTCATCTGTCAGCGCCAGCAGGAGGTGCTCGAGTGTTGCATATTCATGATCCCGCTCACCGGCGGCAGTCAGGGCACGTTCGAGGGCATTTTCGAGACTAGGGGTTAAGCTTGGCATTTTCGGTTTTCTCCTAGTCTTCTTTTTCCATCGTACATTGCAGCGGGTGTTCATGGCGGCGCGCGGTGTCCATCACCTGCGCGACCTTGGTCTCGGCGACCTCGTAAGTGTAGACGCCGCAGACGCCGACACCTTTCTGGTGGACATGCAGCATGATGCGCATGGCCTGTTCCGGGCTTTTGCCAAAGAATTTCTCAAGCACCTGAACAACGAATTCCATTGGCGTGTAATCGTCATTCAAGAGCAGCACGCGGTACATGCTGGGCTTGCGGGTCTTGACCCGCGTCTTTGTTGCCAGCCCAAGACCGCCGTCCTCATCACCGGGGCCGGTCGGGCCGTTCGGCGTGTCCGGATCGGACAGGGTTATGCGGTCAATTCTCAGTGACATGCGTTAACAGATAAGTGGCCTATTGAGTTTGTTAAGGGTTAGTGTGTGCCCGAATAAACTCACCCGTCAATATGCCTATTTTATGGTCAGCTC
>JBCCOK010000144.1:0-2028 GCA_039025395.1 Pseudomonadota bacterium
AGCTCAAGCACAAGCGGAAGACAAAAAGCTGATAGGCTCTTATTGTGACAAGTCGATGGGGCCTGCCATTGGATATTTTTTATATGATTTCTATCAGGATGCTGCAGGCAACTATTACCTCGCAGAGCAAAAAAACAAAGATGGCAAAAGGGGCCCGGCTAACGCTGCTAGATTAGACGTTACTGACCAAAATATCCTCAGGTCAGATGACTATTTCGAGACCAGCTATGACTTTAATTCCGCAGACGGAAACGTGAGACGATACTTCGCTCGCGATGCTAATCCATTAAAGCAAATTCTTTACAAAGTAGATTCAAGCACGCGCTATAAGGACTGCTTCGGTTGGGACTAAGCACGAACAGCTTTCGTACACTTAAGAGGCGTTATGTTTTCGACTTGCGGCCGATGCGCGCCAGCAGGCTGGACGTGTCCCACCGGCTACCCCCCATCGCTTGAATGTCGGCATAGTACTGATCCACCATTGCGGTTAGCGGCAGGCTTGCGCCATTTTCGCGGGCGGTATCGAGCGCAATGCGAAGGTCCTTTCGCATCCAATCGACCGCGAAACCGTGTTCGTAGTGGTCATCGCGCATGGTTTCCCAGCGGTTTTCCATTTGCCAACTTTGGGCCGCGCCGCCACTAATCGCTTCGATGACTTTGGCGATGTCGAGGCCAGCTTCATCGGCGAAGTGCATGCCTTCGGCGAGGCCCTGGACGATGCCCGCGATGCAGATCTGATTGACCGATTTCGCAAGCTGGCCTGCGCCGGTCTCGCCGATCAGCGTCATGCGTTTGCCATAAGCTTTCATGATCGGTTCGGCCTGTTTGAACGCTTTCGCTTCACCGCCACACATGATGGTCAGTTGGCCTTTTTCAGCGCCGGCCTGACCACCTGAGATGGGTGCGTCAAGGAAGAGGGCACCTTTGGCACCGGCACGTTTGGCCAGATCGCGGGCGAGGCCGGCGCTGGCAGTCGTATGATCGACGATGACCATGCCGCCGCCAATGCTTGGGTCTATTGCCTCATAGACCGCAAGAACATCAGGATCATCGCCCAGACAGAGAAACACATATTCTGCTCCGAACACAGCGTCCGCAGGGGTATCAGCAGCTTCGCCTTGATACTCTTCCATCCAGGTTTTCGATTTCGCGGATGTCCGGTTCCAGACGCGGACGCTATGCCCCGCACGGAGGAGATGACCGGCCATAGGATAGCCCATAACTCCAAGGCCCAAAAATGCTGTGCGTGCCATATTTCAGCTCCTCATCGTTTGCGGAATTTGCGTCGAATTTGATATAAATCCGCGTGTCATATTCCAGCTGATTTTCACCCTGATGCCCTAAACGAACTCATACGGCCAGAAGGGTCGACAGGGAAAGTGAATGACGTATGCAGCCACAACCCGGCGCAGAGCGGGCAGAAGGCCTGTTGCGCTCCCCCGCAAAACGGGGACGTGGAAGCTTGCTTATGCGGATTTCCTGACGGCGCTTTGCGCGTTTTTCCTGATCATGTGGATTGTGAACGGCGTTTCTGAAGAGGACCGTGCAGCCCTCGCCGAACAGTTCGGAAAAGAAGCGGTTGTCGCACCAGTTGATACTCGCGCTCAGGACTTGGCCGCGGTTCTGCGCGCTGATCCCGCTTTGGCGCAATATGATGGCAGTGTGCGGATCACAAATACCGATTTGCAGGTGCGCATCGACCTCACAGACATGGAACGCGCGCCTCTATTTGAGATCGGAGAAGGGCGGCTGAATGCGCGCGGCGAAGCCTTGGTCACTTTTGCCGGAACCGCGCTTAAAGCTTTTGAGCTGCCTGTCACACTCGAAGGCCATACCGATGCTCACCCCAGTGAAACGCCCGGCTATTCGAATTGGGAACTCTCAGCGGACCGGGCAAATTCAGCGCGGCGTTTGCTGACAGTTCCCAATTCGAATAGCCGGGCGTTTCACTGGGGTGAGCATCGGTATGGCCTTCGAGTGTGACAGGCAGCTCAAAAGCTTTAAGCGCGGTTCCGGCAAAAGTGACCA
>JBCCOK010000145.1:0-1969 GCA_039025395.1 Pseudomonadota bacterium
AGTTTCCGAAACGGTGGCTTTGGCCGATGCGATATGTATGTGAAATCTACCCAGGGCCTGGTGCTGCTGACCGAAGACGGGCTGCGCCTGCCGGTCAGATCAAACTCAGCGGACGGATGATGATCATAAGAAGCATATTGCCCTTACAGCCGCCGTGCTCTGCGCGACGATGGCCGCTGCGCAGCAATCCCCGCGCGCCGCCGACACACTGTTGTCGCAGGCGGATCTAACCGCGCTGATTTCCGGCCAGATGATGGAGTTCTTCGACAACAGCCGTGCAGTCTATCTGTCGGACGGGCGGTATGAATACCGGTACGCTCCTGACGACCCGCCTTTCCTTGGGACCTATACCGTCACTGATGAAAGCTTTGTATGTGTCGCCTTCGACAACGGTTTCAATCGATGCGACCTGATCGTAAACGACGGCACTCGCTACGTGATGATTATTTTCAACGGTGATCGCTACCCGGTTCGGTCGCTGTCAGCAATTGAGTAGATCTGAACTGGTCTAAAGACGGTTGAGCAACTCACGTGTCGGCCACGAATCCGCCGGAAGGCCAAGGCGGATTTGCTCTGCCCGGACCGCCGCGCGCGTTCCCGCGCCCAGGATACCATCAATCTTGCCGACATTATGCCCACGCCGAGCAAGCTTTTCTTGCAGCGATTTCATCTGGCTGTCCGACAAGGACGCATCGGGGTTACCGGCGTTATAGACAGGTGCTCCTGAAAGCCGCGTTGCGAAGTATCCCGCTGTGGCGACATAAACAAAGCTCTGGTTCCACTCGAAAAGCGCTTGATAGTTTGGATAGGCCATGAAGGCTGGCCCCTTGCGCCCCATCGGAATCAAGATCGATCCCTGGAGGTCTGCGCCCTCCCACGAACCAGAGCGCGGCTGAATACCGAGCGAGGCCCACTCTTGCACCGGTCTGGACCGCTCGACGCCTGTATCTTCCCAAGGCAAGGCAGACGGCAGAACCACCTCCTGCATCCAAGGTTGGTTCGGTTGCCAGCCAAAGCTACGCAGCATATTGGCGGCCGAAAAGAGCGCATCGGCGGCCGATGTCTTGAGATATACATGACCATCGCCGTCGCCGTCGACGCCCCGCTCTAGGATGTCCTTGGGCAGCATCTGCACCATTCCAATTTCGCCAGCCCAGGCGCCTTCGGTGCTGGGTGAGAAATCGCCGTTCCGAAAGAGTTCAAGAGCGGCAAAGACCTGTGGCTGAAACAAAGCCGGGCGACGACAATCGTGGCTAAGCGTCATCAAAGAGTCGAGCGTGTTGAAGTCGCCCTGGAATGATCCGTAATCGGTCTCGAATGCCCAAAACGAAAGGAGAATACCGCGCGGCACGCCCAATTGGCTCTCAATGGCTCCAAAAATTGAATCATGGCGTCCGTTGCTTTGACGACCGCGATCAATGCGGTTCTGACTGATCAGCTTACGCGAAAAGCTTATGAAATCAGTCTTGAAGATGCCCTGCCGCCGATCGGCGCGGATCGTACGTTCGCTGAAATCGGCCTGGTTGAAGAACCGGTCCGCCAGGCTCGGCTCATAGCCTTGACGCACGGCTTCTTGTTTCATCTTGTCGACGAAGTTCGAAAAACTCCCGCCGCACTCGACATAGAGCCGACCCTCGCCGGTGGCTGCGACGGCGGCGCTCGCCGACAAAATTACGACTGCCATCGAGGTCAGGATAAATCGCATTTGGTTGGCCTCTTGAGTTGTTCAGAATGACTTTCCTCATGTTTAGGCGAACGCGGCCTCCAGGTGAATCCGCTTTTTTAAAGTCCTCGACTTATGTTTGCGGCAGAGCACGCTTTCATCATTCGGGAACAGTGCATCGGCTGAAGACGTGTTTTACCGCGAGCGCTTAGGTTTTCTGAAAGCGAAGTCTCTTAATGTCGCTGCTTTGGGAAAGCGCCGGGTTCCAGCGGTTTAGTTTGGTGAGACGCCGGCGCTTAATGCGGC
>JBCCOK010000146.1:0-1924 GCA_039025395.1 Pseudomonadota bacterium
GTGCAGTTTTCGAAATATGGGAGTGAGGAACAGAGCAATCGAGGCATTTCGCGCCGTCGATGGAGATGCCAGACACTGGCAGATCCTCGCTCTGTCGGGGCTGTTTTCGATTTCATTCCTGACCAGTGATTTCGGCGCGAAGCCGATCAATCTCGGCATGGCTGTGTTTGGCGCGATGGTGGCGCAGGCGGTTGGGACGGTTCTGACCAAGTCGAGCTTTCAGTGGAAATCTGCGCTGATTACGTCACTGTCTTTGTCCATCCTGTTGCGCGCGACATCGCCCTGGTTATGGTTTGCAGCGGGGCTGATTGGTGTGGGGTTAAAGTTCGCGGTCCGGTTCAATGGCAAGCATATTTTCAATCCGGCGTGCATTGGGATTGTTGTGGTGATGCTGGTTTTTGGGCGCGAGGCCTGGGTTTCGCCCGGACAGTGGGGGCAAGCGCCGCTTTTGGCCGGATACGCATTGGCGCTGGCGGCTTTAGTACTATCGAGTGCGAAACGGTTAGATATTGCGCTCGGCTTTCTGGTGAGTTTTGCCGCGATCATGATTGGGCGCGCGATGTGGTTGGGTGATCCGCTGAGCATTCCGCTGCACAATTTAAGTTCCGGGGCGCTGCTGGTCTTTGCGTTTTTCATGATTACCGATCCGCGCTCGACACCGGACAGCCGCGTTGGGCGGATCATTTTTGCGATAAGTGTGGCGGCGCTCGCGGCCTGGTTTGTGATTGGGCCAAATGTGCGCGGCGCGCCGCTGATGGCGCTCGCAGCGCTCGCCATCCTGACCCCGGTTTTAGACCGCTCGTTTCGCGCCAATCGCTTCGAGTGGCAGGCCAAAGCTGCTCCCCCCTCCGAGGCGCTTCGCGCCCCACCTCCCCCGCAAGCAGGGGAGGATTATCCATCTCAACAGGAGACCTCTGATGATAAAGAAAATCGTGTCGGCGTGCGCGCTCGGCCTCGCTTCCTTCGCGCTTAGTGCGCCTGTGGCATCTGCTTTTTGCGGCTTTTATGTCGCGAAAGCGGACACAGACCTGTTCAATGATGCATCTAAAGTTGTGCTGGTGCGCGATGATGAACGCACCGTTGTGACAATGGCGAGCGACTATCGCGGTGAGGTGAGCGAGTTCGCTATGGTGATCCCCGTCGTGGACATCCCGGAGCGCGAGCAGATCAATGTCGCCAATCCGGCTTTGGTCGATCAGTTGGACGCCTACACCGCGCCACGTCTGGTTGAGTATTATGATGAGAACCCGTGTGATCTGCGGAGGTATGAGCGTATAACAGTTACCTCGTCCCAGATTCCGCCGCCCCCGCCAGCCATGGCAATGATGGAAGCCGAAGACCTCGGCGTTACGATCGAGGCTGAATATGAGGTGGGCGAGTATGACATTCTCATTCTCTCCGCCGAGGAGAGTGACGGCCTGATCACATGGCTCAATCAGGAGAATTATCGCATTCCGGATGGCGCTGAAGAGGTTGTCGGCGCTTACCTGAAACGCGGGATGAAATTCTTCGTCGCGAAAGTGAACCTTGAGCGTCATGATGGATCAAGCATGCTGCGCCCGATCCAAGTGGCTTATGAGGATGAGGATTTCATGCTGCCGATCCGGCTCGGCACTGTGAACGCAGAGGGCCAGCAGGAGCTGTTCGTCTTCGCGATCACCCGCAAAGGCCGGGTTGAAACGCTGAACTATCAGACGGTGAAGCTGCCCTCCAACATGGATGTTCCGATCTATGTGAAAGATGAGTTTGGTGACTTTTACAAAGCCATGTTTGCCCACCAGACCGAGAAGCGCGGCGGCAAGGCCGTGTTCATGGAATATGCCTGGGATATGAGCTGGTGTGATCCGTGCGCGGCCAATCCTTTAAGCCCGAGCCAGCTTCGCGAGCTGGGTGTGATGTGGCTGGATGAGGGTGGCCCCGGCGA
>JBCCOK010000147.1:0-1826 GCA_039025395.1 Pseudomonadota bacterium
GCTCAAATCGCTGAATGTCGTGACCTCGTCGCGGTCTGGTGCCCGTGTGGCGACGGTTGCCGAAGAAGAAACCGAAGAAGACGCATAAGTGATCTGCTGCTGTGGCAAGGTGCGTATCACCACTATGCACCAAGCTTTTTAGGAGCCGCGATGGCCGTTCTCGCCACATTCGCCAGCGCAGAGACATATAAGGGCTATGAGATGCCGCCGTTTCAGGTGTTCGAGGCGCGGCAAGCCTATGAGATCAGGGACTACTCACCGCATATTCTGGCCACTGTTGAGATCGAAGGGTCCCTGCAATCGGCGGCGAGCACCGGTTTTCGGGCGCTTGCCGGGTACATCTTCGGGGGAAATGCCACCGGTGAGAAAATCGCCATGACCGTTCCGGTCAGTCAAATTCCTGAAGGCGATCGTTTTTCGGTCAGTTTCATGATCCCCTCGAAATACGATTTGGCGTCACTGCCGACACCGAAAGACGCCCGGATCACGTTTGAGACGACGGAAGCGGAACGATTGGCTGCGAGTCAGTTTTCGGGCTATGCGACAGGTGCGGTTTTGCGTCGGCGGGCTGCGGAATTGCGCGATATCCTGAATAGGGACGGGATCACAATCATCGATGGCCCACGTTACGCCTACTACGATGATCCATTCACATTGCCATGGCGTCGGCGCAACGAAGTGGCGTTTGCAATCGCTGATTAACGTCAGACCGCTTTATTGCCAGGCCGCACCACAATCTGTCGTGAAAGATGGGTCTCTTTTCTTGGTGTAACTATCCCGGGGTTCGGTGCTGCGCCCCGAAAGGAAGAACAGATAAATTATACCGAAAATTCAATTTGTTGCCTTGAAGTAGACAAAACAGACAGGATTAGTGGTTTTTGGGCTCCTGGCTTGATCCGCCGCTCGGCTCATGTCAGACAGGCGCGACCGGAACGGCCACGAGGCTCTTCATGAAGGTGATTATTTGCGGCGCGGGCCAAGTCGGTTGGCAGATTGCGCGGCATCTCTCTGGCGAGAGAAACGACGTCACCGTCGTCGACCACAACCCAGACCTTGTTCGACGCGCCACGGATGCGCTCGACGTGCAGGGGATATCCGGGCATGCCAGCTATCCAAACATCTTGGATCGCGCGGGCGCGCGCGATGCTGACATGATCATTGCCGCAACCCATTCCGATGAAGTCAATATGGTCACCTGTCAGGTGGCCCATTCAGTTTTTGAGGTTCCGCGGAAGATCGCTCGTTTGCGCGCTCAAAGCTATCTGGATGCCATTTACTCTGACCTTTACCGCCGCGATCACTTGCCGATCGACGTTGTGATTAGCCCGGAACGGGAAGTGGCAGAAGCGTCACTGCGCCGACTGGCCGCTCCGGCAGCGTTTGATACGGAACTGTTCCTTGGCGGCAAAGCCCAACTTGTCGGCTTGCAACTGGATGAGGACTGTCCAGTCTTGAATACCCCGCTCCGGCAGTTGACCGATCTCTTCTCGACGCTGCGCGCAATCGTTGTCGGCGTTCGTCGTAAGGACAAGTTGTTTGTGCCGAGCCCGAACGATCAGCTTTTCGATGAAGACCAAATCTACGTCATGACGCATTTCGAAGACATGACGCGGACCTTTGAGATTTTCGGGAAAACCGTTCATCGGCAGGAGCGGATCGTCATCGTCGGCGGCGGTAACATCGGGCTTTCGGTGGCGAAAGCGCTGGAGGGCCGGGCCGAGAGGTTGCGTGCTCGGGTCATCGAGAAGAGTCGCGTCTGCGCCGAGCGGGCAGCCGACGCGCTTGAACGGACCATCGTTCTTCATGGTGACGGAATGAACCGTGAC
>JBCCOK010000148.1:0-1815 GCA_039025395.1 Pseudomonadota bacterium
GAAAAACGCCGGAGGGCGTTCATTCTCCATCGTGTGGAAGGGCTGTCTGTGTCGGAAGTTGCTCGAAGATTGAGACTATCGAGAAGTCCGACAGACCGGCACATACGTCGGGCCGCCGAGGATATCCAAATGCGTCTTTCTGGTCTGAGACATGAAGGTGTAGAATGACACAGCACGATCGGGATCAGCGCGCGCTTGTAGAAACCGCGAACTATTGGCGTGCGAAACACAGCCAAGGAAACTTGAATGGCGACGAGCGCCGCGCCTTCGAGGCTTGGCTGAAGCAAGATATCCGCCACGAAGAAATCTATGATCAAGCCGAAACCTATTGGTCCGCTTATGATTATTTGGCCGTGACAGACCTCGATCCGGCCTTGTTACGTGCATCATTCTCAGAGCGCGTTACGGCATGGCTGGATCTGTTCGCGCATTGGGGGCGTCGTCCGGCCGTCGCAATCGGGGCGGCCGCGATGGCCTGCTTGGTGGTGAGCTTTACCTGGATCTATTCAAACGCCAATCGCTCAGTCCCGACCGAAGCGCCCATAGGGCAACTCGACTATGCATCGCAGACTGGTGAGGTGAGGGCGATCACGTTGCCCGATGGGTCCGAGCTAACCCTCGCAGCGCGCTCCCAAGTCAGTATCGCGTTTTCTGATAAAAGTCGTGTTGTGACCCTGGTAAAAGGCGCGGCCCTATTTGATGTTGAGGCCGATCCGAACAGGCCATTTACCGTAAAATCTGATCACCTGTCGGCCACAGCGATCGGCACGCAATTCGAAGTCAGTGAACGCGCCGGCATCATGCGGGTTTCGGTCAGCGAAGGGCTGGTCGATGTTGCCTTTCCCTTGGTGGTAGATGGCGCCATCACCAGCTTGAAATCCCATCGCCAGGTCGCGGCCGGCGAAATGGTCTCAGCCTCTGATCGTATTGGGTTGAGTGTCATTCGCGCCGTAGATATTCAACGGATCGCCGCCTGGCGGAACAATATCCTATATTATGACGGCGCCACCCTGCGCGAGATTATAGACGACGCCAATCGGTATTCTGAATTGGAAATTCAGCTTGAAGACTTGTCGCCTGACCTACAGACAAAAAGCATAAACGCTTCCTTTCAATCCACCGATTTGGACGGACTCCTAAACACACTTACCTTCGTTTATCCGATCACGATTGATCGTTCCGCTGCAGACAAAATCGTCATTCGGCCGAGCGGCGCCCCTGAATAACTGCGTCGATCGAATTTATTTGATTTCTTGAGGGGCAAAATCCGCGGCTCAACTGTCTTACCCCTAGAGTTGAGATTGCAACGCATTCGCGTATGAGAGATTACGAGGGGTATTTTCAGTGAATCTTCAAAATCAAAACCCATGGCACAAACGTGTTTTGGTCGCAGCAACATCTGCCATTGTTCTTTCTGCGATAGTTCCAGCCGCCATGGCGCAGGTCAATGACCCCGAACCATCGATTGAGCGTGTGAGCACCCCGGCGGGAAGCCTTGGCGATGCGCTTTTTGCGCTCTCTACGCAACGTGGTGTCACGATCGTGGCGCCGAGCGATCTTGTGGACGGTATAGCCGTGCCCGCACTAGAGGGGCAAATGTCGACCGAGCAGGCCTTGGCTGAACTTCTGTCCGGCTCTGGCTTGGTTGCGACCAATTCAAATGGCAGCGGCTATACGATTGTCGAAGCAGCTCCCGTTGGTTCATCAACGCGCGTGCCGCAACCAATCACAAATCCTGCAGCTGCATCGGAACCGGAAGATGAAAAACGTGTCGAAGACACGATTATTGTCACCGGAACAAAGCTTGGCCTGAAC
>JBCCOK010000149.1:0-1789 GCA_039025395.1 Pseudomonadota bacterium
GGGTTTCAACCCATGAGCCGGTTTTCATGACAGCAAACAGTTCGCGTGCGCCATGGTAATGCCCGCTGCTATCGACAGTCGGGGCGATTACTATACGGGCAATTTCATCCTTCGTCCGGGCAAGCGTTGAGATGGGCTGATAAGCCTGCTCACCTTGCGCACGAATGGTCATGAAATGAGAACCGACAGTTTCACCAACGCCGCTAATGGCGCCTCGTGTAGCCGCGCGGCCGGTAAGCCCGGCATCGATCGCAGATGTGTCAGCACACACCCCATCGATCCGTGGACAGCTCCATGTGCCAGCAACGTTTTCAAGCTTGAGAGCGCTCGCGCACCCGGACAGGGCCATCAAGGCGACAACTGATATGATATGCGTTTTCATTGGGAGGTCTCCCGGTCTGGTGCGGCTGGTATTTCTAGCCAGGTCCGCAGGCTGTTGATATCGCGAAAGCCGGAGGTCACAGCCCCATCGGGGCGGACAAAAGTCGGAGTGCCTTGCATTTTGCTACCGAGACGGCGCGCCGCTGTTTGAGCGGCTAGCACAATGTCTTGATCACACTCGGCGCTTGGAACGGAGCGCGTCGCATAATAAATCTCCAGTGCGCGTTCTGGATCACTGGCGCATCCGATGTGTCTGCTCGCATCCGCTGAGCCCGCCATGCCAACGAGAAATTCGCTCACCTCGATGTCCGGCGCCGAAGTCAGGGCCGCAGAGAGGTTGCGGCAGTAGCCGCAATTGATGTCAGAGAAGACCGCGACCTTTAAGGAACCACCGCGATTGCGCACAATGGCGCTCTCAAAAGGAAGCGTGTCCCAAGTTGCTGCATTGGCTAAGATGGGGGTGTCTGCCTCATTTGTTTCGGGCGGCCGGAGCGAAATCAGGGTCGCTTCCGTCAAGTCTTGCTTTGCATCAAGATCATAGAGCCGCCCGATAAAGGCATGTCGGGCATCGGGATCCACATAAAAAACCGTTTTGCCTGCCACCACTTGGCATAGCGGTCCAAATCCATTGCATTCCAGGCTGTCCGGGACCGTTTCCGGAAAGCGTTCAGCAAAAGCTTCTGCAGTTTGACCACTGCCCATTTGCGCCGAAGCTTCGTTTCTGCTCGGACTAAGGAGCAATGCTCCCGCGACGAGGCCGATGCCCAATAATGCGCCGGATCGAATGAGGTTTTTTGGTTCGATATTGACTTTATTCAGTCGCATGATGGACCTCGCTTTCTCGTGTTGGATTGGGATCAATGGCAAGGTCATCGGCGACACAACGAATGACGAACGCAATCGCGACAGCTGCAACGGCAAAGCCAGCCGCTGCGCCGAAGCCCGCACCTTGCAGGCGCAATACGTCATCAGATCCGAAGCATGAGCCAATGCCGCAACCGATCATGATGCTGATAAACTCGGCGAGCGCGAACACGGCGATGAGGCCAAGTCTCTGATCCCGGTTGAGAGCGTAGAAAGACCTCTTCAGAGCTGCCATGTTACCCTCCGAGTGGTTTCTTTTTCTGAGGTAGCGACAAGCGTCGCGCCGCGATGGAATGCGCGCATCACGTTTGCTGGTGGCTGCGAAACTGGCGTTCCAAACGTTTTGATGAAAAGGCTGAGAGGGACCTGCAGGAGACGGTATCGCGTCTCTGGGAGGGGCAAAGGAGACGGCGGCGTTGCCGCGGGCGTCTCCTGCAGGTTGGGGAGCACGGCGTAGAGCGCGCAAGCGACTAAACCGGAGAAGAAGAGAAATCCGAGCACGCTCATTCTGTCCCCCGGGCGAAAAAGCCAGAAAGGAATACGA
>JBCCOK010000150.1:0-1746 GCA_039025395.1 Pseudomonadota bacterium
CGAAATGCTGGGCGTCAAGGACGTCGTGTCCAAGTCCATCGGCTCGCAAAACCCCTACAACATGATCCGCGCCACCATCGACGGCCTCAAGAAAGAGCAATCGCCGCGCGGCGTCGCGCAGCGTCGTGGCAAGAAAGTGTCCGACATCCTGCCCAAGCGGGATGATGCACCCGATGCGTCGGCTCAAGTGGCTGAGGAGGCCTAAGTCAGATGGCAAAGACAATCGTCGTCAAACAGATCGGCTCGCCCATCCGTCGTCCCGCTGAACAGCGCGCGACCCTGATCGGCCTTGGTCTGAACAAGATGAACAAAACACGCGAACTCGAAGACACCCCTTCGGTCCGCGGCATGGTTCGCAAGATCCCGCACCTCGTCGAGATCATCGAAGAGAAGGGCTAAAACGTCCTTCAGACCCTTTCACTGGACCCGGCCCCACAGGCCGGGTTTTTTCATGTGCTATGCTTTGGCACTGTCATCCGTGTCTGGGCCAACCTCCGTTTTAGCCCAAAGGGACACGCTTCGGTCTCGCACATTTTGGAATCAATCCACGCTGGCGCATGCCAGCGCTGAGCGGTCTCAGGCAGTCTGAGAAACAATTGACCATTTTCGCGTAGATTGACGAAAGATTGAAAACAGTGCGCCGATTTGACTGCGCGCCATGGTTGCAAGAATTCAATTGACACGAGTGATGCCGCTCAAAACACAGGTTTTCAGTCACAATTGCTGAAATATTTATACCTGCCCAAGCGCTCGACATTGCAAATAGGCGGGAAATCGCCCATCTAGGCTGCGGGGTAACTGGATATTTTCCAGCGTGAAGGTGGTGAAATGAAGTTGTTCAATTCCGTATGTGCTGCGGCTGTCGTTGCAACCTCTGTTATCGGTTCGGCAGCGCATGCAATAACGTTCTCGTTCACGGGCGCGAACTACGCTGATGCGCATGTCAGAACTTTCACATCCGACGGGTTGGGCCTCACCGCGACCGCCGGTACGTTCTCCTCGCACGTAAACCCGAGCATCATCAATTTTCACAGCCGCAAGGTCGACCAGGACCCGGATGGCCTTGGCACGGATGGTGGACGGCATGAAAGCGACCAGATTGACGGGAACCACGGGAACGATGTGATCGTCTTTACGTTCAGCCAAAGCGTGATCATCGAAAAGGTGCGCTTCGGTAACGTCGACCACAACGACGATTTTGCCTTCGGGACGGTGACGGATGGTGCATTTGACCGGCTTGTCAGCTTTCAGGATATCATAAACCCGTTCGACCTGTCGCATATTGCGACCCAAGAGGAACGTACCGGGCTCAGCTTCGGTTTCGGTGCGATCGGCTGGAACGACAATTATACGATCAAGTCGTTGCATGTGTCTCTGGCGCCGCCGCCCTCCAACGAACCGCCCGCGGTACCGCTGCCCGCGTCTGCGTTGCTTCTGCTCGGTGCGCTGGCGATGGCTGGTGGCGTGTCGGCGCGGCGTCGCCGCAGACCGGCCTGACCGGACAACGAAATCTTCAGGCGCTCCATCGAGTGTGCGTGTAACGATCAAGGCCTGAGATAAAAGCTGCCCTCGAAAGCGGGCAGCTTTTTTCATGCTCGGCCGAATGCGCGATCAGGCAATCCGGCGGTCATACACGACGGCGCGGCTTTCGGCGACGCGACCGCACAGGATGGCGCACACCACCATACCGTTGAGCGTGAAGATGTAGAGCGGGTAGGCCAGCAGCATCCAGTCGGCGGACCCGAC
>JBCCOK010000151.1:0-1683 GCA_039025395.1 Pseudomonadota bacterium
GGAGAAATCGATCAGGTTGGCTGGAATGCAGGCCTGTCGGAATTGGCATCCGTCGATGAAGTCGTTGCCTATTTCGATCAGGTTATGCGCCAGCGCTTCTTGCCATCCGGACGCGTGCAGTATTTTCCACGTGCGCATTTCGAGAACGGGAAAGCTCAGCTGCTGGCGTCGCAAAAGACCATGGATGTTCACGCTAAGAAGTCTGTCGTCGACGCGACCTATATGAAAGTTGCCGTCCCGTCTGTGACCCCACCGAAATATGAAGTTGCCGAGGGCGTTCGCGTTGTTGCGCCGAACGCATTGCCAAAACTTGCACAATCGAGCGGGGGATATGTCGTGGTTGGGGCCGGTAAAACGGCCATCGACGCGGTTTTGTGGCTGCTCGCCAATCATGTCGCGCCGGACGATATTTCATGGATCATGCCGCGAGATTCATGGTTCCTAAATCGCGCCATGACGCAACCGGGTGAGAACTTTCGCATCGGTGAGCACATTGAAATTATCGCAGAGGCCAATACCCCGGAACAGGTCTTCAAACAGCTTGAAGCGACGCAACACTTCTTGCGCTTGGACAAACATGTCACGCCGACCATGTATCGCTGCGCGACGGTATCGCTCGCAGAGCTCGAACAGCTTCGCCGGATCAAAAATGTAATTCGCAAAGGGCGGGTTGAACGCATTGGACCGACCAAAATTGAGTTGGCGCAAGGCGCCATCGCGGCCCATCCCGACGCGGTCTATATCAATTGTACGGCAGATGGTCTCGCCCCGCGCGCGCCCGTTGCGGTGTTCGAGCCGGGACATATCACGTTGCAGACCCTCGTCGGCTGCCAGCAAGTTTTCAGCGCCGCGATGTTGGGCGCGATCGAGACGCTTGCCGACACATCTCTTGAGGAAAAAAACAAGCTCGCATCCGTCATCCCGCACCCCAGCACGCCGGATGAGTTCTTCAAGATGACGGCAAGCTTCATTATGAATTTCGCGGTCTGGTCCAGCGTGCCCGCCTTGAACGCATGGCTAAAGGAAAGTCGCCTCAGCGTTTTCGGATCCGCCCGAAAGACGCCTGATCCAGCGATCGGCATCACGGCGCTGCAAAAGCTTCAAGCCTTCTCTCAGAAAGCCGCGGCCTGACCGAAAATTACACGACACATAGGACCCTAAACATGTTGAAAAAACTCTTCGCACTCTGCCTCATCGCTCCGCTGCCATTTGCCAATGCCGACAGCGCGTTAAGCGGCATTGAGCTGCAACCCAGCATAGGCGAAGAGCCGGGCGCTGTGTTTCAGGGTTGGCTCACCCCGCACCAACAAGCGGGTGAAGAGGAAGAGGTGCCGCGTCTCACGCCGAAACAATTCAAGTCTACGACGCCTTCAACGGACCGCGCTGATCGTCCCTCACGCGGGCATGGGACGCTGACCTTCAACCGCGATTTCAGCAAAGCCTATGCGCACGTCAAACTCGAAGGCGTCAAACTCGATGAAATCAGCATGTTCCACATTCACTGTGGGCGCCCGGGTCAGCTCGGTCCGATTATTGTCGACTTCGGGATGGACCATGACCTCTTAGAAGAATTCGCGGACGGCGAAGTCTTCTTCGAAATTGACAATCACGACATCGTCGCGGTCACAGAGCACGGACATGGTTTGGTAGGTGCGTTCACCGCCGGGTGCCCGATTGTTCAGA
>JBCCOK010000152.1:0-1667 GCA_039025395.1 Pseudomonadota bacterium
GTCGCCGAAAGCATCGAGATCAAAGGCCTCGACGATCCGAAACTGGCCGAACATGTGCCCGCAGCCCTGCTCGAAAAATTCCTCGAAGAGGTTGAGATGGCGCGTGAGCTGCTGCCCTCTTTCGACCATCAGGCTTTCTTGGATGGTACGTTGACGCCAATTTGGTTCGGCTCTGCGATCAACTCATTCGGGGTGCAGGAATTGATGGACGGGATCGGCAATTACGGCCCCAAACCGCAGGTCCGCCCCGGCGAGCCGCGCCAAGTCGCCCCGAACGAGAAAAAGGTCACAGGATTCGTGTTCAAGGTCCAAGCTAATATGGACCCGAAGCACCGCGACCGCATCGCATTTGTTCGGCTCTGTTCCGGTCATTTCAAGCGCGGCATGAAGCTGACCCATGTCAGATCGAAAAAACCAATGGCGATCAGCTCTCCGATGTTGTTCCTCGCCTCAGATCGCGAGCTGGCGGAAGAGGCTTGGGCGGGCGATATTATCGGCATTCCCAACCACGGACAGCTGCGCATTGGCGATGCCCTGACCGAAGGCGAAGATGTGCGCTTCACGGGCATCCCCAGTTTTGCGCCAGAATTGCTGCAATCAGTGCGCGCAACCGACCCGATGAAGGCTAAGCATCTGGACAAAGCGCTGACCCAATTTGCCGAAGAAGGCGCAGCGAAACTGTTCAAACCGATGATTGGTTCAGGCTTCATCATCGGCGTTGTTGGCGCGCTCCAGTTTGAGGTTTTGGCCAGCCGGATCGAACTGGAATATGGTATCCCTGTGCGCTTTGAAGCGACGCAGTTCACGTCGGCCCGGTGGGTCACTGGACCGGATGAAAAGCTCGACGCATTTGTGTCGTCAAACAAAGGTCACATGGCCAGCGATAACGATGGCGACCCCGTCTATATGACTCGCCTGCAATGGGATATTGATCGCGTCGAGCGGGACTTCCCGGAATTGACGTTGAGCGCCACAAAAGAGACGCTAGTGTAGGACGCAAGAACGAAGACCCCGCCGAGCAAAAACAAAGGCAATTCAAATAATTGGCGATCAAAAAGTTCTACGCTGGTACAGAAAAGAATTTGCGATGCGATTTCGCACATGTCCACTCAACTCAAAGCACGAGAAACGTTCAATCATGCCAAGAAAACCCGCCTGCCAGGTTAGCCTGAAATGATGCAAGCCCGAACCAATATCGGCAGCAAATCTCACATCATCGGGCGGATCAACGGCGGGTGATTTACGACGGGTCTCACCCGCATTATGCAACACGCATGTCCTTTCGGAATTTTCTTCTCAGCCTCTGCGGCATCGCCCTCTGTGTCGCCGTGTTGACTGTGATTGCACCTGACCTGTTTGCACAGCCAGAACCGGTGCGCGGCCACACAGCCACCCCATGGCAATTGCTCGCCAGTATCGAGACCTATGATATCAGCGATGACATCGTGCCAAATATGATCAAAACTTTCCCGCCCGACCTGCGCGCGGCGGCGGATGGATTTGCGATTGAGGGATATTTGATGCGGTTCGCTGCCGAGCCGTATTTGCAAGAATTTCTGCTGCTTCCGGATCCGCCCGAATGCCCCTATTGCGGCGGTGCAGGCTATGGCCCTTTCCTTGAGGTGATCATGCGCGAACCGCTGGACGATCTGCCCAACTATACGCAA
>JBCCOK010000153.1:0-1626 GCA_039025395.1 Pseudomonadota bacterium
AGCACGACTGCGGGCGGCGTTGCGCCGTCATTTTCGCCAACGATGCAGATTGTTGGAACCTTCGTCTGTGATGCAGCGCCCCGAAGATCAGCGTCGCGGATTGCTTTTGCAGTGGCGACGTAGCCTTCGGCAGGTTGGCGCACGAGCATGTTGACATAACCCTGCAATTCGCTGGCACGTTCGGCGTGAAACACCGGCGAGAACCACCGCTGCATGTTGGCATCGGCTATTGCGGCGAGCCCATCGTTCTCCACCACCTCGATGCGCGGGTTCCACATCTCGTCATTACCGATTTTTGCCGCCGTGTCGCAAAGCACCATGGCCTTCACCAGATCGGGGCGAAGAAAGTTCAGCCCCTGGGCAATCAACCCGCCAACCGAGAGACCGCAAATCACAGCATCGGCGACGCCGAGATGGTCAAGCAGACCAGCAAGATCGTTCACGTGGTCGTCGATCTTCGGCTTGTCGCCTTCCGCGACCGTGCCGAGATCGGACAAGCCATGCCCGCGCTTGTCGTACACTATGATCGACGCTTCGCCGACGAAGCGGATGATGACGTCACGCCAGATGCGGAAATCTGTGCCGAGGGAATTGGAAAAGACGATGGTCGGCTTGTCATCCGGGGCGCTGATGACCTGATAGTGGATCGTGACGCCATCGATGTCGGCAAATTGCATGGTGGGGATCCGAAGGTGCGAGCTTTCGAACCGTCTTGCCCGCATGGTGGGTCGGCATCAAGTGCGGTCAAGCGCCGATCCAAAACGCGAAACGGCCGGTCGCGCCTCCCAACACGACCGGCCGATCTGCAAACGCCTCCTAGGAAGGCGGTCGACTTATCTCTTGGCGCCTATTTCTTGCGCCAGGTCTGCGTGCGGCAAAACACTTTCAACGCACAGCCACGCATTTTCATGGAGGCGCCGGAAACTTTGGCAGTACCCGAATAAGACTTGTCGTTAGAAGGGTCCGTGATTGTGCCGGAATAGCTGTTGCCGGAACCTTTCATGCGGCCGATGCGCTTACCGGAATATTTACCGGAGGTCAGTGTCACGCAGAACGAACTACCGCATTTGGCGATACGGGCGCTTTCACCGGACTGGGTGCGCCAGTTGCCCTCAATGGATGCGGCAAAAGCTGCGCTTGCCATGGCAAGCCCCACGCCAACGGCAGCAGCTCCGACGAGTGTTTTTACAGTGCGGTTCATACAATCCTCCCGGTATTGAACGCCCTTGCCGTTTCCCCCCGCCACAAATAGCGGAAATCACAGCGCAAATTTTCGGGAGTGATCTTTGGTCCCTCTCCGATCATGTATAGGCTAGCCGACAGAATGTCGCGGAACAAGCGGTTTTACGTTTAGGTAAGAATTTTTATCGGTTGAATGATCGGCTGGCGCGCCCGACAGCGTCTCACGCTAAGCTCTAGTCGCGCGGACAACTGCCTAACGCACGATGTTTCGGCCCGATAAGCTACTCAATCAGAAGCCCCATGCGCTCCAGATGTTCATCGACGAAAGGTTTGTCAGGTTGCTCCGCAATCTCAGCTAGCAAGTTCCGCGCAGCAATCAGCTCTTTAATACGCTGGTCTACTTCAGCCACTTTCTCTCTCAGCAGGCGGGTGCGCTCTTCCCGG
>JBCCOK010000154.1:0-1606 GCA_039025395.1 Pseudomonadota bacterium
CGCCGGATATCATTGCCATTGCCGCCGAAAGCAACGTTCTGCCGTCATCCACCAATCCGACGCGACCCTACAGCGTCAACACCGTTGACGAACATCTCGATATGCTGATGGTGTGCCATCACCTGTCGCCCGACATTCCCGAAGACGTGGCTTTCGCCGAAAGTCGCATCCGCAAAGAAACCATCGCCGACGAAGACATCCTGCATGACATGGGCGTCTTTTCGATGATGGCGTCCGATTCTCAGGCCATGGGTCGGGTGGGAGAGACGATCCTTCGATGCTGGCAAACAGCGCATAAAATGAAGGTACAGCGCGGCGCTCTGCCCGAAGACACTGCGCGAAATGACAATTTCCGCGCCCGCCGCTACGTGGCCAAGTATACGATCAATCCGGCCTTGTCGCATGGTTTTGCGCATGAGATCGGTTCTGTCGAAGTGGGAAAACGCGCCGATCTGGTGCTTTGGGATCCTAAGATGTTCGGTGTCAAACCTGCGCTTGTGATCATTGGCGGTATGATAACAGTGGCACCGATGGGTGATCCGAACGCCTCGATTTCGACGCCTCAGCCCGTTCATTACCGCCCAATGTTCGGTAGCTTTGGTGCCGCGCGCGCGGCCACCGGGGTGACCTTCGTCTCAAAGGCGGCGAAGGGCGCGGGCATTGATGAAGAACTTGGCTTAACGAAATCAGTGGTTGCGGTGAAAGGGTGCCGGTCGGTTAAGAAAAATGACATGGTGCACAACAATCTGACGCCCAAACTGGAAGTTGATCCTCAAACATTCGACGTTCGCGTCGACGGCGAGTTGGCGACGTGCGAGCCGATGGACGTTCTGCCCATGGCTCAGCGATACTTCCTGATATGAGGGGACTGTCACTCTGCCTCTCTGGGAGACAATCGGAGAGTGACGCGTTTCAGGACGCGGACGGTATTTAGGATCGAAACAAGCGGCTATATTGGGTTTCATGCAACGCACTGGACACCGCCACCATGAAGGACACGTTGCCAATCCTGTCTTCGGGGGTCTCCTGCGAGATCCGCGCGCAGATCGCGATGATCTCGGGCGCATCGGACATAATTCTCTGACCGGCGGACTGGCCGATCAACCCCAGTCGGATTGCCGCGGCCACCTGCGCTTCGCAGGTTGCCCACATGAGGCCGTGCAAGCCAGCCTCTCCCGAAACATCCATGTCGAATACCGCCAAAGCAAAAGCCGCTGGAAACGTCTTGCAGGCGTATTCCCGCGCTTTCGAGTTCGAAGGAGCAAGCTCTGTTCGCAACTTCAAAAGAGATTGCGCCATCCGCGTATCTTCAAGCGCCATTTCCGCGCTTTCCCGGGCGGCCAGGAGCATATCGTCATACCGTCTGAACTCCGTTGCATCTGCGTCCTGCAAGGCGGTCATCATCTTCAGAAAGAGCGCGCCATCAAGGGGCGCGAAAGAATGTTCCAGAGTTCCGAAAAGCCACGAGCGCAGCTCGGCTTCGTTACGAACCCAACCCGCCTCAGATGCATATTCCAAACCCCTCGAATAGGCGAAGGCCCCGACCGGCAGTTGGGAACTGATAAGTCGCACGAGGCGCAGGGGGATGGTAATCTCGTCAGCGCTC
>JBCCOK010000155.1:0-1592 GCA_039025395.1 Pseudomonadota bacterium
CGACGAGATGAGTCTCGAATTCATGGGCGGCTCTGAAATCGACTTTTCTACTGAATTGATCGGTGCGGCGTTTAAGATCAACAATCCGAACGCCACGGCAGGCTGCGGCTGTGGGACGAGCTTTTCGATCTAGATCCAATTATTTCAGCTGAGATTGAGCTTGCTCCCAAGTCAGGATGTCCACGAGTGGGGCGACCCATATCTCAGTTTCTCGCGCTTTTAGATACGCTAAAAGCGTCTTGTGATCCGTTTCAGTAATGGACAGGTGATCGGCGCCGATGCCGTGAAACGTGATCGTTCCAACCGTTTGCTTTGCAATCAATTCGTCGACATAGGCGATCATCTCGCGGGCCGGCGTTTGATCCACGGCGAAAGATGGCATGAAATAGGGATCATAAGGGGCATCCCTCACCACGCTGCGCGCGCCCACAACATAAGGGCGCAGATCGTTGATGAAGGATTCCCCGGAAGCCGTTACGTCACCACACGTGTAGGCGAATGTGCGCACAGTCTTGCCGTCAATCTCAGTGAGCAGAGCGTTAGCCTCTTCGATCTCCGATAAGAGCTGCGCCTTCGAATAAGTATCCAGATCGCGATTTGGTTGCACCCAGTCACGCCCCGGCAACGAGCCGCGACACGGATGCACCAATGTATGGTTGCCGAGTTCATGGCCGCTCGCCGCGACCGATCTCCAAGTTTCAATCTTCGCGTCCCGATCATTGAAGCCCAGTGAGACATAAAACGTCGCTTTCAAATCGATCGCATCGAGGTGCGGAACAGCGACCTCAAGTTGGCTATTGAGAGCATCGTCATAGGTCAGGGCGAGCGCCGCTTGTGATCCATTCGGCCACGTGATGTTCAAAGGCGGCAGCACAAAATCGAAAAAGTCGCCGACATCGTTCAGGCGCTGCAAGCCAAAGATATGCGCCATTTCAGCCGTATCGGAAAAATCAAAACCACCCGCCGCAACAGATGGGTTTACATAGGCCGCCTCAGGATTGCGCTCGTCTGCCAGTGTTTTCGCTGCTTGCCAGAGAGGGCCGATGCGCGGATCGGCCAAGACAGATGGCCAATAGATCGCGCTATTTGTTGTGTATCCCGGCGTCCCATTCCCAAGCGCATTGCCATCGGCGATTTTCTGGTAATCAGCATTGGCCTGAACGAAAGCTAGTTTTTCAGTCGCGGTGACACTTTCGTTCCAATCACTGTGTTGAACCAGATGTATACGCGTCTTGTAGGGCAAATCAGGCTGAGTCTGCATGGCCATCGCCAAGGCATCGGCGGCAATATCCGCCTGCCCCGCGACCATAATCCAGACGTGCCCGTCCGCCTGAAGCGTTTCGACAAAGAGTTTGGCTTGCGCAGCAATTGTCCCGGATCGATCTGAATGACCGTCCAGCCAGTTTTCGCCAAAAGCGAGGTCGAAGAGGCTCGGCGAAGGGATAAACTCACCGCCCTGAACGCCGTAGGCCCCGGCCACGCCAACGGCTTCGACACATTCTAGTGCGGGCTGCTGCAGCAAAGATCCAACAGCCGCAACGGTGTGCAAATCATCAACATCCGGCTTACTATCAAAATGGCCGACGAACACA
>JBCCOK010000156.1:0-1553 GCA_039025395.1 Pseudomonadota bacterium
GCATAGGCACTATTCGTAGGCGATCATCGCGTCGATTTCGACACTAACGCCAAGCGGTAGCGAACCCATGCCGACGGCTGCGCGGGCATGTTTCCCGGCATCGCCCAGGACCTCGGCAATAACGTCGGATGCGCCGTTGATGACCTGCGGATGCTCCGTGAAATCCGGCGTCGCATTCACGAATCCCTGCAATTTCAGCACCTGCGTGATGCGGTCGAGATCACCCAGCGCTGCTTTGGCCTGAGCAAGAATCGCCAGCGCGCAAACACGAGCTGCCGCCTGACCGCCCGCCACATCAACGCTGTCACCCAACTTGCCGGTCATCAGTGTGCCGTTGTCCTGCTTGGAAATCTGGCCAGAAACGATCAGCATTCCGTTTTGCATGGTAAAAGGCACGTAGTTCGCTGCGGGGGCCGGGGCCGAAGGCAATGTGATGCCCAATTCGGCGAGCCTTTTTTCTACATTTCCTGCCATTTTGTACTCCCATATGGCGCTATGCTTGTTCGGAGTGGTAGCCTGTTTGCATCTCCTGCAACAGTCGCCGGACAGCCGTCGAATAAGAAACGAACGGCTTATCAGCTAAGGAATAACATGACCCTGCGCCTTGCCCTTATCTCGCTCGCTATCAGCGTTGCGTCCATTGCTCATGCTGCCAGTCTCAAAGGGCTACTTCCCCATCGGGCTGTGTACGATATCAGTCTCGATAAATCGAGCGACCGTTCGGGAATCACGGGCATCAAAGGCCGAATGGTATATGAATTCGCAGGGTCTGCCTGCGAGGGGTTTGCTACACGCTATCGACTTTTTACGCGTGTCTCGACACCACGAAAAGGCTTCACAAGCGACCAACGTACGACGAGTTTTGAAAGTGCGGACGGAAAAAACCTTTCGTTCGTCAATAGATCTTACCTCAATGGACAATTGGAGCAGGATGTTAAGGGGCATGCGGAGCGCGGATCCGGCGCAATACAGGTGGAAATTTCGATTCCCCAAGAGGAAGCAATAGAACTCGATGACGCACTCTTCATGTCTGAGCATTATGCGGGAATTATCGAAGCTGCAAAAGCTGGGGAGACGATTCATCAGGCGCTACTTTTTGACGGCTCGGGCGATGGCGATGAAGTTCTGGAGACCACAGCTATCATCGGCAAGGAACGCGACAACTTGGTCGAGGTGACCGGCGAGGCTGAAGGACTCGGCAAAGCATTCGATGGCCAATCCGCTTGGCCAGTGACGTTGAGCTATTTCAAAAAAGACGATGTATTGGGCAATGGTGAGAAAACGCCGGTGTATGCGGTGTCATTCTACGTGCACGAAAGCGGTGTATCCCGTCGCCTCATCATGCAATATGAAGAGTACTCGCTGCGCGGCGACCTGAAACAAATCGAAATGTTGAAAGCCGAACCCTGTAACTGATCGGGCTTATTTATCTGGTTGAGGCTCGCTGCGCGGATTGACTGTGCCGAAGGTGAGGCCAAGCTCCACCGATTGATCGCCGAACCGCGCGCGCAAATCATCCATCGCGCGCTCGGCTTTGGCGCGGCGTTGCGCAC
>JBCCOK010000157.1:0-1550 GCA_039025395.1 Pseudomonadota bacterium
ATTCAATAGGTCTTGCGTGCCAAACCTCTCGGACATGTCTGCCTCTATTTCAGCCCGAGAAAACGCTCCAGCCAGTGAATGTCGTAATTGCCGTCGATCACGTCCTGCGCTTCGACGAGGCGTTGATGGAGCGGTAGAGTGGTGTTGACCCCTCCGATCACCATCTCACCCAATGCCCGGCGCAAACGCATAATGCACTCATTGCGGCTGCGACCATGCACGATTAGCTTTCCAATCATGGAGTCGTAGTGTGGCGGTATTTTATAGCCTGAATACACAGCGCTATCGAGGCGAACATCAAGACCGCCGGGCGGGTGGAAGTCTGTGATTGTTCCCGGTGAGGGCACGAAGGTTTCTGGATGCTCTGCGTTAATCCTGCACTCAATGGCATGGCCGACGAGGATGACATCATCCTGTGAGAAAGAGAGCTTCTTACCGTCAGCGACACGGATCTGCTCGCGAATGAGATCGATCCCGGTGATCATTTCCGTCACAGGGTGTTCAACCTGAATTCTTGTATTCATCTCAATGAAATAGAATTCGCCGTCTTCGTAGAGGAACTCCATCGTGCCCGCACCGCGATAGCCCATCTTTTTGACGGCTTTCGCGACGATCGAACCGATCTGTTCGCGTTGCGCTTGATTTAGGGCCGGGGAAGGGGCTTCCTCAAACACTTTCTGGTGGCGGCGTTGGAGCGAGCAATCGCGTTCCCAAAGATGGCAGACATTGCCATGTGTATCAGCGATAATCTGAATTTCGATGTGGCGTGGCTGGCCGAGATATTTCTCAATGTAGACCGCGTCATCGCCAAACGCCGCTTTGGCCTCTTGTTTTGCTGCCTTGATAGACGTCTCGAGATCTTTTTCAGTTGCAGCGACACGCATCCCGCGACCACCGCCGCCGGATGCGGCTTTAATGAGAACGGGATAGCCGATTTTCTTGGAAACCTTCTTGGCTTCCGCAATCGAGGTTACGCCGCCCTCAGAACCCGGTACGACCGGAACGCCTGCATCAATCATGGTCTGCTTGGCTGCGATCTTGTCGCCCATTGTTCGAATGTGATCGGCTGTAGGGCCTATAAAGACGAGATCGTGCGCCTCAACCATTTCAGCGAATTGGGCGTTTTCTGATAGAAAGCCGTATCCGGGATGTATCGCATCGGCATTCGTGATTTCGGCCGCAGCAATAATCTGAGACTTTTTCAGATAACTCTGATTGCTCGGGGCAGGTCCGATGCAAATGGCTTCGTCGGCCAAGCGCACGACCATGGCATCGCGATCAGCCTCGGAGTGAACGGCAACTGTCTGCAGCCCCATTTCCTTGCAGGCGCGATGGATGCGCAGGGCGATCTCGCCGCGATTGGCGATAAGGACTTTTTCGATCATCGAGACTGTTCCTTATTCGATGACGATGAGAGGTTCGCCGAACTCGACGGGTTGAGCGTCGCCGACAATGATCTGCTTGACCGTCCCGGCCTGTGTCGCGTCGACCGGATTGAATGTTTTCATCGCTTCAATCAGCATCAATGTGTCACCCGGTTTCACCTTGTC
>JBCCOK010000158.1:0-1525 GCA_039025395.1 Pseudomonadota bacterium
ATGCCGGAAGCAGGAATTCGACAAGTTCGGCGGTCTTGCTAAAGAACGGGGTGCAAAGCGGATCGGTTTCGATGTAGCCAGATACCCTGGGATCTCGGCCATCCAAACGACGTAAATCTGCCTGCCAATGCGGATTTTTCAGGAACCGGCAATCGAACATCATGTCCAGGCCCGGCGGTGCCCCGCGCTTATATGAAAACGATTGAACAGAGATCGCCATCTGCGCGACCGCGTTCGGATCATACCAATCACGAAGATGGTCTCGCAGGTCGTGCGGCGACAATTCCGAGGTATCAATTAGGATTGTTGCTTTATGGCGGATCGGGCCGAGAATTTCGGTTTCTTGCTCGATGCCGGCTTCGGGTGAGTCGGCCGGAGTGAGCGGGTGCCGGCGTCTGGTTTCGGAAAAGCGCCGGTTCAGCACCTCTCGGTTACAGTCGAGAAACAAAAGATCTGTCTCAAGCGTCTTTTCTTGGGCCAAGCTGTGCAAGGTTTCAATTACACCATCGACCGTGAAGTCGCGGTTTCGGATGTCGAGCCCGATCGCAACAGGTCGCGTCAGCGCGCCATCCAAGATCCGAGGGACAAGGCTCAGCGGCAGGTTGTCTATCGCTTCAAAGTTCAGGTCTTCTAAGATTTTGATTGCAGTCGACCGCCCGGCGCCCGATGGCCCGGTGACCAAAACCACGCGCTGGGTGCTAGGTTGAAGCCGATCGTGCATCTAGAGATTTGCCTTTCCGCACAGAACATATTGCCGCAGGGCAGCGGCAAAATGCGCGCTCTCGATTTTGTGAAGTAGCGGCAGCGACTGTCCACCCAGCGTAATGGTCTTCGGTTCAGGCAAGCGTGCGGTTTCGGTCTGATCAAGGTCGATGACAACGACGAGCCGTGCAGGGGCTTTCGCATCGGCCCGCAAAAGGCCGAGTCCACGGACTTCGATCAAACCCTCAAGTGCAGCGGGCGGGCTGGCCACAGGCCAACCCTCACGAACGGCAATGTCGGTTCGGTCGTCGGCGACCAAGTCCGCGCCGATCGCCAAAAGCGCAAGAGCAAGCGTCGATTTCCCGCTGCCGGACGCGCCACGGATCAAAATTCCCTTGCCGTCAAACGCGACACAACTGGCGTGCAGTTGCATGTTCGGTCCTAGGAGCTTTTGCCCGGCCGCGCCGAGCGTTACGGAAGACTTTAAACCGGCAAACCAACCACGAAGCGCGCGCCGAGCGGTTCGGAGGTGACGTCGGCATCAGTGGGCCGAATGTTTTCTGCCCAAATCACACCGGAATGAGCTTCGACGATTTGCTTGGAGATCGCGAGCCCGAGACCGGAGTTGTTGCCGAACTGCTTCTCTGGGCGCTCAGAGTAAAAGCGATTGAAAATCTTGGCCAATGCCTGCTCTGGGATGCCAGGCCCGGTGTCTTCCACGACGACGAGGACGCGGTTATCTCGTCTGCGTGCCCAGACCCGGATGGCATCACCGTCTTCGCAAAATGAAATGGCATTCGCGATCAGATTGACAAACACCTGA